>CAYOQF010000001.1:0-31617 GCA_964406055.1 uncultured Syntrophorhabdaceae bacterium
TGCTTCGCCTGCGCACCAAAGCCGCCCTGATCAAACAATATGGAAGTTGAGTTATCTTTTGATTTGTTTTCCATCATTCTCTCCATCCCGTCTCGCGAGCATTCGGCCGCGAAGGTTCCTGAGCGCCCGTGCATAGGTGGCCACAGGCACTGAGGCATCGTGGTTAAATTCGGCCACAATCGCGAAGGTTTCAGTGGTAGCAGGTACCTCGAAGATGACGCGGGTTCCTTGCAGGGTAAGGGTGACAGGGACCCCCTTCATTTCGAGAAATGCCGCGGTATGAATGTCCATGATTGGAGCCGTCCCGTTGTTCATCTTTCCCCCCTATTCTGACCGACCGGCCAGCCAGTCAACGAGTGGCTCGCGCAAATAGGCTACCTTCCGACCAACCTTCACGCAGGGTGGCCCCTTGCCTTGGCTGTCGAGATTTGCAAGGTAGCCCCGGGAAAGCAGCCCCCCTAAATGCTGTTCAATTTGCGCCCTTGCTACAATCGGCGGAAGTGCCGCCACTAATGCCCTCTTTGTTTCGTCGGTCATCTTCCCTCCTGTGCGTTTCATGATGCTACATGAAAACACAATAATAACGCTGAAGTATACGCTTTAATGAAAGGTTTTTTGGATGATTAAAACGGAGTGAAAGTGGTCAGGGTAGGAAGTGGAACCATGGTTCCGGTTTGTGTAAAATTTTGCACATTCTTTTTGGAATTTTGGCAACGGTCGTTGTCAGAATTCAAGAAATTCGGTTAACGCTCCTTCATATGTGCCCGGGGTGATAGTCTTACTTATGGCGAGCCCGAAGCCGCCGCCCAGGATTTCAAAGGTGGCGAGGTCCATGACCCGTAGACGTTCACTCACGGTCTTGTATGTTAAACTCGCATCGGTCCCAATAGCGTTTTCGTCACAGAACGCACATATGAGCCCCGATCTTGCTTTGATTTCCTTTGCCCGAAGGTCTTGATCCATGGCCCATAATACGAAGGATAGCGCCGCGTCGGAGTGGGGTTTCTTATTGTTCTCCCGGCGAAGAATTACCTGTCCACCCGCCTTCCGGTGATAGGTGGTAGTCTGCTCCACTTCTCGTCTGAGCACGTCCTTGAAGGCATCCCAGGCCATTACAGCCCGGTCCGCGCCCTCCCTGGAGAGAAAACCGCGTTTCACGAGTGATTGAAGGCCCGCCCCGGTCGCCTTCCTCATCCGGTTCATCACTTCTGCAATGCTCAAAATGTTATCCCCCGGCCCCGGTCCCTGTTCCTTGAGAATGATGTAGGTCTCCCGGTAGACCCTTGCAGCATCGGCCCCGAGAAGTTCTGTGATTCGCTCTGTAGCCCGTCCCATGTCTCACCCCTCCTTAGCCGTGGTGCCATCGTCACGGAGCACAAGGGCGTCACGAGCACGTTTTAAAGTCTGATCCGCCACATGAGCGTATCGGTCAGCCATCTTCAAGGTCTGGTGCCCTAAAACCTTCCCGATGGTATGAAGGTCAACACCTCGCTCATGCATCCTGCTTGCCGCCGTATGGCGTAGGCTGTGAAAAACAATCTTCTGTCGCGGGTCATTGACCCCCTCGTTTAGCCCCAAAGCTTGTACGGTAAGGTCAAAGCTCTTGGATATAACGGTTATCGGTTCACCATTCCGCCCAGGGAAGACGAGGTCCCCGGGTTTCCCCTTGCCCCTCCTGAAAAGCATTTCCCTGAGACGGGGGGTCAAAAACACATGCCGATTATGGCCGCTTTTCGTATCCTTGAAAATAACCTGCTCCGACTTCAGGTTGACATCACCCCAACGGAGCCGGAAAATCTCACCGGCCCTTGCCCCCGTATCCAGTGAGAAGACAGCCATGTCTGCCACGTCCTGAGATTTGACGGCAAGAGCCTTGAGAAGCCTTTTTTCCTCCTCACTGGTAAGAAATCGTACCCGTTTGTTGTCGGTAGGCTTGCGCCTTGCCAGCTTTGCGCTATCGCTGACCACGTTCCGGCCCTTATAATAGCCCTTCACGACGGCATAGTTGATAACCTGTCGTATAACAGCACGGGCATAGACGATACTTGCCGGTGAACAGGGGTGTGGGGGTTTCTTCGTTTTCCTCTGTTCTGGTGACGGCACCCTGCCGGTCTTCATGGCCTTCTCGATTTCTGCAAGGTGGTCAACCGTGATATCCTCAAGATAGAAGTCCCCAATGGTCTTCTGAATCCATATGCGATACAGGGAGCTTTCTCGGTCCACTGACCGCCATGTTTTTTCTTTTTTGGTCCAGGCGTGGTACTCCTCGAAGATGTCATTGAAAGTCTTCCGCGCTGCCGCTGCCCGTATCTCATCGGCAACCTTGACCGCCTCTTGCTGTTTTTTGGCTTGCAGGGTAGGGGGTCCATCCCCGGTCCTTTGTGCCTTCTTGAGGTTCACAAGGGTTTCACGGACCGCCTGAAGGGTAATCCCGTCCGACGCCCAGCCTACCGCCTCCTCCTTGCGTGCTTTCTTTCCGTCCTCACCCGTCACCCGGTAATAGATGACATAGTACCGGTCAGGTTTCTTGTTGTGCTTCCTGGTAGGGTGTTCCCGGTAGCGAATCCCACCCCCAATATTCAACCAACGGATTTTCTGTAACATGGTCTCAGCCCCCTTTTTTGTCCATCAATTGTCCATCAAAATCCCGTTACATAGCCTTATTTTGTCTGATGTCATATGAAAGAATATACGACATAAAGTATTGAAATGTCAAGCCTAAAGTGGTGTTATGTGAAATTATGTGAAAATGGGGTTCATCTCACTTCTAATCCGTAGGTTCCGTGTTCGAGTCACGGCGGGCGCGCTTAGGAAAATCAACCACTTAGGCGCACTTCACCCCCCATCGCTTCCCTCCTGCTCGTCAGTATCCGTCAGTATTCTTTTGTTCGCGGCGGACTAAATCGGGCTGAATGGCATGAAATTTGATTCGAAAAAGATTCTCCGGGGCAAAGTGGGTTTACTAAACTGGAAGTTTAGTATAGGATGATTTCAGACAAAAGCGAGCTAAGTTGGTGAAATAATTAAGCTGAGAAATAGGTCCAGAAAGGACCAAGGGGACGGTGTTTCAAAAGTAAAAACGCAGTGAAAGTTTTGTGTTCCGGTGGTGAGGTTGGCGAAGGCCTCCTTCTTCCACGACCACGATGCCGTCGAGCCGGAGGATCACCCCGGACGGAGGCCCGGAAGAGGGTGTGCCCCGAGTGTCGGTGGTCCGATCACCCTCAGGAAAACAAAGAAAATGGAGGAGATGAATCTCCTCCATTTTTCGGAAAAACCTGAGATGTCGGGAGGGGCTATTTCTTCGGGTGATACTTGAAGGAAATATTGAGCCGCACCCTGTAGCTCGTCACCTTCCCGTTTTCGAGGGTCACATCCTGTTTCACCACCTCGGCGATACGGAGATCTTCGAGGGTTTTTGCCGCTGTCTCCACGGCGGTCTTGGCAGCATCTTCCCACGACTTCGTACTGGTGCCGACGATCTCAATGATACTGTAGACTCCTGGCATGGGAACCCCCTTTTGGATGTATTGGAAGCCTATAGGGAATTAATAGCATACCGGCACGATATGTCAAGAAATCACCTGTTCCGGTTCTTTATGGGGAGAGGTGTTTTGAGTCTCTCCGGGCAGCGTTTTCTTATCCCCCTCGTCGGGCGAGACGACCGGAGAAGATGGCGATGAGGCCCCCCAGCATGATGTAGCCGAGGACTACCTCGACCATGACAATCGCCGCGGCAAGATTGGTTTTGGGGGCGATGTCGCCGAAGCCGAGGGTCGTGAAGGTGACAAGGCTGTAGTAGAGCATGGTGTGCATACCGAAGGGAAGGTAGTCGGAACTGAAGTGCCGGGAACCGAGGCTGGTGTAAATCACCGCGAAGATGAGGGCGATGAGCATACACCATATCGTCCATCTTCCCAGCGATCTGCCGCAGTCTGAGGAGAGCCACCAGAGAACACAGACATACTTCCCCCTGCCGTCCAGTTTCTCCTCCAGGTAATCCTGATCCTGGAGGAAGCGTCTCAGGTGCTGGTTTCCGTGACAGGAGCCGATATCGATCCCCTTGCACCGCATAGTGGTGTCGAGGATGAGGTCATGCCGCCTTCTCCAGATGTCCACGGGCTTGGCGACAGACTGTTTCAGGATGGACCAGAAAAGTCCCTGATCCCATTGAACCGAATTTACGATCGTTTCACGAAAAACCGCATTGGTCAGGTTGGTGCCTGTGAGGTTGGCCCCCGTAAAAACCGCCCCGGTGCAGTCTGCGGCAGCCAGGACCGTACCCTGAAGATGGGCATGGGACAGGTTCGCCCTCTGGAGGCTTACGTCTTCGAGAAGGGCATGGGTCAGTGTGGCGGCCCTCAGATCGGTGTTCCGCAAGTCGGCAAAAACGAGAATGGAATGGCTGAGGTCGGCGAAGGCAAAAACTGCCCTGCGGGCCTTTACATGGGCCATGTGGGCACGGACGAGGAGGGCATGGGAAAAATTGGCGCGCCGGAGTTCGGCTGACCCGAGGTGGGCGCCGGTGAGATCGCAGCCCGACAGGTTTGCCCCTTCCAGATTGGCGCTTTTCAGGTCAACACCCTGGAGGGAGAGACCACGGAGATCGGCCCCTGCCAGATCGACGGCCACATGGGGGTGGGTGCTTCGCCACCGGTTCCAGGGCTCTGCGCCTGTCCTGAGAAGGTCTATCTGTTCACCGCTTGTCACAATCGACAACGATCCTCCGTCGGAGGACCCATCCTCCCGGTGTTGGTCCCCAGCCTGCCGCGGCACCGGCTCACTCACTTCTTCCTGGCCATGGCGAAGCTGTGGGGCATGGGCGGCGGAAGAGGCCTGATGGCAATGTCCGTAAACCCGGTCTCGGTGAGCCATCCCCTGAGCTCCACATCGGAAAAAACCCACCCGTGTTCGGTGGTGAGGGCCATGTTGACGCCGAAGAGGGCGCTGAATTTCGGTTGCGTATGGGTGCCGTCGGTCATCATGTCCATGATGTTGACCACACCCCCTGGATTGAGGGAATCGTAAGCCTTTCGAAAAAGATCAAGGATCTGGTCCGGTGATTCCTGGTGGAGGACACCGAAGAAGTTGACCCCGTCCATCCCCCCGGGGAAAGGGGTGTCATGGTAGTCACCGGCCAGCACCCTGACCCGGTCCTGCAACCCCTGACGGCTGATCAGTTCAGCCGCCACCGCGACCACCTCGGGCAGGTCCAGGACAGTGCAGATTGTCTGAGGGTGGGCCTGGGCGATGAGCATGGAGTAGGTCCCCGGTCCTCCGCCCACGTCGAGGATGGTGGTGCGGTTTGTCAGGTCAAGCTGCCCGATGAGGGCGCGGCCCATGCCGAGGGCCCGGTAGTGCATGGACATAACGAAGGTACGGGTCCGCTCGGGGTCCTGGCCGAGATGGAACTCCGGTTTTTCCACCGGTTTGCCCGTCTTCACGAAATCCTTCAGTTTTCCCCAGGCGGGATAGACATCGCGGTTATAACGGATTGCCCCGGATAGGTCTGCCGGGGATCCCGGCACGAGGAAGAGGGCACCCTCAGGGGTATTGGAATAGAGGCCCCCTTCTTTCTTCAGAAGCTCCAATGCTACGCAGGCGTCGAGGATGAGGCGGGTGCCACGCCTGTCCAGACCAAGGGCCGACGCCAGCGTCGGGGCATCGGCGGAACCGAGCTCGGCGAGTTTTCCGAAGATCCCCAGATCACATGCTGCAAAGAGTACGCAGGATTCGTAGAAGAGGCTGGCCATGCCTATGATGCGGTCCGGTTTTACCATGAGATTCCCCCGTTATGTATGCTCGTGGAGTCGCCGCTTTTAAGGGAGATGGGGGCGAGGGCTCCGTGCTTCATGATTCTACCTGAATAGCTGGTGGAAGGAAAGACGGATTTTACGGATCATGGTCCCGAAAGAGGGGCCCCAAGAGAAACGATGGCGGGAAATGTGTGGTATAATACAGTTCATCATCTCTTCTCTACACGGTGCGTGGTCGCGGCCGGGGCCGCAACAGGACAACCGGAGCGAATGGAGGCCTCGGGATCTTGAAAGTAATCGAACAGAGCTTCAGCGTAACCTACCGTTTTCCGGTCGTATTTACCCGGGACGTCTTCGGGGCCGCCAACCGCACCCTGGCCGACGTGCTTCTCGCTTCGGGCCCGAACCCCCACCGGGTCCTCATCGTGGCCGACTCCAACGTGGTCGCTTCCACGCCGGGACTCCTGGAGAAGATCGAGCGGTACGGGCAGGCCCACAGGGATGTGATCGATTTCGTTGACTCTCCGTTCATCATGCGGGGCGGCGAGATCTGCAAAACCGAGCCCCTTGAGGTGGAGAAGATTCAGGCCCTGACCGACAGGCACCATATATGCCGCCATTCCTTCATCCTCGCCATCGGAGGCGGGGCGGTCCTGGACGCCGCCGGTTTCGCGGCCGCCACGTCCCACAGGGGCGTACGCCTGATCCGGATGCCCACCACCACCCTCGCCCAGAACGATGCCGGTATCGGCGTCAAGAACGGTGTGAACGCCTTCGGCCGGAAAAACTATATCGGGACCTTTGCCCCTCCCTACGCGGTGATCAATGATTTCGATTTTCTCAACACCCTGACGCCCCGGGATATGAGGGCAGGCATCGCGGAGGCGGTCAAGGTAGCCCTCATCAAGGATGCCGCCTTCTTTGACTACCTGTACCGTGAGAGGGGCCGGCTCGCCTCCTTCGAGCCCGAGGTCATCGAGAAGATGGTGATACGGTGCGCCGAACTGCACCTGGAGCACATCAGCCGGGGAGGGGATCCTTTCGAGTGCGGGGCCTCGAGGCCTCTCGATTTCGGCCACTGGTCGGCCCACAACATCGAGGAACTCACCCTGGGAAGCGTGGCCCACGGTGAGGCGGTGGCCATCGGCATCGCCATCGATTCCCTCTATTCCCGGGAAATAGGCTGGATCAGCGACCTGGACCTGAAGAAGATCATCACCACCCTGGAAGACATGGGCTTCAACCTCTATCACTGGGCCCTCGGATGGATCGACATCAGGAAGGCCCTGAGGGCCTTCCAGGAGCACCTGGGCGGCGAACTGACGATCACCCTCCTCGACGGCATCGGCAGAAAGAGGGACGTCCACGAGATAGACGTGGGGTTGTTACGGAGGTGTATCGATACGCTTCTTGCAAGAACGCAGACCAAGGAGACCAAGGATGGATGCTCACTACAGCCGAATGAAGGCGAAAGGGTTACTTGACCTTTACTTTGTGGAAAACCGGGCACGCCTGCTCGACATCGCATCGTTTCTCGACCGCATCGACCGTTACGAAGGCGCGGAAGACGCACGGTCCGACTTCCGCTACCGTGCTTTCCTTAAGGCGCTCGAGATCATCCTGACCGCGACAGAGGGCCGGACCCGGGCCGCCCAGATGGTCTTCTCAGACCGGTCTGTGGAGCCAATCGAATCAGCCGTGGGCCTGAAGGCCTACGGGGCCTGGGAGGGGGCTTTCCATGAAGGTGATTGAGCCCCACATCCACATGATCTCCCGGACCACCGACGATTATATGATGCTCGCCATAAACGGTATTCACACCGTTGCGGAGCCCGCATTCTGGCCCGGCTACGACAGAATGTCGGTCGACGGTTTCCGGGATTACTTCTACCAGTTGACGGTCAACGAGCCCGCCCGGGCCGCACGGTTCGGCATCAGGCACTACTGCTGGATCGGTCTCAACTCCAAGGAGGCGGAGAATCAGGCCCTTGCGGACGAGGTGCTGGCCATCATCCCCGAATACCTGGAGAGAAGGACGGTGTTGGGCCTTGGAGAGATAGGGCTCAACAAGAACAGCCGCAACGAGATCAGGGTGCTGGAACGGCAGCTCACCCTGGCGGCCGAGCGGAACGAGCTGGTCCTTATCCACACCCCCCACCTGGAAGACAAGCTGAAAGGGACCCGGATCATCATGGACATGATCCTGAGCGAGCCGCGGATCTCACCCTCAAGGGTGCTCATCGACCACGCGGAAGAGCATACGATCGGCGAGATCAAGGAGAAGGGCTTCTGGTTCGGTCTCACCCTCTATCCCCACTCAAAAGGAAGCCCCGAACGTGCGGTGGATGCGGTCGAGATCTACGGACCGGAAAGGCTTTGCATCAACTCCTCGGCCGACTGGAGCGTAAGCGATCCCATAGCCACCTTGAAGACGGCCAATGAGATGAGGAGACGGGGGCATCCCGAAGAGCTCGTGAACCGGATCTTCTACGAAAACCCGAAGGCCTTCCTCGGCCAGTGCCCCAAGTTCAGCGCCGCGTGATCACCTACTGTACCAACATCCATCCGGCCGAAGACTGGATCGAAGTGCTGGCTGGCCTGGAGGCGTATGTCGTACCGGTCAAGGCTGCCGTGTCACCGCACGAGCCCTTTCCCGTCGGCCTGAGACTTTCGGCCAGGGCTGCCGATGAAATCGATGACGGAGAGTCGGAGAAATTCCTGGACTGGCTCGCCGAACACGGTTGCTATATCCCTACGATCAACGGATTCCCCTATGAGGCTTTTCATCGCTCAGGACTGAAGGAGGATGTCTATCTACCTGACTGGCGTTCGGCCGAGAGGGTCCGGTATTCGCTGCGCCTGGCCGATCTCCTGGGAAAGTGGCTCCCCGAGGGGATGACGGGCTCCGTCTCCACGGTTCCGGTGGGTTTCAGGGACCACGTCAGGAAAGAGGATTGTGCCGCAGTGAGGAGGAACCTCCTCTCTGTCCTGGAACATCTCGACCGGATCAGGCAGGACAAGGGACGGGATATCGTCCTTTCCCTGGAGCCTGAGCCGGGTTGCGTGCTCGAGACTACGGCAGAAGCGGCGGCCTTTCTCGAGGCCATGGACTTTCCTGATGACCTCCGCAGGGGCGTAGGTATCTGCCTTGACTGCTGTCATCAGGCCGTGGAATTCGAATCGCCCCGCGAGTGCCTAACCACCCTCGGGAGGGCCGGGGTGCGGATCGGCAAGGTCCAGGTTTCTTCCGGCCTACGGTTCGTGGGTTCCGAGACAGGGCGGGCGGCCGGATGGGCCGAGCCGTATTACCTTCATCAGGTGGTGGCGAAGGGCAAAGACGGGGCACTCTACCGGTACAACGACATCCCGGATGCCCTAGCGGACCGTGGCAGCCGGGAGGACGACGAGTGGAGAATCCACTTTCACGTGCCCGTCAACGCAGAGCGGACCGAGTCGAGCGGCACCACCCGTTTCTTCGTTGAAGAGGTTGTTCCCCTTCTTCCCCCCGGGGTCCTGCTCGAGGTCGAAACCTACACGTGGAAGGTCCTGCCTGAAGAGGAAAGGGTCGGCTCCGTGACGGAATCGATCGTGCGGGAGATCGAATGGGTAAGGTCCGTGGAGTCATCCCGGGAGGCAAGCCCATGAAGCGGACCGTGGTGCTCAATGTGGTGGGCCTGACAGGGGCTCTTCTGGAGAAAGGTCTGCCCAATCTGAACCGTTTCAGCCGGGAAAGAGCGGCCATCGAAACGATTACCCCTGCCGTCACCTGTTCCGTCCAGTCTACCTATCTCACGGGAAGGATGCCCTCCGAACACGGTATCGTGGGGAACGGCTGGTATTTCCGTGACCTCGGGGAGGTCCTTTTCTGGAGACAATCGAACAGACTGGTACAGGCCGAGAAGATCTGGGAGGTTGGGAAAAGACGTTCCCCGGCCTTCACCTGCGCCAATTCCTTCTGGTGGTATAACATGGTGACCGACGTGGACTGGGCCGTTACCCCGAGACCGGTCTACTGTGCGGACGGAGTGAAGATCCCGGACTGCTACACCATACCGTCCCATTTGAGGGAGCGCTTCAACAGGGACTTTGGCCGGTTCCCTCTTTTCCAGTTTTGGGGACCCATGACCTCCATCGTGTCGAGCGAGTGGATCGGTAAAGCGGCCATGGCCATAGAGGAGATGTTCCGGCCCGTCCTCCATCTCGTCTATCTGCCCCATCTGGACTACATTCTCCAGAAGGAGGGACCGGATGGCAAGATAGGGAAGGATCTGGCTGAAATCGATGGCCTTTGCGGCAGACTGATCGATTTTTTTACCGCCAAGGATTGCAGGGTCGTCATCCTTTCGGAATACGGGATTACGACGGTCCGTGGTGCCGTGCATCCGAACAGGGTGCTCCGGGAGGCAGGATACCTGGCCGTAAAGAACGACCTCGGACGGGAATACCTCGATCCCGGCCAATCGAGGGCTTTTGCGGTTTCAGACCACCAGGTGGCCCATGTCTACGTGAAAAGGAAAGACGATATTCCGGAGGTGAAACGGATCTTCGAGGCTACCCGGGGGGTGGAGCAGGTCCTCGATGGAGAGGGGAAAAGGGCCTTCCGGCTTGACCATGAGCGGTCGGGAGAGTTGGTCCTCATCTCGGACAGGGAACGCTGGTTCACATATTACTACTGGACGGACGACGCGAAGGCCCCGGATTATGCCCGGACCGTGAATATCCATGCCAAACCCGGGTACGATCCGTGCGAGCTTTTTGTGGATCCCTCGATCACCCTTCCCAAGGTGAGGATGGGGTGGGTCCTGGCGAAAAAGATCCTGGGCTTCCGGTATCTCATGGAGGTGGTACCTCTCGATGCCACGCTGGTGAGGGGTTCCCACGGCAGGGTGACGGACCGGGACGACGAGGGTCCTCTGTTCATGACGACAGAGCCCCGCTTCCTCGCTTCGGCAACGATTAAGGCGACCGATGTATTCCCACTCATACTCGACCATGTGTTCCGCGATTGATTGTGCCGTCCCGGGAAGGGGATAAGGAGATGATAAGGCACTACCTCGATCTCTGCAGGGTCAGCAACCTGCCCACGGTGTGGACCAATGTGCTCGCCGCCCTTGTGCTGTCGGGTACCGGTTTTTCGTGGATTCCTTTTCTGACCCTCGTCCTGTCCCTGTCTCTCTTTTATTCGGGAGGCATGTGCCTCAACGATATATGCGACCTCGGACCGGACAGACAGAAGAAGGCCTTCCGTCCCCTTCCTTCGGGGAAGATTTCCCTGCGCGGCGCAGCAGCCTTCACGGGCGGTCTCTTCGGGCTGGCCATGGTCCTTCTCCTTGCGGTACCCTACCCGAGGGCCTTCCTTGCGGGATGCACACTCCTCGTTGCAATAACGGCCTACGATGTCCTCCATAAGGCCCATCCCCTGACCGTGCTCCTCATGGCGGGGTGCAGGTTCCTTGTCTTCGTGGTTGTGGGTACTGCCGTGGCCGGTTATCCCGGCGGGACGGTCCTGATCGGGGGATCGGCCCAGTTCCTGTGGGTCCTGGTGATCAGTGTGGTGGCGAGATACGAGAACACCCGGGCCGTGCCGTTCCGGATGCCCCTCATTCCCGTCATGCTTGCCGCCATTTCTTTGCTGGACGGTGTTGTCATGGCCTTGTTCGCAGGGCCCTGGTGGCTGGCTGCAGGGATCGCCGGGGCAGGGCTTACGCGGTACGGCCAGCGGTTCGTGAAGGGTGATTAAGGAGGATTTGTTATGCCCGTGGATCTGGAAAACCTTTTTGAGCTGGTGGACAAGTCGGAGCTCTCGTCGATCGGAAAGGCAACGACGCGGATCGTGGAGATCATCCACAGAGAGGACTCCAGCGTCACAGAGCTCACGAGGGCCATCGAGATGGACCCGGCCCTCTCCGCAAGCGTGCTGAGGCTTGCCAATTCCGCCTACTTCGGGCTCAAAAGGCGCGTTACCACCGTATCGGACGCGATCATCTATATCGGGTACGAAGCGGTGAAGGAACTGGCCCTGAGCCAGAAGGTGTGCGGCCTCTTCAGGAAAGACGAAGCCATAGCAGGATACTCTGCAAGAGAGCTGTGGATCCACAGTCTCGGTGTAGCCCTCTGCGCGAAGATGATCTACAGCGAAGAATTCGGCTGGAGGGGTGACGACGTGTACATGGCGGGCATACTCCACGATCTCGGCCTGATCGTGGAGCACCAGTTTTGCAGAGAGGATTTTGTCATCGTCCTGAATCAGACCGCTGCCGCGGGGCGAACAATCCACGAGGCGGAAAACCGGGTTTTCGGATTCTGCCACGAAGATGTGGGGGCGGGGCTGGCGAGGATGTGGAATTTCCCGCCCTTGCTCCAGACCGTCCTGGGTGCGGCAGAGAGGCCTGCCCTGGCCGACGAGACGTACAGCTTCGCGACCCACACGATCTTCCTGGCCAACCTCGCCTGTCAGGGGAGAAGCATCGGCTACAACGAACTCCCGGGCGTGGATCCAGGTCAATATGTTGAGCAGATGGCCCGTCTCAAGGTGGGGAAGAAATCCCTCGACCGTATTCTGGATGAAGTGGAAACCCGTATCCGCCAGATGAGCGAGCAGGGCTGGTTTTAACCCTGCCCACCAGCCAGAGGGAAAAAGCAGATCTACTTATAGACGTAGACGCCGCCAAGGACCGGATCGGTGGCGCTCCGTTCCTGGATAAGGGTGAGCATACGTTCCTTGAGACGAACGCCCCTGGGCAGGAGTTTTACGCCTCCGAGGGAATAGATGTCTTCTGCGAGCACCATCCCTTCCCTGAGTCCGTCGATGGTGAGTTTAACCTTGCCCTTGCTGAAGAACCGATCGTTCTGAATGAGGAAGGTCTCAAACTCCGTTGCCACCACAGGGTCGAGTATCCTGTTCATGGCCTGCTGGACGTGGGGCACGATGGCCTCCGTGGTCATACCCGCCCTCATCAGCTCCTCTCCAAAGACAAGGGCCCTCAGTATTCTTGCCCCAACCGGAATCTCCTCGCCCCGGAGCCCGGCCGGTGTTCCCGATCCGTCATAGTGCTCCAACTGATGGTAGACGTCATGGGCCGCTTCTTTGAACCCCGATATGGAGGAGATGATCATGGAACCGATCATGGGGTGCTGGTGAAAGAGTTGCTGCTCCGCGGCGTCGAGTGACCCGTACTCTACTGTCTTGACCCTCTCCGGGAGACCGATCTTGCCGATCTCGTGCAGGGTTGCGGCGAGAAGGATGCTCTTTTTCGTCTCCCCGTCCAGCTTCATCCTGTTGGCGATGAAATGGGCCGCCGCCCGGGCCATATTGGCCCTGTTGTCCGCGCCAGGGATCGTCGTTTCCATGACTCTGAGGAGGATTTCGATGACCTCCTTGAAGTTCTTTTCGAGAACACGGTTGGCCCTTGCCAGTTTGTCCCTCTCCTCCACGAGTTTGTGCTGAAGGTCCCTGATCCTGAGGAGGCTCTGTATCCTGCACAGCAGAGTCGAGGGCGCCGTTCCCTTCTCGACGTATTCGTCCACGTACTGGTGGTCGGGGTCGAGGGAGGCCCGGTCCGCCTCACCGTTCTCGGTAAGAAGAATGCATACCGGGGGGCGACCCTCGTCGGTTTCTTTCACTGCCCTGTAGAGGCGTTGACCTTCCGGATGGGGGGGTCTGTAATCGCTGATGATCACCTCGGGGTGGGTGGAGCGGACAAGTCCCAGCCCCTGCTCAGGATCTTCCGATTCTATAATCTCGTAGACCGACTCGTGGGCAAGGGAAGAGGCAATCCTTTTCCTCACCACGAGATCGGGAATCACGAGGAGGATCCTGGGTTTTTGGGGTTTCGGGCTCACTTTGCGTTCACCTCTGCCGGTTTCGGGCCGGTTGGTTTGACATCGGCCGCTTTCGCGTCCGCCGGTTTTGAAGGTTCCTGAGGGCCGGATGATACCGATGACTGGGGTATCATAACGATAATGTTCACCCTGCGGTTGGAAAAATCGAGGGGCCTGTCGGGGGACTTGAGAAGTCTGTCCGCATAGCCCCGAACCTCGGTCACCTGGTCTTTTCTCATCCCGTTCTCTTCGAGAATCTTCCGTGCCGTGTTCGCCCGGTCCGCACTTAGTTCCCAGTTTGAGTAACCCTTGGTCACGTAGGGCCGGGAGTCCGTGTGGCCCTCAATGATGACCGGGTTCTGGAGTGTGCCGATCTCTTTGGCAAGGAGCTTGAGGAGCCTGATCGTCTCATCCTTTACCTTCGCACTTCCCACGTCGAAAAAGAGACCTTCCGAGTTTTCTATCAGCTCAATGCGCATGCCGTCCTTGGTGACGGATATCTGGATCTTGTCCTTGAATTTCTGGAAATTGGGAACGCTGGCGATCATCTCCTCCAGCTTCTTGCTTTCGGCCTGGAGCTTCTCCATCTCCTTCTGAATGAGGTCGGGAGGAGAAGGATCCTTCTTCGGCAGCGGTTGCAAAGCCCCCGGAAGAATGCCCCCGTTCTTGGTCATCTCCTTGAATACTCCCGGATCTTTGAAATAGGCGGCGATGGCCTCCTTTATCGCGTTGCTCTGCCCGACAATCCACAAGACGATGAAGAGGGCCATCATGGCGGTGACGAAGTCGGCGTAGGCCACCTTCCATGCCCCGCCGTGGTGGCCTCCGTGGCCGCCCCTTTTCTTTACCACTATCCTGACGGGGGTGTTGTGCTCGCTATCCATTCGCCTTCACGCCCTTTATGCCTTTTACGTAGTTCTCCATTTCCTGGAAGGTGGGGCGATACTCCTCGGCGATGGTCCTCCGGGCGAACTCCACGGCCACGATGGGGCTGAAGGCCTTTGCAGCCGCGATAATGCCCGACTTCATCACCTCAAAGACCCTGCTTTCCGTATCGTTCGCCATGTCGATATTGGTCGCCAGGGGCTGGAGGAAGCCGTAGGAGAGAAAGATGCCGAGGAAGGTGCCGACCAGGGCCGCGGCCACCTTGTGGCCGATCTCTTCGGGCGGACCGCTGATGGCCTGCATGGTGATGACGATGCCGAGCACGGCGGCTACGATGCCGAGGCCCGGCATGGAATCGCCGATCTTCTGGAGGATCATGCCCGGCTTGGTGCCTTCATGGTGATGCACTTCCATGTCCGTATCCATTAGGGACTCGATCTCATGGGGTGCTATGCCGCCGATGACGAGAAGGCGGAGGGTATCGGTCATGAAGGTGATCAGATGGTGCTGGGCGAGGAGGTGCGGGTAGGCGGTGAAGATCTTGCTCTCCGAGGGCCGCTCCACGTGTGACTCGAGGGCGAGGAGGCCGTCCTTCCTGATGACCTGGAAGAGGTCGTACATGAGCTTGAGGAGGTCCAGGTAGGACTGCTTGGTAATCGAATTGCCCCTGAGGGTGCCGATAACCTTTTTTATGATTTTGACAAGCAGGTTTTTGGGGGTGGAGATGAGGAGGGATCCGATGGCGGCGCCGCCTATGATCATGAATTCGACGACTTGGAGGAGCACCAGGATGGGGCCGCCTTCAAGGATGAAGCCGCCTATGACCGACACCAGACAGACTGCGGATCCTATGATGACAAACATGAGTTCCCTCTCGCCCTACGGATAATGGTGCATCCTGCACTCATATTATCGGCTCCGGGGAAAGGGCGGTTAAGAGCTTGCCGGTAAGGAAAAGAAAATTTTAAGTTTGTGATCCATCTCACGATAATCTACATAGCAAGCCGGGCTGGCGAGCCCAGGGAAGCATCCACAAGGGAGGCCCACATGAGAGTTCTGGTAGTTGATGATTTTGCCACGATGCGGAAGATCATTAAGAACGTATTGAAACAGATCAGCATCGAAAACGTGCTTGAGGCGGAGAACGGCAAACATGCCCTGACAGTGCTGAAGAAGGAGGATATCGACCTCATCATCAGCGACTGGATCATGCCGGAAATGACGGGCATCGATTTCCTCAAGGCATGCAAGGAAGACGACACAACCAAGAAGATACCCTTTATTATGGTGACTGCCGAGGCCCAGAAGGACTGCATTATGGAGGCCATCAAATCCGGCGTGGACAACTATATCGTGAAGCCCTTCACACCCGACAAGCTCAAGGACGCCATCGACAAGGCCAGGGCGAGGGCCGGTTTACAATAACGACGACAACTCTGGAGGTCATGATGGAGGTCAAGTATATTAATCCTTTCGTAACGGCAGCCCAGACCGTGTTTAAGACCATGCTGAACGTCGATGTGGCGATGCAGAAACCGGTACTCAAGGATCAGAAGGGAACGTCGGGAGACGTTACGGGCATCATGGGGCTGGTGGGCGACAAGAAGGGAACCGTAGCCATAAGTTTCAGAGACAAAGGGGCGCTCTTTGTGTTCAAGACTCTTTTCGGCGAAGAGGTGGACAGCATCAGCCCCGAGGTGGTGGATGCCATAGGAGAGCTCACCAACATCATTTCGGGTCAGGCCCGGAAGGAGTTCGAGAAGGCGGGCATCAACCTGAAGGCCGCCATACCCATGGTAGTGGTGGGAAAGGGGCTGGAGATGAATTTCATCACCAAGATCCCCATCATCAGTCTCCCCTTCCAGTTCTCGGTGAACAACGGAACGAACGAAGTAATGTTTCTTGACTTCTCCTTTGAGTAGGACCGAAAACAAGGCCTGCCTCAAATAAACCCCATTTCCCGAACTCCCCGTCGGCGGAAAGCCCTCCGGCGGGGAGTTTGTCCCTTGGCATGAAGATTGCATTCTCCGTTACACCGGAGAGATCGTATGAATTCAAGAACAGAACACCGCGATATGGCACCGACTGAGGCTCTCGGTCGGGAGACCCTGCCCGGGACAGGAGGGGGCGTCATCGGTGTGGAAGAGTGTCAATGTCGCTTTATTGACGGACAGGGTCATAGTATGGACATTTCCGTGACGGTTTCGGGCCCAGCGCGCAGAGACCGTACCGTGGCGACCTTGCAGCGGACTTCCATCCGGGAACGACGGGAGAAAAAGGCGGGCGATGCCCCTTTGTCGGGCCGGCGCATGGTGGGAAAATCCTCCCCCATTCTGTCCTTGAGGTGCACTGCGGATGCAGGTGTGTCGGCAAAGGACAGACAGGACGGTACGTCGGGTGCGAGTGAAGGGGAGCATAGCACCCGGGACAGGCTTATCCACACCAACAGGATGGAGATTCTGGGCATGGCGGTTTCGGAGGTGACCCACGAGATCAATAATGCCAACGGGTTTATCCTCTTTAACGCATCCCTTCTTGCCGACCTGTGGCGCGACGTCCTTGCGGTCCTGGAGGATGAGAAAGGCGGAACAGAAATTTCCCATCTCGGGGGGCTACCGTGGAAGGAGGCGAAGGAGGCAGTAGCCAGGCTTCTCTTGGGCATCACGGAAGGTTCGAAACGGATCCAGGGAACTATTGGTGACCTCAGGGGTTTTGCACACGGAAAGGGAGGAGAGGAACCGCAAGCCGTCAATATGAACGCCGTGGTGGAGAAGGCTCTGCGGATGGTTCGTGGCCGGGCGAAGAAGGAAGGGGTGAGTCTTCATGCCAAGCCGGCCGACGAGCTTCCTGTCGTATGGGGCAGGGAGCAGGAACTGGTGCAGGTCACCATCAATCTGATTGTGACGGTCCTTGCGGCAGTGCGCTGGAGGGGGTCGGCGGTCGAGGTCTCAACCCGGTGCGAGGAGATAGGGGGACAAAACTTCGTCGTACTCTCCGTCAGGGAAGAAGAGGTGGAGGTAAGGGCCGGGGAGACAGAAGGGTCGGCGGAAGCCTCCTGCATACATGACCCGGACCGGCGGGGCATTGATCCGCATCTTTCCATCTCCCGGTCCATTGTTGAGGACCATGGGGGTTCCCTGACCCGCGACTCTGACGGGGGAAAGAGGGTGGCCGTGCACGTGAGGATCCCGTCGGGTCCACAGGGGGGGCGTTGAATTATGGAGGAGCTGCTTGGATCTTCCGTGCTCATTGTGGACGACGAACCCCATATTCTCTTCAGCTCGAAGGTGATACTCCAGAAGAACGGGGTACATGACGTGCATACCCTGGAGGATGGACGGGCGGTTATCCCGTTCTTGGAGACCCACCGTGTGGCGGCGGTAGTTTTGGACCTCTCCATGCCCCATGTTTCCGGAATAGATGTGCTCAGCGAGGTGGCCTACAGGTATCCGGAGTTACCGGTCATCATCGTGACCGGCAACAGCGAGATCGATATGGCCGTGGAGAGCATGAAGCGGGGTGCCTTCGACTATCTCGTGAAACCGGTCGACCCGAGCCGTTTCTTTTACTCCGTCAGAAAAGCGCTCAGTTTTAACGCCCTCAAGAGCGAGGTCGGAGCCCTCCGCAATTCTCTGCTCACCGGCGAAGTGCGCAACGGCGATGCCTTCTCGGCCATTGTTACGGCGAGTCCGAGGATGCGCGCCCTGTTCCGCTATGTTGAAGCGATCGCCGGGACCGAGCAGCCTGTTCTCATCACGGGGGAGACAGGAACGGGCAAGGAATTGTTCGCCAAGGCCGTTCACTGTGTGTCGGGCAGGAGGGGTGCCTTTGTGGCAGTGAATGCCGCCGGACTCGACGACCACATGTTTGCCGATACCCTTTTCGGCCACAAAAAAGGGGCCTTCACCGGTGCCGAGCAATCACGGGAAGGGCTGCTCCGCGAGTCGTCCGGCGGTACCCTGTTTCTTGACGAAATAGGGGACCTGAGCCATGTCTCTCAGGTCAAGATTCTGCGTCTTATCCAGGAACAGGAATACTATCCCCTGGGGTCGGACAGACCGAAACGAAGCGAAGCACGCATCATCGTGGCGACGAACAGGAATCTGGCCGGCCTCATAGACGGGGGTAAGTTCAGAAACGACCTGTTCTACCGGCTCAAGACCCATCACATAGAGGTTCCTCCCCTCCGGGACAGATTGGAAGACGTCCCCCTTCTCCTTCATCACTTTGTGGGGAAGGCTGCAAGTCAACTTGGAAAGAAAGTCCCGTCCCTGCCGCAGGAACTGGGGGTCATGCTCTCATCCTACAGCTATCCGGGAAATGTAAGAGAACTGGAGACCATGGTCTTTGACGCGGTAGCCCGCCACAACAAGGGGATTATATCCATGGAATACTTCCGGCAGGCCATGGGAAAAGGGCGAAACGGGGAGGGAGACGGGAAATCTCCGGAGCGGACGGCATGTTTCCTCAGCCAGTCCTTTCCCGCCATGCCGACCCTGAAAGAGGCGGAGAGTTTTCTGATCCGGGAAGCCCTGAAAGCGGCACGCAACAATCAGGGCATCGCGGCATCCATTCTGGGAATCAGCCGTCAGGCACTGAACAAGCGGATCAACCGCGGAAAGTAACACCCTCTTCGTCCTCCATGCCTTGGGTCGCACCGTCTTTCGTCAGGCGAATTCGTTCCCAGATGCCGTGTGTATGAATCAAACTCGACAGACCACTCCGGCAAAGGGTGCGCCGATTGTTGCACTGTCGTGTTTTGTCGCACCCGTCGGAGGGGCCCGTGTTTCGGGGCAAGGGGATGAAGAAAGTCAACCCTGAAGGGGGGATAGGGGAGTCCGTCGGGGCCGAAGCGTATCCGACGCAGGCAATCAACTCCCCGGTGCGACGAAGGTTGCACCCGGTTTCCCGGCCATACGCGGGCATATCATTCGGTAACAGATTGATATCATGTGTGAAAGACGAAAGTGTGATCTGTGGCACAGTCTGTGCACTAATGGGGGCACTACGAATTGACAGGCGGTGGTAATGGATGACCGGGCCAGAATACTCATAGTGGATGACGAACCCCATTTGAGGTTTGCCGTCGGCCTTGCCCTCAGGGCAGCGGGATACGATGTCTCGGAAGCGGAAGACGGGCCTGCAGGACTTGCCCTCACGGTGGGGGGCGCGGCGGCCGGGAACCCCTTCGATGTCGTGCTCATGGATCTCGACATTCCAAAGATGTCGGGCCTCGAGGTGATTGACCGCATACGGGAGAAGGGCATTGGGAGCAGGATTTTCGTGGTCACCGGGTTTGCGGAGAGGTCGGTGGTGGACGCCCTGCATGGGAGGGATGGGGTGGACGTGCTTTTCAAACCCTTCGATCCCCGCCATCTCGTGGAGCGGATCAGAACCCTGTTGGCCCGAGACGGCCGGGAGGCTCACAGTTGATGAGTGATCGTTCGGAGGAGAAAGGATTCATCGCCGCCCTGGAGGAGTACGGGAGGAAGCTCGCTCTTCTGAACTCCTCGACAGAGGAGGATTTTCTGGCCATCGGAGTCTGTCTGGACAAAGTAGCCCGTCAGGCCGGGGAAGTTTCCCGGGTTGCATCGTCCTCGGCTGTCAGGATTTCCGGCCCGGAATTGAAGTCGGTCATGGAACAGATGGGTGTGCTCCTCGGCGAAATGAAAGAACACTTCGGTGAAGTTGAAGAAGCCATGGACGGGAGGGCCGGTGTTCTGAAGGAGATGGTTGCACTCCTGAAAGACGCGGGCCAGGCCCTCGCCGGATTCAGGCGTGTGGTGAAACATCTGAAGGTTCTCGGTATCTCGACGAAAATTGAGAGTGCCCGCCTCAAGGGAGGCAATGGAAGTTTTGAGAGCCTCGCAGGGGATGTGGAGAAACTCTCCGTGAGCATCGGGGAGAAGTCGGCCCACATCACGAAGGGGACGGATGAACTGCAGGAGGTCATCCGTCGGGCCCTGTCTGACCTTCACAACCTCAAGACTGTGGAGCGGGGCCAGACCGAGGCAATCCTCGAAAACATGAACACCAGCCTTGCCTTCCTGTCTGAAAAATACCATGCGTCGTCCGTCACCGCCCGGCTGATTTCAGAGAAGTCGGAGGCCATAGCTGCCCAAATAGCCGAAATTGTGTCGTCTCTCCAGTTTCATGACATCACGAGGCAACAGATCGATCACGTGAAGGAGACCCTCTGTGAGATCGTCACGAAGGTTCGAGACCTCACTGCGGGGGCGGCAGGATCTGATGCGGCTGGTTCCCCTTTGTCATCAATGGGTTCCGTCATCGGAGATGTGTGCGATCTGCAGGTCAAGCAGCTTTCGAGTGCCAAGGACGACCTCCTCAAGGCGGTATACAATGTGATGGCAAGCCTCGAGAAGCTGGCCGGCTATACCAGGGATATCACGGAGGAGACGGCCCAGCTTGTCACCACGGCGGGGCAAACCGGTGTTTCCTTCATGGAGGAACTCGGCCATGGCATGTCCATGGTCGTCAAATCTCTGGAAGAGAGTAAGGCCACCGCATCGAGACTCTCGGAAACCGTTCAATCCGTAGTCCGCACCATCAGGGAACTTTCCGTTTTTGTCAGCGAGATCGAGGGTATCGGCACTGAAATTGAACTGATAGCCCTGAACGCCAGGATACAGGCCGCAAGAACAGGCACGGAAGGGGCGGCCATGGGGATTCTGGCTGAGGCGATCCGTAACCTTTCGGATGGGGCCCGCAGGCAGACCGAGATGGTGACAAAGGTGCTGAACGAAGTTTCCCATCTCTCCGTGAGGCTGGATGGGGCAACGGAGGAAGGGAAGGACTGGGGGGCGCGAGGCGGACTGTCGAGCGCCGGGGAAAGGATGGAGGGTCTTGTCCGGGGTCTGCGGGGTTTTAGCGATGACCTCGTGGGTCAGGTTGGGAGAACGGAAACCCTTACCCGGGATCTGTCGAGGCTGATTGACGAGACGGTGCGCAATGTTCAGGTCCACTACGAGGTGGATCGCGTGTTGTCGGATGCGGAGGCAGGCCTCGGCGATATCGGACGTTGCCTGAGGGAACAGGATTCCTCCGGTGGTGACGGATCCCGGGATGAACATTTCAGGGAACTCCTGGGTAGATACACGATGCACCAGGAGCGGGCAATCCACTGGGGTCACGCTGCCGCCGCAGGAGGTAGCGGAGGCGCCACTCAGGAACACTTTCAGCAGAATGTGGAGCTCTTTTGACGATAGAGGAGGACATGGAATGTTGAGCCACAGGATAGAAGAAGAGGGAGGCGCTGCAACCCTGCACCTGTCTGGTGACCTTACTATTACCCACGGGGAGGAATTACGGACCTTGATCGCCGCGGCGATGGTCACCTTTGACTCCCTGGTACTGGACCTCGGTGAGGTGAAGGGGATGGATCTTTGCGCCCTCCAGATCTTTTGTGCAGCCCACCGGGCCGCCTCGGAGCAGGGACGTACCTTGGCGGTTCATGGAGAGGGCTGCGGCATCTACCGGGACAGGTTGAAAACAGGAGGTTTCTCCCGTCACACCGGGTGCCTCTGTGACACCAACGGTACCTGTCTCTGGATCGAAGGAGGCCCCCATGGCTAAACGGATCATGACCGTGGACGATTCGGCGAGCATCCGGCAGATGGTGAGCTTCACCCTCAAGGGTGCAGGCTACGAGGTGGTGGAAGCGGTGGACGGCAAGGATGCCCTGACCAAGGTGAACGGCACGCCCGTCAACATGGTGATCACGGACCTCAACATGCCCAATCTGGACGGCATCGGCCTCATCAGGGCCTTGCGGGGCAGGCCCGACTTCAAGTTCGTCCCCATCGTCATGCTCACCACCGAGTCCCAGGACACGAAGAAGCAGGAAGGACGGGCAGCGGGCGCCACCGGCTGGATCGTCAAGCCTTTCCAGGCGGAACAGTTGCTCCAGGTGGTGAAGAAGGTGCTCGGATGAGAGAGGATAGCCACGCCCATACCTATAGAGAAGAAGCCCGGGAGCTGCTCAACGAACTGGAAGGGGCACTCCTGGAGCTGGAGGAGGCCCCTGAGGATCCCGAGATTGTCGGCAGGATCTTCCGGGCCATGCACACCATCAAGGGCTCGGGGGCCATGTTCGGTTTTGATGCCATCGCCTCCTTCACCCACGAGATAGAGACCGTCTACGATCAGGTCAGAAACGGTACCCTCCCCGTGACCCGGGATCTGATCGACCTCACACTGAAATCACGGGATGTGATCCGCACTATGCTGGATCATGACGATGCCACCGACATCGGCGCGCGGGAAGAGCTCGTGCAGGCCTTCAAGGCCTACATTCCGGGGAACGCGCCCGATAACACCTTCAGTAAACCCGATGTAACCACCCCCCAACAAACCCCTGTAACCTACCGCATTCGTATCATCCCCTCCCCGGACCTCTTCTATTCAGGAACCAACCCCCTTCTCCTGATAGAAGAGGTGCTCTCCTTAGGGGACGGCAGGGCGGTGGCCCAACTGGACAAGATCCCCCGGCTGGAAGACATGAACCCGGAACTCTGCTACACGTACTGGGATATCATCCTCACCACGGACAAGGGTGTCAACGCCATCAGGGACGTATTCATTTTCGTAGAAGATCAGTGTGAAGTGAAGATAGAGGTGATCGAAGCGAACAGCGACTCTCAGGCCCGCCTGGGAGAAATCCTCATCGAGCGGGGCGATCTTACCCGGGAGGACTTGCATCAGGTCCTGGCGGAGAGAAGGCCTATCGGTGAGGAGTTGGTGAGCAAAGGGCTCGTCACCCGCGACAAGATCCAGTCGGCCCTTGCGGAGCAGGAGCACGTCAGGACCCTCAAAGAGAAGCAGCAAAGAGAAGAGTCGGCATCGAGCATCCGTGTGGGCGCCGAGAAGCTGGACCGCCTCGTCGACCTGGTGGGAGAACTGGTGACCGTTCAGGCACGTCTCTCCGGGAAGGCGGCGACGAGCGACGACCCGGAACTGACCCTCATCGCCGAGGAGGTGGAGCGCTTAACCGAGATGCTCAGGGACAACACCATGAGTATCCGGATGGTCCCCATCGGCACCACTTTCGCCCGGTTCAAGCGTCTGGTCCGGGATCTCTCGGCGGAGCTGGGCAAGGAGATCGAACTGACCATGGAAGGTGCCGAGACCGAACTGGACAAGACGGTCATTGAGCGGCTCAACGATCCGCTGGTCCACCTGATCCGTAATTCCATCGATCATGGTATCGAGACGCCCGAAGTCAGGCAGAGGGAAGGCAAACAGCCCCGGGGAATGGTGAACCTCTCGGCCCGCCACTCCGGCGCCTACGTCCTCATTGAGATCACCGACGACGGCAAAGGGCTGGACCCCGAGGTGATCCGGCACAAAGCGGTGGAAAGGGGTCTCATTTCGGAAGATATGGAGATGACGGAGAAGGAAATCTACTCCCTCCTCTTTGCCCCGGGATTTTCCACGGCGGAAAAGGTGACCAGCGTGTCCGGAAGGGGTGTGGGTATGGACGTGGTGAAGCGAACCATTGAATCCCTCCGGGGCGCAATCGACCTGGCGAGCGAGAAAGGCACCGGCACCACGGTCACCCTGAAGATCCCCCTCACCCTGGCCATCATCGAGGGGCTCCTCGTCACCATTGGTGAAGGCCAGTTCGTCATGCCCCTTTCGGCGGTGAAGGAGTGCATCGAACTGGCGCGGCAGGAGAAAGAGGGCGGCCGGGAGAACCGCATCGCCAATGTACGGGGCGAGATCGTACCCTACGTAAGGTTGCGGGAACGTTTCCTGGTTGACGGCAGGACCCCGGCCATGGAACAGATCGTCATTACGGAGATAGAAGGTCAAAGAATCGGATTTGTAGTGGACAGGGTGATCGGTGAGCACCAGACGGTGATCAAGAGTCTCGGTCGGGTCTACCGGAACGTGGAGGGAGTATCGGGTGCCACCATACTCGGGGACGGAAGCGTCGCCCTCATTCTTGACGTGAACAGGCTGGCCCACGCGGCGGCCTGACGAAAGGCAGTGCAACAATACTACTATCATGGAGGATAGAGGCATGAAACTTGGTTCGATGAAGATAGGCATGAGGCTCGGGATAGGTTTCGGTACGCTCATGGTGCTCCTAGCGGTGGTGACCGCGATGGGCATCACGAGCATGCGGTCCATCAACGCGGGCATGGAGAGCATCGTGGGCAGCAATAACGTGAAGATCAAGCTGGCCCGTGATGCGAGTGAGGCGGTCAACGGCGTGATCGAGGCCATGCTGGTCACCATGAGCGTGAACGATCAGGTCATACGGGCGGATGCGAAGAAAGAGATCGATCAGTTGCGGAAGGAATACCGTGACGACCTCGACCAGCTCCATAAGCTGGAGACAAGTGCAAAAGGCAAGGAACTCCTCGCCCGGTTGGGTGAGACCATAAAGGCCGGTAAAGAGGTGAACGACAAGATAGCAGCCCTGGCGGCGGCAAACAAGAACCAGGAGGCCCTCCTTCTCTACGCGCAGCAGGCACGGCCCAACAACAAAAAGGTTCAGAAGGACCTCGGTGCGTTGGTGAAATACCAGGAAGATCAGTCCGCAGCCGCCTACAGTGAGGCCCTCGCCACCTACGGGAAGGCGAGAACCATGCTCTTCGGCATCGGCGGCTTGGCCTTGGCCCTGGGCATCGTCGTGGCCTTCTTCCTGACCCGGAGCATCACCAAGCCCCTCTATGAGGCGGTGGAGGTATCCAACCGCTTGGCGGCAGGTGATCTGACGGTGCACGTGGAGGCGAAGAGTAAGGATGAAACCGGCCAGCTCCTCGCAGCCATGCAGAACATGATCGGCAAACTGAAGGATGTGGTGGCGGGGGTGACCATGGCCGCCGACAATGTGGCCTCGGGGAGCCAGCAGATGAGTTCCACAGCCCAGCAGATGTCCCAGGGTGCGACCGAGCAGGCGGCATCGGCGGAGGAGGTCTCCTCATCCATCGAAGAAGCGAGCGCGAATATCAAGCAGAACACGGACAACGCCCAGCAGACCGAGAAGATTGCCCTCAAGTCTGCTGGGGATGCAAAGGAAGGCGGTAAGGCGGTGGCCGAGACCGTTGCCGCCATGAAAGAAATCGCCACGAAGATCTCCATCATCGAGGAGATCGCGAGACAGACCAACCTTTTGGCCTTAAACGCCGCCATCGAGGCAGCCCGGGCCGGAGAGCACGGCAAGGGCTTTGCCGTCGTCGCCACAGAAGTCCGGAAGCTGGCGGAGAGAAGCCAGACCGCCGCAGCGGAGATCAGCAAGCTCTCCTCCAGCAGCGTGGAGGTAGCGGAGAAGGCAGGGGAGATGCTCACCAAGATCGTCCCCGACATCCAGAAGACCGCCGAGCTGGTCCAGGAGATCAGTGCGGCCAGCAACGAACAGGCCATCGGCATCGAGCAGATCAACAAGGCCATTCAGCAGCTCGACAAGGTGATCCAGCAGAATGCCTCAGCGACCGAAGAGATGGCGTCCACCTCGGAAGAACTGGCGAGTCAGGCGGAACAACTCCAGGAGACCATCGGGTTTTTCAAGGTAGGAGAGGGCGCCCGGAAGGTGCGGTCGGTATCGGTGAAGAAAGAGCGTCTGTCCCATCAGACCACCCCCTCTATCGCCCCCAAGCCGGTCAACGGGACCTCCCCGGGAGGCATCAACCTCAACCTGAGTGACGGCCATGACAAGCTGGATGAAGAATTCGAGAGGTTTTGAGGAGGTCACCCATGAGCGTTGCCGCCATCAACGATACCCGTCAGTACCTGAGCTTCAACTTAGGTGATGAATACTTCGCCCTCGATGTGGCGAACGTACGGGAGATCCTGGAGTTTACCACGGTCACCAAGGTCCCCCAGACCCCCGAGTTCATGCGGGGGGTGATCAACCTGAGAGGCAGCGTGGTCCCGGTCCTCGACATGCGCCTCAAGTTCGGCATGTCGGAGACCAACAGGACCGTGAATACCTGCATCATTGTCGTAGAGGTGTCCTTAGACGGTGATACCACCATCCTGGGTGCCCTGGTCGACTCGGTCCAGGAGGTCTTCGAACTGGAACCCGGCCAGATCGAGCCCGCCCCCAAGATCGGTACCCAACTCAAGACCGAGTTCATCAAGGGTATGGGCAAGAGAGATGATCAGTTCATCATTATCCTGGATATCGACCGCGTCTTCTCCTCGGAAGAACTCGCCCTGGGGCGGGAGATGAGGGAGGCGGTCTAAGATGAGGTGCCGCGGGATTCCGCGGGCCGGGGAGAGGATACACCCGGCCCGCGGATACGGGCACCGAAAAAAAAGGGGTGGAATTATGAAACGCTTCAAGGATTTTTCGATTTCTACAAAAATCATGAGTATCTCCGGGTTCACATTGGCAGCGCTCATCTGCGGCATGGTCTTCTATTTCCTGCCCGTGGTAAAGGCCAAGTTCATGGACGACAAGGGGGAAGCGACCAAGAACCTCGTGGACGCCGCGTACACCATAGTCAACGGTTACAGCGCAAAGGCGAAGACGGGCGAGATGAGCGGGGAGGAAGCACGGAAACGGGCGAAGGACACACTCAAGAGCGTCCGGTACGACGACAACGAGTATTTCTTTGTCCTGGACAGGGAGGGACGCATACTGATGCATGCGGTCAAGGCCGAACTGGAAGGGAAAGAAATGATCAACGAGAAGGATCAGAAGGGAAAGTATTTCTTCCAGGAGATGGTGAAGGTCAGCAAGGAAAAGGGTGCCGGGTTCGTGGAGTATGTGTGGCCCAAGGCTGGATCGACCGAAGCCATGCCCAAGATATCCTATGTCCGGCTCTTTCCTGAGTGGGGTTGGATCATCGGTACCGGCATCTATGTGGACGAGGTGAACGCCGAAATAGCCAAGCTGCGCAACAGGATCCTCTTGGCGACCATCCTCTTTGCCGCCCTTATCATGCTCGTCGCCGTCTTCATCGCCAGGAAGATCACGAGGCCCATCCAGGAGGCCGTCCAGGTGTCAAAGGAGCTTTCCGAAGGAAACCTCACCGTGGATATCCGCGTCGCAAGCCGTGATGAAACCGGCCAGCTCCTCGCAGCCATGCAGAACATGATCGGCAAACTGAAGGATGTGGTGGCGGGGGTGACCATGGCCGCCGACAATGTGGCCTCGGGGAGCCAGCAGATGAGTTCCACAGCCCAGCAGATGTCCCAGGGTGCGACCGAGCAGGCGGCATCGGCGGAGGAGGTCTCCTCATCCATCGAAGAAGCGAGCGCGAATATCAAGCAGAACACGGACAACGCCCAGCAGACCGAGAAGATTGCCCTCAAGTCTGCTGGGGATGCAAAGGAAGGCGGTAAGGCGGTGGCCGAGACCGTTGCCGCCATGAAAGAAATCGCCACGAAGATCTCCATCATCGAGGAGATCGCGAGACAGACCAACCTTTTGGCCTTAAACGCCGCCATCGAGGCAGCCCGGGCCGGAGAGCACGGCAAGGGCTTTGCCGTCGTCGCCACAGAAGTCCGGAAGCTGGCGGAGAGAAGCCAGACCGCCGCAGCGGAGATCAGCAAGCTCTCCTCCAGCAGCGTGGAGGTAGCGGAGAAGGCAGGGGAGATGCTCACCAAGATCGTCCCCGACATCCAGAAGACCGCCGAGCTGGTCCAGGAGATCAGTGCGGCCAGCAACGAACAGGCCATCGGCATCGAGCAGATCAACAAGGCCATTCAGCAGCTCGACAAGGTGATCCAGCAGAATGCCTCAGCGACCGAAGAGATGGCGTCCACCTCGGAAGAACTGGCGAGTCAGGCGGAACAACTCCAGGAGACCATCGGGTTTTTCAAGGTAGGAGAGGGCGCCCGGAAGGTGCGGTCGGTATCGGTGAAGAAAGAGCGTCTGTCCCATCAGACCACCCCCTCTATCGCCCCCAAGCCGGTCAACGGGACCTCCCCGGGAGGCATCAACCTCAACCTGAGTGACGGCCATGACAAGCTGGATGAAGAATTCGAGAGGTTTTGAGGAGGTCACCCATGAGCGTTGCCGCCATCAACGATACCCGTCAGTACCTGAGCTTCAACTTAGGTGATGAATACTTCGCCCTCGATGTGGCGAACGTACGGGAGATCCTGGAGTTTACCACGGTCACCAAGGTCCCCCAGACCCCCGAGTTCATGCGGGGGGTGATCAACCTGAGAGGCAGCGTGGTCCCGGTCCTCGACATGCGCCTCAAGTTCGGCATGTCGGAGACCAACAGGACCGTGAATACCTGCATCATTGTCGTAGAGGTGTCCTTAGACGGTGATACCACCATCCTGGGTGCCCTGGTCGACTCGGTCCAGGAGGTCTTCGAACTGGAACCCGGCCAGATCGAGCCCGCCCCCAAGATCGGTACCCAACTCAAGACCGAGTTCATCAAGGGTATGGGCAAGAGAGATGATCAGTTCATCATTATCCTGGATATCGACCGCGTCTTCTCCTCGGAAGAACTCGCCCTGGGGCGGGAGATGAGGGAGGCGGTCTAAGGGCGGAAGGATGGAAGAGAGGGTGAGGGGAATGGCGAAGGAGGGACATCATGGAGTATGAACGGGCGGCGGCCGTGACCCTCTCCGATGCCGATTTTCACCGGCTGCGCACCTTCATCTACGAAGAGTGCGGGATCAATCTTACCGAGGTGAAGCGGAGTATGCTCGAGGGTCGACTGGCCCGGAGGCTCCGCCATCTCGGCCTTTCCTCCTTTCGGGACTACTGCACGTACCTGACCAGCACCCAGGGCAGGCAGGCCGAACTGACCCCCATGATCGATGCGGTGACCACCAACAAGACCGACTTCTTCAGGGAGGCGAACCACTTTGAGTACCTCACCGACCAGGCCCTCCCTGCCCTCCTCGAGGGGAGGAGAAGGCTTGCCCTCTGGAGCGCCGGCTGTTCAACGGGAGAGGAGCCGTATACCCTCGCCATCGTCCTTGCCGAGGCGGGGGCGGGGAGCTCCTTTCAGGCCTCGGTCCTTGCTACGGATATCAGTTCCAAAGTACTGGAGCATGCGGTCAGGGCCGTCTATGACAGCGAACGTATCGCCCCGGTGCCTCCTGCCCTCAAGGAGAAGTACTTCCTTCGCAGCAAGGACCGTACCCGGGGTCTCGTGCGGGTCGTGCCCGCCATACGTTCCCTCGTCACCTTCCGCCGTCTGAACTTCATGGAGGACTTCATGCTCCCGGAGCCGGCCGACGTGATTTTCTGTCGAAATGTCCTCATCTACTTCGACCGGAGAACCCAGGAGAGGGTCCTGGCCAAGTTCGCACGGTCCCTCAACCCGGGAGGGTATCTCTTCGTAGGCCACTCGGAGACCCTCTTCGGCATGGATGTCCCCTTCACCCCCTGTGCCCCCACCATCTATAGGAAAAAGGCATAGGTTGATGAGGTAATCCCATGTCCCAAAAGATCAAAGTCCTCATCGTCGATGATTCAGCCGTGGTTCGCCAGGCCTTGACCGAGGTCCTCTCCTCCGATCCCGCCATCGAGGTGATCGGATCCGCCTCCGACCCCTTCATCGCTGCCGACCGGATGCGGGAGAGAATCCCTGATGTGATCACCCTCGATGTGGAGATGCCCCGCATGGACGGCATCACGTTCCTGAAGAAGCTCATGACCCAGCACCCCCTGCCGGTGGTGATCTGCTCGACCCTGACCGTGCAGGGCTCCGAGACCACGCTCAAGGCGCTGGAGTACGGGGCCGTCGAGATCATCGAGAAACCGAAGCTCGGGACCAAGCAGTTCTTCGAGGAATCGAAGATCCGGATTTGTGATGCCGTCAAGGCCGCGGCCATGGCCCGTCCCCGGAAGGCGGCCCCCCGTGTTGCCGTGGCGCCGAAGCTGACCGCCGATGCCGTGATTGCGAAGGCAACGTCCCATGCCATGGTGCAGACCACCGAAAAGGTGGTGGTGGTGGGTGCCTCCACGGGCGGCACCGAGGCCCTGAAGGTGTTTCTCGAATCTCTCCCCCAGGACGCCCCGGGCATGGTGATCGTCCAGCATATGCCGGAACACTTCACCCGGGCCTTCGCGGATCGCCTCGACAAGACCTGTGCCGTATCGGTCAAGGAGGCGGAGGAGAACGACACGGTGATCAGAGGCAGGGTGCTGATCGCCCCGGGGAACAAGCATACCCTCCTGAAGCGCAGCGGCGCCCGCTACTACGTGGAAGTGAAAGAGGGCCCCCTGGTCTCCCGTCACCGTCCTTCCGTGGACGTCCTCTTCCGCTCGGCGGCCCGCTATGCGGGACCAAATGCCATCGGGGTCATCATGACCGGCATGGGGGATGACGGCGCCCGGGGCATGAAGGAGATGAAGGAGCAGGGCGCGGTCACCCTCGCCCAGGATGAGGAGACCTGCGTGGTCTTCGGTATGCCCAAAGAGGCCATCAAGTTGGGGGGCGTTGACAAGGTTGCACCCCTCGACGCCCTGGCGGGCATGGTGGTCCGCCTTGGTAGTCTTTAGGAGGGATGCCGCCCCCTTCGTCGACAGCCCTTAATGATTCAGAGCAATCTCCGATAAAGAGCTTTGAAGCCCACGTGGACCGACAGCGAAGAAGAAGAGGCATACTGTCGAGAACCTGCCGGGCTGTGTGAGTCGGGAAGGTGGCGCTCTTCTCGACACTACAATGAGGGGGGGATCATGGCCAACTGTCTTCGGAACCTTCGCATGTTCAAGAAACTCCTGATTTCGCCACTCTTGGCCATCGCCTTCCTTCTGGTTTTCGGGGGCACGGCCTATGTAGGTCTTGTGAATCAAAAAGCGGCGATCCATGAAATCTTTCACTACCGGTTCATGGGCTACCAGGACGCATCCACCTTCATCCACAACATCGCCGCTATCCATGCCAACGTCTACAAGGTCATCAGTTGGTCCAACGCAAACTACGAAGCGGCGAAGATCGAGGCCCTCGGGAAGGCCCAGGTGGCCCTCCTCGATAAGACCGTAGAGGGGATGAAAAAGGCTGTTGCCGCCCCTCACGTGACCGAGGAGGAAAAGAAGCTGTACAAGAACGCGCTGGCCGAACTGGCGGAGTACAGGAAACCTGTAACGGGCGTCATAGATCTGGCCTCAGGCGACATCAACTCCGCCACCATGTTCATGGGTACCGCCGACGACAGGTTCCAGATCCTCAACAAGAACCTCCAGGATCTGCTGAACTACGAGAACAAGCTC
>CAYOQF010000001.1:31717-340198 GCA_964406055.1 uncultured Syntrophorhabdaceae bacterium
GCCGGCCTGTCCAAGGAACTGAAGGACCTGGTGGGACAGTTCAGATTGGCGTAGGATGGGGTGAGTTGATTCCACCCTTATACTCTAAACTCTTAAGGAGGGGTTAGGCATGAAAAAAGTGGTCGTATCCATGGTGGTTGCTCTCTTTCTTCTCGGTGTAATGGCGGTGTCGAACGCAGTGGCGAGCCAGGCGGAGGCCAAGGCCATGGTTGAGAAAGCCGCGGCGTTTGTAAAGGCCAACGGCAAGGAGAAGGCCCTGGCCGAGTTCAGCAACCAGAAGGGCCAGTTCGTGAAGGGAGAACTGTATATCTTTGCCCTGGACATGAAGGGGCTGACCTTAGCCCATGGGGGCAATCCCAAGCTGGTGGGCAAGGACATGATGGGACTGAAGGACGCAGACGGCAAGTTCTTTATCAAGGAATTGGTGGAGGGCGCCAAGACCAAGGGCACCGGCTGGACGGATTACAAGTGGTCAAACCCGGTTACCAAGAAGATTGACGACAAGACGACCTATTTCATGAAGGTGGATGACATGGTCCTGGGCTGTGGAACCTACAAAGGCAAATGAGGGTATTTCCACCCCTGCAAGGGGGATGAAGTACGTAAGGGGGAGGCACTGCGCCTCCCCCTTACTGTTTTCCGGGATGTTACAGATCGGCCACGGAAGGCGCAATACACCGATTTAATTAAGTATTATCCCCTTGTGCCGATAAAGGAGACATAGACCTAAAGAAGGGGCGGAGTCGCAAAAGGGGCGGGTCTCCCCGAATACTTCAAGGAGGAGGTAAGGGGTATGAAACGGCTTGGGGTAGTAATCTTTACAGTTCTCTTTCTTGTGGGAGTTGTGGGCCTGTCGTCCGCGCCGGCGAGCCAGGCCGAGGCGAAGGGTCTTGCGGAAAAGGCGGCGGCATTCCTGAAGGCTAACGGAAAGGAGAAGACCCTTGCAGAGTTGAGCAAGGCGAAGGGCCAGTTTGACAAAGGTGAAACCTATGTCTTTGCCTACGATATGACCGCGACCGTCATCGCCCATCCGAAGAATGCCAAGCTCATCGGGAAGAATCTGGCCGATGTGCCGGACAGCGACGGAAAGATGTTCCGAAAGGAGATTGTTGAACTGGCAAAGACAAAGGGGTCCGGCTGGGTAGACTACAAGTATCTGAATCCGGAAACCAAGAAGGTGGAGCCCAAAACCACCTATATCCTTAAAGTGGGTGATGTGATCCTTGCCTGCGGCACGTACAAATAATGAACCGGCACCTGGACTGGTCTGCAGGCTGAGCCGCCTGCGGACCGGTCCCAGGCAGGGAAAGAAGGGGGGGTTCCAGATGAAGAGGCTCCTTACAGATCTCAAGATGTCGAGAAAGCTGCTCCTCTCGCCCGTATGTGTCATCATCTTCACCCTCGTATTCGGAGCAGTCTCCTATGTAGGGCTCACCAGCCAGAAGAACGCCATCTCCGATATTTTCAACAACAGGTTCAAGGGCTATCAGAATGCAGCGACCATACTGGCCGACATGGCCGCAGTCCACAGTAACATTTACAAGCTCCTGAGCTGGAGCAACGCCAATTTCGACTCGAACCGCATCGACACCCTGGCAAAAGAGCAGGCGGCCACCGTGGAGAAGACCCTCAAGCTCATGCACGGGGTGGTCAAATCCCCGGGAATCAGGGCAGAAGAGAGGAAGTACTATCAGGCGGCCCTCGAGCAGTTGACCGCCTATTCCCAGGTCATGGCAAAGGTGATCGACATGGCTTCGGCAGATTTCAGCCTCGCCACCACGCTTATGACCCCGGCGGAGGAGAAGTTCCAGATCCTCAACAAGAACCTCCAGGATCTGCTGAACTACGAGAACAAGCTCTCCCGCGAACGGTACGAGTACTCCCTGACGAGCTTCCAGCGGGTCCTCATGATCTCGGTGGGGGTCCTCATGGCTGCGGTGACCCTTTCACTCGTGATCAGCATCTTCATGACCCGGTTGATCCTTGCCCCCATCAACGCCACTGTGGGGGTGATCGAGGATATCGCCCGGGGTGACCTGACCAAGCGGATCGACGTATCCTCCAGGGATGAAATCGGAGAGATGGGAAAGCACTTCAATAGTTTTGTGGACACCCTCCACTCCACCATCACCCGGGTGGCGGAAAGCAGCAACAAGGTCTCCGATGCCGCCTCCATGCTGGATGGTGCATCCGAGCAGATGGCCACCGGTGTGGAGCAGGCAGCGACCCAGATCAACTCGGTTGCCACTGCCAGCGAGGAGATGTCCACCACCTCCTCGGAGATCGCCCAGAACTGTATCATGGCGGCAAAGAGCTCCGAAAAGGCAAACCAGGCCGCCACCAGCGGTGAGACCATTATCCACCAGACCGTGACGGTGATGAACCGGATCAACGAACGGGTCAAACAATCGGCCCAGATCATCAAGAATCTCGGCACCCGGTCCGATCAGATCGGAGAAGTGGTAGGACTGATCAATGACATTGCCGACCAGACCAACCTCCTGGCTTTAAACGCTGCCATCGAGGCGGCCAGGGCAGGGGAGCACGGAAGGGGTTTCGCCGTGGTGGCCGATGAGGTGAGGAAGCTCGCGGAACGGACCACGGAAGCCACCAAGGATATCGGGCAGACCATCGAGGCCATGCAGGCCGATACGAAGGGTGCCGTCTCCTCGATGGAACAGGGTGTCAAGGAGGTGGAGCTGGGCACGGAAGAGGCGGCAAAATCAGGTGAGGCCCTGAAGGATATCCTCAGGCAGATCAGCACCGTTACTACCGAGATCAACCAGATCGCCGTGGCGTCCGAAGAGCAGACCGCCACCACCAACGAGATCGCCACCAACATCGGTCAGATCTCCCAAGTGATGCAGGATACCTCGCGGCGTATCCAGGACAATGCCGATGCCGCCTCCCAGATGGCCGGCCTGTCCAAGGAACTGAAGGACCTGGTGGGACAGTTCAGATTGGCGTAGGCGCCTGCCGTGTCAGTGAGACGGGGGATGGTGAGGGACATCATTCCCCGTTTTCTTTTACCCTTATGGGGCACGTTGAAAATTTGACAGCCGTCACCGGTTGCATTTATACTTCTTCCATGGCAGAAACGGTGGAGGAGAAGGGAAAGATCATCATCGTGGAGGATGAGGAAGGGATACTCACGATGCTCACCGAGTTCCTTTCTTCGAACGGGTACACGGTGGACCCCTTCCTCGAGAGCCAGAAGGCCCTGGCCGCCCTGAAGACGAACCAGTACCAAGTCCTCATTACGGACCTGATGATGCCGAAGGTTGACGGCCTCCAACTCATCAACTATATCCAGAAGGAGTACCTGGATACCCTGGGCATCGTCATGACGGGTTACGGGAGTCTGGAGAGCGCCATCACGGCAATGCGATGGGGTGCCTTCGACTACATCCTGAAGCCCTTCAAGTTCGAAGAGATCCTGGCTACCGTGGACTCGGCCATGTTCTATTTCAGGCTCCTGAAGAGCGACACGATCCCCAAGGGCCTTACCCTCAAGGCAAACCTCCTGAGGAGATACTCGGAGAACAAGATCGTCAGGGAGAATACCATCCTGCGAAGCGTCCTCAAAGACAAGTACAAGTTCGAAAACATTATCGGCGTCAGCTTCCCGATGCAGAGGGTCTTCGAGCTGATCGAAAAGGTGGCGGACACGGGGGCCACCGTCCTCATCTCGGGGGAGAGCGGCGTAGGCAAGGAGCTGGTGGCGCGGGCCATCCACTATAATTCGTCGCGACGGGATAACCCCCTGGTGGTCGTGAACTGCGGGGCCATCCCCGAGCAGCTCCTGGAGAGCGAACTCTTCGGGTACGAGAAAGGGGCTTTCACAGGGGCGGTGAACACGAGGTTCGGGAGGTTCGAGATCGCCAACGGTGGATCCGTCTTTCTTGACGAGATCGGGGATATGAGCTTCAACCTCCAGGTGAAATTGCTCCGCGTCCTGCAGGAGAGGTGTTTCGAGAGGATAGGGGGCAACAAGACGATCCAGGTGGACCTGAGGATCATAGCTGCCACGAACCGCAACCTCGACGAACTTGTAAAGGAAGGAAAATTCCGGGAGGATCTGTACTACCGGCTCAATGTGGTGCCCATCGTGATCCCGCCCCTCAGGGAGCGTCGCCAGGATATCCCCCTGCTGGTGAACGAATTCCTGCAGCGGTCGAACCGTGTCAACAATGCGTCCATAGAGGGTCTGTCGGAGGAAGCCATGGAGGTTCTCATGTCCTACGATTACCCGGGCAACGTAAGGGAGCTCCAGAATCTGATCGAGCGGGTGGTGGTGCTCAAAAGGAAGGGCCACATCGGTATCGAGGACCTCCCCGAGAAGTTTTGGAAGGAGCCGCCCAGAGAAGAGGTGGAGATGGATATCGGCAAGGGGTATGAGACCCTTGTGTCGGAATTCGAAAAGACGATTATCCTGAGGGCCTTAAGCGAAACGGACGGGGTGAAGAGCAAGGCCGCCCAGGTACTCAGCATGAACCGCACTACCCTCATCGAAAAGATGAAACGCCTCGGAATCAACCAGTAAGACCGTCCTGTCGAGTCATTCCCACCGCAAGGGTTTCTTTTCGTCCATCCGTCGTTTTTTCGGAGTGTGCATCCTTTATGGCCCGAGGCGAGGGCCCTGGGGGAAGCCAGATATGCAAGGCGAGGGTGGATGGGGACCCTTGCGTAACCGGTCAGCGGATCTGCAAGGGGACAGGGATTGGTGTCAAATCCATGACAAAGGGAAGAGAGTTGTCAGACAGTGGTCTGAAGATGGTTGTGGATGGACCCCTATCCTTGTAACCGGCACAAACTAAAGGCAGAAATGGCAAGGTGGGGCAATGAGGAAAAGTGCTGAAGGATTCCTTTTGCTGCACGGTACGTATTTTGCAATAATCCGGGCATGGCAACCGCAGAAGCGCGACTCCTCGAAAACGCATTCCAGGAATTTGCAAAGGCCTCGGACTCCATCATCCACTACTACACGGCACTGGAGACCCAGATCCGGGAGCTCAAGAGCGAAGTGGAGGAGAAGAACAGGGAGCTTGAACGGAGCCGGGAGTATTTCTACACGATCCTCAATTCACTGCCCGTAGGTGTGGTGGTCACTCACAACGGCCAGACCCTGTTCTCAAACAAGAACGCGGCGCACCTCGGTTCCCCGGACTTCCTGGAGACACTGAACAACGGTTCCGTGAAGGCGGGAGAACTGAAGAACGGCAAGGGCCATTTCCGGTGGAAGAAAGAAGAGCTTTCCAACGGATTCCGGGGCAGGGAGGTCACCGTATTCGAGGATGTGACCGAGATCGAGAAGATGAAGGAACGTTTGGGGAGGGACGAACGCCTCCGCGCCATGGGCGAGATGGCTGCCCGGATCGCCCATGAAATCAAGAATCCCCTCGGCAGTATGGAACTTTTTCTTTCCATGCTCCTTGACGGCAAGCTCAGGAGGAGAGACAGAAAATACCTCGAACACATACTCTTCGGGGTCAAGACCGTTGACCGGATCATCAACAACATCCTTTCCTACACCAGGCCGAAAACCCTTGTCACACGGGAAGAGAGCCTCGCCCGGGTGGCGAAGGACACCCTCGAGTTCATGAGCATCTCCATCAGCTCCAGGGAGATAGACGTATCCTTCCACGCGCGGAATGAGGGACGTTGCCATTTTGACCCGGACCTGATGAGGCTTGTGATGATGAACCTGATCAGCAATGCCATCCAGGCGGTGTCGTCACCCGGCCTGATCACCATCGAGGTGAGGGACGAGGAGAACCACGCCGTCCTGATAGTGCAGGACAACGGAATAGGCATGGAAGAGCAGGTGAGAAGGAACATTTTTGACCCCTTTTTCACGACCAAGGAGAAGGGCGTGGGTCTCGGTCTTTTTATCGTCCACAACATCATCCAGGCCCACGGGGGGTATATCGAGGTGGAATCCGAGAAGGGCAACGGCTCGTCATTTCTGATCTTCATACCGAGGAAGGTACAGTGAGACCCAACGTGCTCGTTGTGGACGATGACTATCACATGAGGATCGCCCTCAGAGAGACCCTCTCGAAGGCGGGGTATGCCGTGGCGCTCGCCGAGGACGGATCGGGCGCAATGACGGAGGTGCGGAAGCGCATCTTCGATCTGGTCATAACGGATGTGAAGATGCCAAAGACAAACGGTATCGACCTGATGCGCCTCGTCCGGGAGGAGATGCCCTATCTGCCCGTCATCCTCATTACCGCCTACGGAACGGTCCAGGATGCGGTGACGGTGATCAAAGAGGGGGCCTTCGACTACATCCAGAAACCCTTCAGTGCCGATGCCCTCTATTCCGTGGTGAAGCGGGCCCTGGGGCAACAGGACGGAAAGATCGTATGCCGGTCCAAGGCATTCCGGGATGTGCTGGCGAAGGCGGAGAGGGTCGCGAGATCGGATGCCACCGTACTGGTCCTTGGGGAAAGCGGCGTGGGGAAGGAAGTGGTTTCCCGCTTCGTTCACGAGAGGAGCGACAGGAGTGATAAGCCCTTCGTGGCGGTCAACTGTGCCGCCCTCCCTGAAAACCTCCTGGAGAGCGAACTCTTCGGTTACGAAAAAGGTGCCTTCACCGGGGCCCTTGCCAGGAAGCTCGGCAAGTTCGAGCTTGCCGACAAAGGTACGATCCTCCTGGACGAGATTACGGAGATGGATCTCAGGTTGCAGGCAAAACTCCTGAGGGTGCTCCAGGAGCGGGAGATCGAGGTGGTGGGCGCCAAATTCCCCAAGAAAGTGGACGTACGGGTGATCGCCACGACCAACCGGAACCTGGCGAAGTATGTGGAGGAAGGGAAATTCCGGGAAGACCTTTTCTACCGTCTCAATGTATTTCCCATCCTTGTTCCGCCTCTCCGGGAGAGACGGGAGGACATCCCGGCCCTTGTGGCACATTTATTGAAAAAGTATTCGAAGGGGATGGATGTGCGGGTCGAAGACGATGCCATGGCCTTCCTGAAAGAGAGGAACTGGAAGGGGAACGTGAGGGAACTGGAGAATACGGTGGCCAGGGCCTGCATCCTCTCGAATTCCTCTGTGATCAAGCTGGCCCACCTGGAAGAGATGGACTTCATGAAGGATGCTCAGGTGGGCTCTGTCAGGGAAATGGAGATGAAGCTGATCATCGACGCCCTGAAGTCGGTGAACGGGAACAGGACCAAGGCCGCCGCCCTCCTCGGGATTACCGCACGAACGCTGCGGAATAAGATCAAGGAATACAGGGAGATGGGAATCGAGGTCCCGTCGAAGGAGCTTGCATGGGCGTGATGGGGATACTTGAAAGGGCGCTGGACATACGGGCCTTTTACCACCAGGTCCTGTCGGGTAACATCGCCAATGTGGAAACCCCGAACTATAAAGAGAAGGACATCGATTTCCACGGCGAGCTGGACAGGAAGATGAGGGGGGCCACCGAGATCGAAGTGAAGGAAAAGGCTGATTACGACGGAATCACCGGTCTCGACGGCAACACGGTGAACATCGAGAGCCAGATCATAAAGCTCACGGAAAACAGCCTCATGTTCAACTCTCTCGTTCAGGTGGTGGGAAAGAAATTCTCTCTCATGCGTTATCTGATCAACGAAGGAAGACGTTAACGGTCGCGGTGAAGCGTGACCAACCCCGGAGGAATTTATGGGTATCATGGACATCATGAAAGTCAGCGCCTCGGGAATGAAGGCTCAGAGAACCAGAATGGAGGTGATATCCTCGAACCTCGCCAACATTCAGACGACCAGGACGGAAGAGGGTGGCCCCTACAGGAAGAGACAGGTGGTCTTCACCGTGGCCGATGTGGGGGAAGGTAAAGGTTTCACCGGTTCTTCATCGGACAGGGTCGAGGGCGTGAAGGTGGAAGAGATAACGGAGAGCGCCAAGCCTTTCGAGAAGGTCTATGATCCCGGCCATCCGGACGCGGATGACGATGGCTATGTTACCTTTCCCAACGTAAACCTCATGGAGGAGATGGCGGACATGGTAGCTGCCACGAGGGCCTACGAGGCGAATGTGAATGCCGTGAATGCCACGAAAGAGATGGTCATGAAATCCCTTGAGATTGCGAGGTAAGGGGGCGGGACATGAAGATCGAAAGTTTTAATCTACCCAGTTTTCCGGAGCCTGCACAGAAGAGCACCGAGAAGTCATCCACCTCCTTCGTGGATGCCCTGAAAGAATCCATCAGCAAGGTGGCGGAGCTCGAGAAGGCAGCGGACCAGGAGGCGGAAAAGCTGGCCAGGATGGAGACGGGTGACGTACACAATACCATGATCGCCATCGAGAAGGCCGATCTCACCTTCCAGCTCATGATGCAGGTGCGGAACAAGATCATCAACGCCTATGAAGAAATCATGAGGATGCAGGTATAACCATGGAAGCCCTCGTCTCGAACGCCCGTTCCTATTTTCGCTCCATGCCCAAGAACAGGCTTTTCCTCTATCTCTTTCTCGGTGTGGCCCTCATAGGCGGGGCGGTGGTAGGCCTTTCGTTCATTCAGAAGGAGACCTTTACCACCCTTTTTTCAGGCCTTTCCACTGAAGACGCCTCTGCCATCGTAGCCAGACTGAAGGAGCAGAAGGTTCCCTATCAACTGGGCATGGGGGGCTCGGCCATTTACGTCCCCAAGGAGAAGGTCTACGACGTGCGCCTCCTCCTGGCATCCCAGAATGCCCTCCCCGGGGCCGGGGGCGTGGGCTACGAACTTTTCGACAAGACCAACTACGGCATGACGGAATTCATGCAGAATATCAATTACAAACGGGCCATCCAGGGAGAGTTGGCCCGGACCATCAATCAGATGCCGGAGGTGAAGGGTTCGAGGGTCCACATCGCCGTTCCGGAGAAGACGCTCTTTACGGACAGGGAAAAGGCGGTGACGGCCTCCGTCTTTCTCAAGCTGAAACCGGGCAAGGTCCTCGCCAAGGAGCAGATCTTCGGCATTGTTCATCTCGTGGCGGGCAGCGTGGAGGGGCTCAAACCGGAAAACGTGGTTATCATCGATTCAGGTGGAAGGATGCTTCACAAGACGGGTGATCCCAACTCGGCGGTCATGCTCTCGGGACAGCAGTTCGAGTTGCAGCAAAGCGTGGAGCGAAAACTGGAAGATTCGATCCAGTCCATGTTGAACCGGTTCATACCGGCCACCAAATCGGTCGTCAGGGCGAGTGTGGAACTCAATCTCCGGAAGGTGGAGAAGGTTGAGGAGGAGTACGTTCCGAATAAGAGTGCGGTCACGGCGGAGAAGAAGAGCAAGGAGCGGTCCCAGAACCAGGCAGGCAAGGCCGGCGGTGTTCCGGGGGTAGCCTCCAATGTCCCCGGGGCAGGCGCGAAGAAGGATCAGCCGCAGCAGCAGGACGGCGGCAGTAAAACGAGTCTGTCGGAACGCGAGGATTCCCAGATCTCCTACGATGTGAGCAAGTCGGTGAAAAAGATCGTCGAGCCCTTCGGCGACGTGAAGAAGATATCCCTGGCCCTGGTCATCGACGGAAAGTACGAAAAGGTGAAGGGCCAGAAGGGAGAGGAGACGCGCTATTCTCCCCGGTCCCAGAAAGAACTGACGGACATCAAGAACCTCGTGGCCCGGGCAGTGGGTCTGGATGAGGAACGGGGCGACAAACTTGAGGTTATCAACATGCCCTTTGAAGTCGAACAGTACGGCGACGACAAGGGGTTGATCGACCAGGCTGAAAGAAAAGAGATGATCTTCACCTTTGCAAAGTACGGTTTCTACGTCATCATCCTCCTTTCCATCTTCCTTTTCCTCGTAAGGCCTGTCCTGGCGGCCCTGAAAGGGGGCCGCGGACAGGCCACCCCCTTGAAGAGGGTGACTGACGTGTATATCAAAGAGGAGCGGCCCGCCATACCGGAACCGGTGGAGGACAAGGCGCAGACCGCCCTGGTCAGCGCCCTGAAGGACAAGGCTGTGGTGGGTGCCATCATTAAGGAATGGGTGAGGGAGGGCACGTAATCATGGAAGCTGAAGATTTACCGGGTGTGAGAAAGGCGGCGGTACTCCTTCTCACCATGGATGACGACCTGTCCAAGGAGATTCTCAAAGATCTCGAAGAGGAAGAGATCGAGATGATCGGAAAGGAGATTTCGTCCCTCAGACTGATCCCTGAAAGCATGGTCACCAGGGTCCACGACGAATTCATGAAAAAACTCGGTCACAAGAACCGTAAGGTCGTCGGCGGTGAAGACCGGTTCAAGTCCCTGATCAAGAAGAGCTTCGGGGATGAAAAGGCAGAGGAGTTCCTGGGCGGGCTTGAATCGAAGAAGGGGGTGCCCGGCGAGTTTCTGAGACGATGCGACCCCAAGCTTCTTGCCAACATCCTTCGGGGTGAGCACCCCCAGACGATTGCCCTTATTTTTTCCACCCTCGGTCCCAAGAGGGCGGGGGATGCCATAGCCGGGTTGCCTGACCGGATCCAAGGAGAGGTGGTAAAGCGGATGGCTCACCTCCAGAAGGTGGACATGTCGGTCCTCGGTGAGATCGAAAGCCTCCTCAAGGAGCAGCTTGAAAACGTCGGGGGCGCAGAGGGAAAGAAGCTCGGCGGTGTCGAAGTGGTCGCTCAGATCCTCAACCAGATGGACCGAACCGTGGAAGGAGAACTCCTGGCAAGAGTGGAAGAAGATGACCCTGACCTCGCGGAACGGATCAGGCAGTTCATGTTCACGTTTGAAGACCTGGTCCATCTGGACGACAAGAGCGTTCAACTCCTTCTCAAGGAAGTATCCTCCGACGACATCGGGCTTGCCCTTAAAGGCGCTACGGAGCCCATGAAAGAGAAGATATTCGCCAACATGTCGGAGAGGGCGGCGGCCATGCTCAAAGAGGATCTTGAGGCTATGGGGCCGGTGAGGGTCTCGGATGTGGAGAAGACCCAAGTCAAGATCGCCATGGTGGCCAAGAAACTGGAAAGCGAAGGGAAGATCATTCTCTCGAGGGGAAACGAGAGGTTCATCTGATATGGTTCGGCCCTTTACCCTGGGAGCCCTGTCGGAAGGGGAGGTTACAGAGGGATCGGCATCCGGAAGGAGCACCTTCGTAACCTTCTTGGACGGAGATACGACTGAAGCGCCACCCCCGGAACAGTTGGACGTGGAGGCCCAGAGCCGGAAGGTCTTTGAGGACGCCTTCGTCCAGGGAGAGAAGGCGGGTTTCGAAATGGGCCTCAAAAAGGTCGAACCCCTCGTCAAGCGGCTCAACACCTATCTGGGAGAACTGACTGCCTTCCGGGCGGAGCTTGCCGGGCGGTATGAGCGACTCGCCGTGGAACTCGGCCTTCTTTTCGCCAGGACCATCATCCTGCGGGAGTGCGAGGAGCGCAGGGACACCGTGGTGGAGATGGCAAAGAGGGCCCTCGAGATGTGCGAAGACAAGAGAAGCATCGTGATCAGGATGCGGCGGGAAGACCTGAGGCATGTAGCGGTGGAAGAGTTGAGTCCGCTCCAGGTGGTGGCCGATGATACCCTGAAGGAGCCCGGATTCATCATAGAAACGGAGTGCGGAGATATCGACGGCCGCCTTTCCACCCAGCTCGAGGAGCTAACCCGGAGGATCCTCAATGGATGCGAGCCTCAGTAGAACCCTCGAATCCGTGAGGGGTGTCCTTTCCGATTTCTATCCCTACCGGGCCTACGGAAAGGTAAACCAAGTAGTGGGCCTCGTCATCGAGGGAAAGGGGCCCATCTCCTCCGTGGGAGATTCGGCCCTCATTCATCCCGTCGACGGATCAGCCCCCATCGAGGCGGAGGTGGTCGGCTTCCGGGAAGGAAAGACCCTTCTCATGCCCTTGGGCGAGTTGAGAGGGGTGGGCATCGGGTCCACCATCATATCAAAAAAACAGACGGTCACGGCCAGGGTCGGGAACCCCCTTCTCGGCCGGGTTATCGACGGTCTCGGCAATCCCATCGACGGCAAAGGGCCGCTGGGTGAATGTGAGGCCATACCGGTTTACCGGGACACGGTGAACCCCATGCAGAAAAAGAGGATTGTGGAACCCCTCGATCTCGGGGTGCGCTCCATGAACGGTCTTCTGACCTGTGGAAAGGGCCAGCGGATGGGGATCTTCGCCGGTTCAGGCGTGGGGAAGAGCGTGCTTCTCGGCATGATTGCCCGCCACACGGAGGCCCACGTGAATGTCATCGGTCTCATCGGTGAGCGGGGAAGGGAGGTCCGCGAGTTCATCGAACGGGACTTGGGGGATGGCATCAACCATTCCGTGGTGATCGTCGCCACATCCGATCAACCGCCCCTCATCAGGGTGAGGGGAGCCTTTCTCACGGTAGCCATTGCCGAGTATTTCCGGGACCTCGGCAAGGATGTGCTTCTCCTCATGGACTCCCTCACCAGGTTCAGCATGGCCCAACGGGAGGTCGGTCTCGCTGTGGGCGAGCCGCCGACCACGAAGGGGTACACGCCGAGTGTCTTTTCCCTCCTCACCAAGCTTCTTGAGCGTACGGGTAACGGGTATGGAGAAGGGACCATGACTGCCATCTACACGGTGCTGGTTGAGGGGGACGACCTTGAGGACCCCATCGCCGACTCCGCCCGGTCCATTCTGGACGGACACGTGGTGCTGTCCCGGAAATTGTCGGATATGAACCACTATCCCCCCATAGACGTGCTCCGGAGTGTGAGCAGAACCATGAAAGACATCGTGCCGAAAGAGCAGGTGGCTTACAGTGCCAAGCTCATCGAGATCCTCTCGGAGTACGAGAAGGCGGAAGACCTCATCAACATAGGGGCCTACAATCCCGGCAGCAACAAGCGTATCGACTACGCCCTCTCCATGATCGACAAAGCGAGGCTTTTTCTCACTCAGGGCATTGACGAGAAGGCGACCCTTGAGGAGGCCTTCAACAGCATGAAGATTCTCTTTTACGTATAGGAGGGCGGAATATGGAGACTGAACGTATCGGCAGGATTATTGAGATCAAAGAGAAGATGAAAGAAGAAAAGGAGAGGGCACTGGACAATACTCTCTTTGAGATCGACATAGTAAACAGGAAGATTGAAGAGGTAAAAACAGAAGTTAATGTTAATTATGATAAGATGGCTGCTAATAACCTTGATGGGAAAGACTTTTATGTAATAAAGGACTACCTCACCTTTCTGGAATCAAGAAAATTTGATCTTGAAGAGAAGAGAGCGGACCTCGGGAGAAAGGTGAGCACTATCAAGTCCGAGCTCGTGGAACTCATGAAGGAAGTGAAGATCCTGGAAAAGCTCCAGTCCAAGGCGCTGAGCCTTTTGAAGAAGATGGAGAACCGGCGGCAGCAGAAGACCCTGGACGCTATCGCCCTCCGAAGAGACGAGGCTGGCCTCACCCCCTGATGTGGGAAAACTTTTCCCACCCCGGAATAATTTTCCTTTCCCGCCCCGATTTCAAGAAACCGAATCATCCATAACAATTCAATATTAAAGCCAATTGTCTTGTGGCACGGGATTTGATTTATGAAGTGGTCATGGAAAACCTACTCGTGAACCTCTTCTTTCCCGGCAACGGGGCGCTGGCCAATCCGGGCGGATCAGAAGGTGGGGGGACCCCGGCCCCCTCCGGCGGGGAAGGGTTCTTTTCCCTTCTCGTGGACCGCATGGCTGATTCCGGTGTGTGCCGGGGGGATCTTCTTATACCCCTGGTCGCCATGGAGGGGCTTGAGGAAATCCTTCCCGTGGCGGGCAATCAACCTCCCGACAGGACGGTGGCGGCCGATGATGGGCAGGTTTTCTTTTCCTCTGCCGACTCTCAGGCCTGGCTTGAGACCATTCTGCGGGTGCTCCGGGACTCTTGGTCGAGGATCCCGGTCCCGGTGAACGAATCCGGAACCGGTGAGACCGTGGCCACGGCAGGGTTACCCGGAGAAGCGACAGAAGAAGATGACCCCGAGGGGCTTTCCCCGGAGCCCGGGAAGGCAATGATCCAAGCCCTGCCGGACTTTGTCCCTGCGGGGTGCGGTTTTGTGGAGGGAGGTGAAGGGGCTGAGGGTCTTGAGGCGCAAGAGCCGCCCCCGGGACCGGATCCCTCGGAGCCGGCCCGGGACCATGGAACGGCGTCCGCGATCCTCCCGACACCGATCGCCGGCCATTTCCTTGACCATGTCCCGAGGCTCTCCGAAGACAGGGCGGAAAGGACGGTCCTCTTTTCGGCCACAGAAGGGGATGCTGCGCAAGGCCGGAATACCTCCTTCCTCATTGCGCCCGCCCCAACTCCGGATGAAGCGCCGGGGCCTGTTCCCTTCGAGGAGAAGCCGGGCACGGGGGTAAACCGGTTTTACGAATCCCTTATGGCCTTCGTTGCCGCCCGGGGAACGGACAAGGGCAACGTCCCTCCTGCGGGAGCAGGCGAAAGACAGGAGTCCCAACCAACTGCACACCCCGTCTCCACTGAGGGAGCGGGACAGATGAGTGGTGCGGACGGTCATGCACCCGATCCTTATTTCCGGCAAAGGGCCGGGACCGACATTCCTGGCGCATCGTTCTTTGAAACCGTAGCCAAGGAGGCCGGGGTTCAGGGTCGTCCCGAGCCTGTGCAGAAAAGACCGGAGAAGGTGGTATGGAGGGGTCTTGATCCCGTCGCTCCCGACGATTCCGCCGGAAAGGGCGAATCCGCGGACACTGCCGAGCCGTTCGTTCGGGTCATTTCAGGACCGACGGCCACCAACCGTTTCCAGGTGCTTTACGAGAAGGACGAGGAGACCGGGGCGAGCCCTTGGAGGGAGAAAACGGCACAACCTGATGTCAGGTCCGTCGAATTCGAAACCATGGCCAGGGACCAGTACGCCCGGGTCTCGGAGAGCGGAAGGGCCGCTGCGCCGGGTACGACGGAGAAGGCCAACGTAGCCGCCATGGTGGTGGAGAAGGTGGATAAGGTGGTGGAGCAGTACAATACCCGGGGCATCTCGGGAGATCTGGTGGTGAGGGTGAAGCTCGACGAACACGATACCCTCCTCGTGGGTCTGAAGGAGCAGGGCAAGGTAGTGACCGTGGAGATAAAGGCGGGGAACGAAGGTACCTACCACCTCCTCCAGTCGAGCAAGGAGACCATCGAGCGGCAACTGGAGAGCAAGAACATCTTCGCCACGATCAATGTTGATCCCGACGGTCAGTGGGCCTTTGAGAAGAGGGAAAAGGGACAGGACCGGGAAGGACAGAGGGGAAGAAGAACGCAGGTGAATGAAGAGTTCGGGTCCATACTTGAGGCCCTTGGATAGGAGGAATGATGCAGACCGCAGGGATCGGAACTACGACAGTGTCAAACACAACCACGGGGCAGAGCAAGTCCTTGAACATGGTGAGTAAAGACGACTTCCTCAAGATCCTCATATCCCAGATCAAGTATCAGGATCCCCTTGAGCCCCTGAAACCGGACCAATTCCTGAGCCAACTCTCCCAACTCACCCAGGTGGAGCAGCTTCAGAACATCACCTCCGCCCTGGAGGCCATGCAGAAATCCGCGGAAAAGGGCAGCATGAGCCAGTGGGTCACGGCTATAGGGAAGAAGATGAACGTGGAAGGAAACGTCATGTCTCCGGGAGACGAGGTCTACCTTGCTCCTCAGGGTGACTACGACGAGGTCATTCTCACCGTCCAGGATGTCGGTACGGGCAACGCCAGGGAGGTACGCATCGCCAGGGGAGAGCCACTGATATACCGTCACGAGGGCGAGAATGGCGTACAGGTCGGTGTGACGGCGGTGAAGGGCAGTAAGGTCGTCACCTGCAGGACAAGCCTCTACCGGATCGTGAAGGGCATCGACGTAAGCGATGGCGGGCCGTTCATGATAGCGGCGGACGGAACAAAGTACGCGACGAGCAGTATACTGCAAATAAAGGAATAGGAGGGATCCATGTTAAGTTCATTTTTCTCGGGCATCAGTGGCCTTGTTTCGAACAGCCATTCGATCAATGTCGTGGGCAACAACATCGCCAACGTGAACACCATCGGGTACAAGGCGAGCCGGGCCACCTTCGAGGACGTGCTCTACCAGTCCATATTCGGGACATCGGGCACAAGCCAGGTAGGCCGGGGGTCTGCCCTTGCATCGGTCGACACCCTCTTTGCCCAGGGGTCCTTCGAGAGCACCAGCGAGCCCACGGACCTTGCCATCGGCGGCAAGGGCTTTTTCATCGTCAGGGCTGAAGAAGGGGACCAGAAATATTACACGAGGGCAGGCCAGTTCAGGTTCGACGAGGAAGGCGTCATGACGAACCCGGCCGGGAATATCCTCCAGGGAAAGGCCATCGACAGGACTACGAACTCCGCCTTCGGTGTTGACCGGGACATCGTGATCTCCCCGGAGCCGAGCGAGCCGAAAAAGACGGAGAAGATCGGCATGGCCGTCAACCTCCAGTCCAATGCCCCCTGGAAGGGCAGCATCGGCACCCTCACCAACAAGGGCAACAACATCGAGCTGATTGCGGCCAGCGAGGGCAAGTTCCCGAGGAGGGGCGATTATACCACTACCATTACCAACAGGGATGCGGCCCAGATCACACATACCGGGACCAATGCGCCCACCTACAACGTGAACGGAACCATCACCATTAACGGGGTGAACATCGCCCTTGCCAACGTGGCGACACTCAACGCCCTGGTGGCCGCCATCAATGCACAGACAGCCGCGACCCATGTGGTCGCCTCTGCAGGCGGGGCAGGGGGCAACCTCCTGACCCTCACCGCCAACACGGACGGTCTCGATATCATCCTGAACGACACGGGTCTCAGTTCGGGGAGTCTGGGCTGGACCGATGCGGATAAGGCGAGCGAAGACCTTTACGGAAGCCAGCTCTCCATGTCGGTCACCTGGACCCTGCCTGACGGCGCACTTTCCACGAAGAGCTTTTCCGGAGTCGTGTCATCCCATCGCGGTACCCACACCAACTGGGAGGGCTCGGGTCTTGACATCACCATGGCGAACCCGGCCGGTTACGTACTTCAGGAGACCGACGGAGGCCACCCGGCCCAGACGTTCAGTATCTCCGGCTTCGAATCCCAGTACGTGAGCGCCCTCTCCAACCCGTCCACCACCTCCAACTATTCCTCTTCCATCACCGCCTATGACTCTCTGGGCCAACCCCACGTAGTGACCGTGTTTTTCAGGAAGGCCTACGAGGACACGGTAGGCGCGGCCCAGACGAATGTGTGGGAATGGCACGCCCACTTGAGTGGGACCGACTCCGCCAGCGGACAGGACGAGACGGTGAAGTGGGGATATCTGACCTTCAACAACAACGGTGTTCTGATTAGCGGGGGTGAGCCCCAGGCCATCTCCTTCAGTTTCTCCCAGGGCGCCGAGCCGCACCAGATGATCGACCTCGTCATGGGGGCGCAGTCAGGGGGCGGATCGACCACCCAGTATCCCATTGCATCGAAGACCAATTTTCAGAACCAGGACGGTTACCCTCCCGGCGTGCTCATGAATGTGACCGTCAACCAGGAAGGCATCATCTCCGGCCACTACTCGAACGGTCAGATACTTGACCTCTACCAGATCACTCTGGCCAACTTCAATAACCCCTGGGGGCTCTCCAGAGAAGGCGGTAACCTTTTCTCCGAGACCATCGAATCGGGCAGTCCGTACACGAACGCCCCCGGTGAGGGCGGCATGGGCAAGATCAACCCCAACTCCCTGGAGCAGTCCAATGTGGACCTGGCAACAGAGTTCGTCAAGATGATCGTGGCCCAGAGGGGTTTTCAGGCCAACTCGAGGGTCATCACCACCACCGACGAGATCCTGCAGGAACTGATGAATATCAAGAGATAAAGGGAAAAACGGTGAAAGGGTGAAGGAGTGAGAGAGGAACAGAACAGGCACGAGGTGCAAGGTTCGAGGTGAAAGATAAAGGGTGAAAGGTTAAGGGCGGAACGCGGAAGATTCCGAAGCAGAGGGATAAGGCCGAGAGGCGAAAAGGAGGGAGGTTAGAGAAGAAGACAAAGAGACTTCCAACACAATCAGGGTAGCTTAGAGACGTGCAGGGCGAAGGGGTCCATCCCCGACCCTGCACGTCCCGTTTTCTGGTCACCTGGGTTGCCTGGCGGTATCCATATCCTCTTCCTGTCAATCCCATGACATGACCCATCGACTTCTTGTCTGAAGGGTGACCGGATGCCCTCCCCGGAGACCGGGACCGGGTGTCCCATCCCTTGCCTCTTCCCCTCGCAGATCCCCGTTTTTCAAGCCTCTTTTCCCCCTACCCTTTCCCCCTCCCCTTTTCCCTCTTACCTCTTTTGCCCGTGGCACGCATATTGCTCTACCTGGCCTCGAAAGGAGAGAATCATGGCTGAAGAGATAAACGGACAGGTCGAAGGTCAGGAAACAGCCCCTCCGAAAAAGAAGAGCAAGCTCACGCTCATCCTGATCATTCTCGTCGTAATCATCGCCGCCGGTGCCGGAGGGGGCTACTATTTCTTCGGAGCCAAGATTTTCAAGAAGGCCGGGGCCGAGCAGCAGGAGGGCGAACCCAAGAGGAAGGGTGGTATAGGGCCTATCCTTGCCCTCGAACCCTTCGTCTTTAATCTCTCGGGCAGTCCCAGCAAGTTCGCCAAGATTACCCTCGGCATCGAACTGAAAGACCCAAAGATCCTCGAGGAGGGCAAGAAGATGATGCCCGCCATCAGAGACCAGGTGTTGAGCGTCCTGGGGTCGAAGGGTCCTGAGGCCTTAATGGATGTGGCGGCGAGAGACACGATCAAGAAAGAGATTCACGGGAAGTTGAAGGGCCTCTTCAAGGATGGGGCGGATCTGAACGCGGTTTACATCACCGACATTATCGTCCAGTAAGGGGAAGCGATGGAGCAGATTCTCTCTCAAGACGAAATCGATGCCCTCCTCAAGGGTATATCCGACGGTGACATAGAGACCGAGAAAGAACCGGAGGTTGCGGGGGAGGAAATCCAGGCCAGCTCTTTCGATTTCATCCGCTACTCAAAGAGCAAAAAGGAACGGCTCCCGGCCCTTGATTTCATCTATGACCGTTTTTCCAAATCTCTCCGTTCATCTCTCTCCCTCTTCCTCGAAAAAGAGGTGGAGATCAACGTCGAGCCTCTTGATTATCTTCCTTATGAGGATTTCGTCAAGACCCTTCCCCTGCCCACAAATCTGAACATCGTGGTTACGGAAAACCTGAAGGGCTTCTTCATTGTCATCTTCGACGCGAAGATGATCTTCGCGGTACTGGAGACTGTTTTCGGCGCCGCGAACATCACCAATCCCAGAGTTGAGGGGCGTGAGTTCACGCGGATCGAATTCACCGTGATCCGCAAGTTGATCGATCTCGTTTCGGCGGAGATGGAGAAGGCCTGGACCCCGGTCTACGAGATTCGCTGCAAGTATTCGCGTTCGGAGATCAATCCGAACTACATCACCATGATCTCCAAGGAAGAGGTGGTCTGTCTCTGCCAGTTCACCTTCGAAATCGGCGACATGACAAGCTGGATGAAGGTGTGTATCCCCTACGGGATCCTGGAGGGCATCAAGGGTTCTCTTATTTCCACGCCGAACCGAGAGGACCAGGAGATGAGAGACAAGTGGTTCGTCCAGTTGAACAAGCGGGTGAGGGCGGTGCCCCTCGACGTGAGGGCGGTTCTCGGCAGGAAGCGGCTGTCCCTCCAGGAGTTCATCAGGGTGCAGGAGGACAATATTATCATGGTAGACCGGTACATGAACGACACGGTTGACCTCGAGGTGGGGGGTAAGGTCCGTTTCCGCGGTAAACTGGGCGCCTACAAAGGCAACAAGGCGGTGCAGGTGGAAGAGGTAGTCCGCTGATGAGAGCTTTCACGGTCAAGGAGGAATAAATGGAAGAGCTGGCAATGGAAAATCGCGATGGAGGGAATGGCAAGAGACTCGAACTGGACATGAATGCCCTGATGGACATCCAGGTCGAGATCACCGTCGAGATAGGACGGGCCAAGATGCCCATCGGCGACCTTCTCGCCCTATCGAAGGGTTCGATCGTGGAACTGAACAAGATAGCGGGGGAATCGGTGGATATCTTCGTCAATGACAAGCTTCTCGGCCGGGGCGAGATCGTGGTGGTGAACGAACGGCTCGGGGTGAGGGTCCTTGAAATCGTGACTCCAAAGGAACGGGTACAGGGCTTAGGTTGATGGACGACCTTTTCCTCAGCACGGTCCGGGTTGTTCTCGTCCTTGCCGGCATACTGGCCGCTATCCTCGTGTTGCGGAAGTATGCCGACCGGTTCAAGCTTCCCCTCCAGGCCCGGCGTTCACCATGCGGGCTCAGGAAGGTCGACTCCATCCCACTGGGATACAAGAAATTCGTGACCGTGGTGGAAGTGAAGGACCGGATCCTCGTGGTGGGGGTGGGGGAGAAGGAAGTGAACCTTCTGTGCGCCTGGGATAAAGAGGAGGCCGGCCAGTGAAATACGTCGTCCTCCTGATCGTGATTCTTTCCCTTTTCTTCGTGCCGGCTGCGGCGCTGGCAAAGTCCGCCCCGAAGGAGAAGGCCCCCGCCAAGCTCGATATCCTGGGCTCCTTTTCGGGCTCCGAGGGAAACCGGAACCTCATCAGTATCGTTCTCATGATGACGATCCTGGCCGTCGCGCCTGCGATCCTCCTCCTCATGAGCTCCTTTACCCGGATTATCATCGTCCTTTCCTTTCTCCGTCAGGCTATGGGCATACCCCAGCTTCCCCCCAACCAGGTGCTCATCGGCCTTTCCCTCTTCCTTACCTTTTTCATCATGGCGCCCACCTACGAACGGATCCACGCCAACGCCCTTGCTCCCTACATGGAGAACAAGATGGGCTACGAGGAGTTCATGGCCAAGTCCTCCGCAGAGATGAGCGCCTTCATGCTGAAGTTCACGAAGGAGAAGGACCTTGCCCTCTTCATGGGCATGGCGGGTATGGCGAAGCCGAAGAATGAGAAGGAGATCCCCATGAGGGCCCTGGTGCCGGCCTTTGCCATCAGCGAGCTGAAGCGGGCCTTCCAGATCGGGTTTCTTCTCTACATCCCCTTCCTGGTGATCGATATGGTGGTGGCAAGCGTGCTCCTCTCGGCGGGTATGATGATGCTGCCGCCCATCTTCATCTCCCTTCCCTTCAAGTTGATGCTCTTTGTGCTGGTTGACGGATGGAACCTCCTGGTGGGTTCCCTGATAAAAGGCTTTGCTTAGGAGAAGCGCATGAGTCAGGACCTTGTTATTCAGCTCTTTCGGGAATTTCTCAAAATGACCCTCCTCCTCTCGGCCCCGGTGCTCCTGGCATCGGTCGTGGTGGGACTTCTCGTCAGCATCTTTCAGGCGGCCACCCAGATCCATGAGATGACCCTCGTCTTCGTGCCGAAGATACTGGCCATCATGGCGTGCCTCATGTTCCTGTCGCCATGGATGCTCAACATGGTGGTGAGTTACACCTCAAACCTTTTGACCAATATTCCCCTTTACGTGAGGTAGGCAGGGACGAAATGGGCGCGGTGGAGATAAACGAAGTCAGCCAGAAATTCATCCTCATCTTCTTCAGGATCGCTTCCGTCCTGTGGCTTCTTCCCATCTTCTCGGCCCGTGCCGTGTCGGCCATGTACAAAGCGGGGCTTTCCCTTCTCATCGCTTTCCTTCTTTTCGATCTGGTGGTAGTGAAGGAGACGCTGGGGGGAGACCCCTTCGGCCTCATGATCCTGGTGGTGAAAGAGGTATTCGTCGGCCTCACCATCGGTTTCTTCGTAAGGGTCCTCTTCCTGGCCGTCAACGCCGCCGGGGAGATCGCTTCCTTTCAGTCGGGCTTTTCCTTCGCCCGCTTCATGGATCCCATATCCATGTCCCAGGTGACCCCCTTCGAGCAGGTCAAGAATCTCCTGGCCATCATGGTCTTTCTTGCCGTTGACGGACACCACATCCTCCTGAAGGGGCTGTCGGGAAGCTTCAGGGAGATCCCGGTGGGCACGGTGGCCATGCGCTCAGCCCTCATGCCCTTCCTGATCGACATGACGGGCAAGGTCTTCAGCATCGGCTTGCGCATAGGGGCCCCCGTGATCGTAACCCTCTTTCTCGTGGAGCTCGCCTTCGGCATGCTTTCCCGTATGATCCCCCAGGTGAACATCTTCATCGAGGGGGTGCCGGTGAAGATCTTTATCGCCGTCAGCGTCCTTTCCATTTCCCTCGGCATCATCACACCCGGTATAGCGGCACTCTTCAGGGATCTGGACGGACAAATTCTGAAGATTTTCAGGTACCTGGTGTGACGCATGGCTGATACCTTCCAGGAGAAGACGGAGCAACCAACCGATAAGAGGTTGGAAGAGGCGAGAAGGAAAGGACAGATCGCCGTATCGAAGGAGCTGCCCACGTGCTTCATGATCTTCTTCACCTCCATCTTCTTCTATTTCACCCTTTCCCAGGGCTTTCAGGAGATGTTCAAGATCTATGTCAGTTACACAAGGAGCCTCGATCTCGAGATCACCTCGGGTAACGTCCTGTCCGTCCTTTCGTCCGGGACGTACGGAGGTCTCAGGATCATCCTTCCTGTTTTTGCCCTGCTCCTCGCCGTAACCTTTTTCGGCTCAGTGATCCAGACGGGCTTCTCCTGGAGCTTCGAGGCCATGAGCCTGAAGCCCGAGAACCTGAACCCCTTCACGGGTATCAAGAAGCTGGTCTCCAAGAGGGCCGCGATCGAGGTTCTCAAGTCCCTCATCAAAATCGCCATCCTCCTTTACATCAGCTATACCCTCATCATGCGCGAGTTGCCGGAGATCCTCTCCCTTCCCCACAAAGAGGCGGGCCCCATCGCCTCCTATCTGGCCGGGATCTCCTTCAGCCTGGCCATCAAGATCGGCATCGCCTTTCTCTTTCTCTCCGCCATCGACTTTCTCTATCAGCGGTGGCAGCACCGGAAGGACCTCATGATGACCCACCAGGAGGTGAAGGAGGAATACAAGGAGCGGGAAGGCAACCCCCTGGTGAAATCTAGAATCAGGAGCCTCCAGAGGGAAATGGCGAGGCGGAGGATGATCGAGGACGTGAAGACGGCCGATGTGGTGGTCACCAACCCGACCCACTTCGCCGTGGCCCTCAAGTACACGGCGGGAGAGATGCCGGCACCCCGGGTCGTAGGAAAGGGAGCGGGCTTCGTGGCGGAAAAGATCAAGGAAGTGGCGAGAAAACACGGTGTCCTTCTCATGGAAAACAAACCCCTGGCCCAGGGACTCTTTTATGCGGTCAAGGTTGGTGATTACGTGCCGGAGAAGTTCTATCTCATCGTGGCCGAGCTTCTTGCACAGGTTTACAAACGAAAAGGGGGTATCAGGTTCTGATGGGAGGGGTGATGTCAGGTCTCAGGGCGAAAAGCGACATACTGGTTGCGGTGAGCGTTGTCTTTGTCATCCTCATCATGATTGTCCCCCTGAATGCCTTCTTCATCGACATCTTCCTCACCCTGAGCATCTCCATATCGCTCCTCATCCTCTTCATCGCCATGTATACCAGAAAACCCCTCGATTTCTCCGTTTTTCCCTCCATCCTCCTCATTGTGACCCTCTTCAGGCTTTCCCTGAATATCGCCTCCACGCGGCTGATCCTTGTCCACGGAGACGAGGGGGCCCAGGCTGCGGGAAAGATCATCAAGGGCTTCGGAACCTTCATCGTAGGGGGCAACTACGTGGTGGGAGCCGTGGTCTTCCTCATCCTCATGGTCATCAACTTTGTGGTGATCACGAAGGGCGCCGGGAGGGTGGCCGAGGTTGCCGCCAGGTTTACCCTCGACGCCATGCCGGGAAAACAGATGAGCATCGACGCCGACCTGAACGCAGGCCTCATCGACGACAAGCAGGCCAGGATGCGGCGGGAGCGGGTGGAGATGGAGGCGGACTTCTACGGTGCCATGGACGGTGCGAGCAAGTTCGTCCGTGGCGACGCCATCGCAGGGATCATCGTGATCTTCGTGAATATCATCGGGGGACTCATCATCGGCGTGGCACAGAAGGATATGCCCATCAACGAAGCCCTCACGGTCTATACGATCCTGACCATCGGCGATGGACTTGTGAGCCAGATCCCGGCGCTCCTTACCTCTACGGCAGCAGGCATCATCGTCACCCGGGCTGCCAGCGAATCGAACCTGGGGAGCGACATGGTTACCCAGCTTTTCACCCAGCCGAAGGCCATGGTCCTGGCATCGGTGGTGATCTTCTCTATCGGCATGGTTCCCGGGATTCCTCTCGCCCCTTTCCTGATCCTTTCCTCCGTCACTTTCGGTACCAGCTATCTGCTGGCAAAGGCGAAGAAGAGGGAAGAAGAAGAGATGGCGGCGATACCGGAAGAGGCGGCCGAGGAGAAGGAGAAGCCCGAGCTGCTCCAACCCCTCGAAATCCTCGAGGTGGAGATCGGTTACGGTCTCATCCCCATTGTGGATGCGGAGCAGGGAGGAGAGCTGCTTGACAAGATACGGGCCATTCGAAAGCAGATGGCCGTCGAGCTCGGTATTGTGGTGCCGCCCATGAAACTGCGGGATAATCTCCAGCTCAAGGCGGGCGAATATCTCATCCTTCTCAAGGGGATCGAGATGGGAAGAGGCGAGCTCCTCCTGGGCCACGTCCTCGCCATGGGCTCGGAAGAGAAACAGAGGCCCCCGGACGGCATCCCCACCAAGGAACCTGTGTTCAACCTCGACGCATTCTGGGTGAAGGAGCAAGACCGTGAGAGGCACGTGGCCGAAGGTCTTACCGTGGTGGACCATCCCACCATCATCGCTACCCACCTCACGGAAGTGGTCCGGAACAACGCACACGAACTCATGACCCGCCAGGAGACCCAGAAACTCCTGGAAACTATCTCCTCGACCCACCAGAAGGTGGTGGAGGAGATCACCCAGAATCAGATCAACGTGGGAGTGGTTCAGAAGGTGCTTCAGAATCTCCTCAGAGAACAGGTGTCGGTGAGGGACCTTGTGACCATCCTCGAGGCGGTTGCCGATGCAGGGACGACGGTCCGGGATCCCGAAGTCATTACTGAATATGTGCGCCAGAAGATGGCCCGGAACATCCTGAAGCCCTATCTCATTGATGGCACCCTGAATATCCTCATCCTGGAAAAGGGCCTTGAGGAGAGATTGATCAACAGTATCCAGCCTTCGGACCAGGGCGGGTTTCTTGCCCTTGACCTGACCTTCAGCCAGAAGCTGATCGAGAAGGTGAGTAACGAATCCCGAAAGGCGATGCTCCAGAACATGCAGCCCGTGATTCTCGTGCACCCCGTACTGAGGAGTAAGCTGAGAAAGTTCCTGGAACGGTACATACAGGGCATCACGGTCATATCACACAACGAGATACCGCCCCAGATACGGATCCAGTCGGCCGGCGTGATCAGATCGGCGGAGGCGTAGGGCGGCCCATGACAGGAAGGAGAGGCTGACGCATGGAAGCGAAAAAGAAGACGACGATTTCAATCACGAGCGGCAAAGGAGGGGTAGGGAAGTCTTCCATAGTATCCAATATGGCCTACATCCTCGGCAGGAGGCAGGAATCGACCTACATCCTCGATGCCGATCTTTCTCTGGGAAATATCGACATCATGTTCGGAGTGGTGCCGAGGTTCAACATCAAGGACCTCCTTGACGGGACCAAGCAGATCAATGAGATCGTCCTGGAGGGACCCTGCGGGATCAGGATCATTCCTGCCACCACAGGGGTCTGCCAGTTCTCGAACCTCACGGACGAGGAGAGAGATACGATCCTCTCGTCCTTCCAGGAGCTCCCGGACTATGATTTTCTTCTGGTCGACACTTCCGCCGGGATTTCCTCCAATGTCATCTATTTCAATGCCATGAGTGAGAAGATCTGTCTCATCGTCACCCCTGATCCGGCAAGCATCACCGATTCCTACGCGGTAATCAAGGTGCTGAGCAGGACCACGGGAAGAAAGGATTTCAATATCATCGTGAACATGGTGAGGGACGAAAAGGAGGCCTTGGACACCTTCAAAAAGATTCTTCAGGTGACGGATCGTTTCCTCGACGTGTACCTCGACTATGTAGGCTTCATTCCGAGCGACAAGAACATAAGTCTCGCCACGCGGAAACAGCGACTCTGGGCGGAACACTTCCCGGACAGCCCGGCAACGAAAGCGCTCACAAAAATCTGTGACAGGTTGGTGTCGTGACATGATGAGAAATGCCTACGCACGAAACAAGGACGACGAGCGGGAAAGAACGATCGAAGAGTTCATACCGGTTATCAAGCACCTTGCCTACAAAGTGGCACGAGGCTACGACGACGACACGGTCATCGAGGATCTCATATCGGCCGGCGTGGTCGGCCTCCTGGAAGCGATGGAGAAGTTCGATGCCTCGAAGGGGGTAAAGCTCAATACCTTTGCCTACCTCAGGATACGGGGGGCCATGATCGACGAGTTGCGGTCCCGCGACTGGTTCCCGAGGAGCGTGCGGTCCAAAGCGAAGAAGCTCGGGGAGGTGATCCGGAAGCTGGAGAACAAGTTGGGCCGGTATCCCACGGAGGATGAAGTAGCTGAGGCGATGAATATCGATCTGGAGGAATACCTCGGGATGCTGAAAGACTTCGGCAACCTCTCGGTGGTGAGCATCGAGGAGTTGAGCGAGACCTCAGGCGAGGACAGGGAGAAGATCATCCGCTATGTGATCGACGAGAGTGACGATCCCGAGAAATTCGCGGAATTTCTGGAGATCGAAGGGATTCTCGCCAGAGAGATCGACAGGCTGCCGGAGCGGCAGCGCCTGGTGGTAAGCCTTTACTACCACGAGGACCTGAACATGAAGGAGATCGCCAAGACCTTGGGTATCACCGAAGCCAGGGTCTGTCAGATTCACTCCCAGTGCATCCTCAACCTCAGGACGACCATGAGAAAACAGTTAAGGAGGTGAGAGGCAAGGGAAAGGGCAGAAAAGCAGAAGGGTGAAAGAGGAAAAGAGGAAGCGGGAAAAGGCATGGGGCCTTCAGAAGACAGAACCGGGAGAACCGGTACCACCAACACAACCGGTTGAACTATTCGGACAGTCATTCAGTCATCCGCCGCGAACAATGGAAGGAACCCGTCGTCACGAGAAAGGGCGGGGGTGCGATTAAGATTACAACTTCATGTTCCGATAACAATAAAGATATGTATGGACCACGCTGAACTTATAGGAAGACTCGGCCGAATCGACACGCTGCCCACCTTTCCCGGCATTGTGACGGCCCTCATCGAGCGGATCGAAGACCCACGGAGCTCTGCGTCGGATCTCGCCCGCCATATGGACCCCGCCCTTGCGGGTGAGGTCCTGAGGATCGCAAACACCGCATACTTCGGAACGGGCAGCTTCCGGGACATCAGGACGGTGGAACGGGCCATAGCGGTCATAGGTTACGAGCACCTTTCCCATACCATTCTCCAGATGCCCTTTCTCGCCATGGTTCCCGGGGCAGACCGGGCCTTCGACAGAACAGGGTATGTACGCCACTCCATTACCTGCGGGATCATGTGCCGGACGATCGCCTCCGTGGAGGGTCGGGTAAATCCTGCGGAGGTCTACGTAAGCGGCCTCATGCATGACGTGGGCATCGTGGTGCTTTACCGTTACTTCAAAGAGGAATGGGATGCGGTCACGGATCTGATGGGGCGGCGCGGGCTGTCGAGGGTGGCGGCGGAACAGGAAATACTCTCTTTTGATCACGGGTGGGCGGGTGCCGAGCTTCTTGACCTTTGGAATATCCCGAAGACCATTTCCGATGGTGTCAGATTCCATCATGTTCCAGAGGGGAATAGGGGGGGCTCGCCGGTAGCGATGATCACCCACCTGGGAAACCTCATGGCCAAGACGATTCATTTTAACGGCGATTTGATCGGTTTTGACGATTTTCTCCACAAGCACAGGGGGATCACCGGGTTCACCAAGCGACTCGGCAAAGAACTCGCTCCCAGCCAGGAAGTGGAACTCCTCGAGCAGCTCTATCTCTGCCTCAGAGAGGTCAAAGGATACACGGACGCCATGGCGGAAGGAAAGGATGACAAAGGTACTCGTTGTTGACGATTCCTCCTTTATGAGGAAAACCATATCGAGGATGCTCGAGAAAGAGCCGTCCATCACGGTTGTGGGCACTGCGGCGGATGGTATGGAGGCACTTGAAAAGATAGAGACTCTCAAGCCGGATGTGGTCACCCTCGACATCGAGATGCCCAGGCTGAACGGTATCGAAACCCTCAAACGGATTATGGCAACCAAGCCGCTTCCGGTCATTATGATGAGCGCCCTTACCCAGGAAGGGGCGGAGATCACCATCGAGGCCCTCCATCTGGGGGCAAGCGATTTCATGGCCAAGGACCATTCCAACGTCTCCTTCAGTCTGATGACCAGAGAGGAGGAATTGATCAACAAAGTGAAGACGGTGGCCAAGAGAAAGGTTTTCTTCCTTTCCCGGCGACTGGAAGCCATGAAACGACCCCTTTCGGTGACTCCCGCTGGTAAAGCAAAACATGAGATCTTGGCTGTGGGTGCTTCAACGGGTGGGCCGCCGGCACTCCAAGTCCTTCTCTCCGCCTTCCCCAAGGATTTCCCCGTGCCCATCGTCATCGCCCAGCACATGCCCAAGATCTTCACCCAGTCCTTTGCCCAGAGGCTCAACTCCCTCGCTCATATCGAGATCAGAGAGGCGGAAAACGGCGAGACCCTCGAGCCCGGGGTCGCCCTCATAGCCCCGGGAGACAGTCACATGTCTCTGAAGCGGACCAACGGAAAGGTGGCGGTTGAGTTTGTGGAAAAGACCGGCTACATCTATCGGCCCTCTGTTGATCTCCTCATGCAGTCCACGGCTGAGGTCTTTCAGTCAAAGGCCGTGGGCGTTATCCTGACCGGTATGGGAAGCGACGGGCTCGCGGGCCTCAAGGAATTGAAGGCAAGAAACGGCTATGTTATCGCCCAGGACGAGGAAACATGCGTGGTTTACGGAATGCCGAAGGCCGTTGTGACTGCCCGGATCGCCGACGCGGTTCTCCCGATCGACAAGATTTCAGAGGAGATAATAAGGGTACTATGAAAGAGGAAAAGAGGAAGGGAAGCCGGGGCGGAAGAAGGACTGAGAAACGCCTGACGAGGCTGGTCGAGGCGATCCGCGAGGGGGACAATTTCGACAAGGAAAAGGCCATGGAGCAGCTTGTCGCCACGGCCGACCCCGCGGCCCTTCGGGCCGTGATACCTCTCCTCAAGGAGGGCAACACTGCGGCCCGTATGGTTGCCCTCGAGGTCGTTAAAAGGATGGGGCACGTAGATATCGGCGCGGTCATCGGTCTCCTTGATGACGAGAACGAAGACGTCCGGGTCTACGGATGCGAGGTGCTGGCGGAGATCAGGGAGCCGTCTTCTGTTTCCGCTCTTGTTCGAAAGGCCCGGGAGGACACGGAAAACGTGCGGAACACCGCGGTCATCGCCCTGGGGGAGTTTGCCGACGAAGAGGCGATCAAGGCCCTCCTCGATGCCCTCAACGACATTGACTGGATACGATTCTCGGCCATCTACAGCCTCGGCAAGACAGGAAGCAGGCAGGCCATCCCCGCTCTCCTTGACCTCTTCTCCACGGCGGAGGAGGAAGTTTCTATAGCCGCCTGCGAGGTTCTCGTCGATTTCAACGATGAAGGGGTTCTCCACCGGATATTCAAGACCTTGCGGGGGATGGGCCAGGCGAAACGGGATCTTTATATGAAGATCATCCTGGAGCGGGGTAATGAATATATCTTCCTCCAGATGCAGCAGCAAGTGGGACCCGAACTCTTTGACCATCTGGTCAATTGTATACGGTATGAAAAACGGAACTCCATGAGAATGCTCCGGCTCCTTTCCCATTTCAGGACTCCGGAGACGTGCCGGATACTCCTCGGCACCATCGCGGACATGGATCCGGAAGGTGAGGAGTACAAAGAGGCGGTGATGCTCTTTGTCGCTCTCAAGGACGTATGGCAGGGACTGATCCCCGAATTCCTGCAAGGGGGAGAGGACAGCGGGCTCGTGGCCTTCATCGGGGCCTGCGCCCTGGCGGGTGTGTGTATCCCTGAGCCGACCCTCATCGCCGCATTCCAAGCCTCCTCCGCTGCGGTAAAACGGGCCATAGTGCAGCATCTCACGGTTATCACCGGGGGTGACGGGGTGGGGGTCCTCACGCAGGCGCTCCACGATGAAGACGGGCATGTGCGCGGCGAGGCGGTCGCTGCCGTAGGCAGCCTGGGCTTGAGGGGTTTTGAGCCCGAGGTCACAAGGATCGCCAGGAAGGATTTCTTTGACGTGAGGATCAAGGCCCTGCGATCGCTCATCAAGCTGGACGGGAAGGGGGCCACGGAACTGGTTGAGGATCTTGTGTTCCGCGGTGATGGCGACGACAAGAAGCTCTACTTCACCACCGCCCGGTTTCTGAGCAGCGACACCAACCTCCCCCTCGTGACCCATCTCCTTGGCGATGGCGACGAGGCGGTACGACGGGGTGCGGTGGCGGTGGTCGGCGACTTTGCGACGGATGAGCGGTATGCCCGTATCCTGGAGGATCTTCTCTCCCGGGAAACCATCCCCCCGGAGGTCCTCAAGGTGGTGAAGGAGAAGGCCCTTGTCCGGTTCACCGACAGACTCAAAGAGATCTTCGAAGACCGGGACAAGGGGCTCTGGACACGCTATTACGCATTGAGCGCCCTCGGAGCCTTCGGGGACCACACACTTTTCGACATCTTCATCCGGGGATTGAACGACGAGAGCAGCCTCATCAAGATAGGAAGCCTCAAGGCCATATGCGACCTGAGGGACGAGAGGGCGCTGCCCCATGTGGAGCCTCTCGTGCTGAGCGAGGACGAAGACGTTCGATCCACGGCCGAGTTTGTGATGGGCAGACTCCAAGAGCACTAAGAAAGAAGGTTCAATGCTTAAGAAAGAAGAGTTTGTCCTCCTTCGGGATTTTATATATGACTCGACCGGGATCTTCTTCGCCGAGAACAAGGCGTACCTGCTGGAAAGCCGGCTCAGCAACCGCCTTCAGGATCTCGGTTTCAGTACCTATGAGGACTATTATCTCTACCTGAAATATGGGGGAGAAAAGGCAAAGAATGAAATCCAGAATCTCTTTGACGTGGTTACGACCAATGAAACGAGCTTCTTCAGGAATCCCCCCCAGCTGGAGGCTTTCAGGGTGATCATGGAGAAGAACTATATGAACGGCTCCAGGGCCCCCGGTCCCATACGCATCTGGAGCGCAGCCTGCTCCACCGGCGAGGAGCCGTACACCCTTGCCATCATGCTCCTCGAGTTGGCGGAGCAGACAAAGAAGCCCATTCCTTTTATGATCTACGCCACCGACATCAGCGCAAAGGTCATTGAGGCAGCGAAAAGGGCCGTCTTTGGCCCCTATGCGGTCCGGAATACGGATGAAGCCATCAGGAAGAAGTATTTCAACGAGGAGAACAACGCATTCAAATTGAAGGATGTCGTAAAACGGAACGTGAAGATCGACTTCATGAACCTCGCCGAACCGGCAGCCTACCGTCCCTACAGACAGATGGACATCATCTTCTGCAGGAATGTGCTCATATACTTTGACGAAAAGATGAAGAAGAAGGTGATCGACCAGCTCTATGAATCCCTGAAACCCAAGGGATTTCTCACCATCGGCCATGCAGAGTCGCTGCACAACATCTCCCGGGCCTTCAAGCCCATAGTTTTCCCGGGCACCATCGCCTACCAGAAAGGATAGGTTATGAAGAAAATTCTCATTGTAGACGATTCCCGTACGATACGAAGGCTGGTCACCTACATCCTTCGGAAGAACGATTACATCATCTCGGAGGCCGAGGATGGCCTCGATGCCATGGAAAAGCTGAGCAACCTGGAGGTGGACCTTGTGATCGTGGATCTGAACATGCCGAACATGGATGGTATCGAGTTCGTCAAGGGTCTCCGGAACAACTACTATTTCATGGACACGCCGGTTATCATGCTCACCACCACACGGGACGAAAGGATGAGAAGAAACGCCCTGGATGCGGGAGTGAACATGTTTCTGAACAAGCCGGTCCGGCCGGATGTCCTTCTCTACAAGGTTGAAAGTCTTCTCACAGGGGGAAACTAATGGACGATCAGAACAACCAACGAGATGAAATGAAGGAGATTATCGACGATTTTATTGTCGAGTCGAGTGAGCTTATCGAAACGGTGACCCAGGACATCGTCACCATCGAGAAGAACCCCGACAGCGACATCATCAACGGTATCTTCCGGGCCGTCCACACGGTGAAGGGAACGTCGAGCTTCCTCGGCTTCAGTATCCTCTCATCGCTGGCCCACAAGGCGGAAGACGTGCTCGGTATGATCAGAAAGGGAGAGCTTCAGCCCGACGAAGAGATCGCCGACGTGCTCCTCGAGGCGGTGGACCTCATGAAGGTGCTCATCGACGACATACGGGCCGCCGGCTCTGAGCAGCACGGCACGGACGAGATACTGGAGCGACTTCAGAGAATCGGAAAAAAAGAGCAACCCAAGAAACCTATCGGTGAGATGCTGGTCGAGGAGAACGTCCTTACCCGGAACGAGCTCGACCAGGCGCTGAAAAAACAGAACGAAGACAAGGAGAAGAGACTCGGCGAGATCCTGGTGGAGGAAAAACTGCTCACCGAGAGCCAGCTCAAGAGTTTTCTCTCAAAACAGAAGGTCCATAAAGAAGAGCAGACGATACGAATTGACGTAAAGAAGCTTGATGACCTCATGAACCTGGTAGGCGAGCTCGTGCTCGGCAAGAACCGCCTCATGCTGGTGAACAGCCTTGTCAGAAAGGGATCCTCCGACAACGCACAGGCCTTTGATAATCTCGGGGATGTGACGAACTACATCGAATCCATTACCAACGACCTCCAGCTCTCGGTGATGCGGGCCCGGCTCGTGCCCATCGGCAAACTCTTCAACAAGATACCCCGCCTTGTGCGCGATCTTGCCGGGGAATTCAAGAAGGAGATCGACCTGAAGCTCGAAGGCGAGGAGACGGAGCTCGACAGATCCCTGATCGAGGCGCTCCATGATCCCATGATCCACATGATTCGAAACTCCGTTGATCACGGGATCGAAATGCCCGCCGACAGGGAGGCGAAGGGGAAACCCAGAAAAGGGAATCTGTCCGTAAGGGCATACAACGAAGGGAACCACGTGATCATCGAGATCCTGGATGACGGGAAGGGTATCAATCTCCAGGCGGTGCGAGACAAGGTGAAGGAAAAGGGTCTTATGAACGACACGGAATTGGCCGGTCTGTCCCCGAAAGAGGTGATGAACCTGATTTTCATACCGGGCCTGAGTACCGCCCAGAAGTTGAGCAGTGTCTCCGGGCGTGGCGTGGGTATGGACGTGGTGAGGACGAACATAGAAAAGATGAACGGACAGGCCTTTGTGGATTCCGAAGAGGGCCGCTGGACAAGGCTCACGGTAAAATTGCCCCTTACCCTGGCGATCATGAGAGCGCTCATTGTCCAGGTGCGGGACGAACTTTTTGCCATACCTCTGAACACGGTAACCGAGCTTGTTAAGGTGACCCGGGACGTGATCAAGACGGTGGACAAGAACGAGGTTATCGTCCTCAGGGACAAAGTCATTCCCATCATTGACCTGGCACGGGTCTTCTCGGCAGCCCCGTCGGGTGGCAACCAGGGATACCTGGTGGTCTGCACCATCGGAGAGAAGACGATCGGAGTCCGCACGGATTCGGTGGTGGGCCAGGAAGAGGTGGTGATCAAGCCCCTCGGGGAATTCCTCGGCAACATCCCCGGTGTGAGCGGTGCCACCATCCGGGGAGACGGGAGGGCCATCCTGATCCTGGACGTGGCAGCCATCGTGGAGTTCCACACCGGCCAGCGAAAGGGCGGGAATACCTGGCAACCGGGGACGTCGGGTACTCAGAGGGCGGCAACGGCATAACTCTCCTCAGGCCTTCCGGGTTTCGCGTTCCTCGGCTGAGAGATTGCGGGGGCCGGGGAGACTATCGGATTTCGGCCTCGGAGTAGTTCTCGTATTCAATAATCGCGTTTCGTTCCATGAGATAGAGATCCTCGGGGGTAAGCCCGATATTGCCGAGGAGCGTCTGGAGTCCCTCAGGATCGTTCTGCTCCAGTTTCTCGACAATCAGGACGAGAGATCCCAAGGCACCTGCCCTCAAGGTAAGGGCCTCGTTGATCTCCACCGAAAGGTTGAGCTCACTCAGGATCTGTGCCATGGGCATACGAAAGACAACATCCACAAGGGAAAGGACACCGCAGATGAAGGCGGTGTCTGCAAAGGCCCTGTCGTTGGAGGTCCGCGCTGCGAGGAGCTCCATCAACCTGCCCCTGATGGCGGCCCGCTCCAGGAGGGGGTTCGCCTTCATGTCGTCACTTTCGCCGGCATAGAGGAGCAGCGTGACCCACTTCTGGAGGTTTCGGTATCCCAGAAGGGCGATGGCCTGGCGGATGGAGGTGATCTTCTGGGCCGTATAAAAGGAGGCGGAGTTCATAAACTTCAGGAGTTTCACATTCAGTTCGGGATTCTTCCTGAAGACGGTCTCGACGGCAAAAAGCTCGGCCTCCCTGGAAAGGAGACGGTAACGTTCGATGAGGACAAGATGGGTCGGCGAGATGGAGCGGCCGGCCACAATGGAGGGCTTGGCGAAGAAATAACCCTGAAAGAATTCAAAATCGAGGTCTTTGCAAAAGACGAAGTCTTCCTTCGTCTCCACCTTTTCCGCAAGAAGTTTGAGCCGTTTCTTTCGGAGCCTTTTCACCGCCGCGGGGAGGACCTGTCGCTCGTACTGAAGAATATCCATTTTCACGATGGACACACTCTCGAACAGCGGTTCGTAAGATTCGTTGAACAGGAAGTCGTCAAGGGCGATTTCGTAACCCTTGCGACGAAGTTCCCGGCACAGCTCCACCACCCTGTCCGTCACCTCCACGGTTTCCAGGATTTCGAGGACCGTTGAGGTCCTGGGCAGGAGATCGAGGACGCCGCTTTCGAGGGTCTCGGCATCGACATTCACGAAACCCTTTTTGTCCCCGATCAGTTTTTTGACACCGATGTTGTTGAGGGTATTGACCATGACGGAGGCGGTGGCCTTGGCGTTGGAGGAAATATCCGGTCTCGGGCCCTGGCCGCTGCGGAAGAGGAGTTCGTAACCGAAGATCTTCTCCTTCCGGTCCAGAATGGGTTGACGACCGACAAAAACTTCGGTGGGTTCCGCTGCACTGTGGTTCATGGATTACCCCCCGGCTATTCTATCGGCAGGCGAGACGGAAAGTCAAGGATGAAGGAAGGATGGTTAAGAATTTTGTTATTCCTCCGATTATCTTAAGGAAAGGAGGGAACCCACATGACCGACGGAAGGATTCTGCAGCTCGTAACATTCAGACTCGATAACGAGGAATTCGGAGTGGATATCCTGAAGGTCCAGGAGATCAACAGGATGATGAACATTACCAAGATTCCCAATGCCCCGGACTTCATAGAGGGTGTTATCAACCTGAGGGGAAAGATCATTCCCATCGTGGACCTGAGGAAGAGACTCGGATTCATCAACCGGCAGTACGACAAGTCCACCAGGATCATCGTGGTGGAACTGGACGGCCTTGTCCTCGGGTTTATCGTTGATTCCGTGTCCGAGGTCCTCCGAATCAGCGAGAATACGGTTGAACCACCGCCGTCCATGGTTTCCGGCATAGATTCCGAATATATTGACGGTGTGGGCAAGCTTGACGACAGACTCCTCATCCTTCTCGAACTGAAGAAGATCTTCGCTTCTCCGGAACGGAAGGAAATGGAGGCGGTAAGCAACAACTGATGGAGAGGGGTTGTGAGAGAGGTCTTCGAAATCGGTCTTTTCAGCCAGGTGCCGGCCATGGATAAAAAGCTGTCCATTTCCGGGGACAGGCCGAGTCTGAAGAAAAGGGGACCGAGGTACGAGCGGCGTGGTTCCGCTGCATCACCGGAGACCGGGCCGGCCGACGCTGTTGACCGGGACATTCGGGGGCGGACGGCTCATGGTGACGACGGGGAGGGGTATACGATCGATATCAGAGTATGAAAATATTTCCACAGTGGGAAAATTTTTCCCGCCCGTCCCGAAAAAATCCGGGGCGGGCGGTTTATTTTTCGGGGTCTTTGGGCCGGTGCGATAGGTCCTGGTGAGTCGCCTGAGACCCTTTGACCCCTTTGTCGTCAGATTATTGGTCTCGGGGTCCCCCGTATCTCTCTTTCTGAGTTTATGGCATGGGGTTTGCAACATATACACGCCAGGAGCTACCCATGCTGAAAGGAATCTTCGGAACCCTTACAGGTAAGTACATTTCCCAGCGAAGGCTGGAAATGATCTCGAACAACATCGCCAATTCTTTGACACCCGGTTACAAGGCATCCAAGCCTGCCCTCAACACGACGAAAGACGAACAGGCCACATCGGACCTGAGTGTAACCCAAGTCGTGAACATGGCCAATGTGGGCTCCTATATCCAGTTCACAGAGGCCCCCATCGTGGAAACGGGTGGAAAGCTCGATGTCGCCATCGAGGGGGACGGCTTCTTCGTCGTCCAGACCAGGGAGGGGACCCGCTATACCAGAAACGGGCAATTCACCCTGAACAAGGACAAAAAGCTTGTTACCATGGACGGTAACCCGGTCCTGGGACAGGGCGGCGAGATCACCCTGGACGGAGTGGACATTGATGTGGGAAACGACGGGTCCATTTACGTGGACAAAGTGCAGACCGCCGTCCTGAAGGTGGTGGACTTCAAAGACCGGAAAGATCTCAGAAGCGCAGGCAGGAGCCTCTTTGTCAACGTCAATGAAAGGACAGAGGAGACGGTGCCGGCCAACTACAGCATCAAACAGGGCGGGTATGAGGCATCGAATGTTGACGTGATGCGGGAGCTCATCGATATGATCAGCACCATCAGGGCTTATGAATCGTACACCAAGGTGGACCAGTTCTTCAGCGATACGCTGTCGAAACTGATGGACCTGGGGAGACTTTAGGAGGTTTCCATGATAAGGGCACTCTGGACAGCGGGCACGGGAATGAATGTGCAGCAGACGAACCTGGATGTGATCGCCAACAACATAGCGAACGTGAATACCAACGGTTTCAAGCGAAGCAAAGCCGACTTCCAGGATCTCATGTACCAGACCCTGCGGCTCCAGGGTGTGAAGACGGAGGGCGGCAACCAGGTCCCCACGGGCATCCAGATAGGCCACGGCGCCATGCTCTCTTCGGTACAGAAGCTCTTTCTCCAGGGCGACTATATGGAGACCCAGAACGAACTCGACATCGCCATCGAAGGAAACGGTTTCCTTCAGGTCACCCTTCCCTCGGGGGACAAGGCCTACACAAGGGCGGGCTCATTCAAGAGAGACTCGGAAGGAAAGGTGGTTACTTCCGACGGCTATCTTCTCTACCCCAACATCACGATACCCCAGGGAACCCTTAAGGTCTCCATAGAGGGGGACGGCACGGTCTCTGCCCTGGTCCAGGGTCAGGCGGCCCCCCAGACCCTCGGCAAGATTGAACTGGCCCTCTTCCCCAACCCGTCGGGGCTGAAGGCATCGGGGAAATGTCTGTTCCTCGAGACCGATGCGAGCGGAACGCCCACCACCGGGACCCCGGGACAGAACGGCGTAGGCACCCTTCTCCAGGGATTCATCGAGATGTCGAACGTGAACGTGATGCAGGAGATGATCAACCTGATTGTGGGACAGAGGGCATACGAGGTCAATTCGAAGGCCATTCAGGCGGCGGACGAGATGCTGCAGATGGCGAACAACGTAAGGAGATAAGGTGTCGGCGATGAAGCTCAGGAACAGGATGGACCTCGTCCTCATCCGCCCGGCCTTCTGTGCAATCCTTCTCCTCCTCGTCTGTGCCACCATGGCCGTGGCCGCCGGACAGCGATCCGTGGTGGAGGACTATGTGGTCAATTTCGTCAGGGCCCTCTACGGAGGAAGGCAGGACGTCCAAGTCAGGGTAGGGAATCTTCCCGGTTCGGCCATGGAGGCGGTCTCGGTAAAAAACATCAGTTTCACCAAGATGCCTGACGGAAACGGCGACGGTGTCTGTCTCGTCGAGATGGAGACGAAGAAGGGAAGAAATCACAGTCTCTACGTGCCCTTCAAGGCCCTCGCCAAGAAGAGGCTTTACATGGCCCGGGTGAACCTCAGGAAAGGGGACACCATAGGGGTGAGAGACATCGCCATGACGGAGACCTATCTTGCCGGCAACAACGGCCTGTACCCGGCAGGAGACGAGGAGATTGTGGGCAAGCGGTTGAAAAAGGATATGCAGGCGGGCGCGATTTTCACCAACGCCCTTCTCGACGACCCGGTCCTTGTGCAACGCGGAGAGGTGGTGACCATCGTGGCCGACAACAAGAGACTCACGGTTCATGCAAAAGGCCGAACCCTGGAAAAGGGCCGGATGGGCGACACCATACGAGTCAAGAACATTACGTCGGGCAGGGAGGTTGTAGGCCGGATAACGGCGCAAAACACCGTAACGGTGGAATTTTAGGGGTTCCCATGAAGAGAATTGTGACGATCGGGATTTCGTGCTTGGTCTTGTGGGGATGCAATACCGTATCCACCTTTGAACAGTCCCGGATCAAAAAAGAGCCCTTCGTGGTCGAGAATGCCTTCAGGCAGAGCGGCGAGGGGATCAAGAGGAACGAAGGGGCAATCTGGCAGGGCGAGCAGAGCGCCAACACCTATTTTGGTGATCAGCGGGCACGGAGGGTGGGAGACATCATTACCATACGGATCGTGGAAGTTTCCCAAGCCACGGAAAAAGCGACCACCGATACAGGAAGGAACTCGGCCATCGAGGCGGGCGTACCCAATTTCTTCGGCCAGGAGGTGGGGGCTCTGCGCAGGGGCGTCAGTAATCCCTCCCAGTTGATCACCGCCAATACGAAGAACAATTTTTCAGGAACGGGAGAGACCACGCGGTCCGGATCCCTGAGTGCCACCATCTCCGCCCGGGTTGTCGACGTTCTTCCCAACGGGAATCTGGCCGTTGAGGGGAAGAGGGAGCTTTTCGTGAACAACGAGAAGAAAGAGATTCTGCTCCAGGGCGTGGTGAGACCGAGGGATATCGCCGGCGACAACTCGATCCTCTCCACCCAGGTTGCGGACGCCAAGGTAATCTACACGGGTATCGGTGTGATCGGGGAGAAACAGAGACCGGGATGGCTCGCAAGGGTCTTCGACCTCATGTGGCCCTTTTAGGAGGAGTGGAAACCGTGGATACACCTCGTTGCGGATCGTTGATGGGCGGAAGCGGACCACGGGCTGTGGCCGGGCGTCTTAAGTGGAGCGGACTTCTCCTCTTTTGTCTGGCGACGCTCCTTGCCTCTCCGGGAGAGGCTGCCCGGATCAAGGACCTGGGCTATGTGAACGGGGTGCGGACAAACCAGTTGATCGGTTACGGTCTTGTGGTGGGGCTGAACGGAACGGGCGACAAATCCAACACCCTCTTTACCACCCAGTCCCTGTCCAATATGCTTGAAAAAATGGGGATCAAGGTGGATGCCACGGCTACGAAGGTGAATAATGTGGCCGCAGTCACGGTGACCGCCGACCTGCCTCCTTTCGGGAGGCCGGGCAACAAGATTGATGCCATCGTCTCATCAATCGGAGATGCGAAGAGCCTGGAGGGCGGCGTGCTCCTTCTTACCACCCTGCGGGGGGCTGACGGTGAAGTATATGCCGTGGCCCAAGGCCCGCTCGTTGTGGGCGGCTTTGCCGCCACGGGCCAGGCGGCGTCGGTAACAAAGAACCATCCTACCGTGGGAAGGGTGGCGAACGGAGTGACCATAGAGCGGGAAGTGGCCTCGAACCAGTTCAAGGAGGACACGATCCGCATATCCCTGAAAACGGCTGACTTCACCAGCGCCAGGAGGGTGGCGGAAAAGATCAACCAGACCTTTGCAGGCTCCGCCTACGCGGAGAACGGCGGTACCATCGTCGTGGCCATTCCGGACGATATGCGGGGCAACCCGGTGAAATTCCTCTCGGCCGTGGAAAACCTGGAGGTAAAACCCGATTCGGTGGCAAAGATCGTGGTGGACGAGAAGACGGGTACCGTGGTGATGGGTGAGAACGTGCGGATCTCAACGGTTGCCGTCTCTCATGGCAACGTGACCGTTCAGGTCAAAGAGGACGCCCGGGTGAGCCAGCCCCTTCCTTTTTCCCAGGGACAGACGGTGGTGACCCCTGACACCAGACTGAGGGTGGAGGAGGAGAAGGGCAAATTCGTCATCATGGAAGGCGGAGTGACCATCAAAGAACTGGTGAACGGTCTGAACGCCATCGGCATCTCTACCCGTGACGTGATCGTCATCCTCCAGACCATCAAGGCGGCGGGCGCCCTCCATGCCGAGCTGGAGGTCATATGAGGATGGACGTGAGGGGAGGTGTTTGTGGCCGGTGACATAAAGATCGGCGTGCCCGTTGTACTCCAGCCCGGGCTGAAGACAGGGCAGACCGTTCGGTCAGGGGAAGAGGATGTGGAGAAGGCCGCCCGCGACTTCGAATCCTTCCTCATCTTTACCATGTTGAAGGAGTTTGAGAAGACCGCCCGTTTCACCAAGAAGGGCTATGCAGAAGAGACGTACATGTCGGTGGTCCATGAGAAAGTCGCTGAAGTGCTCGCCAAGAAAGGTCTCGGCATAAAGGAGATGCTGAGCAGGTACGCGGACAGGACGGATGTTAAAGTTTTCACCGGGAAAGGCGATAACAAGGGCAAGTGATAGAGAGTAACAGAGGAGGTACATCATGAAGATAGACAACGACAAGAAGACCGGTCTCCTCGAAAACCTCATCAAACCTGCCTATTTGAAACCCTCCCGGGACAAGGGCGTTGCTCGGGTTGAGAGTCAGGGGATCCTCGACAAGGTGGAGCTCTCGACCAGGAAGGATGAGATCAACAGACTGAAAGAGCAGGCCAAGATGGAACCGGCGGTGCGCCAGGACAGGGTTGAGCGCATCAAAGAACAGTTGGAGGCGAAAACCTACAATGTGAGGGGAGAGGTAGTGGCAAAGAGCCTCTTGAAGAGTCAAATACTTGACGAGATACTATGATGAACAATGACCTCGCCTTAAGGATTACCCAGCAGGAGCTGATGACCCTGAGAGAATTCCTGAAAACGGTGAAGGACGAAAGGGATGCCATCATCTCCTTCTCCCTCGAGGGGATCATCAGGGAGAACAACAAGAAGGAAGAGATTCTCAAGAAACTCGAGTTCCTGGAGGCGGAAAAGGAGAAAATCCTGAAGGGCATGGAAGAGGCGGATCCTATCCTGAAAAGCCAGAAATGGGTGAGCCTCCAAGGCGAGGTGGAAGCGACCATGAAAGAGGTCAGGATCGCCCTTGAAAAGAATATGAAACTGCTTTCCTTTTCCATGGACCATGTGAGGGGTACCATCGAAAAGATCCTGGGTTTTATCAACAAGGCGACATACGGCAGGAAAAAAGAAAGGATATCTGTGTTCCTTGCACGGGAAGCATAGATGAGCATTTCGTCCATCCTCAATATTGCCAAGAATTCACTTCTGGCAACCCAGACGTCCATACAGACGACTTCCCACAATATTGCCAACGTGAATACGAAGGGATATGCCCGGCAGGAGGCGATCCTCGAAGAGGCCACCCCCATACCGACGGACATAGGGTTCATGGGGGATGGCGTACGCGTCAGGGGTATCATCCGCTATGCCGACAAGTATCTCGAAAATGTGATCGCGGAAAAGAACTCCAGTCTCGGGCAGCAGGAGACAGTGGAGAAATACCTCACCCGGATCGAGGCGGTCTACAACGACAACAATTCGAAACTCTCTTCGAGGATATCCGAGTTCTTCAACGGCTGGCACGATCTCAGCGTCGATCCCACCAGCGTACCCGTGAGGACGAATATCGCCATGAAGGGGGAGAACCTCGCCCGCACCATCCGGGATATGTACGACGAACTGAAAAGCCTCCAGCTTGAACTGGACTCCAACGTGACCAAGGAGGTCGAGGAGATCAACGGCATCCTGAAGTCGATTGCGGAACTGAACAACAAGGTATTCCAGGGAGGGATCTCCGGCGGCGAAGCAGGGGACTACATGGACCAGCGGGCCGAACTTTACAAGTCTCTCTCCGCCAGGATGGACGTGATGAGCGTGGAAGACAAGTACGGCAGGCTCACCGTTCTTACCAGCCACGGGAAGGTTCTTGTGGACGGAAACCAGTACTGGAGCCTTGCCCCCATGAGGAACGAGCAGACCGGGTTCCAGGGTATAGCCTGGACCGACAGTTCAGGCAACAGCGTCGACATAACGGGGGAGATCAGGGCGGGCAAGTTGAAAGCCCTCACAGACACCAGGGATTCCATTATAGGGGGCAAGCTGATCGGGGATCTCGATGCCCTGGCCAAGTCCCTGATGGACGAAGTGAATCAGGTACACCGGGGAGGGGTCAATCTCAACGGGACCACCGATGTGCCCTTCTTTACCGAGCTCGCGGGCAACTATGCCAAAGATATCGGCGTCAACAGCGCCGTCCGGGAAGACGTGAAAAACATAGCCGCCACTTCGTCGGCCCTCAATCCCACGGGCAACGACATCGCCGTCACCATAGCGGCCCTTGGCGAGGAAAGGATCGGTATCAACGGACTGCCCACCACCTTCGGGGGGTATGTAGCCTCCATGGTGAGCGATGTAGGCCAGCTCACAAGCAACGCCAAGGACTCGGCGGCCTATGAGCGGGATACCATGCAGATCATGGAAAAACAGCGTGAGGCCATGTCGGGTGTCTCCATAGACGAGGAAATGGCGAATCTCATCAAGTTCCAGCATGCCTACACCGCATCGGCCCGTCTCTTTTCCATAGCCGACAAGCTCTTCGAAACCCTGGTCAACATGGTGTGAAATGAGGATAGGGGACCGACTGAAGTTTGAACTCTTCAAGACCAACATCGCCTCCCTGAGGGAGAAGATCGATGCGAACCAGGAGATGATCGCCTCCCAGAAAAAGGTGGTCAACCCATCCGACGATGCGGTCGCCTTTTCCTCCATTATGGAGATGGAGGGGGAAAAGAGGCTCAACAATCAGTTCAAGCGAAATGTGGACCGCCTCAATATGGTGGCAGGCACCATAGAGAGCGCCTTCGACGGCATCCATACCCTTCTCGCCAGGGCCAAGGAACTTGCGATCGCCCAGGCCTCTTCCACCATGGACGCCGCCACAAGGGAATCGACCAGCGAAGAGATAAAGGGTATCATGGAACAGCTCGTAACTATTGGAAATACCAAGGTGGGGGGCTCCTTTGTCTTTGGCGGAAAGAAGGCGGAGACCGTTCCCTTTGTACTGAATGACGTGGATTACTCGGTGACCTTCCAGGGCACTGACGATGTCCCCACTGTCTTTGTGGATTCGGGTGAAAGGGAAAAAATGGGCATGTCGGGCCGGGATGTCTTCTACCAGCAGGGCGGGTACAGTATTTTCGAAGTCCTGAAAGGCTTCAAGGAGGCCCTCGAGAACAACGATGTTCCGGCCATCAAGTCCGCTATCGACCAACTTGACACGGGCCTTCGCCTGACGGAAAACAACATCGCCTACGTGGGCACCTACACCGAAAAGCTCGAGTCTATCCTGTCCGCTCAGGAGCTGAAGAACCTCCGTTATGACCAAAACATATCGGAAATGGCGGACGCCGACATGGTTTCCCTTATTTCGGACTTCAACACCCTGTCCGATGCGTACCAGGCGGCCATTTACAGCATGACCCGTCTCAGAGAACTCTCGATTCTCAACTATCTCAGCTAAGGAGTCCCATGCTGGTTCTCTCTCGGAAGAAGAATGAAGGCATCCTGATCAAGGGAAAGGATGGAGATATCAGGATCGTCCTTATTGAAGTGGAGAAGGGAAAGATAAGGCTCGGCATTGAGGCGCCGAGGGGTTACTCGATTCTACGGGAAGAGCTGATCCAGGAGATCGAGGGCGCCAACCGGCTCTCGGCGGTGGAGAACCTGGAGAAAATAACGCGATTCATGGGTGAGCACAGTGAGTAAGATAGGCGTGAAAGGAATCATCATCGGCTTTGAAGAGTACGGAAACTACAGCCTCGAAGATGCCTTCGGGGAGGCATCCCCCTTCCGCCTTCTCGTGTGCGATCAGGCCCCTATCTCTTTCGTGGTCGTAAACCCTTACTCCATCGTCGATGATTACTCCTTCGAGGTGGACGAGGATTCCCTCAACGCCATAAGACTGAACGGCAACGCCATGCAGGACCTGGCAGTCCTGTGCATCGTGCGGCCCGATGAACACTGTCTGTATGTGAACCTCCGGTCTCCCATCGTGGTCAATGTGAAGGACGGACTCTTCAGGCAGGTGATCCTCCAGGACGAGAAATACGGTGTCTCCGTACCCTTTGTGCCGGTGAAGGGAGGAACGTGAGTATGGCCCGTCACCCGACCCTGACCGTTGCCATGATCGTGAAGAACGAGGAAAAAAACCTTACCAGGGTTCTTCAGTCCGTGCACGGACTGGCCGACGAGGTCATTGTGGTGGATACGGGTTCCACCGACAGGAGCGTGGAAATCGCCCGCGACTTCGGCGCCCGGGTCTTCGGGTTTGAGTGGTGTGACGACTTCTCCGCAGCCCGGAACGAGTCGCTCCGCCATGCGACAGGTGATTATGTCCTCTGGCTTGACGGAGACGACGAGGTCGAACCGGAGTCGGCGAGGACCATCAAGGAGGGCCTCCCCGGACTCAACGGCAGGGCGGCCTTTCTGAAGCTCATAAGCCTCCAGGAACGGGACACCACCGAGGCGATTCAATTGCGTCTCTTTCCCAACGGCAAGGGCATACGGTTCCACGGGAGAGTCCACGAGCAGGTGGCCTTTTCGCTTGAGGAAAAGGGTATCAAATCGGTTACCCTGGACGCCAGGATCATCCATCACGGGTATGAACGGGATAGCGATCTTGCCGCGAAACTGGAACGGAACAGGCGCATCCACGAGAGAGAACTCCTTGAGAACCCTGACAATGTCTACGCCCGCTTCTTTCTGGCACGAACCCTCAAAGGTCTGAAGGAGCATGGGGAAGCGCTGGCCGCGTTAGATCCGGTGCTTTCCTCCGGCCTTGAGAAGATGGATCCCGATGTAATGGTCATAGCTGTTTTGGACAAGGCCGAGATCCTCTGCGGGCTCGGGAGAAACGACGAGGCCGCTGCGCTGCTGGAATCGTGGAAGGAACGCCTCCGTCGGTACGACCTCCTCGGATTCACCTTGGGCGAGATCTACTTCAAAAGGGGTGACTACGAAGCCGCATACACTGAACTGAAGCCTCTCCGCGCCGCCACGTTTCGGGCCCAGAGGGTGCCGGTGGATGTACAGAGGATGCAGGGGCTGGTGAAAAGATATGCGGGCATATCGGCCCTTTTCGCCGGCGATTACCCTGTGGCCGAGGAGTGCTTCACCGCGTGCATCGCCGCAAACCCTGAAGAAGATGATGCCTATCACTACCTTGCCCTTACGAGGGAGAAGGCCGGTAACCTTCAAGGGGCGCTCAGGGCCTGTGACCAGGGACTGGCCCGGTTTCATGACGACGACCTCCTGAAGAAGAAACGCTTCACCCTGCTTGTCCTGACGGGGGATATGAACGGGGCGCGCGAGGCTTACGCCGGGCTGAACGGGTGCCGGTCGGATATGGATGTGCTCTCCGGTATGTTTCTCGTCAACTGCAATACCCTCAACCTCAAAGGCATAGAGACCTACTACGGTCTTCTCCAGAAGGGCCTGTTTCTTCACCCCCAGACCTTTCCCGAGGGCCTGGCCGAGATCCGGAGGGGCCTCTCCTGGAACGAAAGCCCGGTGGCACGGAGATTCTTCGACGCCGGTATTTCACGCCTTCTCCAGTCCACACCTTAAGTATTTTTCACCACTTTCGATAATTATCATAGCGGGGAACGATGGAAAGGAGGTGTGAGCCAAAAAAATCGGATGTATCACCCCAACAAAACGGCATGATGCCAACACAACACTAAACAAGGAGGTTTAAGATGGCTTTCAGGATCGCAACAAACGTAGCTTCATTAAACACGCAGAGATGGTTGGGTGTAGCCAACTCGGGGATGACCAAGTCCCTCGAGAGACTCTCAAGCGGCTACAAAATCAACAAGGCGGCGGACGATGCGGCCGGTATCGCTATCGCCACAAAACTGCAGGTGAAATCGGTCAGCATGACCAAGTCCATCGACAACGGCAACCAGGCGCTGGCAATGCTGCAGACTGCTGAAGGCGGCATCGAGCAGATTTCCAACATCCTGACCAGGCTCAAAGAGCTGGCCACCCAGTCGGCATCCGACAACACCACCGACAGGACGGCGCTGGACCAGGAGAGGATCAACCTCGAAGCCGAAATCACCAAGATCGCCCAGACCACGAAATACGGATCCACCCAGCTTCTCATGGGCACGAACACCGTTGAAGGCTATGGCGCCAGCATCACCGCAGGGAACGGCATCGAGGACATCGACGTGTCCGGTGCCGGCATCGCGGCAGCAACCAACTTCACCCTCACCGTGGCGGTGGGCGGCGGCAACGTGACCCTCACCCTGACCAACGGCTCAACCACTCAGTCTGTGGGTGTGGGCGCAACCCCGACGGGGCTCAACAGCAAGACCGCGTCCTTCAGCGATCTGGGTGTGAAGGTGACGGTGAACGCCGCTGTGGTCGCCATGAGTGCCTCCAACGGCTTCTCCGTGTCCGTGGGCTCCTCGAGCTTCGAATTCCAGATGGGGGACACGAACAACGCCTATGACAAGATCAGCGCCAGCCTGGTCAACTTCCAGGCAACGGCATCAACCCTCAACCTCTCTGGTGGTATTTCCACCAAGGCTCTGGCACAGACCTATCTCGGCACAGTACAGACGGCCGTCGACAACCTGACGACGGAACGAGGCAAGCTCGGTGCGGCCATGAACCAGATCACGTACCACGTGGCGAACCTCGAATCGATGAACGAGAACACCAAGGCGGCAATCAGCACGGTCAAGGATGCGGACTTCGCGGCAGAGATGGCGGACTTCACCAAGTTCCAGATCATCAGCCAGTCGGGTATCGCCATGCTCTCTCAGGCAAACCAGTTGCCCCAGCTCGTTCTCTCGCTCTTGAAGTAGCAGCTAAACCGGCCCCCTCCCCCCGGGGAGGGGGCACTTGACAGGCATGGGTGAGACCCATGGAGTTTTCGACAAAGATAGACAGTATTCCTGAACCAAGGGCTCCGGCAGTCCCCAAGAAGGGAAAGGAGGCAGCCCCCCGGGTAGTCCTGAAGAAGCCTGAGGCACCGGATGCCACGCTGAGGCTTTCCAGCGAGGAATTGAGGAAGAGGATTTCCGAGATGACAAGGAAGCTCTCCTCGGTAAGTGAGTTAAAGATGTATTACGACGAGGATGCGGACCAGGTGGTCGTGACCATCCTTGACGGTTCCACCAAGAGGGTGCTCCGCCAGATCCCGTCGGCGGATTTTCTCAATTTTGTGAAACGATTTCAACAGTACCTCGGCACCATGGTAGACAGGAGGGTCTGATATGGCGGGAACGGTGTCCATGACCGGGTTTGTGAGTAACACGAACTGGACGAGCCTCATCGAGGATATGCTCAACGCCCAGAAAACCGCCATCATCAAACCGCTGGAAAAGAGCAAAACCTCCTACCAGGCGAAACTGACGGCCTGGCAGAACTTCAACTCCACCCTGTCGGCCATCGTAAATTACATCGACAACAACAATCTCGACGAGGACGCAGGCTATGCCCTGCACAACCATTCCTTCTACTCCGCCGACCCGGCCGTGACACCATCGAGCATTCTCACCGCGACGATCGGTACCGTAACAGGTCCCGGGCGCTATTCCATCGAGGTTACGGATCTGGCGGAGGCGGAGAAGATCGCCAGTGACGTCTTCGCGACAGGCAGCACTGCCCTCGGGATTGCAGGGGATATACTCGTCAATGGAAAGAACGTGACCCTCGAAGCCACCGATACCCTGATAGGTGTGGCCCAGCGAATCAATACGGCGAACGCGGGCGTGACCGCCACCGTCCTGTCTCTGTCCGACACAGAATACCGCCTGCTTCTCGAATCCGGTGAAACAGGGGCCGGGGGCCTTTCGCTGCGGAACGGATCTTCCTCAAATGTCCTCGAGTCTCTGAATCTGCGCGCTGGGCCGGAACAGCTTGCCCATAGTACGGGGGCAGACGGCACAAGCGACCTCTACTCGAGCAAAACCGACGCCGCAGGGACACTCCTCGGCCTCACGACCGCCGAAAGCGGCACCATCCGCATTCGGGGAACGGACGACGTCTGGAAAGACGTGGCGGTGAACCTGGCGACTGATTCCCTGGAGACCATAGCGACCAACATCAATCTTGCCGCTCCGACCGGCGTTACGGCCTCGGTGGAGGAAGTGACGGAGGACGGAACCACGAGGTTCAGGCTCAAACTGACCAACATCGAGGCGGCAGACCTTGAAGACGACCGGAACCTGCTGGAGACCCTCGGTTTCCTTGAAAGCTCGAACAAGAATACCCTGCGGACAGGAAAGGACGCGATACTGAAGGTGGACGGATACTCGGTCACCTCGTCCTCCAACACGGTGAGCGGGGTTATCGAGGGTGTGACGCTCAACCTTCTGGGAACAAACACGGGCAAACCTATCGAGTTGAGGATCAGCGCCGACAACTCCCAGGTCAGCCAGAAGGTAAATACCCTGGTCACCAACATCAACACCGCCCTCACCTTTGTGAAAGACCAGAATACCGCGGGTTCGTCCAAGCCTCTGATGGGCGAGGTCAACCTGTCGGTCGTGCGGCGGGTCATATCCGACGCCCTTTACAATACGGTCGACGGCAACACCACCTACACGAATGCTTCGTCCATCGGTATCTCCTTCACCAAGGAAGGGACGATCAGTCTTGATTCGAGCAGGCTGTCCGCCGCCCTGTCGGCCAACAGGGGGGAGGCGCTCGGCGTCCTGAAGTCGCTGGCGGACACCCTGCGGGAGAACCTCAACCTCTATGCCGACCCGGCTACCGGAACACTGGTATCGGTGAAGAATTCCATCCAGTCCACAATCGACAGAATCGAATCAAAGATAGAGGACGTGAACGACCGCTTCGAGCGACAGAGAGAGGTCCTGGAGAAGAAATACAATGCCCTCGAGGCCCTGATCTCCCGGTCGAACCTCATGAGAACGTGGTTGACCCAGCAGGTGAAAGCATTAACCGGGAATTCCGCATCCTAATGCCAAGACAGGAGGATTAATGAGATCCTACGCCGCGTATTCGGCAGCGAGCAGGGCTGTCGACGAAGAGAATAAACCCCGCATACTCCTCACCGTATATGAGGGGATCCTCGATAAATTTGAAATCGTGAAGTCGGCCATCGAAAAGAAGGATTTCGAGACGAAATACAGGGAGCTGTCAAAAATCACCACAATCATCGACATCCTCACCTCGTCTCTCGACATGTCCCAGGGGGTTATACCCAGGAACCTGGCGAGCCTCTACGATTACATAGGGCGGAGGATACTGGAGGTTCACACGTCCCTCGATACCGGGATCATCGACGAATGTAAGTCTATTATCAGCAACTTACACGAGGGTTTTGCCAAGGCCTACGAAGCCGAGAGGAAAAAGGAGAGGGTAGATCACCCCGTTCCTGAAAGAACCGAACAGGCCAGGCACGTAGTGGCATGACCTTTGCAACATAGCCCTTCATGGGCGCCAGAGGCCACGAATCTCCGACTGCTCTTCAATCGGAACCGCACCCAATCACAGAAGACAGAATCACCCGACCCGGTGATTTCCTCCGGGAAACCAAAGGACAGCATGCCTCCGTTGAGGTCCTGAGGAAGGCGATCGTGAGGGCCGGTTATCTCTCCGGCGAGGGTCACATCCCCAGCGCCCTCTCCGTTCTCGATATCCTCTGGGTCCTCTACCATCGGATCATGCATATTGATCCTTCCCATCCCGACGACCCGGGCAGAGACATCTTCGTCCTGAGCAAGGGCCACGCCTCCCTGGGGCTCTATGCGGTGCTGGCGGAAAGAGGATTTTTTCCCCGATCGGAACTGGATGGCTTCTGCGCCTACGGAAGTCCCCTGGGCGGTCACCCTCACTGGAAGAAGGTTCCGGGGGTGGAGGCTTCCACCGGCTCCCTGGGCCACGGGTTTCCCATGAGCGTGGGTGTGGCCCTGGGACTGAAGATCAAGGGTCTCCGAAACCGGGTGTTCTGCCTTGCAGGGGATGGGGAGTGCAACGAGGGTACCATCTGGGAATCGGCGCTCCTCGCAGCCCATCATGGCCTCGATCGCCTCTGTGCCATTGTGGATTACAACCATTCCACGGACCGGGCGCTCCAACTGGGTGACCTGGCGCGAAAGTTTGAGGCCTTCGGCTGGGAGGCCCGCGTGATCAACGGTCATTGCCATAGCGAGGTGGAGATGGCCTTGAGAGAACCGGTCCCCGGTCGACCCCTCGTGGTAATCGCCGAGACGGTGAAGGGACGGGGTTGCAAGGTGATGGAGAACAACCCGGCATGGCATCACAAGGCACCGACAGCGGAGGAATACAGGCTGATCATGGAGGAATTGGGATGACCATGAGGAAGCAGATGGTGACCACCATCGAGGATATCCTCGAAAGGGACGAGAGGCTCGTCCTCCTCCTCGGGGACATCGGGGTCTTCGGCTTTCGGGGGGCCTTCGAGAAGCACCCGACCAGGGTCTACAATATCGGCATCCTTGAGCAATCGACGGTCAGTATGGCTGCGGGCCTCGCCAAGACAGGGCTCATCCCCGTGGTCCACACCATAGCCCCCTTCCTTGTGGAGCGGAGCCTTGAGCAGATAAAGATAGACTTCTGCTATCAGGAACTGGGTGGAAACATCGTGACCGTGGGGGCATCCTACGATTATGCGGCCCTCGGCTGTACCCACCACTGCCCGGGGGACGTGGGGATCCTCTCAAACCTGCCGGGTATGGAACTTGTCCTTCCCGGGACCGGCGAGGAATTCGACACCCTTTTCCGGGAGGTGTACGGAAATGGAAATCCCACATACTTCAGGCTGACGGAGAGGGAGAACCCCGTCAGTCAGCCTGTTGAATTCGGAAAGGCAACCATGGTGAGGGAAGGAGGCGAGGGGGCAACGGTCGTGGCCGTGGGTCCCACCCTCGGGCCGGTCCTTGAGGCCGTGAAAGACCTGGACGTAACGGTACTCTATTACACGACGCTCAATCCCTTCGACTATGAAACCCTCAGGACCTGCGGTTCGGGGGGCAGGGTGCTCCTCTGTGAGCCCTACTACCGGGGAGTGCTGGCCGAGAAGATCAGCCGGGCCTTCTATCCGCGCCCCCTCGTCCTGGACTGCGTGGGCATTCCCCACCGTTTTCTCACGAACTACGGCAGGGCGGAGGATCACGATCTTCTCACGGGTCTCAATCCCGGACACATCCGTTTGAGGCTGGAGACTCTTATCCATGGTTGATCCGTCCAACATCATTCCAACCGATACCGCTGCCGTGTGCGAGGCCGTCGATTTTAGGCCCCTCGAGGGAAAGCGGGTCCTCGTGACCGGGGCATCGGGTCTGATCGGAGGTTATCTCACGGCATGCCTGTACCATCTCAAGGTGCATCTCGGACACCACATCACGGTGTACGCTGTTGTTCGTTCCGGTGTGCCCGCCCATCTGAAGGTCTACCTTGACTGCCCCGGTACGACGGTGATCCAGGGAGACCTGACGAGCCCCCCTTTCTGGAACGAAATCCCCCGGTCGGACTGGATCATTCATGCCGCCGGGTATGGCCAGCCCAGCCGCTTTCTCCAGGACCCGGTGAAGACCCTCGCCCTCAACACTTCGACCACGCTGGCCCTCTTTGAAAAACTTGCACCCTCGGGTCGATTCCTGTTCGTGAGCACCAGCGAGGTCTACAGCGGACTACCCGGTCACCGGCACCGGGAGACGGAGATAGGCAGGACCACACCGGCCCATCCCAGGGCGTGCTACATTGAGGGAAAGCGGAGCGGAGAGGCCATCTGCAACGCCTATCGGGAGAGAGGGGTGGAGGCAAAATCGGCCCGTCTGGCCCTTGCCTACGGACCGGGGACGCGACAGGGTGACGGGAGAGTCATTAACAATTTTATCGAGAAGGGCCTGAAGGGGGATATCACCCTCCTCGACAGGGGAGAAGCCACCAGGACGTACTGCTATGTGTCCGACGCCGTGGAGATCCTCTGGCGGATCCTTCTCGAGGGAAAGGATCCCGTCTATAACGTGGGAGGGACGTCAAGGATAACGATCAGGGATCTTGCCCTCGCCATCGGCGAATACCTGGGCGTGGCGGTACTGCTCCCCGAGGTGCCCGCTCAGATGAGCGGAGCACCGGGCGAGGTGGGCCTCCACATGGGCAGGGTGAGGGAGGAATTCGGGAAAAAGAGGTTCATCCCCTTGAAGGTGGGCCTGCCGAGGACGATCGAATGGCAGAGGGCCTTTCTGGGACTGGAGACGATCGACGAGGCGGTGAATGGATAAGACCCTGGTAACCGGAGCGAACGGATTGGTGGGATACGCCATGCGGAAGCTCGATATCCCCGGCGCCGTCTATCTTACCCGTCAGGATGTGGATCTTACGGATTTCGAAAAGACGCGGTCGGTAATCGGTTCCATAAGGCCCAGAAGGGTCGTTCACCTCGCCGCGGCCGTCGGCGGACTCGGGGGAAACATGATCCATTCGGGGGAATACTTCAGAAACAATATCATGATCAATATGAATGTCCTGGAGAGCTGCCGTCTTGCAGGGGTGGAAAAGCTCATATCCTTCATGTCCACCTGCGTCTTTCCCGACGGTTGCCCCCTCCCTCTCAAGGAGGAGTACATCCATGACGGTCCACCCCACCCGTCGAATTTCGGATACGCCTATGCCAAGCGGATGCTGGAAGTGCAGAGCAGCGCCTACAGGAGAGAATGGAACTGCCGGTATATCATCGCCATACCGACGAATATCTACGGGCCTAACGACAACTGGAACCTCGTTGAAGGCCATGTCCTGCCCTCGCTGATCCACAAGGCCTTCCTCGCCCGGATGAAAGGAGAGGATCTGGTCGTCTGGGGATCGGGTACTCCGCTGCGGGAGTTCGTCTACGCGGACGACATTGCACGCCTGTCCCTCTGGGCTCTCGAGGAGTACGACGAGGACAGCCCCATCATCTTCTCGCCGGGGGAAGAGATCAGCATCCGGGATCTCGTCGGGCTGGTGGTCCGGGAGATGGATTTCCCGGGATCTGTAGTCTTTGATGACACCAAACCGGACGGTCAGTACCGCAAACCCTCGGATGTTTCGAAACTGAAACGATATCTCCCCGACTTCAGGTTCACGCCTATTGAAGAAGGGATAAGAGAAACGGTCCGGTGGTTCGTGGAGCATTACCCTCAGATCCGGACGTGAGAGACAGGAGGTTTCCCATAGAGACGACGCAAGGCATGATACCCAGGGTTCTCAGTTCCTCAGATTTCGAGGAACTCTTCCAGGATTCAATCGGTGAAAGGGTGAGACAGAAGATCGACAGCTATGGCTTGACCTACCGGGAAATCGATGAGGATTCCCGGGACCGGGCGCTGGTGGAGATTCTCAGGACACTCCTCGACAACGGTCTCGTCAAGGCGGGCCAGGAACGGCACGGCCAGTGGGAGCTGGGTTGGGAGGAGAATCTCCGGGCGCTTGAGGTAACGAAAAGGGTCGAGGCCGTCGTACCCAGGTACTTCGGGAAACGGGATCTGGTGAGGCTCAACAGGCGCCTTGTGAAGGCGATGAGCGAGGATTTCGAATACAGGGTGTTCACCGTGGTGATGGACTGGCTCTTCGACAAATACATGGCAGACTCGAAGAGCGTCTACGAATTCGGATGCGGAACGGGATACAACCTCCTCCGTCTCAGGGAATACAACAGAGGTGGGGACCTGTGGGGTCTTGACTGGACCGCGGCATCCCGGAAGATCATCGAGGCGCTGGCCTCCCTCACGGAGGACCCTAAGCTTTTCGCCCGGTCCTTCGACTACTTCAATCCGGACCCAGAGTTCCACCTGAAAGAGGGTGCCGTTGTCTACACGGCCGCTTCCCTTGAGCAGGTAGGGGAGAGGTTCGTTCCCTTCCTCGACTATCTCCTGGAGGAGAAACCCTCTCTCGTGGTGAACGTGGAGCCCATAGAAGAGCTTCTCGATCCGGGAAATTTGATGGATTACCTCTCTCTTCTCTACTTCCGAAAGAGAAACTATCTCTCCGGCTACCTGACCTACCTGCGGAAGCTGGAGAGGGAGGGAAAGATAGAAATTCTTGCCTGCCGGAGATCGAACACGGGGAGTTTCTTCATCGAGGGTCACTCGGTACTGGTGTGGAGGCCGATGCCATGAAGACAGGGACGGAGGGCACGAGAAGAGAGAACATGGGTCAAAAGGGTGTGGTCTCTTACGGCCGGGAAGAGGAGCGGGAAAGAAGGGTCGGATTCGCAAAAAAGGTACGGGGGTGCCCCATACCGGATGAAGAACTGGTGGATAATCTCGGTCTCTTTCTTAATTCCAAGACCTTGTCACGGATCAAGTTCATGGACTTCCTGTACAGCCGGATCGTCGATGTCATGGGTGTGGTCATGGAGTTCGGTACCCGGTGGGGGCAGAATATCGGCCTCTTTTCGAGCCTCAGGGGTATCTATGAACCTTTCAACAGGACCCGGTCCATCATTGCCTTCGACACCTTTGAGGGTTTTCCTGGGGTGTCGGTGAAGGACGGTCTCTCACCGGTTATGAGAGAGGGGGCCTATTCAGTCACCAGAGGCTATGAATCCTTTCTTTCCGAAGTCATGGATTTCCATGAACAGGAGAACCCGCTGGACCACATCAGGAAATATGAACTGGTCAAAGGGGATGTGTGCGCCACCCTGCCTGTCTACCTGGACGGGCATCCGGAGACGGTGATCGCCCTGGCTTACTTTGACCTGGACCTCTACGAACCCACCAGGGTCTGTCTTGAACTCATCCAGGACCGGCTGGTGAAGGGGAGCGTCGTAGGGTTCGATGAGATCAACGAACCGGTAACGCCGGGAGAGACCTTGGCGGTTATGGAAGTGCTGGGCCTCAACAACATCAGGCTGAAGAGGTTGAGCTATGCCTCGCGCGCCTCATACTTCGTCGTGGAGTAAAAGGAGTCCTGGATGATACATTGTATCGGCGACAGCCACGTAGCAGTCTTCTCGGGCATGGACCTGGTAGACGGGAAATACTGTGATACCCTTCCGTTCTTCAGGACCCATTATCTCGGTCCCCATACGGCCTACAACCTCATGAAGCGAAGGGACGCCATCGGCAGGATCATTCGGGAACACGTGAAACCGGGTGATGCGGTCATGCTTTGTTTCGGCGAGATCGACTGCAGGGCCCATCTTCTCAGGCAGTCACAGGTCCGGGGGCGGCAACTGGAGGAGGTAGTTGACGAATGTGCGGACCGGTACATGGAGGTGGTCGATTTCATAAAGGGTCTCGGATTCACCGTGCTCCTGTGGAATGTGGTCCCCGCGAGGGCAGAAGAGATTGACTATGGCGAGTATTCATCCTACGGCTCCTGCGCCGAAAGAAACCATGTAACCGCACTGTTCAACAAACGGCTCGAGTACCTCTGTGGTATCAGGGGGGTTGCCTTTATCTCCATTTTTCAGAAACTTCTCGACGGGAACGGTAAGGGGGACCCGGCCTACTATGGGGATGAGATCCATCTGTCCCAGAAGGCGATGCCGCTGATCATGGAAGAGATGGACAGGCTTGGGTTGCTGCCCATCTCCGCCGGGGAAAGGAAGAGGAGGGACCCGATCCGTGCGGAGGATGGAGGGCCGGCTCTTCTAATCAATATTGTTTACGAGCATCTGGCCCCCGGTCACGTTCATGCCCGGCACAGGGGTAACATCACCGTCCTATGGTCCTCGGCTCCTGTGGGTGATTGCCACGTCTATGCCTATCTCAACGCCCACAGCTTCAGGGGTACCCGGCCGGGAGTCAATGTCCTTCTCCTTGTCGAGCCGCCCGTTGTCCTGCCGGGCCAGTTTGACGAGACGGTCTGGGCCCGCTTTGACCGGGTCTTCACTTTTTATGATTATCTGGTGAAGGAACAGGCGGGATTCGGGAAGATCCTCGCACCCCGGTCCGGCTGGATCCTCCCGGTGCCGGTGACGGAAAAGCGCAGGGAGCGGGAGGAGAAGTACCCTCTTGCGGATCGTGTACCCGGGATATGCATGATCAACGGAAACAAGAAGTCCACCTTCGAGGGCGAGCTGTACTCGAAACGTCTCGAAGCGGCCACGTGGTTCCAGGACAACTCGGCCACACCCTTTCATGTCTACGGGACCCCCGGCTTTCCGCTGGCGAACTACAAAGGGAGTCTGTCACACGAGGCCAAGTTCCCCACCCTCGCTTCCTACCGGTACTGCCTTTGCTTCGAGAATATGTACCACCCCGTCTACTCTCAAGGTTTCGTGACGGAGAAGATCCTTGACTGCCTCGAGACCAGGACCATCCCGATTTATCTAGGCTGCTCGAACATAGAGGAGTATATCCCCCGTGACTGTTTCGTCGACTTCCGGGACTTCAGGAACTTTGGTGAACTCGACCGGTGGCTGTGCCGGATGAGCAACAAGAAGTACAAGAAATATGTCAGGGCCATGGACGAATGGGTGGGTTCCGGGGGGTTGCGTCCCTATTCATGGGAGGCCCTTTACGAGCGACTCGCGGAGCTGGCGAGTCCGGGATCGTCGGCGGAGGCGGGCGTGTGGGAGCTCGGAGAATCGCCCTCGGCCGGCGTCCGGGAGAGGGCGGTCATCCAGTCTCCGCCTGTGTGGACCTACGGGTATCTCTCGGAAAAGATCCCCGCCTTTCTGGGCAAGAGGGCGTCCGCAGAGGACGTCCACCCTGATCTGACGGGCCACATCGGTCCGGCGGCCGGGGGACCCGGGGCGGAGATCTCGCTGAGCCGGGCAAAGACGGAGGCATGGTCGTTGAAGCCGGAATTTCTCGCCCTGCTCCAGAGGGTCTTCGACCTGGATACCTTCGTCGAGACAGGCACCTACATGGGCAACACCGCTGCGGCGGCGGCGAGGGTCTTCCGGGAAGTGCACACGGTGGAACTCTCCCAGTCCCTCTACGACAAGGCACAGCGTCGATTCAGGGAAAGCAGGAACGTGTCCCTCTACCGGGGGGACTCGGTCTCCGTTCTGCCCGTGATCCTTGAGAAGATCCGGGGCAGGGCGCTCTTGTGGCTTGATGCCCATTTCAGCGAGGGCCTTACGGAAAAGACGGAAAAGAACTCTCCCATCCTCGATGAGCTCGAAGCGGTACGAGAAAAAGGTCCGAGGGATGTGGTGATTCTGGTGGACGACCTGAGGTTTTTTCAGGAGGTAAAGGAGGGGACTTCCCGGTATTCGAGTCTGAGGGATTACCCGACCATGGAAGGACTGTGTCGGGCCCTTCTCTCCGTTGATCCATCCTTTGTCTTTGCCGTTATCGGCGATCTCCTCATGGCCTACAGGCCCGGGACATCCTTCGGCCTGTCTCCTGTGGTGAGGGCCTGCACCGTAAGCAGGCTGTTCAACGGCGCCAATCTGCCTCTTGAGGAGGTGATGGCGGCGGAGGAGGTGATCGCTTCGGCCGACGGGGAGGAAAGGGAGGTCATCGCCGGGTTCCTGAAAGAGTCCCTTGTCTCCGAGAACCTTGGTTTGGGGGGACATTACAAGCTCTGGCACGGGCTGACAATGGCCCGCAGCGGTCGTCACGACGAGGCGTGCAGCGAGTTTCTCGGTGCCATCCGGCTCGGATGCAACCACTGGCGGATTCAGTTCTATCTTGCCGAATCCGCCCTTCAGGGAGGGAACCTGGTTCTCGCCCGGAAGGCCCTCGGCAAGGTTCTTGAGCAATCACCGGGTTTCCCCGGGGCCGTCAGGCTCGCCCGGGAACTCGAGGCGCGGGAAGGCGCTGAAGGTGAGAAGGTCGACCGGTTAAGCGGCAGGGCTCATCTCGCCCTCGCTACACAGTTGCAGGAAGAGGGCAGATATGTCGACGCCATCGGTGAAGTCGAAAAGGCCATGGAGGCAGGTGTCACGGATGTGGATACCCGTTACCAGTATGCCCAGCTCTTCATTGTTTCGGGCAGGTATGACGAGGCCGAGACGAGGCTGAGGGATGTAATCATGCACTACCCGAGACACACCTACGCCTACAATGATCTCGGGGTCCTGGCCTTTCAGAAGGGTGACCGGGAAAAGGCCCTGGAGTACTACAAGCTCGCGGTCTCCTGCGATAACAGGAATTACAATGCCCTGAAAAATCTCCTCGCCCTTCTCAGGGAAACAGATAAGCTAGATGAGGCGGTCTACATCACCCAGGCCCTTATGGGTCAACACCCTTCAGACAGACAGCTCGCCTCCCTAGTAGAGGACTTCGGTCTGCCCTCCCTGATGGCAAGGCAAGAGACAGGCACATCCGTAGACCTGTCCGAAGAGGATCGACTTTCCCTGAAGGCCGATGCAGCCTCCTATTATGAGGAGATGGTGCAGGTCTATAGCGACCACCGCCTTGCCCGGGGGAAAGACGGGATTGTCCATCCCGTATGGCGAAAGGAACTCGATACCCTGGGGTCCCTTATCGTGAAGGGACTTCCCGACAACTTTCTCCTCCACCCCATCTGCCTCCAGATGTTCGTCCGGACAGGCTGGAACAGACAGCAGGAATACGAACTTGCCTATCTCAGGGCCCTCCCGGAAGGTATGAGGCGGAGGATCCTGTCCGTGCCCGAAGCAGATGTGGGAGGTGTCCCCCGCGACTGCAGGGGGCTGCCCCTTTCGGTCAACACCCTGGGCATGCTCTGGTATTATGCCCGCATCACAGGGCGACTCGTTGAAAGACCTTCTTCGATCGTGGAACTGGGGGGAGGATTCGGGTCCCTTGCCCGGATCTTCATGCTCCTCGGCGATCCCAAGCCTACCTACACCATTATCGACCTCCCGGAAATGCTGGCACTCCAGCGCTATTATCTGTCCCTGTCTCTTGGCGCCTCCATGGTGGTACCACACGTGAGGCCGGGAGAGCCGATCGTATCCGGTAAAGTGAATCTCGTCCCCGTGTACGGGGTGGAGGAGGTGAATCCCCCCGCTGAACTCTTCCTCTCCACCTTCGCCCTTTCCGAGACGCCCGCCAGTCTTCAGCGCCTGGTGTGCGAGAAGAAGGGCTATTTTGGTGCCGCCTGCCTCTATATCACCGGCCAGCTCCCGGGAGAAAGGCCCGAGCTCAAATGGGAAGATCCTGGAATCATTGCGGTCCCCGCCCTACGCCGATTCCCGAGTCTCCGGGTTGATCGGTTCCACATCGGTGAGAACTATGAACTTCTGGCATCGAGGAAGACCTTGAGCGGCGGTGTGGAAAGGGTGGGCCTCGACGCGGGGGAATGCTCATCGAAAGGGACCGTGGCCGTGGTCTTCAGCAAGGACCGTGCCATGCAGCTCGACGGCACCCTGGCTTCCTTCTACGGAAGGTGTGCCGACGGGAAGCGGGTCGCAATGAAGGTGCTGTACACCACGTCCGACGATGAACACGAAAGACAGTACGGGATACTCAGGGAGACCTATCCGGAAGTGGAATTCATGAAGGAGGGTGATTTCAGGAGGGATCTCCTCGATCTCGTCGCTCCGTACAGGTATGTGCTCTTCCTGGTGGATGACAACCTGTTCGTAGGTGACTTTACCCTCAGAGATGGAGAGGAGGCGCTGGAACGGAACCCGAGGGCCCTCGGCTTCTCCCTGCGACTGGGGAGGAACACGGGCTTCTGCTACATGCTGAACAGAGAGCAGCCCCTTCCTCCCTTCGAGGAGCAGGGGCCCTCCATACTGTGCTACGCCTGGACGGGAGCGGCCTGCGACTTCGGTTATCCCCTCGAGGTATCCAGTTCCCTCTATCGTCTCGAGGATATCCGCCCGCTCCTCGAACAGATCGAATTCAGGAACCCCAATACGCTGGAAGCGCTCCTGGATGCGAACAAAGGACTCTTTTCGGGGTCGAGGGATCTCCTCTTGTGCTATACCACATCCGTCACCTTCTGTGCCCCGGTCAACAAGGTTCAGAAGGTCTTCATCACGAACAGGGGTGGCACCCGGGACGGATACACCAGCGAGAAGCTGGCCGAGCTCTTCGGACAGGGGATACGAATCGACGTGGACAGGTACAGGGGCTTCGAACCGGGTAGCTGCCACCAGGAGGTGGACCTCTTCTTTAAAAAGGGTGAGCCCCCTGAGGAGGAATCCGTACCTCCCCTTGTTTCCATCCTCATTCTCAACTATAACGGCAGCAAACACCTTCAGCCCTGTCTCGATTCCATTGCCCGGAACACACCACAGAGCCATGAGATCGTCGTCATCGACAATGCATCGACCGATGATTCCCTGGTCCTCCTGAGGTCAAGGCCTGATATCATCCTGGTGGAGAACCGGGAGAACATAGGGTGTCCGCCCGCGAGGGCCCAGGCCCTCTCTCTGGCGCGGGGGGAATACATCGTGTTTCTCGACAACGACACCATCGTGACGGAGGACTGGCTCACCCGATTCCTCGCTCATGCCCGCAAGGACAAGTCCCTGGGGATGATGGGTCCGAGATCGAACTATGTGTCCGGCGCCCAGCTTGTGCCTGAGGCGTCCTACCGTGACGTGGCAGGGCTGGAAGCGTTCGCCCGGGAGATGGCGGCACGGAACGCAGGCAGCCTGACGTTCTCGCACCGGCTCGTCGGTTTCTGTATGTTCGTGACCCGAGAGGTGGTGGATCGCATCGGATCCATGGACCGGTCCTTCGGAAAATTCGGATTTGAAGATGACGATTATACCTGGAGGGCCAACATAGCGGGATTCAAAACCGCCATAGCCAACGACATCTTCATCCATCACACAGGGGGACCTCAGGGGGGAGGCGACGCAGGCTACAACAGGCTCCTTATGGATGCATGGGCTGTCTTCAAGGGAAAATGGGGACTCGACCCGGGGCTGGCCTACGGAAAACCCTTCGACGTCCGGGGCCTTCTCAAGCAACCCTTCAGGAGGGAGAAACATTTCATCCCCATAGAGCCTCGATCCGCAGTGGAGGCCTTGATTTACCGCCCGGGAGAGGCCGGCGGAAGGACCCCTGGAGAGGAGGCGGAGAGCCTTCTGAAGCAGGGGCGACCGGAGGAGGCCATAGGTGTACTCGAGAAGGCGCTTCTGAGGGACGGTGAGAACAGTGAAATCCTGAACGACCTCGCGGTGTTGTACCACCGGACGGGCGAAAAGGAGAAGGCCCATACCCTTCTGAAGAGGGTGGTCGCCCTGGACCCCGGAGGAATGGTGGGCGTGAAGAACCTTGCCGACCTCTGTAACGAGATGGGAAGGAAGGAGGAAGCCGTGGACGGGTATCTCAGGGTGCTCGACCTGGCTCCTGACGATGTAGAGACCCTTGTGGCCCTCGGATTCCTCTCCGATGAATTCGGTCAGCGGGAAAGCGCCTTGAGGTTCTTCAGGAGGGTCCTGGACATCGACCCCGGCAATGCGGCTGCGATCGCCTTCACTGCGGAAAATGAGGGGTTCTTCCATAGCACGGGCACCGGGACAGGCACCGGTGTACTTTGAAAAGAAGGATGGTGACCATGGGAAAGCGGGCACTCATAACAGGCATTACAGGACAGGATGGATCCTATCTGGCGGAATTTCTGCTAAGCAAGGGCTACGAGGTGCACGGGCTTATCCGGCGGGCGAGCACATTCAATACGGGACGCATCGACCACATCTATATAGACCCCCACATGATCGGTGCCAAGCTCTTTCTCCATTACGGAGATATGTCCGATTCGGGCCAGCTCATCAACCTCATCTATAATACGGCCCCCGACGAGATTTACAATCTCGGGGCCCAGAGCCACGTGCGGGTCAGTTTCGATATGCCCGAATACACAGGTGACATAACGGGTCTCGGGTCGACGAGGCTGCTGGAAGCGATACGGCGCAGCGGCATCAAGACCCGGTACTACCAGGCGTCCTCCTCAGAGATGTTCGGTTCTTCGCCGCCCCCCCAGAGCGAGAAGACCCCTTTCTATTCACGGAGCCCCTACGCTGCTGCCAAGATCTATGCCTACTGGATGACCGTGAACTACCGTGAGGGCTACGATATCTTCGCCTGCAACGGGATCCTCTTCAATCACGAGTCTCCGAGGCGTGGCGAGACCTTCGTCACCAGGAAAGTGACAAGGGCCCTGGCCAATATCCTCGCGGGAAACCAGAAGAAACTCTACCTCGGAAACCTGGAGTCCAAGAGGGACTGGGGGTTTGCCCCCGAGTTCGTGGAGATGATGTGGCTTATGCTCCAGCAGGACCGGCCGGACGACTACGCGGTGGGCACGGGAGAGAGTTACTCCATCAGGGAGTTTGTGGAGGAGGCCTTCAGGTACGTGGGCATCGCGATAGAATGGCAGGGGTCCAGCACCGGCGAGAAGGGTATTATAGGCTCACTTTCGCCCAGGTGGGGTAAGTTCCTAAAGGCGGGCGACACGGTCATCGAGATCGACCCCAGGTATTTCAGGCCCACCGAGGTGAGTTGGCTCCAGGCGGACATCGGCAAGGCACGGGAGAAGCTGGGCTGGGCACCGAGGACGACCTTTGACGAACTGGTGAGCATCATGGTTGACTATGACATGAAACTGGTAGGCCTCGAGCCCGTGGGAAGGGGCATAGCGGTCTGCCAGTGCAAGGGTTTCACTTACACGAACCACGACTTTGCCTTTTACGAAAAGGTGAGCGAAGGGTGCTGAAGGCGGATTCATCCATATATGTGGCGGGACACACCGGGCTTGTAGGGAGGGCTCTGATCTCGAGGCTCAGGGCCAGGGGGTACGTGAATCTGGTCACCTGCCCACACGGCGAACTGGATTTGACCCGCCAGGCAGAGACAGAACAGTTTTTCGCCCGGAAGCGGCCGGAGTTCGTCTTCTTCGCCGCAGGAAGGGTAGGGGGGATCGTGGCCAACAGCACCTACCGGGCCGATTTCATTTACGAAAACATGGCCATGGCCACCAACGTGATCCACTCAGCCTACCGCTTCGGGGTCAAGAGACTTCTCAATTTCGGTTCTTCCTGCATCTACCCGAAACACGCCCCCCAGCCGATCAGAGAGGAATACCTGCTCTCGGGAGGCTTGGAGCCCACCAATGAGCCCTACGCCGTCGCAAAGATCTCTGCCATCAAGCTCTGCCAGTACTTCAACGAACAGTACGGCACGGACTTCATATCCGTTATGCCCACCAACCTCTACGGCCCCTACGACAACTTCAATCTCGAGACAGCCCATGTGGCGGCCGCCCTGATGAGAAAGTTCCACCTGGCGAAACTTCTGGCAAGAAAGGACTACGAGGGTGTCAGGCAGGACCTGGTGTCCGCGCCCGTGGGCTTTCACCTCGACCCTCTGATCCGGGATAGTTCCATGGAGGGGCTGGAAACCATGCTTGGCAGTCTGGGCGTCGGGGCCGACGAAGTGGTGCTGTGGGGGACCGGGGAGCCTCTCCGTGAGTTCCTTTTTGTGGACGACCTTGCCGATGCATGCATCTTTCTCATGGAACATGGGGACGGGTCTTTGCCTGACAAGATCGTCAACATAGGCTTCGGTTGCGACGTGACGATCAGGGAACTTGCGGACCTCCTCAAGGAACTGGTGGGCTTCGAAGGCTCTGTTCGTTTCGACAGCACAAGACCCGATGGGATGGCACGCAAACTCCTCCACACGGGCCGCCTCGGGGCCCTGGGATGGCAGGCGCGGACAAGCCTGCGGAAGGGGTTACAGGCCACCTATGGCTGGTATTTAACGGAACCGGTCAGAAGCCGATAACAGAAGGGGAGAGAGAAAGAGAATGGAAAACGCCGATCTCTTGAAATTCCAAGACCTCACGAATGAGGCCTTAGCCGAGAAAGATCTGGATCGGTTCATCGAGATCCTCCTCGAGCGTGACCGTGTAGCCGAGGGTCTCCTGGCAGGAGGACCTCCTCTGACCGAGCAGACGGCCGGACTGTTGCTGGAGAAGGAGTTCCAGGTGGGCGAGAAGCTCGAGGCGGAACGACGGGGGCTCCTCAAGGAGATGGAACAATTGTTCTCGAGCATAAAGGCCGTCCGAAGGTACACGCCGAAATTCCCCTTTCCGTCCATGCCCGCCTTCTTCGACCGGGCGGGATGACGGACCTTAAGTAATACCATCCCCCATCCGATAAATCCTGCAAGGAATAGTGCATGACCATATCGGACTATCAGATAAACAGTGTCATCCGTACTTATACGAAGACCATGAATATACGGGTGCGCCAGGTGGAACGGAATGCGGATGTAAAGCCCCGGGAAGACGAAGTGCTTATATCAGAGGACGGCATGAGGCGAATGCGCCTCGATCGTTTTGCAGAACCCGAAACGGAGCTGTTGAGGCAAGATGGCGAAGACAAGTGACGACTTCAGGATACTCATCGTCGATGACAACAAGGATCTCCGGGACATTCTGCAGGAATACCTGGGCGATCAGGGAGATCTGGTGGATGGGGCAAGGGACGGCAACGATGCCCTGACGAGGTACCGGGCCACCCCGTACGATCTGATCATTACAGACCTGAACATGCCGGGCACGAACGGCATCGATCTCATTAAGCAGATCAAAGAACAGAATGACATGACCGAGTTCATCATCATCACGGGCTACGCGTCTCTCGACAGCGCAGTGGAGGCGGTCAAGATAGGGGCCTTTGACTACATCGTCAAACCCTTCCGGATGGAAGAGTTGAAGGTGGTGGTGAAAAACGCGAGGGACAAGATCATCCTCAAGAAGGTCAACCGGGACCTCTTCAGAAAGCTCAAGATGTTCTATGACGAGATCGAGCGCTACAAGCTCACGGCCGTCCCGGAGGGGTCCGGCGGGAACGAGTCGCTTCCCGATATGCCTGCCGCCGATACGGAGCGCATGATCAACGAGATACGAAACCTCGACAGACTGAGAAAGGGAAGACTGCTCATAGACTGATGGATCAGGGAAGATCAGGATTAAAGCCAGGGAAGGGCGATGATAGAAGGTTCACGAATACTGCTGGTTGACGACAATCGGGAGATCGTAGAGATCCTTTCCGATTTTCTCAGCCTTAACGGCTGCACCATCCATGCCGCCTACACCGGTAAGGAGGCCCTCGACATCCTCTCCAAAAAGGATGTGGAGGTGGTCATCCTCGACGTCAAGCTCCCCGACGCGAACGGCATAGCGCTCCTCGATGTAATCAAGGTGAACAATCCCACGACGGCCGTCATCATGGCTACGGGATATTACGATCCCAAGTTTGTGGTCGAGGCCATGAAGAAGGGGGCCGCCGATTTTCTCGTAAAACCTTTCGAATTCGACAAGTTGATCCTGGTGATGATGAGGGTCCTGAGGGAGCGGAAGCTCATCGTGGAGCGGGAGAACATCCTCGAGTCCCTGGAGGACAAGAAGAAGATAGAACTCCTGAACCGGGAGCTGCAGACCAAGATCAAAGAACTCACCACCATGTATCACATCTCCAATAAATTCAATTCCCTCAGCGTCTTCGACGACGTGTATGAGAAGATGGTTCATATCGTCACCGAGGTGCTGGACGCCAAATCGTGCGGCTACTACATCGTGGACCAGGAGGCACAGGAGCTGATTCTCTACAGAGAGACCGCCAAATCCGGCAACGGTGCGTCCAATGAGAGGCGTATATCTCTGGCCGGCCAGTCCTTCGGCGAGGGGCAGGGCGGCAGGAGTTATTTTGTCAGGGACAAGCGGCTCTATCTGCCTTTGGTGATCAAGGGCCAGTGTATCGGCTACATGGTGGTCCAGGGCAGACAGAACGGGACACGGGGAAATGGACACTATCCCGAGAGCGACGTCTTTTTCCTCAAGCTGGTGGCCGAGAAGGCCTCAACCCAGATCGAGAATAAGATGCTCTACGAAAGCCTTTTCGAAAGCGTTTTACATACGCTGACATCTCTCATTGCCGCCATCAACAAAAGGGATTCCTATACGGAAGGCCACTGCCACCGCGTGACGACCCAGTGCCTCGCCCTTGGAGACGCCGTCGGGATCTCGGACTACGAGAGGGACGTCCTCCGGGTGGTCGGCCCCATTCACGATCTGGGCAAGATAGGTATTCCCGATGCCATTCTCCTGAAACCGGGGAGGCTTACCGACGAAGAATACTCTCTCATGAAAGATCACTCCATCCACGGGGAGGAAATCATGAACCGCTTCGAGATCCTCTCCAATGAAGCCAAGATCATCAGACATCACCACGAGAGGCATGACGGCAACGGGTATCCGGACGGCCTTTCGGGAGAGGAAATACCTCTGTGCTGCCGCATACTGGCGGTATGTGATACCTATGATGCCATGGTGACCAACCGACCCTATCGCAGCGCCCTGAGTATCGGGGAGGCCCTGCGGGAGATCAATCGGTGCAGCGGCTCCCAGTTTGATCCTCTCGTGGCCGAACGATTCATCGACATGCTGGAGAGGCCGAGAGATGACAGAAACTGAGAGAAGGGAATACTTCCGTGTGGCAGACCGTCTGCCCATAGAGTTTCGTCTTGTCTGTGACGATGAGTACGAGAGATTAGAGAAGCAGATCAAATACACCCCCACCCAGCGGGTCGACAGGGCGAATGAAATCCATTTCCTGAAACGGGCCGCATCAAAGACGGCAAGGGAGAACGACCGGATCTATTCCTACCTTCAGGCGATAGACAGGAAGCTGGACATTCTCCTCGACCTTGTGGCCTCTGCCCAGAAGGACCAGATCTATACACGGCGCTACGTGGAAGTGAACATAAGCGGTGCAGGCATAAGATTTGTGAGCGACATCCACCTGGAGAAGGACCTTTTTCTGGAGGTGAAGATCGTCCTCCCCTTCTTTCCTTTTCCCAAGATTACAGCCCTCTGCAAGGTGGTGAGGGGAGAGCGGAAAAAGGGTGAGGGACCACCCCAGTGGCAGACGGCCCTCAAGTTCCTCATGATCAACGATGAGGACCGGGACCTGCTTATAAACTACGTCTTCACGAAGGAGAGGGAGATCCTGAGACTCGGTAAAGAAGCTTCGGGCTAATGACTCATGGACATCACCAGCGTTGTAGGTCTTATTCTGGGAATCGGCGCCGTCATTGCCTCTTTCGTCATGGAGGGGGGGCATCTCTCGGCCCTCATCCAGGCACCGGCAATGATTCTGGTAATTTTCGGGACCTTCGGGGCTGCCTCCATTACCACCTCCTTCGGCCAGGTGAAGAACCTCCCCACCCTTTTCAAGATCATCCTTTTTGAGCGAAAGCTCAACCCCCAGGAGTTGATTAACCTCATCTACGATCTTGCCCAGAAATCAAGGAAGAACGGACTTTTGAGCCTCGAGAAGGAACTTTCCGGCATCAAGGATTCCTTTCTCCGAAAGGCCATACAGCTTGCCATCGACGGTTTCGAGACGAACAAGATCAGGGAGATCCTCGAGATCGAAATGGCCTACATCGAAGAACGTCACAAGGCGGGGGCGACCTTTTTTCAGAAGCTGGGGGGGTTCTCGCCGACCCTGGGCATCATAGGTACCGTCCTCGGTCTGATCCATGCGCTGGGAAACATGGAGAGCAGCGCCAACATGGCTGCGTCCATAGCCAGCGCCTTCATCGCCACCCTCTGGGGCGTGGCCTTGGCCAACCTGATATACCTGCCCATCGGAGACAAGCTGAAAGCCAAGCACCAGGACGAAGCCCTCTATCTGGAAATCATCAGCGAAGGGGTGATCTCGCTGGCCATGGGAGACAATCCGCGTGTGATCAGGATGAAGCTCCTTTCTTTCCTCCTGCCCAACAAGCGGCTGGGTGAAGACCTATGAGACGAAAAAAGCATGAGGAAGAGCACGAGAATGCCGAGCGGTGGCTCCTCACCTATGCCGACCTCATCACCCTTCTCCTTGCCTTCTTCATCATGATGTATACCTTCTCGAAGCAGGATGCCCAGAAGTATGACGAGGTAGCCAGTCACCTGAAGTCCATCTTTACGGGCGGTTCCGGTCTTGGGGCCAGGGGAAGCGTGGCAGCTACCGATATGATCGGCGATGCCTCCAGGGGGGCATCGAGCGGCGAGATCAAGAGGCAGCTTGAGAGCGAAGTGGTGAGTCTTCCCGTCAACAAGGATCAGAAAAACGAGAGCATTTCGGTCCTCTCCGACGAGCGCGGCATCGTCATCCGGGTGATGGACCGGGCCTTTTTTGAGGAAGGAAAAGCAGACATGAAGGACAGGGCCCGGAAGGCCCTGGACAGGATCCTCCCTATAATAAAAGGGGCGCCCAACCAGATCAGGGTGGAAGGCCACACGGACAATGTGCCCATCAAGACGCAGGAATTCAGGTCCAACTGGGAATTGTCCGTCCGGCGGGCAACGGAGGTGGTGCGATACCTCGTGGAACAGCACGATTTCCCCCCGGAGAAGATCTCTGCTGTAGGGTATGCCGAATACCGACCCATCGTGAGCAACGACACGGCAGAGAACCGGGCCCTCAACAGAAGAATTGAAATTATCATAATAAAATCAAACAGTTCACTATAAACAGGCCTACCGCCTCGCTGAAGATGGGGTGAACCGCTCCGTCGGACCACCACCCTGTATCCAAGAAATATCCATAGAACGGCAAAAAAACTGAAAAAATCTGTTGAATTTTTTTTTCATTAAGCAGTATAAACTATTTTTAAGGGTGGTTAGCGTGAGACCTACCAAAATCAAACTTTCTAAGGAGGGGTGTTTATGACAAAAGCGGAATTGATCAGCAAGATGGCGGCGGGTGCGAAGATTTCCAAGGCTGCAGCAGGGAAGGCCCTCGATTCTCTGGTAGACGGGGTCAAGGCATCACTCAAGAAGGATGAAAAGGTAACACTTGTTGGTTTTGGCACCTTTTCGGTTTCGAAGAGGAAGGCAAGAAAGGGGAGAAACCCTCGGACAGGTAAAGAGATCAAGATTCCCGCCAGAAAAGTGCCGAAATTCACCGCAGGAAAGGCCTTCAAGGACGCCATCAGCTAATCGGAGCGGATCTAACGGGTCTTGGGACCCGCAAATGAAGACGCCTCCTCTCGGGGAGGCGTCTTCATTTATGCCTCCTTCTCCGGAACGCCCTGTCTCCGGAGGCGCAGGAGGATGGCATTGATCAGGTCATTCCTTCTTTCCCAAGTTCCTTCGGCCTTTTCCCTGATGAGAAATGAGCCGTCCTCGGCGCCGAAGGCCACCTCCAGAGTCACCCGGTCATTGTCAGCCATGGCGCAGATGCCGAGGGGGACTTGGCAGCTTCCCCCGATGGCCCTTTGAAGGGTCCTTTCCACGGCAACTTCCCGAGAGGTTGTTTCATGATCGATACATCGCACGAGTTCCCGGAACTCTCCATCCTCCCTCGTTTCTATCCCGATCGCCCCCTGTCCGGAGGCAGGGACCATGACGTGGATGGGGAGAATTTCGGAAATATGATGCTCGAGCCCCATCCTCTTGACCCCGGCGCAGGCAAGGATGATGCCGTCAAGGTTCAACTCTGCCATCTTGCGGATTCTGGTGTCCACGTTTCCCCGGAGAGGCACCACCTCAAGGGAGGGGTCGGCATGAAGGAGCTGCGCCCTCCGGCGGAGACTGTTTGTGCCGATCCTTGCACCCCTCCTTATGTCCGATAACGTGGCGCCTGTTGGGGAAAGAAAGGCATCCCTCGGGTCTTCCCGCTCCAGCGTGGCGGCCAGTACGAGACCCGGTTCCAGTTCGCTGGGGAGGTCTTTCATACTGTGTACTGCCATGTCGATGGTGCCCGCAAGGAGCTCTTCCTCTATCTCTTTCACGAAGAGGCCTTTGCCGCCGATAAGATGAAGGGGCTTGTCCCAGACCGTGTCCCCTTTTGTGGTGATAATCTTGATCTGAAAGTCGGCCCCATGATAGACCGCTTGAAGCGCGGCGATCACAATCTCGGTCTGTCTGAGGGCGAGTTTACTGCCTCTCGTTCCTACGATCCATGTCCTCTTCATTATCCTCGTCCTCAAAGCTGAACAGTCTCTTCACTATTTCGAGGACCGGGGGGCTCCCGTCCTCCTTCAACAAGGCCACGTGGGGGTGGAGCATCTTGTTGATAATGGTCTTCGTGAGGGCATCGACGGCTTTGAGTGTCTCGTCGTCAAGGCTCTTCAGTTTTCTGAGACTCTTCTGCACCTCCCGGCTCCGTAAAGCCTCGGCCCTCTCGTAGATATGGGCGATAAGCGGGTTCATGTCGAGCTGCCTGAGCCACCTTGTCAGTCTCCCCACTTCCTCCGTGACGATCTCCTGGGCCTTTTCCGATTCCTTCAGTCTGTCGGAAAGGTGGGCCATGGAGAGATCCCTGAGGTCATCGATGTCGTAAAGGTACACGTTTTCAAGATCGTTTACCGCCGGGTCCACGTCCCGGGGAACCGCTATATCGATAAAGAAGAGGGGACGGTTCTTCCGTTTCTTCATCGCCCCCTGGACCAGATGAGGATCGATGATGGGTTTCTCCGAGCCCGTGGATGTGAGAACCATATCGGCCCTGGTGAGCACTTCGGCCATGGCGTCAAAGGGATAGGCCGTCCCGCCCACCTCATCTGCAAGTCTGCGGGCATTCTGAAGGGTGCGGTTGAGGATGAGGACCTCGGCAACACCCTCTTTACGGAAATGCTTCAGGGCGATTTCAACCATCTCCCCGGCACCGATCACAAGGATTTTCTTGGAGGGGAGGTGGCCAAAGATCTTTTTCGACATCTCCACGGCCATGGAACTTATGGAAACGGGGTTGTAACCGATTCTCGTCTCCGTCCTGATCCTCTTGGCCACGGTAAAGGTCCTGTGGAAGACCTTGTCGATGAGGAAGCCCGTGCTGTTGTGGTCCGCTGCGAACCTGTATGCGTCCTTCACCTGGCCCAGGATCTGGGACTCTCCCACCACCATGGAGTCCAGGCCCGAGGCTACCACAAAGAGATGACGGTAGGCCTCCTCATCGACAAGGGTGTACAGGTAGTCGGAGAGGAATCCGGGGTCTGCGCTGAAGAAGTCCGCCACTGCGGCAACAAGAGGGGTGAGGAAGTCCTCGGGGTTTTCAAGGACCGCGTATATCTCGGTGCGGTTGCAAGTAGAAAGGATAACCGTCTCTGCGAATCCCTGTGCCTTCAGATGATTGAAGAACTCCGGCAGCCCCTCCTGAGAAACGAAGAAACGCTCCCTGACTTCCACCGGTGCGGTGGCATGATTCAGACCGAGCACTACGAGCGGCAAGGCGGTACCCCGCTCGCACTTTCTGCCCTGCCCGCATCGTTTCCGACCGGTAGGTGGCGGGCCCGAGGAACACGGAGCCGTGAAAGGGTCTTCCTATACATAGGAGTGGAGTCCCCCGATAAAGAAGTTCACTCCCAGGAAGGTAACGAGTATGGAGAAGAACCCGAGGATCATCATGTAGGCTGTCTTTCTCCCTCGCCACCCGATGGCGAGCCTGTTATGGATGAGGATGGCATAAACGATCCAGGTGATGAGAGACCAGGTCTCCTTGGGGTCCCAGTTCCAGTATGATCCCCAGGCGAGACCGGCCCACAGGGAGCCCGTGATGATGCCGATGGTGAGAAGAGGAAAGCCGTAGGACATACACCGGTAATTGATGAGATCCAGGGTTTCCAGGGACGGCAACCTTCCGGACATGGCGGACACCCTTTTTTTCTTGATGGCCCGTTCGATGGCAAGATAGAAGAGGGACACGCAGAAGCTGGTAAAGAAGACGGCGTTTCCGGCGAAGGAAAAGACAGTATGAATGGGCAGCCAGTAACTCCTGAGGACCGGGGGCAAGGGCCTGATGTCGGTAGGGTAGGTTGAGGCCCAAAGGAGAAGGAGGGAAAGGACAGGAAGGATGATGGTGCCGAGGATTTCCGTCCTGCCGTAAGACTTTCTCAAATAAAGGAAGAAACCGGCGATACAGAGGGCAAAAAAGGAAAAAGACTCGAAGGTGTTGGTGATGGGTGTGTAGCCGGCTTGGCCGTAGCGGAAGAGGGTGGAAAGAAAGTGGACCACAAAGGCTGCACCGGCTGTAGAGTAGCCTGACTTCTCGAGGTAGGGCCGATTGAAGGCGATAAAGAGGAGGTAAAAGGAGGTGGACAGAAGGTAGAGGGCGAGCGATGCGTAGAATACCCCCATCGTCACGGGAGAAACCTCTTTTTTAGTTCCGAAAGGGTCATTCCTGCCACCTCTTCAAGAGGGAGAGAGGCTATTTGTTTCATGATGGAAGATCGTTGGGTCTTATCTTTAATGTTATCTATAAGATATTGTCTAAAAGATGCTGTAATTGTAAGAAAAGCAATATGATCATCAGTAATGAACCCTTCCAGTTCTTTGCGCAGCTTTTTGGACAACATAGGCAGGGTACCCGAGGTGGAAACGGCGATGGTGACGGGTCCCCTCTGGACTATGGAAGGGACGATGAAATCGCAGAGGGGTGGATCGTCCACCACGTTGACCGGGATCGAGGCTTCCCGTGCCTCGTCCCGGACGGCCCTGTTCGTGCTGTCGTGGTCGGTGGCGGCAAAGACGAGCGTGGCCCCGCAGAGGTCACCCTTGCGATAGGGCCGCATCAGGGCCGTGATACGCCCCTTCCCCGCCAGCGCGGCAAGACCCCCGGTCATGACAGGGCTTATGACCGTGACCAAGGCGCCGAACTTCAGGAGGCTCCTAGCCTTTCGTTCTGCGATGGCCCCGCCCCCTATGACGACACAGAGTTTGCCGGAAATGTTGACGAAAAGGGGATAGTAAGGGTTTTTAGTAGATGATCTCGAACGTGGCGTACTCACCGGTGTGGTCTTCCCATTCTGTGTGAAGGTCGGTCACCAGGGCCCCCGGAGGACCCGATCGGCACCATTCCGCCAGAATGGCGAGAAGAGTTTCGTCCCCCTCGGCCAGAACCTCGACCCTCCCGTCCCTCAGGTTCCTTACCCATCCTGTCAAACCGAGTTCCGATGCCTTCCTGAGGGTGCTGTACCGGTAGTAGACACCCTGTACCCTGCCGCTGACGACCATGTGGATTTTTTTCTTCATTGGTATTAATATAGAGAACCGTCAAGCCTTATTATATCGAAGACGGATAGGTATTTTAAAGGGATTTTTTTATTCCATCGGAGGTCGGGATGTATCGCGTCGGCATCGATATCGGTTCCGTGAGCGTGGATCTTGTGCTCATGGACGACAAAAACCGCATTGTAGACACTCAGTATGTTCGACATAAAGGAAGACCCTTCGAGGTGGCCAGGGAGGTTCTGTCCACAGCCCTCGGCAAGGGGAAGGTGGATCTTGTTGCAGCTACCGGTACGGGGGCGAGGGCCTTCGCGGAGTACGTAGGTGCGGCCTTCGTGAACGAAATCGTAGCCCTGTCGAAATCCTTCACCCACCTCTATCCCCAGGTAGGGAGCATCATAGACATTGGGGGCGAAGACTCGAAGCTCATTATCCTCGAGCGGGCAGGCAAGGAAGGGAAGCTCAGGGTCAAGGATTTTTCCATGAACGCCCTGTGTGCGGCCGGTACCGGTTCCTTTCTGGACCAGCAGGCCTCTCGTCTCCGGTTTACCATAGAAGAATTCAGCGAGGTGGCCCTCAGGTCGAAGAATCCGCCCCGCATCGCCGGCAGGTGCACGGTCTTCGCCAAGTCGGATATGATCCATCTCCAGCAGATAGCGACCCCTGATTACGAAATCGTGGCAGGGCTCTGTTACGCCCTTGCGCGGAATTTCAAGGGTAATATCGCCAAGGGCAAGGAAGTGAAGCCCCCTATCGCCTTCGTGGGCGGGGTGGCCGCCAACGGGGCCATGAGGAAGGCCATGATGGACGTCTTCGGTGCCCAGGATGGAAACTTCTTCGTGCCCGAGCACTTTACCTCCATGGGTGCCATCGGGGCGGTGTGGACCGTCCTGGACGAGCCGGCGCTGGCCCGGACCTTTCAGGGATTTGATAAGCTTGACGCCTACCTGAAGGCCGAGAATAGAGAGGAATCACACGAACCCCTCTCCCTGTCGGCGGAGAATCTTCGGGTCAGCTATGACATGCGCGAGGTCAAGGAGATGACACGGGCCTATCTGGGGGTTGACGTGGGCTCCATCAGCACCAACCTTGTCCTTCTGGACGAGAACCGGAACGTCCTTGCCAAGCGGTACCTCATGACCGAGGGAAGACCCCTTGAGGCGGTGAAGAGGGGGCTGGCCGAAATAGGGGACGAAATCGGCGACAGGGTGGAGATCCTCGGTGCAGGTACCACAGGATCGGGCCGTTATCTCACGGCCGACTTTATCGGTGCCGACATTGTCCGGAACGAGATCACGGCCCAGGCCGAGGCGGCCATTATGATAGACCCGGAGGTGGACACGGTCTTCGAGATAGGAGGGCAGGACTCGAAGTACATCAGCGTGGATAACGGGGTCATCGTGGATTTCGAGATGAACAAGGCCTGCGCGGCAGGCACCGGTTCTTTTCTCGAGGAACAGGCCGAGCGACTCGGGATCTCCATCAAGGAAGAGTTCGGGAGGCTTGCCCTGGGATCTGAGAAGCCGGTAAAGATGGGTGAGCGGTGCACCGTCTTTATCGAGTCGGACCTTATCCATCACCAGCAGGGCGGGGCCAGGACGGACGATCTCGTAAGCGGTCTCGCCTATTCCATCGTGACGAATTATCTCAACAAGGTGGTGGGCGACCGGAGGGTAGGGAAGAGGATCTTTTTCCAGGGAGGAACGGCCTTCAACAAAGGGGTCGTGGCGGCCTTCGAAAAGGTCTGCGGAAGCTCCATCAAGGTGCCGCCCCACCACGACGTGACCGGGGCCATCGGTGTCGCCCTCCTGGCCCAGAAAGAGCGGACCTGGGAGAGGAGCACCTTCAAGGGGTTCGATCTGAGCAAACGTTCCTACACCATCGACACCTTCGAATGTAAAGGGTGCGAAAACCTTTGCGAGATCCGAAGAGTGACGGTTGAGAATGAGTCTCCCCTTTATTACGGGAGCAGGTGCGAGAAATACGATGTGGTGAGAAGGACGGAGAAGAGGGAGTTGGTGGACTACCTGAAGGTCAGGGACGACCTCCTGAACGGGATCTACAACAAGGAAGTGGAGGGTGAGGTCATCGGTCTACCGAAACTGCTTAGCTTTCACGAACTCCTGCCTTTCTGGAAGGCCTTTTTCGGCGAGCTCGGGTTCAAGACGGTTCTCTCCGATCCTACCAACAAGAAGACAATCCGAGAGGGTGTGGAGAGCATCATCGTGGAGGCCTGTTTCCCGGTCAAGGTGAGTCACGGCCATATCCTGAACCTCATCAGGAAGGGGGTGAAGAGGATCTTCCTGCCCAGCGTGATCAGTATGAACAAGGTCTCCGACGATGCGCCCAACACCTATGCCTGCCCTTATGCGCAGGCCATACCCTACACCGCCCCTGCATCGATCGATTTTGCCGCCGCCGGGGTGAAGGTGGACTCCCCGGTCGTCTACTTCGGAAAGGGCAGGGAGACGACCCTGAAAAACCTCGTGGCCTATGGAAAAACGCTGGGAAAGTCGAAGAAGGCGGTTGAAAAGGCCTTCAATGCAGCCATGGAAGCCCAGGAGACCTTCTACAGGAAGGTATCTGAGACGGGCCTCGAATTCCTGTCCAGCCTCAAGGACGGCGAAAAGGGCATGGTGCTGATCGGGAGGCCTTACAACAGTCTCGATCCGGGAATCAACCTGAACGTCCACAAAAAGCTCATGGATCTTGGGGTGAAAGCCATCCCCATGGATATGCTCCCCCTGGCAAAAGGGGTGGAAACGGACGATATCCTTGACAATATGTACTGGGGATACGGCCAGAAGATCCTCCGGGCGGCGAAGCTGATCAAACAGCACAAGAACCTGTACGCTGTCTACATTACAAACTTCGGCTGTGGACCCGATTCCTTTATCAGCCATTTTTTCAAGAAGGCCATAGGCAACAGGCCGTTTCTCCAGTTGGAGATCGATGAACACAGTGCCGATGCCGGGGCCGTTACACGTCTGGAGGCTTTTCTTGACAGCATCAAGAATGCCAAGGTGGAGAGAAAGGCGGCGAAAGAGAACCCTCCCCGGTTCGCCGCAGACGGTGTGGTGCGGAAGATCTTTATTCCCAACATGTCGGACCACGCGCTGACCCTCGCGGCCGCATTCCGGGGTTGCGGGGTCGATGCGGAGGTAATGGAGGAATCGGACGAGAAGACGGTTCACTGGGGGAGGAAGTACACAAGCGGAAAGGAATGCTACCCCTGTGCCCTGACCACGGGTGACATGCTCAAGGTTGCCACCCGGGAGGACATCGATCCCTCGAAGATCGCCTTCTTCATGCCCTCAGGAAACGGCCCCTGCCGCTTCGGCCAGTACCACCGGTTCCACAGGCTCGTGCTGGACGACGTGGGCTTCGAGAAGATCCCTATCTACGCGCCGAACCAGGACCACCGTCTGTACAAGGAGCTGAACATCGTGGGCGGACAGTTTTCCCGCCTGGGCTGGAAGTCGATCGTGGCCACCGACATGCTTATAAAACTCCTCCACGAGACCAGGCCTTACGAACTGGAGAAGGGAACGTCCGACCGGATCTACCGGCAGCAGCTGGCCGCCCTCTGCGCCGCCATCGAGAAGGGTGGAGAGGGTATCGAAGAAACCCTTGGCCAGGCCCTCAAGGCCTTCCTCAAGGTAGAAAAGGCGGGGGCGAAGAAGCCGATCGTAGGGGTGGTGGGGGAGATCTACGTGCGGTCCAACGCCTTCAGTAACGACAACCTCGTCAGAAAGATCGAGGACTTCGGAGGCGTGGCATGGCTCGCACCCATCACAGAGTGGATCTCTTACCTGAATTTTGTGAGTGATCAACTCAACAGGGAGCACAACGGTTTCAAGGACATGATCAACTTCTTCCTCACCAAGTATATCCAGAACAAGGATGAGCACCACCTGGAGAAGCCCTTCCTTCCTCATCTTCAGTACGGGCGGGAGCCGAAGGTCACAGAGATTATCAGGAAAGGCAATCCCTACGTGGATGTAAGTTTTGAGGGGGAGGCCATTCTCACGGTGGGCAAGGCCGTGGACTTCATCGATAAGGGGGTTTCGGGCGTGGTGAACGCCATCCCCTTCACCTGTATGCCCGGAACCATAGCGAGCGCGGTCCTTCGTCTGGTACAGAACCGGTACGACGTACCCGTCATCAATATTGCCTACGACGGTCAGGGCGCCACAAACATCGCCACCAGACTTGAGGCCTTCATGTACCAGGTGAAGGATCATTTCGAGACGAGGAATGGATAACCCGCTCGCTGCAGTCGTCGTCGTTGCGGTCCTGCTGGTGCTGAACGGAATATTCTCTGCCGGTGAGTTCGCCATAGTTTCTTCCCGGAAGAGCAAGATCAAGGAGCTGATTCGAGACAAGAGGGATGAGAAGGGCCACGTCCTTCTGAACATGAAGGAGAACCCGGAGCATTTCCTCTCGGCAGTCCAGATCGGGATCACCCTCTTCGGCACCCTGGGTTCGGCGATAGGGGGCGTGTTTTCAGTGAAGTACGTTGTACCCCTGATCCGGCCCATCCCCCTGGTAGGGAAATGGGCCGACTCCTTGGCCCTGGCCCTGGTGGTGGTGGTCCTCACGTACCTCTTTCTCGTGATCGGGGAATTGGTCCCCAAATACATCGGTCTCAACTACAAGGAAAGGGTTGCCCTTACCGTAGCCCCCCTTTTTGAACTCACCTCGAAGGTCTTCTTTCTCTTCGTCGCCTTCCTCTCTGCGAGTACCATGTTCGTGGTGCGGGCCCTCAACCTGAAAAAATCGGAAGAACACGTGGGAGAGGGGGAGATCAGGGTCCTCCTTGAGGAGGGCAGAAGGGCAGGAGTCTTCGACAAGACGGAAGAGGAACTTATCCACGGCGTCTTTGATTTTGCCGACCGGTCGGTAAAAGAGATTATGGTACCCAAGCCCAATGTCTACGCCATCGACCTTGGGAGCAAGGACGAGGAGATCATCAACTACATCGTGGAAAACGAGTTCTCCCGCTACCCCGCCTACAGAGACCATTTGGACAACGTGGCAGGGATACTTTACCACAAGGATATTACCCGGCAGATCTGGTCCAGAAAACCTTTGAACCTCACTTCCGTTCTCAAGCGGCCCTTCTTCGTCACCGATACCATGAAGATCAGCAACCTCCTGAAGGAGATGCAGAAGAGGCGGCAGCACATGGCAATCGTCGTGGACGAGTACGGTACCACCGTGGGCATCGTCTCCCTGGAAGACATTATGGAAGAGATTTTCGGGGAGATCATGGATGAGACGGATGTGGACGACAGGATCCAGAGGTTGAGCGACGGCTCCTACATCGTCGATGCATCCTGTTCAATCAGGGACCTGAACAATAAATTGGGGTTCGACGTGGAAGAATCGCCTGACTACGAAACCGTGGGCGGTTTTATCCTGTCCCGCCTTCAGGGGCTCGCCAAGGGCGGCGAGATCGTGCAGCACGGTTCGTACCGAATGATCGTGGTGGGTATTGAGGATAGAAGGATTACCAAGGTAAGGCTCCAGAAGACCGAGACAGGGGCCGAGAAGTCCTGACCCCTACCGCCTCTCCTCGAAAACGCCCATCCTTCTGAATCTCTCGTACCGCCTCCTCTTCAACTCCTCGCCCGGTATGTCCAAAAGCTCTTTGAGCGTCCGAATGAGCACTGCCCTGGTGTTGAAGAAGGTCTGAGGCCAGTTTCTATGGGCCCCTCCGAAGGGTTCGGGTATGACCTCGTCAATGACCTTCAGTGACAGCAGGTCATGGCTTGTGGGTTTCAGGGCCTCGGCGGCGAGGGGACCCTTCGAACCGTCCCTCCAGAGTATGGCGGCGCACCCCTCCGGTGATATGACCGAATAGGTGGCATTCTCCAGCATGAGGATCCGGTCGCCCACGCCGATGGCCAGTGCCCCCCCGCTCCCTCCTTCCCCGATCACTATGGTGATGATGGGCACGGACAGGGAAAACATGAAGCAGATGCTCGATGCGATAGCCTCGGCCTGACCCCGTTCCTCCGCACCCACCCCGGGAAAGGCGCCCGGGGTGTCGATCCAGGTGATGATGGGCTTGCCCCACCTGTTGGCGAGGTCCATCACCCTCATGGCCTTCCGGTAGCCTTCGGGGTTGGCCATGCCGAAATTCCGGTTTGCCATCTCCCGCACATCCTTGCCCTTCTGATGCCCCACGAGGGCGAGGGTCATCTCCCCGTATCGGGCGAACCCGGCCACAATGGCGGGATCGTCACGAAACTTTCGGTCGCCGTGAAGCTCCTGAAAATCGGAAAAGAGGTTCTGGATATAATCGAGGGTATGGGGCCTGTTCAGGTGCCGGGAGAGCTGGGACTTCTGCCAGTTGGTCATTTCGCCGTAGATCTCCCTCTCCAGCTTTCCTACCTTTCTGGAAAGGTTTGCCACCTCCTTGGCGTAATGAGGGTCGGTCACATCGTAGAATCTCTCTATTTCATAGAGCCTCCGTTCCAGCGGCTCCAGTCGTTTCTCGAAATCAAGATAGTAACGCATCGGTCACCTCGTAACGAATGCCGGTTCCAAAGTGTTTATATAACGTATCGAGGCGCGATGGGTCAACCTTTACGTGGTGAAGGGTTAACAGACGCCGTTCCCCCTTATGGAGGAATTCGAGGTTCACCCTTGCGTTTCCCTTGAGACTGAGAAGAAGGTCTCTCAGTCTCTTCAGCTCTTCGAGGGGGAAGGACTCGCACTCTATGGTTACCGTAGCCTTTTGGCGCAACTCCCTTGCCACCTCTTCCAGAAGGAGAATGTTCTTGGCCTTGACCTTGACGGCTCCGTCCTCGCTCCTCTCCACGGTACCCTGGAAAACCAGGGGCTTGGTGCCCTTTATGAGGGACTGGCTCTTTCCGTAAAGGTCGGGAAAGACGATGACCTCCACCGTGCCCTTCGTATCTTCGAGGGAGACGTAGGCCATTCTGTCGCCCTTCTTGGTGGTGATCTCCTTGCAGGCGCTTACGATGCCGGGAAGACTGACATCTTCCGTAAGATCCTTTTCTCTGATTGTAAGGGTATCGTGGGGCGTGAACTCTCGAATCAGCTCCCCGTAGGGTTCAAGGGGATGCTGGCTGAAGTAGAAGCCCAGGGCTTCCTTTTCGCCCTGGAGGATCGCGTCATGGGGCAACTCCTCCATATCGGGCACCTGAATAAGATCGGGCACCTCCTGCAGGGCACCGAACATGTCCATCTGCTGACCGTTCCTTCCGTCTTTTTTCGCGGGTCTGTCGGAGCGATCCTGGATCATCCGGAGGACCTGTGAACGCTTGAGGCCCATGGAGTCGAAACAGCCGGCCTTGGCAAGGCTCTCGATCACTTTCTTGTTTGCCTGTTTGGTGCCGATGAGGTTGCAGAACTGGGTGAAGGAGGAGAACTCACCTATTTCCTTGCGCACGTTGAGGATGTGTTCGACCGCTGCCTCGCCCACGTTGCGGATCCCGGCAAGGCCGAATCGGATCTTGTCGCCCACCACCGTGAAGGCCCGGTCGCTCTTGTTGATATCGGGCGGCAGTATCTCAACGCCGTTCTCTTTCAGTTCGGCGATATACTGTACCATTTTGTCCGTATCATTCACCTCGCTGGTAAGGATCGCGGCGAAGTAGGGTACGTAGTAATGGGCCTTGAGATAGGCTGTCTGATAGGCGATGAGTCCGTACGCAGTGCTGTGGGATTTGTTGAATCCGTACTCCCCGAACTGGAGGATAATATCGTAAATCTTCTTGGCGGCCGTGGGCGCCACCCCGTTATTGATGGCCCCTTCAATAAAGCGCTCCTGGTAACGCTCCAGCTCCTCGGGATTCTTTTTGGCCATGGCCTTGCGCAGGGCGTCGGCATCCTTGATCGGAAACCCTGCCAGGGCTGAGGCGATCTTCATGATCTGTTCCTGATAGATGATCACGCCGTAGGTATCGTCGAGGATCTCTTTGAGCTGGGGCGTCTCGTATTTTACCTGGGTGGGGTCATTCTTTCTCTTGATGAATTCTTCCACCATGCCGCTCTTGAGGGGCCCCGGCCGGTAAAGGGCGATAAGGGGCATGATGTCGTCGAATTTGGAGGGTTTCAGCTTCACGAGGAGGTCCCGCATTCCCCGGCTTTCAAGCTGGAACACGCCCGAAGTATCGCCCGAGGAGAGGAGCTCGTAAGTCTTCCGGTCATCGAGGGGGATGGTGTTGATGTCGAGATCTATGCCCATCTCCTTCAGGATCCTGATGGTGTCATTCATAATCGTCAGGGTCTCGAGGCCCAGAAAGTCGATCTTGATCAGACCGATCTTCTCGATGGTCTTCATGGCGTACTGGGTGATAGTCTCCTTTTCCTTGCCCGAGGCAAGAGGGAGGTGCTCCGTCAGGTGCTTGTTGGCGATCACGATACCGGCGGCGTGAGTGGATGCATGTCTGGCAAGCCCCTCTATGACCATGGCATTATCGAGGAGCTCCCTGATTCTGTTATCCCCCTCGTAGAGCTCGCGGATCTGAGGCTCTTCGTGGATCGCCTTCTCTATCCCCCTGTCCGTGGAGGTGATCAGTTTGGCGATCCTGTCGACCTCGGCGTAGGGGATACCGAGAGCCCTGCCCACGTCACGAACGGCGGCCTTGGACTGCATGGTGCCGAAGGTGATGATCTGGGCCACGTTGTCTTTGCCGTACTTCTCCGTCACATAGCGGATCACCTCGTCCCGGCCGTTCTTGCAGAAGTCCACGTCGATATCGGGCATGCTGATCCGTTCCGGGTTGAGGAAGCGCTCGAAGATGAGATCGTACTTGATGGGATCGATGTCGGTGATGGCGAGACAGTAGGCCACAAGACTTCCTGCCGCGGAACCCCTGCCGGGGCCCACGGGAATACCGTGGTTCTTCGCGTAGGTGATGAAGTCGGCCACAATAAGGAAGTATCCTGCAAACCCGGTCCCCTTGATCACTCCGAGCTCGTAGGTGAGCCGTTCGTCATATTTTCGGGCCATTTCCGGGGTAAAGGCATCATAGGAGGCCCTGATCCCGGGCAGGCGCTTCTCGAAGCCCTGCCTTGCGAGATTTTCCAGGTAATCGTTCAGCTGCATGGACCCGGGCGGCTTGAATTCGGGGAAGTGGTATGTGCCGGACTCGATGGTGACGTTGCAGCGCTGCGCCACTTCCAGGGTATTCCTGACCGCCTCGGGGCAGTGGGCGAAGGACCTCTCCATCTCCTCGCCGGACTTGAAGAAGAACTCGTCGCTGCTGAAACTGAGGCGACCCTCGTCGTTGATGGTTTTCCCTGTCTGGATGCAAAGGAGAAGATCGTGGGCCCTGGCCTCCTCCTTCTTCAGGTAGTGGCAGTCGTTGGTGGCCACGAGGGGCACACTGTATTGCTTCGACAGGGCGATCAGTGTGTCGTTGATGATCTTCTGCTCTTCCATCCCGTTGTCCTGGAGCTCGAAATAGAGCCGGTCCCCGAACATCGAGCGGTACTCCTCCACGGTCTCGTGCACTCGCTTCTCGTCGCCCTTCAGGATGAGGCTCGGAATCTCCCCCTTCAGGCACGCGGTGAGGCAGATCAGGTTGCCGTTATACTCCCGGAGAAGCTCCTTATCGATGCGGGGTACGTAGTAAAACCCCTCCAGGTGGGCAAAACTGACGAGCTTCATGAGATTCTTGTAGCCCTCGTTGTTCATGGCGAGGAGGATGATGTGGTAGGCGTTCTCCTCGCCCTTGACCCGCTTCTGGTCAAACCTTGACCGGGGTGCAAGGTAGGTTTCGCATCCTATGATGGGCTTGATCCCCGCGTCCCTGGCGGCGAAGTAGAAGTCTGCGGCGCCGAACATGTTGCCGTGGTCGGTGATTGCACAGGCATCCATCTTGAAATTTTTTGCCTGTTTGAAGAGGCGGTCGAAGCGGATGGCGCCGTCCAGGAGACTGAACTGGGTGTGCAGATGGAGGTGAACAAAACTGCCCATCATTCCCACTCGATGGTACTGGGCGGTTTCGAGGAAATGTCGTAGACGACCCTGTTCACACCCTGGACCTCGTTGATGATCCGTCTCGCCATGGCGTCGAGGGCGTCATGGGGGATCCTGGCCCAGTCGGCGGTCATGGCGTCCTCGCTTTCAACGATCCGGACGGCGATGACGTTCGCATAGGTCCTCTCGTCACCCATGACCCCCACCGTCTTTACGGGGATGAGGATGGCGAAGGACTGCCAGATATGGCGGTACCTGGGGTTCCGCTCTATCTCCTCTCGCACGATGGCATCCGCCTCTTTGAGGATGTGGAGTCTTTCCCGGGTTACGTCGCCGATGATTCTGATCGCCAGGCCGGGGCCGGGGAAAGGCTGGCGATAGACGAGGTGGTCCGGAAGACCGAGTTCCCTGCCCACCACCCGAACCTCGTCCTTGAAGAGTTCCCGGAGAGGCTCCAGAAGCCTGAGTCGCATGCGTTTCGGGAGGCCTCCCACATTGTGATGGCTCTTGATCGTTGCAGAAGGGCCCTTGTGGGACACGCTCTCAATCACGTCAGGGTACAGGGTGCCCTGGGCGAGGAAGCCTGCGTCACCCACCTTCCGCGCCTCCTCTTCAAAGATCTTGATGAAAAGGCGTCCGATGATCTTCCGTTTTCTCTCCGGATCCCTGACACCCTTCAGGGCCTTGAGAAATGCCTCTTCCGCATCCACGTACCTGATGTTCATGTGAAGGCGGTCTTTGAAGGCCTCCAGCACCTCTTCCGCCTCCTTTTTCCTGAGAACGCCGTTGTTCACGAAGACGCAGGTAAGGCGGTCGCCCACGGCCTCGTGGATGAGGGTGGCTACCACCGAGGAGTCGACCCCGCCGCTTAAGCCGCAGAGCACCCGGCCATCCCCCACCTCTCTTCTGATGCTCTCAACGGCCAGGTTCACGAAGGATTTGGGAGAGAAGAGACCTTTGACCTTGCAAATCCTGTACAGGAAATTCCTCAGTATCCGCTTTCCCTTCCTGGTATGGTGGACCTCGGGATGAAACTGGACCCCGTAAATGGGTCTGTCCGCGGCCTTGAAAGCCGCGTAGGGAGAGTTGTCCGAGTGGGCGAGGACCTGAAACCCCTGGGGCAGCTTAAGAATTCTGTCCTGATGGCTCATCCAGACCACATCCCCGTCCGATACACCGGCAAGAAGCCCTTCTGCCCTGTGGACGAAGATATGGGCCTTGCCATACTCCCGCTTGTTCGATTTCTCGACGGTACCGCCGAAAAGCGTGGTGATGAGCTGAAGGCCGTAGCAGATGCCGAGTACCGGTATCCGCAGTTCAAAAACCCCTCCGTCGCACCGGGGGGCGTCCTGTTCGTAGACGCTCTTGGGACCGCCGGAGAGTATAATCCCCTTGGGCCTTTTTGCCGTTACCTCGTCGAGGGGAAGATCGAAGGGGTGAATTTCGCAATAGACACCAAGCTCTCTTACCTTCCGGGCGATAAGCTGGGTGTACTGAGAGCCGAAGTCGAGAATGAGTACGAGTTCCTTGTGGTAATCCATGGTGCCTCACTCGATGCGGTAATTGGGAGCTTCCTTGGTGATGATCACGTCGTGGACGTGGCTCTCCTTCAGGCCGGCGGGAGTAATCCTGACAAACTTTGCTTTCTCCTGGAGCTCCTTGAGGTTCGAGGCTCCCAGGTATCCCATACCCGATCGCAGACCTCCCACAAGCTGGAGGATGGTGAGGGAGAGGGGGCCCCGGTGAGGGACCCTCCCTTCAATGCCTTCGGGAACAATCTTCTCTTCAGCTTCGTCCTCGGGGATACAGTAGCGGTCTCGCGATTTTCCTTCCTTCATGGCCTCGAGGGAACCCATGCCACGGTAAACTTTGTAGGTCCGGCCCTGGTACAGCACCAGCTCTCCGGGCGTCTCGTCGGTACCCGCAAAGAGATTTCCGATCATGATGGCGTCGGCACCGGCCGCGATGGCCTTGGTGATATCCCCGGAAAACTTGATGCCCCCGTCGGCTATGATGGGGATGCCGTATTTGAGGGCCACTTTCTTCGCTTCCTGGATGGCGGTGATCTGGGGAACCCCGACACCGGCGATGATCCTTGTCGTACAGATGGAGCCGGGACCGACACCGACCTTCACCGCGTCGCAACCGGCCTTGGCAAGGGCCTCGCACCCCTCCGCCGTGGCGATGTTGCCCGCTATAAGTTGGAGGTCCTTAAAGGTGGTCTTGAGGTAGCGGACCGTTTCCATCACATTATGGGAGTGGCCGTGGGCCGTGTCCACCACGATGACGTCACAATTGGCCTTGAGGAGGGCGTCCACCCTCCTTTCCGCATCCTTGCCGACCCCTACGGCTGCACCGACCCTGAGTCTGCCGAGGTGGTCTTTGCAGGAATAGGGGTACTTCCGCATCTTTTCGATGTCCTTGATGGTGATGAGACCTCTGAGATTGAAGCTTCGATCCACCACCAGCAGCTTCTCTATCTTGTGCTTGTGAAGGATGCTCTTCGATTCTTCGAGGCTGATCCCCTCTTTGACGGTCACAAGATGATCTTTCGTCATCACGTTCTCGACCGTCTCGTCGAGGTTTGTTTCGAAACGGAGGTCGCGGTTCGTGATGATCCCGACGAGCTTCCTGCCTTTCGTTACCGGGATGCCCGATATGCGGTATCGCGACATGAGATCCAAGGCGTCGCGGATCTTCTGCTCCGGAGAAATGGTAATGGGATCCACGATCATGCCGCTTTCGGATTTCTTGACCTTCTCCACCTCCTGGGCCTGCTCCTCCACACCCATGTTGCGATGGATAATGCCGATGCCCCCTTCCTGGGCAAGACAGATGGCTGTCTTGGCCTCCGTCACCGTGTCCATGGCTGCGCTCAGGATGGGCACGTTCAGGCGTATGGACGGGGTAAGCCACGTGGAGACATCTACTGATTTGGGCATCGTGCCGCTCAGGGCAGGGACGAGGAGGACATCGTCGAAGGTAAGCCCATCCTTGACCACTTTTTCTCTCATGGGGGACTCCTGTCGGTCATTCGTTACGGTCTTGTATCGGGACAAATATAACAGGGGAGGGGGAGAAGATTCAAGACTCCCTTGCGCTATGGAGGGTGACCGTCGATAACCCTTTTCGGCGCCCTCTCACCGAGCGTTCTCTGCGGCCGGGAGGGAAAAGACGAGACAGGGCAGTGGAAAGGGCCGACAAAGGACTTGCCATTTTGCGATGGCGTAGTATAATGCATGAGGTCCTATTAATCAAAAGTATTCTCGTGCAGGTGACAACATAGGGTTTCCGGATTCCGACAGTCTCCTCTCCATTTCCGATCTGCAGACTGCTTTCTTTTCCGGACCCCTGTCCATCAGGGCGGTTGACGGCGTGAACCTTTCCGTGAAAAAAGGGGAGGTCTTCGGCCTTGTGGGTGAGAGCGGGTGCGGAAAGACCATGACCGCCCTTTCGGTCATTCGTCTCGTCCCCCCTCCGGGTCGGATAGTGGGTGGAGAGATCTTATTTGAGGGCCGGAATCTTCTGACACTGGGCGGGGAGGAGATGGAAAAGGTGAGGGGCAACCGGATCGGGATGGTCTTTCAGGAGCCCATGACGTCCCTGAACCCGGTGTTCAGGGTGGGTGAACAGGTGGGAGAAGTGATCCTGACGCACCGCTCGGGGTCCAGGACCGAAGTGAGGGATCGGGTCCTGGAACTGCTCCGCCTCGTGGGGTTCAACGATCCGGACAAGAAATATGTCCAGTATCCCCATCAACTCTCCGGAGGCCAGCGACAAAGGGTCCTCATTGCCATGGCGATCGCCTGTGACCCCTCTCTCGTCATTGCCGACGAGCCCACCACTGCCCTCGACGTCGCGACAGAGTCGCAGATTCTTTACCTTCTCCGTCGTCTCGTGGGGGAAAGAGCCATGTCCATGCTCTTCATTACCCACAACCTGAGGATCATCAGACGACTGGGCCACAGGATCGCCATCATGTATGCAGGGAGGGTAATGGAAATGGGCGAAGTGGGCCCATTCTTCGGTGAACCCCTTCATCCGTACAGTCAGGGGCTTCTTGCCTCGGTCTTCAACATGGCACCCGGGCAGAAGAGGTTGAAGGCCATTCCCGGGTCGGTACCGCGCATGTCGGAACTCCCGGCAGGGTGTAAATTCCATCCCCGGTGCCCCTCAGCCATGGATGTATGCAGGGGTCGGGAGCCCGAAATGAAACAGACTGGGAAGGAACGATGGGTACGGTGCTTTCTGTACTGAATCTAGTGAAAACCTACGAGGTGCGTAAGAGTGCCTTCGCCTTGAAGAAACAGACCATCCGGGCTGTCGACGGGGTTTCCTTTGTTGTGGAGGAAGGACGGACCATCGGCATTGTGGGGGAGAGCGGCTCGGGGAAGAGCACCTTGGCCCGATGCGTCCTCCTCCTCGAGATACCGGACGCAGGAAGTATCAATTTTCGGGGTGCCGATCTCCTTGGGCTCGGCAAAGAGGTATTACGGGGGATGCGCCGGGATATGCAGATCATCTTCCAGGACCCTTACTCTTCCCTCAACCCGAGAAAGAAGGTCTTTGAGGCCATGGCGGAACCACTCCTTTTCCATGGTCTTGCCGACAAATCGAACCTCAAGGAAAAGGTGCTCCTGCTCTTGCGCAGGGTAGGCCTCGATGAAGACTTTCTGAACAAATACCCTTACGAAATGAGCGGAGGCCAGAGGCAGCGGGTCGCCATCGGAAGGGCCCTGGCCACCGACCCGGCCCTCATCGTTGCAGACGAGCCGGTGTCCTCCCTGGATGTGTCCATCCAGGCACAGATTATCAATCTTTTTATAGAGTTGAAGGAATTGTCCGGGTTTTCCATGATTTTTGTGTCCCATGACCTTAATGTTGTGCGCTTCGTGTCCGATAACATCATTGTGATGTACGGTGGAAAGGTACTCGAATCTGGTACAAAGGACGAGGTTTTTACGAACCCATGGCATCCTTATACGAGGATGCTTATGTCCGCGTCCGTTGACGATTTCTCGGAGCGGCTCAGTGAGGACACTGCCTCGGCCGAGGAGGGATGCGTCTACTTTTCCAGATGTGAGGGAAGGCAGGGCAGGTGCGCGGGTGAGTGCCCCACCCTCAGGGGTGACGGAACCCACCAGGTGGCCTGCTTCGGCGGCGGGAGTGATAAATGTCATTGACACTATTGGAGAATCGCATTATAACGTTACTGTAATGCAATTTCTATACTAAATCTTATGGAGGTGTTACATGATTAAGGTTCACAGGAATTCTAAAGGTTTTACGTTGATCGAGCTCCTCATCGTCATCGCCATCATCGGCATCTTGGCGGCCATTGCCATCCCTGCCTACACGGGCTACACCAGAAAGGCGAAGGTGGGCGAAATCATCCATGCCCTTGGCGCGGTCAAAAATGCCATTGTGGTGTATTACTCCGAGGCGGGTTCCACCCAGGATGCAGCCACGGGCGCGGCCATCAAGACAGCCTACGGTGTCGACGTACCGGAGGGCAAGGCTACCTTCGCCTACGTGGCGGCCACGAGGACCATTACGGCTACCAGCCGCATCAGCGGGGTCTCCGGAACGATCACCCTGACAGGTGCCGAGGACTTTAAGACCTGGACCTGGGGCGGCACCGTCGACGCGGCCTACATCCCGAAGAACTAATCATTGCGGTAAGGTGAAGGGGGGCGGAAGCCCCCCTTTTTTTATGTCCTTTTCCGGGATTGAGGTATGGTAACGTGGTGAGTCGGTGGATTCGGTGACCGTCATGGTTCATGTCCTTGTCTTTCTTTTCGGGGCTGCTGTCGGCAGCTTCCTGAACGTATGCATCTACCGCATGGAGGAGGGGGCTTCCATCGTGTGGCCGCACTCATTTTGTCCGGCGTGCAAGACACCGATCAAAGGATACGACAACATACCACTACTGAGTTATCTTCTCCTGAGGGGTAGGTGCCGGGCCTGCGGGTCTCCCATTTCAATCCGCTACCCCGTAGTGGAGGGCCTTACAGCCCTTGTTTTCCTTCTCCTCTTCATGTTTCACGGTCCTTCCCTGGACTTTCTTTCTCTCCTCATTTTTGCCTCCCTCCTCATCGTGATTTCTTTCATCGACTTGGATACCCAGATCATCCCGGACGTGCTCAGCCTCGGTGGCCTCGCGCTGGGGTTTCTCCTTTCCTTTGTTCGACCGGGCTTCAGAGTTCTGGACTCCCTGTACGGAATTCTGGTGGGTGGCGGCATCCTCTTTGCGGTTGCCTACGGGTACCAGCGGATTGCCAGGAGGGAGGGCATGGGCGGGGGTGACATAAAGCTGATCGCCATGATAGGGGCCTTCTGCGGTCTGAAGGGGGTGGTCTTTTCCATCATGGCCGGGTCCTGTCTGGGTACCCTGGTGGGTATTCCCCTTATGATCGTGAAGGGCAGGGATACAAAGTACGCGATCCCTTTCGGGCCCTTCCTTTCTCTGGGAGCACTCCTCTATGTCTTTGCCGGTGCCAGGCTCACCGCCGGTTTTCTGAAAGTCTTTTCCTGGGGATAGGTTGCTTGATGGTTGTCAACGGGCCGCGAAAGTGGAAAAATAGTGATAGTCGCCACTTCAGGACCACATAGGGATGTGGTAGTATTATGAAAAGAGGCAACGCGCCTCGCGGGGGTTTCTTGAGACGGCTCTCTTGGGTTGCCGGTTTTTCAGTTGTCGAATTGCTCGTGGTGATCATTATTATGGGCATCCTTGCCGGCCTCGGTGTCCCCATGTACCTGAATTCGCTGAAAGACCGGACCCTCCAGGAATACGGGGCGAACATGGAGTACCAGATAAGATCCGCCCGGCTTCTCGCCATGGAACGGACAAAGAACGTGGGCATCTGCAGGAGCAGCGCCACTCAACTCATCATCTATGACATGGGTACCGACAGGGGGGCTTCGCAGTGCAGCGGCACGCAGGCATCGGCCATGACGATCTCAGCAAGCCACAATACGAATTACGGTATTTCCCTTTCCGGGTCGGGCGGGGCTATTGACCCGAGGGGTCTTGCCATATGGACAGGAAACGTATGCGTCTCCAACGGTGCCAAGTATATCAAGGTGATCATCAACAGAGTGGGACTTCGAACCCAGGAGGGATCCGGGGGGTGTACGTGATGGTTACGGGGATCCTTCGGGGAAAGGCGGGCACGAGCCTTATCGAGGCCCTTATCGGCCTTCTCCTCCTCAGTATCTGCCTTCTCGGCGTGGTGGGTACTATGACCTACTTCAGCACCAACACCGCAGACAAAGCCCTCAGGAGTTGCCTGCTCGAGAATGCGGGAAATGCCATCCAGCAGCTTAAAGTGAACGCCCTTCCCGTCAACACCACCTTCACCTGCGGGAACCTGAGCGGCTCCGTCACCCTGAGTCAGGCAACTTTTCCCGCTCTCAATGACTGCGACGACGTGACGGCTACGGCAACGGTAGGGACAAAAAGTGTCACCCTCCAGACAAAGGTGTGCAACATTGAATAAGCCGAAGAGCCGAGTCCTCAACAGCCACGGTTTTTCTCTCATCGAGGTGCTTATCGTCTCGGTTATCGGTCTCTTCGTCCTCGAGGCCGCCTATCTGCTGTACATGGGCGCCCTCAGATTGTTCAAGGACGTGAAGGCATCCTCCGAGACGGTGGAGACCAGTGTACCCTCCATGGAACTGGTTGCCCGTTACTTCGACCGGTGGGGTGTGAACGTGGCCACCGGGGGCGCCAACTGCGCTGCCTATCCGCCGGTGAACGGCAAGTGTATCACCGTTACCGAGGGGACACCCTGCGACGAGGTTGTCTTTTGGGGAAACCTTTACGGTACAGGCTTCGTGGAGAACGTCGCGGGAGGTACGGCAACCCTCGTAAGTTGCAGGTTGAGCACCAGCGCGGGACAGAACTGCTACTATCTCTGGAGTAACGACGTGATCATGAACGACCTCGACGGTGGTCAGCTCGTGCCCCTCACGCTGAACAATAACCTCAGTGTGAACAACGCCGACTGCTCGGCCCTTACGGCTGCGAGCCCCACCAACGCCACCGTAAGCGCCACCCTCACGCCCGCCGGGGTCCATGCGGGCGCCGTGGACAAGAATGCCCAGACCGGGGATTTCATCCACCGGGCGCCGCACAGGGTGAGACTTTATTGTGCCCAGAACGCGAGCGACGCCAACAGGTTATGGCTCTATGTGGATCTGACCGACACGGCCACGGACTGTAACGCGAACGAGAGCGCAGCGGCGGTCGCCCCTGTTGACAGCTTTCAGGTGCAGCTGCTGCCCTCCGGCTGCGACCCTGCGTCAGGGGCGTGCAACGCCGCGTCGGTCACCGCTGTGTTCAGAAGCCAGTCCAGGAAGTATGGAGGGGGGTTCGACACCCATACGGTCACAAGAATTCTCGGGAGATCGACGCCATGAAAAAACAACATAACGAGAAGGGTTTTGTCCTGGTCGCTGTTCTCGCCATCACGCTCCTCGTCATGATCCTCGGTACTGCGGCACTCAAGATGTCCGAGATGGGATATCTCGCCTACGGGAGTGAAAAGCGCTACAACGTAGCCCACACAGCCGCCGAGTTCGGTCTCAACACAGGGATCAAGTATGTGGTGGACCACTCCACGTGCCCGGGGACGGCCGATTGCTCGGGCACGGTCAATACGGGGGGCTTCACGGCCAACTACTCCTGTTTCTCGATCAGCGCCGGGAATAAATGTTTTATTCACGCCAAGGGTTCCTTCGGCAGTGCATCGGTGGTGAAGACGAGCATTGTCCCGGCGGGTACCACAGCCAGTTACGGCGCCATTACCATCAGGGACGGCGGCGTCCTCCAGATGGGCGGGTCCTCGTCCATCGTGAACTGTGACGCCGGGTGCGCCACCCCCGGAGTGGTCTATGGCGGAAGCGTCACCCTCCAGCTCCAGGATACCCTTCACAACACGACCACATGCCCGAACAACCCGAGGGGCATCTACGGGGGGCCTTTTGCCGTGGCCAACGGCCAGGGACAGCAGGCGAACTGCCCGAACCCCGCCAACTGCTCTTTCTCGAGTGCGGTGCTGCCGGACCTCGTGCCCACGGTCTTCAACTCTACCGATATCAATGACCTGAAATCCGACCTCGGAGGCGCCTACAACGGCTACACAGTGGACGTGGCCAACAGGACCGTTGCCGGTCTGCCCACCCGGTCGGCCATTCCTGCCACCACCTGTACCTGCACGAACCTCACCTTCACCCTCACGGCAGCCAGTACTTCATGCACCGGTGTGGCAAGCTTCGCCGCCTGCAACGGGAAGATCAGGTTCAACGGCACCGGCACCCTCACGATCAATGCCATCCCTGCGGGGATCACCGATATCGTGGCCCAGGGCAATATCAGCGTCACCGGCGTATCGGCGGCAAACGGCAATTTCGCCGGGAAATCGCTGTATACGACCGCAGGCAAGACCATAACGGTGAACGACGGGGATGTAAACCTCTCGAACGCCAAGCTCGTATCCGGGGCAGGAGTGACCGTCACCAGTGCAGGCACTATCAGCAACACGGAGATCTCCTCGTCAGGCGGGGGTAACGTGGTCCTCACCTCCACCGGCAATATCAGTAATGCCACGATCATCTCGGCAGGTTCGATCACCTCCGATTCGAACACAACCTCCATTGGCGATTCGATCATGGTGGCGGAAGGGTCGGGCGGCATCACCATCCAGAGTGACAACGGCATCAGCAACTCCATGATCGTGACGACGGACGCCACGGCGGACATCACCATTCAGGGCACCGACCTGAGCGGATCCACCCTCGTCACCAAGGACACTATCACCATCCAGGACACCTCGGGTACCATCAGCAACACGAACATGTTTTCCAACTCCACGGTCATCCAGAAGGGCGGCGGCAATATCGGGGGTGGTGTGCTCTATTCTGCAGGCAACACCACGATACAGGGGACAGGCGGAGGTACTCAGGAGGTGGGGACCGAGGCGAACCCCACGCTGCTGCTCACAGGGGGGGATCTGGTCATTCAGCACTCCAACGGTACCACGGAGTTCAACGGCCTCGTTTTCGCCAACGGGAGGATCACCTATCAGGCCAATGGAAACTACGAGGTGAACGGGGCCATGATGGCGAACAGCGCTACTCAAGGGAGTGTCTTCCAGGGTGGGGGGAATGCGAGCGTTAACTTCAACGACACGATCCTTAACCTCCTCGCCAACAACTTGGGCGGGCGCATGAAACCCCCTGCCTGCGGCGGCGGCGGGAGCAAGGCCCCCTACATCTCCGCCACGAAGGTCACCGTCTATTAGGTCCCTCGCCGCCAAGCTTGATACCTTTCTTGCCGGGGCGGCCTTTGTCCTCATCCCTTTTCTGGGGGGCAATCACCTCTCTTTCTACTATGCTCACCTCGACCGTTTCTTCATCGAGGGATCCTTTGTCCTGCTCCTCCTGCTGTCCCTCCTCGCGGGCTATCTCAGGGGAACCATCAGGAGGCCCCCCCTTTTCACTTTTGTTATTGCCTTCGTACCCCTTATCGTCGTAACGGGGGCGAGCTACTTTTATACTTGGAGCCGGTTCCATACCTTGAACAGCGCCAACATCCTCGTGTGGACCCTCGGTGTGGTCTTCGTCTACTCAGTTTCGGACCGGAAAGAGACCCTCGCGAAAGCCCTTGTCCTCGGGGCTGGCCTTCTGGCCTTGACCGCCATCCTCCAGTACGTCATCGTTTTTCCCAGGATGCTCGAAACCTTCAAGGATGGCCTTTACGGCCAGATCATTAGGGAGCAGGGCGGTCTTCCCTTTGCCTCTTACCTCCATCAGAACATGGTGGGCGGGTATCTGGCGATCCTGTTCCCGGTAGCCCTCCAAATGGGAGTGAAACACAGGTGGATTCCCGGCCTGGCCGCCTGCCCCGTCATCCTTGCCGCCCTCGTCCTGTCGGCGTCCCGCATCTCACTGGGTCTCACCTTCGTGACCCTCGCTGTCGCTATGATTTTCCATATGATGAGAAGAGAAGGGAGACATCTTGCGGTCATCGGGGCCATCCTTCTCGTTGCTGCGATCCTGTCGGGTTATCTCCTCCATGGCGCTCCCATGGCACAACAGAAGGAGCGTGGAGGGGCAACGCGGGTGCTCGAAGAGAAGGCGAGGGGTGCCGTCTCCCAGCTCTCCACCATAAATACGAGGACCGATATCTGGAGGAACGGTCTCAGGGCCTTTGTAGCGAGCCCCTCCTTCGGGTACGGGGCGGGCTGCTTTGAACACGGATACAAGAGGTGTTTCGACGGGGCTACCTATACACGGGTCGCCCACAGCAGCATCCTGAAATACGCAGTTGAAACGGGTCTTATTGGGGTCGTCTGCTTCTGCTGGTATCTATGCTGTGCGGTCTTCGGGTTCCTGAGGCGGACCGGGAGAGGGGGAGGGGTACCGCCCGGGGTTCTTCTTGCCTCCCTGTGGGCCTTTACCTTTGGCCTTGTCGATTTTTCGTTTGATGTGGCGGCCCACGTGGTGACCTTTTTCCTGCTTACTTCCATGCCTCTGCTTCACCGGGGCGCTCGGGAAGGAGGGGTGCCCGGGGACAGGCCTGTGGCGGGGGGAGGGGTTTCGGGCGCGGGATTACCCGTTCTTGTCGCCATACTGCTGATCGCTTCATTCCTTTTTACCACCCGCACGGATTTGAGCAGAAAATCCCTTGAGGGGGGCGCCATCCTGGAAGAAAACGGACTCGTTACCGATGCCTTCCTCGCCTATGACAGCGCTGTCCGGGACATGCCGCTCAACAACGAGGGATATGTGCGGGTCCTTCAGATCCTCATCAGGTCGTACGGTAACGAGAGGAACGAGACAAGCCGCCTGCGAACCATGGAGGGGATCGGGGTGTACCTGAAGAGGATCGGTGAGCCCCGGGACCGGGATTCGGAGCTTTTTTTCGCCATGGCTAGGGGGTGTGCCCTGCTGGGAATGCACGACAAAGCAGGGAGGTATTTCCGTGAAGCCCTGATCCTGTACCCGTCTTCGGTCTACTATACCATCGAGGCCATGGCCTACCACCGGGCCCGGGGAGACACGGGAAAGGCCCTCGAGCTTGCGGCGTCATTTCGTCCCTACCTTGAGAAGTACAGGACACCCCACGATCCGAGGGGTGTGCACATCTACCGGTTCCGAGACCTCGAGGCCGATCTGGAACTGGAGAGCGGCAGGCCCCATCGCGCCCTTGCCATTGCGGAAGAGAATCTGAAGGACGCAAGGGAACGGGCCTTTGCCATCACGAGCGCCAGGGCCAGGGAATACGTATCGGAAGAGGATCTGCTCCGGCACCTCCAGGAGCGGGTACTCTATCTCCGCACCGAAACGCCCGCAACCAGATAGCTCCAGCCAGCCTTTCCGGGGAAAAAGAGGGTCGGGCAATCAAGAGTGCAGGCGGAGGTAGAGTGTTTCGATATCACCCACATAGTCATCGGTTGTACGGCTCAAACCCCCCATGTCCTCTCTCATGGCCCTTATGGTTTCGGGTCTGTGGAGAAACTCCTTCAGCACACGGGCGAGGTCTGCCCCGTCACCGGGCGCGAAGGATCTGCCGTAGCGGGGTTCGTCGATCATCTCAGTCAACCCTCCAAGATCGCTCACCACAAGGGGCGTGCCCGCATTGAGGCCGGAAACGAGGACAAGGGGTGCGCTTTCATACCAGATGGAGGGAACCACGAGGAGATGGAGGCCGCGGAGCCTGGCTCCAATCTCCTCGTGGGGGAAGGTTCCCATGAAACGGACATGGCCTCCCAGGGGCCGCGACAGATCGATAAGGTTCTTGCAGTACGGTGAACCGTCGTCGATGCGGCCATAGACGGAGCATCGGAGGTTGCCTATCTTCTCGCCGAGGCGGTGGAGTGCCTCCATGATCACGTGAGGCCCCTTCGTGTCGGAGAGGGTGCCGATGAAACCCACCTCCAGCGGCGTTTCTGCGGTAAACCGTGGAGGAAGGGGTAGGGCCTCGGGGAGCTCGCCCACATCGACACCGTAAGGGGTTACCCGCACCTTCGCCTCTTCCATGCCGTGGTGGATGAGCATACGGGCAAGGAAGCGGGTGGAAGGCAGCATGACATCCGCCTGATTCACCGAGGCCATCATTTCCCCGGTCCACCCCCTCAAAAGACTGAATCCCGGGCCTCTCGGAAGCAGGTGTCCAAAAGGCCCCCCGCACAGGGCGAGAAGCATCCTGGCGGCAGACAGGGGCATGGGCCTGAAGCAGAGAACGCACTGAGCAGGATCGGTCTGTCCGTTGCAGACCTGCCGCTGGTTCGGTTTGAAAAGGGTGTAGCGGGGGCAGATGGTCCAGAAGTCGGTAGGCGCGAAGAGGACCGGGATTCCGAGCTTCTTGGCGGCGGGAATGGCGTCCGGGGTAAAGCCCATGATGTGGTTGAAGTGAACGATATCCGGGTTGAGGGAAGCCAGAAGATCACGTACCAGACGCACCCTGACCGGCGCCTTTCTCTCCACCATAACGAGATTCCGCCATCCTCCCAGGCCGTAGTGGAGGCGGTAGACGGGGAACCCGTCGTAGTCCTCCCTGACGAATCGGGGCGCCACGGACAGAGGTTCACGGATTTGAGGGGCGGCCGTCATAATCAGGACCTCGTGGCCCCTGAGGCGCAGACCCCGCGCGAGCTCCAGGGTGAGGACCTCTGTTCCGGCCCCAAAGTCCGGGAAGAACTGGTGCACCCCAAGGACGATGCGCAGTCTCTCTGCCCCGCTCACACGATTGTCTCCTCGCCGTTCGTTGCCTTCCGCCCATGCAGGGTTCCGCGTGCTGAAGGAGGGAGTTTGAGGAAAAGGCGAAGCCTGTCACGCCAACCCTTCGCATGGGGTCCTGCCTCGCCCCACCTTCCTGCCCGTGCGAGTTCCGTAAAGAGTTGATGCTCCACTTGGGCCAGCCTTTCCTGCACGAGGGACCGGTAAGTGCGGTGAAACTCGGGATAGTCGACGAGGATCTGTCGATCCACCTGGAGCACGGCCCTGTAGATGGCCACAAGGTCTCTGGATTTGGATGTGGTGTGGTCCCTCACCCAGTAGCCCGGGGTCGGGCAGTAGACACCCCTTGTCTCCAGGGCAATGCGCTGGAAGAAGTCCGAATCCTCGTTGTGGAAGAGAGGGGGGAAGCGCCTTTCCCCTACCGTCTCCGCGCGATAGAGCACGGCGCCGCATTTCATCTCGTTGGTGAGAAAGTGTTCTATGGCCAGTGCGGCCGGTCTTCCCGCCCCTGCCGCCCTGGAGAGGGTCTCTTTGCCTGTCTCGTGGAGAAAGATGATACTGTCGGAATAGCAGAATCCTGCCTCCCGGTGTGCCTCGAGCATGGCCACCTCGCGCTCCAGTTTCCCCGGGAGCATGCGGTCGTCGGAATCAAGAAAGCACACGTAATCCGTATGAGAAGGAAGATGATCGAGGCCGAAATTCCTGGCTGAGGCACATCCCCCGTTGGACTTGCGAAAAAAGACTAACTCTTCGGGGTATTGTCGCCCGTATTCCTCGCATATGCGGGGGGTGTTGTCCTCGGACCCATCATCGACGACCATGATCCTCTTCGGTGAATAGGACTGGCGAAGGGCGCTTTCGAGGGCCTCCGGAAGGAGCTGTTCTCTGTTATAGGTGGTAACGATCACGACCACTGAGGGGTGAGGGGTCTTCGCCATGGGTCAGGACGGATCCTTCCGGAAGAGGGCCAGATAGTGGGTCCTGAGGAAGGGGAATCGGGAGAGCACGGAGGCGGCAATGGTCGAGAATCGGGCGATCCGGGCGAGGTTGAAGTCGAGGGAAACAGACCTGTAGACTCCCTGACTGAGGGGAAAGAGACCGGAAAGCTCAGCTTTGTCGAGAAGATGAATGGGTGTTACCGGGCACCCGGGGGCCTTCCTGTTTTGCTTTCTGAAGAGACGGAACACCCTCATCCCTGCCCGGAGGATGAAGGTGAGGATGACAGAGGGGGGTCTGAGGTCGTAGGACAGGAGGAACCCCCCGGGTTTCAGGACCCTCCACATCTCCCGGGCGATGGACTCCCTCATGGATCGGTCGAGTACCGAGCTGAGGCACATGAACTGCATCACCAGGTCGAAGGCGCCATCCCTGAAGGGTGACCGGGCCCCGTCTCCCTGGACGAGAAGGAGGGCAGGACGGAGGAGAGATCCCTCTCTCACCCTGTTCCACATGAGTTCCAGCCCTGCGCTCCTCTCCGCGCCGAAATCGAGAAATCTCTCGATGATATGGCCGTCCCCGCACCCCACCTCAAGGACATGACAACCTTTCAGGGAAACACGTGCTGCGGCGAAAAGGGACAAGATGGCAGCCTCTCTCTCAGCCATATGGTAGCGGAACGGAGGATTGGCCACATCGTAGATCCGGGTGTCCCCGTCCCTGTCCCGCCTTGTATACTCCTCACGAATCCTTCTCAGTTCTCCTTGCGCCTGAAGGTGGCTCACAGGGCGAGTACCTCCCGGTAGAGGCGGGCAAGCCTCCGGCCCTGGACAGGGGCGTTATATTCCTCTTCCACATGGGTTCGGGCGGCCTGCGTAAGGGACTGCCACTGATCGACGTTTGCGGCAAGCCAGAGGAGGTTGCGGGCAAGCCCCTCCGGGTCTCGCTCATCGGTGACGAGGCCGGTCTTGCCGTGGACCACGATGGAGGGTATGTCGCAGTGATCCGTGGCCACTACAGGCATACCTGATGCCGCCATTTCAATGAGGACGACGGGCGCCCCCCCTTCCGTATCACCATCCAGCGCGGTCACGCTCGGTGCCATAAAGACGTGATGGCCATAGGCCTCCTCGAGGAGAAGGTTGTAGGGCTGGAAACCCTTGAGGTGCACCACTTCCTGCAGGCCCCACTCCTTGATGACGGAACCGATCTTCCTTTTCTCTTCAAGACTCCGGGGTTCAGGGGCTGCGTCGCCGATGATGGTGACCTCCACCGGTATCTCCTTCTTGATCATACCCACTGCCCGGAGCGCGTAGGGGATGCCTTTCTTCTCCTGAAAGGTGGCTGCCAGGAGGATGCGAAGGGGTCCCGGTCCGTGCCACACCCTGGCCTTGAAGGGGATGGTATCCACCATGACTCCCAGATGATGAACCTTCACCTTTGCTGATGGCGCCCCCAGCGCTTCCACTGAGCGGGCCATGTGGTTCCCCTCGCAGAGGAAGAGGTCGGCCCCGGCAAAGAGTTCCTCATACCGCGCGTTCCATTCGGGCGAGGAGGAGGGGAGATAATTCACATCGTAACCATAGAAGGACACCACCTGTCTCAAGGAGGCCTGTTCCACCACGGAGCGGTGATACCACGCCACGTCGGCAAAATGGGAATGGAGGATCCGGGCCTCATGCTCTTTGACCTGGTGCACCATGAAATCGTGGTATGAGTTGAAACGGACCTTGCGAACCATCTTATCGAGGAGCGTCTCTTCCTTCTTTCGGAAGGCGTGAATCCTGGGAAAAGGGAACTGATCGAGATTCTCCGTCTGTTCACAGATCACGTGTCCTTCTATCTCCTCCTCAGGAAGACACCGGATCTGGTTGTGCATCCAGGTCTGGGTCAGGGGAAGCCAGACAGGGAAATCGTGAAATACCGTTACCCTCTCCCCCATCATGACCCTTCCTCTGCGCCTCCCGGTGAACGACCGTCCATGGACGTTACGCCCCTCGTCATGGACCCCAATCTCTTCTGAAGAACCAGATACCGGGTAAGGACCGCCAGGGATGGAGCCCTCCACCGTCGGGCCATGAGGCGCCAGTGTTCCCCCATTATGCGCCTCAGTCGCCGTCTTGCCTCCGCTGCATGGAGGATCATGAAATCGGGGTAAAGATCACAGTACTTTTCTACCGACCGGATCTGGTAGTAGACCATCCTGTTCCTGTCCTCGCTCATGTTGGACCGGTGCAATCTCCGTATCCCGGCCACGTAGTCGGAACAGACAACAGGATACTTAAGCATGATGCGGAACCACAGGTCGTCATCCTCGTTGAAAGGGAGTCTTTCGTCAAACCCCCCCACCTCGAGGAGGGCCCCTTTTCTGACCGTTACCGTCATGGTGCCGATGAAACTCCGGAGAAGGAACTGAGCGGCTATGTTGCCGGAGGGCAGGGCGGGACTTGAGCCCCACCACGAGGAATTCGCGGAAACCTTGCCGTCCTCGCCCATGGTGTACTCGTCGGAGTACACCATCCCCACCATGCTGTCACGTGAAAGAATGGCTCCGTGGTCCTCGAGTTTTCGGGGGCGCCAGAGATCGTCGCTGTCGAGAAAGGAGATATACTCCCCCCTGCAGAGGGGCAGAACCGTGTTTCTGGCCCGGGCCGGACCCACCCGGGCCGGAAGAAGGGTATAGGTGAATCGGGGGTCCTTGAGGTTTTCCACAACCAGTCGGGTCTCGTGAGAATCGTCCGAATGGTCATCGGCCACGAAAACCTCGTAGTCCTGGAAAGTCTGGTTGAGCACGCTTTGAAGGGCCTGAGGCAGAACGGCGCTTCTGTTGTACGTGGGAATGATGACGGAGAACAGGGGTGCCGTCATCATTCCACCTTCCTTACGAGAGTCCACTCCTGGCGATGCGTCTCCCCATCCTCCGTGACCAGGATCGTTCCCGCCTTCCATACTGTGAATCCGGCTCGGGCAAGAAGGGGGAGGTAATCGTGCTTGTACCAGTAGCGGGAAGGGCCGCAGAAATCTGAATCGGTCATCTCGTTAAAGTAGATGTGACGGCCGATCCTGGCCAAGGCAGAGATCACTCCCGCTATCCGTGGTGAAGGCACCGCTGAAAGGACGCGGGTGGAGACGATGAGGTCGAAGTAGTCACGATCGTACGGCAAATTCTCGATGGGATCGCGGTGGAGTCGGCCGGAAAACTGGGGAAACCTCTCCCCGCACAGGCGCAGGGCCGCCCGGGAAATGTCCTGGCCCACGACCTGGGGGATCCCGAGGCTGAGGTAGAGGGGAAAGCACCGGCCGCTCCCGCAGCCGATATCAAGGAGTCGTGTCGGCCCGACAAGTCTGATTACCTCTTTGAGGACCTCAAAATCGTCGGTTCCCTCCCCCCAACGGGAATGGATCTCTGAAGCGCGGAGCTCCCAGAAGAGTCGCCTGAAAACGGGCAGGGGAAGACGGGTGAGTACGTCGAGAAGACCCCATCGTATCGTCTCCATGGCTCCCATACACAGCGTACCTTTCCTTTCCCGGTCAGAGGCCTCTCAAGTATCTGATGATTTCCTGCACTGCCCGTTTCTGCGTTTCCCTGTGACGGGCGACCCTCCGATAGAGGTGTTCCTGGTGGTCTTTCGCTTCCTGCCTCAACTTCTCTATCAACGATAGGGCATCCTCCACAGTGGCCTGGTCGCACCGGATATTGAACCCTTCAAGACCCATTGAGGCCATGTAGTCGGCACACTTGGGCCGGTACTCGATCATGAGGGACGGGGTATAGGCGCAATGGGCCAGAATGGTGGAATGAAGTTTCATGCCCACAAATATATCGACGTTGTCAAAATAGTTCAACACGGCCGCGGAGTACCGGTAATGAACGTGCATCTCAAGGCTGTAGGCTTCCTGTGCGTCCCTCATGGCCTCGGTGTCAGAGGGGCAAACGGAGAAGAGGGAAAGCTCGAGCCCATCCGCCCTGAGGCGGCCGATGAGTTCGTGGAAAAACAGCCGGACCTTGTCGTCTCTTCGCCCCCACAGGAGGCCCTGGGTATCCCCGAAATTAACGCCCACCCTCAGGCCGTGCCTGCCGGTCGGCCGGTCCCGGGCAAGACTGAGTACGGGGTCGCCCGCAATTTCAGCCCTTTTGAATCCCTGTTCCTCGAGGGTCTTGAGGGAGTGGGGCCCGCGTACCGTGACAAAAGGCGACCTTTCGAGGATTCGATTCCAATCCTCACGCCCATCCACGTATCCCGGGATAGTGGACCAGAAGGAAGGGTTCTGGACGCCGGCCCCGAAGATGAGAAGAGGCATCCTTCTCTGAAGGTTGAGGAACGATGGTGCACTGACATTTTCATTGATATACGTGCCTCCGCCCAGGATACAGGCCTTCATGGGAACGAGCCTTTCCAGGAGGGAGCCCCGGGGATGGAGTGCGATTCCTTTGAAAAGAAGCCTGTTCACATGGAACAGGGTCTCATCGCCCAGGTTCCTGTTGCCCAGCCATCCGTAATAGAGGACTTTCGTCATTACCCTTCGCCTCCGTGGTGCGAGGAGAACCGGTCACGGACCAGGGACAGGAGGATTGTACGCTCCTCCCTGTGGAGCAAAAGAAAAAGGTGGAGGACAAAGAGGCCCAGAAAGAGGGGGAGGGCGGCAGAGAGGCGAAGATAATCGACCGGTGCAGGCCAGGGCGCAAGGACATAGGCGAGACCGTAAATCAGGGTGCCGGTCCCGGTGATCCGGCCGAGGAGAAGATAGTAGGAGCGGGTACTCATTCCTGTCACCCGGGAGACAAAGTGGGGCTGGACAAAGAGCTTGACCACAAGGATGGGTATGAGGGTCCCCAGGGCGACCCCGGTGATGCCCATACCGAACCGGAGGACGAAGAGAACGGATAACCCGAGATTGGCAAGCCCTTCTGCAAGACTCATGTAAACGAAGTAATGGTGGGTGTTGGTGGCGTAAAAGAGGCTCACCGCCGGGGCTTGCATCCTCCCGGCGAGGAGGGCTGCCGAGAGAAGCACCATGGGCACATAGGAATCATGAAAGGAAGGACCGAGCCAGAGGCCGAGAAACTCCTTTCCAAGACAGAGCAGGAGGGCAAAGACGGTCATGGAAATCGCCGCCGACCACTTGACGGAGAGGACGAAGAGTCTCCGGAGCCTTTCCTTCTCTCCCGAGCCTGTATACTGCGCGAAAAGGGGGTTCAGGACGGTCAGAGACTTCATGGAGATCTCGTTCGACGTGGTGGCCAGGCGATTGGCCACGTTGTAGTGGGTTACCCTCGGGACGGACAGAAAAGAGCCTACCACTACCTCGTCACACTTGAAGCGGAGGATATCGGAGATCTGGATCATCAGTGTCTTGGCCCCGTATCGCATCATCGCCTTCAGACCGTCACCCGTCACGGCACCGGCCGAGAAACGGATACCCGGCACGGCACGGCGTGCCCCTGCGAGGATGAGCACGTTGGCCCCGAGGGAAACGCAGAGGGCGGCCACGGCCATACCCACAAGTCCGAATCCTCTGGAAAGGAGTATGACTGTGAGAAGGGCGGTGGCAAGGGTGCCTGCCATGGCGATGGCTGCCGTCACGTCGAGACGGAGGTGGGATATGAGGACCGAGACGTATGGGAGGAAAAGATAGGAGAGGGCCAGGGTCAGGCCCGAGATGGCAAGGAGCAGGGCAACGAGCCGGTAATCACCGAAGCGATCCCCCGCCGCGAGGACCGAGATCGAAGTAAGAGCGGTGACGATCAGCACGACGAGGGAAACGCCTGAGTGGAGAATCAATCCGCTGGAGAAGGAGCGGAGAAAACCCTCTCGGTCGCCTCTGCCTGCACAGAGGGACAATTCATTTTGCACGGCGCTTCCCACACCGGCTTCAGAAAGGGAGAAATAGCCCACAATCGTGCCGATCAGGATCCAGATACCGTACTGGTAATCACCTAATTGCCCGATGATGAAGGGGGTCATGAAAAAAGAGACGAGAAGGTTCGTGAGGAGATTCGCAGTCTGGAGAATCGACGATCCGAGGATGTGCTTCATGGCAGAAGGCCCCGCCTTGGACGGCGACGGGGTGGAAGGTGCGTGGGGCGGTGTGGCACCCTTTTTCTCACGACGTGAGGATCTTGCGCACGGCCCTGACCACATCGTCCACGTCATCGTCGGTGAGTTTCGCCGATAAGGGGATACTCACCGTGTGTCGCCCTATCTCTCGGGCCCGGGGATAGTCCTCCGGTCTCCAGCCGAAGGCCCTCCGGTAGTAAGGGTGCTCCGGGATACTGAGGTAATGAACACCCACCCCGATCCGCTCGTCGGTCATGCGGGCAAGGAAATCGTCTCTTGAGATCCGTGCCCTGCCTTCGTCGACGATGATGGTGAAAAGGTGATAGGCGTGTCGGGTCGAAGGTTCGGGCTCGGCCGGCAGCCTCACAGGCAGGTCTGCCAACTCCTTCATGTAATAGTCCCAGATAGCCTTTCGGCGAAGCCAGTATGCCTCTATGCGGCCCAACTGGTGAAACCCGAGGGCAGCCTGTAGGTCGGTCATATTGCACTTAAAACCGCATTCCACCACGTAGTAGTGTTTGTAGCCCTCGTCGCCGAAACGCTTCCACGCATCCCGGCTCATGCCGTGGAGGGCGAGCATCTTGATCCTTGAGGCTGACTCCTCGTCTTTCGTAAGGACCATCCCGCCCTCGCCTGTGACGATGTTCTTGGTCACGTAGAAACTGAAACAGCCGAAATCTCCGAAGGTACCTGCCTTGGTGCCCCTATACTCCGTCTCGATGGCGTGAGCACAATCCTCGATGATCTTGAGGTTGTAGCGGTGGGCGAGGGTGCGGATGGCGTCCATGTGGCAGGGCCTTCCGGCAAAATGGACAGGAAGGATCGCCCTTGTCCGGGGGGTGATCTTTTCCTCGATGAGATCCGTATCCATGTTCATCGTGTCCTGGCCCACATCAACCAGGACCGGCGTGGCCCCGGCATGGATCACGGCATTCACGGTGGCGCAGAAGGTCATGGACGTGGTGATCACCTCGTCGCCGGGGTTGAGGCCGGCGGCTATCATGCTCAGGTGGAGCGCTGAGGTGCACGATCCCACCGCCACGGCGTGATCGGCCCCCTTATAGTTTCGGAATTCCTCCTCAAAACGTGCCACCCTAGGGCCCGTGCCTATCCAGCCGCTCCTGAGGGTGGCCACCACTTCGGCAACCTCCTCCTCCTCGATCATCGGTGAGCCGAAGACGAGAAAATCAGTCCTCTTCTGATGGGGCTCGTCCTTCACTTTGACCTCATTATTACATGTATCGGCACGGTTTATCTACAGATAAGGGGTGAGGGCGAAGGGACGGAGTGCAAAAAACGGCGGGACTCATATATAATGTCTTCGTTCTCATGGACCCTGCGGCCAGCGTCATCATCCTGAATTACAACGGCAAAGAGGTGATCGGAGATTGCCTTGCCTCCGTCTCCCGCCAGGTCTTCCGTGACTACGAAGTCATCGTTGTCGATAACGGTTCTACCGACGGATCGGACAGGATAGTCCGCGAGATTCTTGATGGGCCCGTCTTCTCCGGAAGAGCAACCTTCGTCCCCCTGAAGAAAAACCTCGGATTCCCGGGAGGCAACGCAGAGGGGTTGAAAAAGGCGAGGGGCACCTATATCGTCCTGCTCAACAACGATACCGAGCCGGACCCGCTCTGGCTCAAGGAGCTGGTGCTTGCCGCACAGACCCATCCGGCAGCCGGTATCGTCGCATCCAAGCTGGTAGACTGGAAGACCGGGAGAATTGACAGTGCGGGCGATGGCTACACCACCACCCTGAAAGGCTTCAAGAGAGGGGAGGGCGAGGTCGACAGAGGCCAGTACGACCGGATGGCTTTTGTCTTCGGCGCCTGCGCCGGGGCGGTCCTTTACAAGAGAGAGGTGCTTGACCGGATCGGCTTTCTCGATGAAGACTTCTTCCTCATCCACGAGGATACGGATCTCAATTTCAGGGCCCATCTGGCCGGATGGAAGGTGCTGTACACGCCCACAGCCCTGGTCCGCCACAAGGTTCGTTCCACCATAGGGGCCATGAGCGAAAAGGCTGTGTACTATACCCTGCGCAACAGTGAGCTCATGAGGCTGAAGAACATACCGCTGCCGGTGTTTCTCCTCTATCTCCCGGAGTTTCTGATTGGAACGGTTACGGAATTCATCTACTTCGCACTCAAGCATGGTCATCTGAAACTCTATTTCAGGGCAAAGGTCGATGCCCTCCGGATGGCCCCCCGTATGCTTAAGAAAAGAAAAGAGATAACGAAAATCAGGAAGGCAACGAACAGGCAGATTGCAGCCATCATGACTCCCCTCTGGGAAGGATCGGTGCTCAAAGGAAAGGTAAAAAAACTGATCCATGATTAGCGTGATCATCCCGACCCTGAACGGTGCGAAACCCCTTGACAGGCTTCTCAGGTCCCTTGCCGATCAGTCGGTGCCCTCTGAGGTGGTGGTCATCGATTCATCCTCCGACGATGACACCGCCGCTGTGGCGGGTTCCCGGGGGGCCAGGGTGATCAGTGTCTCCCGAAGGGACTTTAATCACGGCCGAACCAGAAACCAGGCAGCTAAAGAAGCAAAGGGCGACATCCTCGTCTTCATGACCCAGGATGCCCTTCCCGTGAACAGGACGGCCCTGGAGTGCCTCTCGGCCCCCCTGACCGATCCCGCGGTGGCTGCTTCCTACGGACGGCAGATCCCGAGGGACGATGCCCGTCCCGCAGAGAAGTTTGCCAGAGCTTTCAATTATCCTGAAAAAGGCGCCCTGAAAGGCATCGATGATTTCGGGATGCTGGGCATCAAGACCTTCTTTTTCAGCAATGTGTTTTCCGCGGTACGGCGCGACGAATTCGAGGAACTGGGCGGGTTTCCGGAGGACCTGCTTATGTTTGAGGACATGCTGTATGCAGCCCGCCTGATCATGAAGGGCTATAAAGTGGCGTATGTATCCGCCGCGGGGGTCTTCCATTCCCACGACTTAGGGCTGATCCAGGTATTCCACAGGTACTTCGAAGCCGGCTGCTCCTTCAGGCGCAACGCGTGGTTTCTCGACCTCACCAGGGGGGACAGGGAAGGGTTGTTGTTTCTACGGGAGGAGCTGAAACATCTCTTCAACAGCGGCAAATACGGGTCTCTTTTTTCCGCTCTGGCCGAAGCGGCGGGTAAGTACACGGGCTACAACCTGGGACTTTACCATCATCGACTGCCGTCCTTTGTGTGCCGGTGGTTCCTGAAGCAGGCACCATGAGTCGAGCCATGACGACCTTCAGAACAGACAGGTTTCTTCCGGCTATCGCCGTTGTCATCTCGGATGTGGTGGCCGTCTACGGGGCCCTTGTCATCGCCTTTCTGCTGAGGATCTGGATTGCCGCCATCTTCGACCTGATACCCCTTACCTACGGTATCGTCTTTTACCTTGCCAAATGGTGGGTGGTAGTGCTGGTCGTAGTGTTGATCGCCTACCTGGGAGGATACGGCATTGCCATAAACGTGTGGGACGATCTCCTTGTCATCATGAAAGGGGTGTGTGCCGCCTTTCTTGTAGCCTGGATGATTCTCTCTCTGCAGAAGGAATCGGAGAGCGTCTCCCGACTGGTGGTAACCCTGTGGTTCGGCTCAATGCTCTTTCTGATTCCCGTGCTTCGCCTCGCAGTGCGATACATCTTGTTCAGGGGCCTGGGGCTCGCGAGAGATGCCTTGCTCATCGGCCCCTCCGAGATAGAAAACCGAGATGTTGCGGATCTCATAAACAGGGAATGGTATTCGGGCTACCATGTCATCTCCTGGGCAGGGAGCCTCGGGTCCATTAGAAACCTGGATACCTGTTTTCTCCATATTTCCATGGCTGATGAAGAGACGGTGAGGGAGCTGAAGAGCAAGGTGCGGAATCTCGTGGTCGTTACTGAGATTTCAGGTCTTTCCTTTATGGATGCTGAGGTGAAGACCTTCTTGTCTGAGAACATCACCCTCATTACTTCCCGCAACGGCCTGCTTTCCACACGAAAAACAGCACTGAAGAGGGCCTTCGACATCGTGGTGTCCTTCTGTGCCCTGATCATTCTTCTGCCGCTCCTTATCGTTCTTACCCTCTCCATCAGGTTGGAGTCCAGTGGTCCCGCCTTCTTCCTTCACAGGCGGTGCGGTCGGGGAATGAGAGATTTTTCCATGATCAAGTTCCGCACCATGAGGGAGCATGGGGATGCCATCCTCGAGCAGTATCTGAAAGAAAACCCTGACGCATCCCGGGAACTTAAGGAGACGAACAAGATCAGGAAGGATCCGAGGATCACACGCCTGGGGAGGCTGCTCAGGAAGACATCCCTGGACGAGCTTCCTCAACTTATCAACGTCCTCAAGGGCGACATGTCCATAGTCGGTCCGCGACCCGACACGAGGGAGGCGGTACGCGATTACTATGAGCAATACCGGGACATTTACGGAAAAGTGAAACCGGGTATCACGGGCCTCTGGCAGGTGAGCGGAAGAAGCGATGTGGGCTATGAGAAACGGGTCAAACTGGACTTCCTGTACGTGCTCAATTGGTCTTTATGGCTCGATCTCGTGATCATCTTGAAGACCGTAAAAACCATTATGAGCGGAAAAGGTGCATATTAACTGAAGAATCAGGTACAAAAGATTTGACAGAAAATATCGGCTTTTGCTAAAGTGGAACAAATGATCGAGTTCAGAAGCGTCACACAGAAAAGCACATATCTCAATCCTTTCGACGGCTTCAGGCCCTATACCGGGAAAATAGAGATACGCTGGGATCCCTTGACGCGGATGACATCGAGGATTGTGCATTTCACGCCGAGAAAATGGGGCCGCTTTGACTACCGGGCCGTAATGGAAGGTTCCAAGGGTATACAATGCCCTTTCTGTCCTGAGAACGTGGACGCCATGACCTCAAGATTCGACAAGAATTTTTTCGGCTTCGAACGGCTGGAGATGGATGGGGTGACCGTCATCCCCAACGTGCTGACCTTCGACAAGTACTGTCTCGTGGCGATCCTGTGTCCTGACCACTTCGTGGATATGGGTGCCCTGATCCGGAACGCCTACATAGAAAGGGGGGTTTCCGTTCTTCTGGAAGCCCTTCGGGTCATCCGGGAGCGCGACACCTCAGTCCGGTTCTTTTCCATCAACTGCAACTACATGCCCATGTCGGGTAGCAGCATCATCCACCCCCATATACAGGCAATAGCGGGAGAACACCCCACCAATTACCATGGAATGAGTTTAAGGGCCAGTGAGGATTTTTTTCTCCGCCACAAGACTGTCTACTGGGATGAACTGATGGATGAGGAGAGGAGAAGGGAAGACAGGTTTATTGGCCTGTCAGGGTCCACGCAATGGTACACGCCCTTCGCACCTCGGGGGAACGTGGATATCGGTGCGGTCTTCGGCAAGAATTCCTTTCTCGATTTTACGGAGAGGGAGCTTCGCGATTTGGGCGCCGGTCTTAAAATGATATTACGCTACCTTGATGAAGAGAATGTCCCTGGCTTCAATCTCTCGCTTTTCTCGGGGATTACGGGGGAGCAATACTATCGGGCAAACCTGAGACTGGTGGCGCGGAGGTTTTTGCCACCTATGAATGCGGCAGATTCCAATTATTTTGATAAGCTACACATGGAAAGTGCTTGCCTTTTCTTACCGGAGGATGTATCACATAGTATTAGAAAGGTGTGGGACGCTAATACATGATAGCGGAGGTCTATTGGTTTTAGCGGCGTTATTATTTCGCTCCTTCTTATTTTTCACTGGAATCTCTTTATTTCTTAGCTATAATTACGATAAATGTATATATTGCATAGTGATCCTCAGGGAGCAGTGTATACAGCAGTTGACCGGCTGAGCGGTTCAAGGGCAGGAAGCAGTACTCATTGAGTTGCGGGTGATGGGATGAAGCTGGGGAAAAAAGAGGGCAAGCCAAAATCGATTACCACTGAAAAAGGCGGAAAAACGGACCTCCGCAGCCTCCTTGGGCTCAAAGGGGTTAAAGAGCTGGTAGGGGTAGATATAGGTTCCAGCTCCATCAAGATCTGTTCCCTCAAAAGGGTGCGGAACGGTTTTGCATTACAGAGTGTAGCCCGTAAGTCATACGACAGAGACCTTCTGAGTGACGGCAACATTATAGACAGTGATTTTGTCGCCCAGGAACTGAAGGCCCTTTTCTCAGACAACAAGGTCAAGAGTCACGATGTGGCGTGTGCCCTGTCGAGTTATACGGTGATTACAAAGAGAGTGGGTGTCCCCTTTCTCGAGGAAGAAGCCCTGGAGCACAGCATTGCCCTCGAGGTGGAGGCGGTCATACCCTTTTCCCTGCAGGATATCTATTACAGTTATTACGTCACCGGGGTGGACGAAGAGAAACAGGACACGATGAACGTCCAGATTGTGGCGGCGAAGAAGGATATCGTCGAGGGCTACACAAGGGCGTTCAACCTCGCAGGACTGAAGCTGCAGATACTTGACGTGGACATATTCTGTCTGACCAATCTCGTGGAACAGGTCTATAACCCCAGGGATACTTCGGTCATGGTGGTGGATATCGGCGCATCGGTAACCAATATCGCCATCGTCAAAGGCGACAGCCTGGAGTTCACCAGGGAGGTGCTGGTGGGGGGAAAGTATCTCACGTCCCAGATTGAAAAAGCCACCAGGATGCCCTATGGTGAGGCGGAAACAAGAAAGATCCGAGACTCGGGAGAGATTGCCTATCTCTTCGAGGATTTTATCTTCAACATCTCCTCAGAGATCAACAAGACCATCAACTTCTATGTAGCAACCAAACCAAAAGAAACAATAGGGAAGATTTACCTGACCGGTGGCTCCTCTCTGCTTCAGGGTCTCAAGGAAAAGGTCGCTGAAGACACGAAGACAGAGGTGGAGTACATCAACCCCTTTCTCCTTCTGGCACAGGACCAGGCACACCTCGGCCCCTATGATGATTACAGGCAATTTGTTCCTGTGGCACTCTATCTATCCTCAAGGGTGACGGACGTCGGGACATGATCAGAATAAACCTCCTTCCCAAGAAACCGGCAAAGAGCGTCTTTAAACTTGATCTCTACATCTTCATACTTGTGGCTATCGTCAACGGTCTTATAATCGCCGGCATCTACTTCAGTAACGTGAGGGAGATATCCGGTTACCAGACTATGATCGAGAGTGCGAAAAAAGAGATCGCCAGCCTCGACGGCATTTACAAGGAATACCTTAGGATAGAAAAGGAAAAGAAAGAGATTGGGGATCGCATAAAGACGATCGAAGGACTGAAGAAGGGTAGGGCGCTTGCAGCGCGCATCCTCTATGACCTAAGCGATGTGGTGAAAGAAAACGTGTGGCTCAGGACCCTTCGCCGGGATGACGACCGGTTCGAACTGGAGGGCCGCTCCCTGGAGAATGAATCCATATCTGATTTTATGGAAACCCTATCCAAGATCCCATACATGCGCAACATCGAATTGAGGAATGTGGAGGACCTTGTGGAAGGCGGGATCGCGGTCAAGAAATTTGTCATCTATGGGAACATAAGCCTATGAAGATGAACATGGATCTCAAAGGACTGGGAAGAAAGCTGGGTAAGATTCCGAGGATCTTCAAGGTCCTTTTCATACTTTTAGTTCACGGGGCCGTATTTGCGGCCTTCTTCTACGTTCTAATCGTTCCCCAGATGGAGACGAAGGACAAGCTTCTCTCCGAGTACGAGGAAATCCGGAGAAACCTCGACAAGATGGTTGCCATAAAGAACAATATGCCCAAATTTCGTAAGGAATACGAGGAGATGCAGCAAGTGCTGTCCCAGGCGTTAACTCAGCTTCCAGATACGAAAGACATCCCGAACCTTCTCAGAAATGTATCCAGTCTGGGCACGGAAACCATGATCAGGGTAAGGTATTTTGAGCCCAAGTCCTTGCAGACCAGGGAGTTTTACTCAGAGTTACCCTTTGAAATCCGCTATACCGGACCTTTTCACAATCTCGCCTATTTCTTTGACGGTATTAGAAGACTGGATAGAATCATCAACATCACGAACTTCAGTCTCGAAGTGCCGCCACGGGGTGACCCGGCCAAGGTGGTTCTGCAGGGGCAATGTACGGCCCGTACCTATGTCTACCTGAAGGATCGACCTAAGACCAAGAAAGAGGTAAAAAAGGAAGCGAAAGGTGGAACACCTGCGAAGAAGTAGTCTGATCCTGGTCCTGATTCTCATCTTTGCCGCGCCGTCGGCGTGGGCAACACCACCCAAGAAGACGGAAGGGGCGGTCGTCCCGCAGGTGCAGCCCGATATCGGGGACTTCACCTATAAGTCGGAAGGACGCCGGGACCCTTTCGAGCAGCTTCACCTGACCCGGATGCGGGAGAGAAAGAAGTCGACGGCGGTCGAAAAAAAGGGTTACGAGCTCGAGGAGTTGAAGCCCGTGGGTATCATGGTGAGCGACAAGGGCCGCTTCGTGATGATGGAAGACATGCAGGGTAAAGGGATCCTCTTCAAGAAGGGTGACCACATCAACCCGACGCTGTGGATTACCGACATTCTGGAGGGGAGAGTGGCGTTAGCCTACAAATTGAAAGGAGAGACGAGACGAATCCTGCTGGACGTCCCCAGAAAATGAAAGGGGTGAGGGGTATGCATAAAAAAGTTATCCTAATCTTGTTTGTCGTCCTTTTGGTGCCACTGATAGTAAGTGCCCAGACCGGCAGGAAGGTGGTGCCCAAGATCTCCTTCGACTTTGTCGATGCCGATGTGAGGAATGTGTTGCGGGTCCTTACCGAGGTGTCGGGAAAGAACATCGTCGTCGGTGACGACGTGAAGGGTAAGATCACCATGAAGGTTGAAAACATCTCGTGGGACGCCGCTTTGGATATCATCATCAAGAACAACGAACTTGCCGTCACTGAGGACGATTCCATAATTCGGGTCACCACCCTGAAGAGGTTTCTTGATCTTAAAGAAAGGGAGAGAAAGGAAAGGCTTGAATTTCTTAAGGAGAAACAGGAAAAGCTCCGTCAGGGAGAGGAGCTCGTCACCGAAACTATCTTCCTCAACTATACCAACGCGGCCGACGTGGAGAAAGTAATCAAGGCCCAGGGGGCCGGCGCTGCCCCGGGACCGGGAAAAGAAGCCATCATACAAAGGGGCTTTCTGTCCGAATTTGGGACCGTGACCACCGTTGGCTGGAGCAATGCACTTATCGTGAGGGACACGAGGGAGAATGTGGCCCTTATCAAGAAGATGATCAAGGAACATGACTTCGCCCCTCCCCAAGTCCAGATAGAGGCGCGGATCGTTCAAGCAACATCAGATTTTTCGAGAGAATTGGGAATCCAGTGGGGGGCGCGCTACAGAAGCAGAATGCGGGGGGAGGAAGTTGAAATAACGGGAGCAAAGAACGCCGGCAACTCCAGCGGGTCGACGAGTTGGACGGCACCGACCGGGCAGGTCGGATTGCGCGACAACACCGCCATGTTCCCTTACGCCGTCAATCTGCCGGCCGCAGTCCAGACGGGAAGCGGCGGTACCCTTGGGATTTTCATAGGGAGTATCACGGATTCGGTTCAGCTCGATCTTCAGCTCTCGGCACTCGAGAACGACGGCAAAGGGAAGGTGATCTCGAATCCCAAGGTAGTCACCTCCGACAACAAGGCCGCCCTCATCAAACAGGGACAACAGATACCTTACGCCTCGGTATCCCAGTCGGGAACTCAGACTGAGTTTAAGGACGCCGTTCTCAGCCTGGAGGTGACCCCGCAGGTTACAAAGGACAACAACATAAGGCTTAAAATCAAGGCAACCAAGGATAGACCCATCGCGATTCCGGGGTCACCCGTTCCCGGGATCGACAAGAAGGAATCCTCTACCGAAGTGATTGTAAGGGATGGCGAGACTGCCGTTATCGGCGGGATTTATGAGATGACAGAAGACGAGGGAGAGGCGGGTTTACCTGGACTGAGAAACATCCCTGTGCTGGGTTGGCTGTTCAAAAAGGACACCAAGATCAAACAGAAGTCTGAACTTCTTATCTTCATCACGCCTCTCATCATCAAAAACCTTTACAAAGAAGAGGGATAAATGAAAACCATATCTCTGGTCATGGCGGCGTTGGTCCTCAGTGCAGTGACGCTCTGTTACGGCCAGGAACCCGTAATAGGAGAGATCACATCCACCATGCAGGAGAGGCTCCACGTGGGCGTCGGTGATAGCGTTATGACGACCCTGGCCCACAAGGACGGTATCATTAAGGGAGACCTTCTGAAGGTGACGGATGGCAAAGACAGTGCTCTCAAGGGCGACATCGGTCGCTGCGCCGTTTTACGGGTGTACGGTTCCTCCAGCCTGTGTAAGATCATACGGGCGAAGCTGGAGGTAGGCAGAGGCGACAAAGTAGAAGCCAACCGGCTTATATACGAGGATGCAGCGGTTTTCGAACAACTTCTGCTTCTTCTCAACAGCATCGTGGAACCCTATGAGCCACACAAGGAGATCAGTGTCTACATCCACCAGATTTTTGATCACAAGAACGATCTCACCAAGTTTTCCCAGCAGGTTCGAAAAGAAATGGTTTCCCTCTTCTCTCAGAAACCGAGGATAAGGCTCGTTGCGGGAGACGGGGAGAGCATCTTTGCTTTCTATCCCCACGAGTACGGCGACCGAATAAGGGCGGTAAAGGAGTTCATGCGGAAGGACGGTGTGGACGTGGTGCTCTACGGCGTTCACAAACAACGCGGTGACAAGACCGAGCTGTCCGTCTTCGTGATCGACAAGAATTACGGCGACAGGGTGGTAACCCTCGAACTCGATTCAAAGGATTACATGGCGGCGATAGCCGCTGTAGCCGCACCATATCGGCCGGTGGTACGTAAAGAGAATATCCTTTGCAATGTGTCGTACCAGCCAAGGCGCTACGTTCTGCGAAAAGACGAGATAAAGGATATTATTGATTACGAATCCGGCGGCGATCCTTTCATCCAGTACACCTTGGGCAGGACCGACTTCAATATCCTGTCGCCCGTAGGGTTTCAGCTTAGAGTCGATGATGATGTGATCACCTTTGATGGGAAGACCGGGTATGCCATTACGCTTCCACGCGGGTCTCATCGCGTAGTCGCGAGTTTTAGAAGAGGATATTTCTTCAACGAGTCGCTCATGTTCTCGTCTGTGAAAGAGGTCAAGAGGGAATTCGGTATCATTCTCGACAGGGACGGTGATGTGGAACTTGATCTTCAGGTGGATCCTCTCTACGGGAAAGAGAATATCACCCTTAAAGTCTTAAGAAGGGTGGAGAGGGAGAGGAGGATCATGCGGCCTATCCTTCGCAGTGACGCAGAGAAACCGATAGAGACCTTCAAGGACTGATAGTACCTCCCGTGCTCAAGTAAATCATGGAACGGCTGAATAAGTTCCTCGCCGCCTGTGGGCTATCGTCGCGCAGAAAGGCTGACGAACTCATCAGATCCGGCCGTGTGACCATCAACAGACGGGTCGTCACCGAACCCTATCTCTCCATAGATCCAGGTAGAGATTGCGTCTCTGTCGATGGCCAGACTGTTAGAGCCGAAGGTAAAACGTACATAGCCCTTTATAAGCCAACCGGGTACATTTCCGATCTCGCCGATCCGAGAGGCCGACCCATCGCCAGGAGCCTTATTCCGCTGACTGACGCGAGGCTGTTTCCGGTCGGCAGGCTCGATTACAATTCTGAAGGACTAATGATATTCACAAATGACGGAGCCTTCGCTCAGCGACTGGCACACCCGAGATTTGCCGTGGAGAAGGAATACCTGGTGAAGTTCCATGGTCTTCTTGAGGCTCGCGCGCTGGAACGGGTGCGCAAGGGCGTCATCCTCGACGGCGAACTATGCAGACCTCGGACGATGGAACTAGTTGCAGTGGCCCGAAGCAACGCCTGGTACCGGATCGTCACAACGGAGGGCAAGAACAGAATGATCCGGCGGATCGGGGACGCCGTTGGCCACCGAGTAATGAGATTGAGGCGACTCCGCCTCGGTCCGATCCAGCTGGGGGATATGAAGCCGGGCGAGTGGAGGGTCCTCAGCCAAAGAGAGGTGAAGGGACTTGTGGGAACGGGAGTGAATGCTCAGATGGCTCTGAGTTGACATAATATCTCTTATCGGTACTCATTATTCCCAATAGCCCAACCCCTTACTGTTTCTCAATGTCAAAGTCCCCGTCCAGTAACTCGACAAGAACACCGTTCAGGTCTCTCGTGTAGTGAACAAAAGCGTACCGCGTCCCAAAGAGATGGCGCGGCTCTCTGTCTATGAGCTTGCGTCCCTTGTCCGCCAACTCCTTCAGCGCCGCCGGCACATCATCTACCTTGTATGAGATCAGAAAGAACCCTTCTCCCTTGCGATCGACAAACTTACCCACGTCGCCGCGAGGGTCGGTAGACTCCATGAACTCCACTGCCACTTCACCAATGTAGTAGCGTGCAACCCTGATCTTCTCTGAGGGTGCATCGTACTCGACGTCAGGCACAAGACCGAAGTCCTCCTTGTAGGTCTTCTTTGTAGCCTCGAGATCCCTCACGGCAAAGCAGATATGGTCGATCTTCTGTATCTTCATTCCAGCACCCTCCTCAAAATTGGAATCGCCCGCCCCGTGGCATAAAGCGCTCCTGGGCGCGAGAGCGAATGTGTTCACTGAGGCATCAGACCGGCGCCGGCCTGATGCAGAAGGAGCCTTACCTTGTACGCAACCAGCATGGTTAAGGAGTGAAGGATGTTGATGGGGTTTACAAGACGAGAAATGGGGCGGTTCATGATAGCCTCCCTCGGGCCCTAAGGACTCTTATCAACGCACGGTCATCGGCGGAGAGCAGATTGTATACGGTATACAAAGCACCATAATCCAAAAATATCTGGAATAAGAACGGTTGTCAAGAATAATACTCCGCGAGCCAACCTTCCTTCGGACTTGTGGTGACCTTACTACTCACTAAACAGAAATATAATAATAAGTTGTGGGTAGAAGAGAATATCTTACAACAACTCAGTAGTGTAACTTTCTTTAGTTATGTTAGTTATTCTCATTCAATATATACTCCGCGATGAGATCACCTACTTCTCTGGTCCCCATCCCCATTTTTCCGGCGTCAAGAGATTTGATGTCCGATTTGAGAGCCCGTGCCACTGCCCTCTCCACTGCTTTCGAGCCTTCCTCCTCGCCAAGGGTATCCAGCATCATGCCGGCCGCAAGAATGGCCGCGAGCGGGTTGATTACATTCTTGCCTGTGTATTTTGGGGCCGAGCCGCCCATGGGTTCAAACATGGAGACCCCTTCGGGATTGATGTTGCCGCCGGCGGCGATGCCCAATCCTCCCTGAATCATGGCACCGAGGTCGGTAATAATATCGCCGAACATATTGTCCGTCACGATCACATCAAACCACTCGGGGTTCTTCACCATCCACATGCAGGTTGCATCAACGTGAGCATAATCGGTGGTTATGTCGGGATAGTCCCGTGCCACTTCGTAAAACGCCCGCTCCCACAAGTTGAAGGCGTAGGTCAGAACATTCGTCTTCCCGCACAGGGTCAGTTTTAGCCCCTTCCCTCTTTTTCGCGTGTAATTGAAGGCGTAACGTATGCACCTCTCCGCACCCTTCCGTGTGTTGATCGATTCCTGGATTGCCACCTCGTCGGGCGTTCCCTTCTTGAGGACGCCTCCTGCACCGGCGTAAAGTCCCTCCGTATTTTCTCGAACCACCACGAAGTCAATTTCCTTTGGTCCCTTGTTCTTTAAGGGCGTATCAACACCCTCATAGAGTTTCACCGGCCTCAGGTTGATATACTGGTCCAGTTCGAAACGGGTCGTGAGGAGAATACCCTTTTCGAGAATGCCCGGCTTCACCTCGGGATGACCGATGGCGCCAAGGTACAAGGCATCCTGTTGTCTGAATTGATCCAGAATACCATCGGGAAGCACCTCGCCTGTCTTAAGATACCTCTCACCCCCGATATCGTAATAGGTGTAATGAAGGGCAAATCCATACTTTCTTGAAGATACGTCGAGCACCTTAATGCCTTCGGCAACCACTTCAGGCCCTGTTCCGTCTCCGGGGATCACCCCGATCTTGTAACTCTTACTCATTGTTGCCTCCCCTCTTGATCGCTTTCATGCCGATATCGGTCCGGTACTGCATCCCTTCAAACCGTATACACGAGACCGCCTCGTAAACCTTCTTGATTGCCCCTTCGTAAGTTTCTCCGATTGCAGTCACTCCCAGCACTCTTCCGCCTGAGGTGTAGTACTTGCCGTCAGCCCGCTTGGTTGCGGCATGGAAAACCATGATATCCGTTTTTCCTTCGAGATTCTCGAGACCCTCTATTGTCTTGCCCTTTTCAGCCTTATGGGGGTATCCGGCCGAGGCCATAACCACGCACACCGACACCCCCTCCTTCCACCGGATCGGCTCTGCCCGATCGAGGCTTCCTTCTACCGATGCGATAAGAAGGGGGACAATATCACTTTCCATTTTAAAAAGGATAGGTTGTGTCTCGGGGTCTCCCAGCCTTGCATTAAACTCAATGACGAAGGGTTTGCCTGCCGTGATCATCAGTCCGCCGTAGAGGACCCCTTTATAGACTATTCCGCGACTGCGAAGCCCCTCGACGGCGCGCCTCATGATGCGTTCGTCGATATCCCGCTCCATGGCTCGGTCCAGGAAAGGTATTGGGGTGTAGGCCCCCATACCACCCGTGTTGGGACCCTGGTCGTTATCAAGCAAAGGCTTGTGGTCCTGGGAGGGGGTGAGGGGTACGATTGTCGATCCGTCAGTAAAGGCGAGATAAGATGCTTCCACGCCCGGCAAAAAGCTTTCCACGATGACACGGTCTCCGGAGCTGCCATGCACACGGTTCACCATCACCTCCTTCAGTACCTCCTGTCCGTCAGCGGCGCTGCGTATGACATAGGCCCCCTTCCCCGCTGCCAAGCCGTCTGCCTTTATTACATATGGAGGGCTCAGGCTTTCCACGTACTGAACTGCATCCCTGTAGGCGGAAAAGATGCGGAAATCCGCGGTGGGGATGTCGGCCTCGGCCATCAATTCCTTTGCGAAGATCTTGCTCGTCTCCATCATCGCTCCGGCCATGGTGGGTCCGAAAATAGGGATGCCGCTGGGCTGGAAGGCGTCTACAACCCCCGATGCCAGGGGCAGTTCAGGACCGACCACCACAAGGTCGATCTTCTCCCTCTTCGCCAGATCGAGGACATCGGTCGTGTCGGTGACGTCTACATCGACGCAGCGGGCGAGGGTTGAAATGCCGCCGTTACCAGGTGCGCAGACCACCTTCTTCACCATGGGAGACTGGGCAATCTTCCATACGAGGGCATGTTCCCTTCCACCCCCTCCAAGGACAAGCACATTCATGGCTCCGCTCCTTAAGGCCTGATTTCGGACAGATAGGTGTGGATTGCCCGATCGTACTCGGACGTGAGGTAGAAAACCTTCCGTGCCAGGTAGAACCGCAATTCCTCCGTGGTGGCCCCTCTGTTGGCCCGCAGATTGTCGGCAACCTTCCCGTAATCCTCGGGATCAACAACCACTGTCACATATCTGAAGTTCTTGGCTGCTGCCCGGATCATGGACGGCCCGCCAATGTCGATATTCTCAATGGCATCTTCAAAGGTGCACCCCTTGCTGATGACTTCCCGAAAGGGATAGAGATTCACCACAATCATGTCAATAGGCTTGATGGCCAGGTCTGCCATGGCCTTTTGGTGCTCGGCATTTTCTCTGATATTCAGAATGCCTCCGTGCACCTTCGGGTGGAGCGTCTTCACCCGACCATCCATGATCTCAGGGAAGCCGGTGTATGCACTTACCTCAACGGGGTTCACTCCGATCCCATCCAGGTATTTCTTGGTTCCGCCTGTAGACAGGATTTCCACACCGAAATCTTTGAGGCACCGGGCAAGCTCCGACAACCCCGTCTTGTTCGACACGCTTACTATAGCCCTCTCTATCTTCATGGTCTCCTCCAGATTATAATCCAAGGTCTTCGTTCAAAAAGAAGACGGAAAAATTCGTGCCGCCCGGCTTTTTTTCCAAGATGCTCAGGATCCTGCATATCCGCTGCTCTGATTTGCAGTTGTGGCAGCGGCCACTCTCGGCGCAAGGAAGGGGAAGATTAAGCCTTCTGGCATTCATGGGCGCTGCCACCTTTTTGATCCGCTCTATCCCCTCATGGACATCAGCCACAATCTTATTGCTCCCGGCAATCACAATTACCTTTTTGGGACCGAAAGTCATGGCATTGACCCTGTTGCCCATCCCATCCATGTTCACAAGTTCTCCGCCTTCCGTAACTGCATTGGTTCCGGTAAGAAAGAGGTCGCAGGTGAGTTGGCGGACGCGGAGGTCGTGAATCTCCTCTTTGCTGAGTCCAAGCTGCCAGTGATCAATTGCCGTGGCCCCACGTTCCTTCACGAGATCCACGAGACCGAGGCTTCGAACGGTCAAAGAACCGCCGAAACCGACCGTCATGCCGGGCCCTACCGACTGGAGCACTTCCGCTGTCAAGGCCTGTCTGTCATCGAAAGCCTTGGCCTCAAAGAAGTTCGCCCGCAAGGCATCAACCGTCTTCCTGATCAAGAGTTCCCTGTGCCATTTCTGCATCTCTTCCATACGACCCTCCTCGAGACAGAAGCTATACTAAGTGTTGCTCCGGCGATTTGTCAACACGAATCGGGCCCTCGGGCAAATCGTCCGACACCACGTAGAACACGGATCTGCCGACCCTTTTCTTTGATACTGCCCCGATGCCTTCAAGGTGTCTCAGGTACCCCCTCAGGCGCGATTCGGACATCCCGGTGACCCTCACCATGTCACGGACAGTCAGCGATCTCCGTGCCAGCACGTCGAACACCGCAGACTGCCACTCCGCGGTTTTACTCCCGAAAAGGGTCTTGTCAAAGTGACAGATGACCTTTGCCCTCTCTCCCAGGATTTCCGTAACCCTCCGTAATTCGGCTTGGTCCAGTCTTCGGGCGTCATCGTAAGCAGGAGGCCTCGTAACCGTGTTGATCTGGACCCTGTCCGGACGGATACGGCCTATGCTGTCCCTCAGTCTGATGAGATTCTCCATAGAGTCGTTGAAACCTTTTACTACCATGACCTCGAGCCACATCTCTCCCTTGAACTGGTGACGGAAGGCTTCCAGGCCCTCAATGATGGAACGGAGCTTCAAAGCTGGATGGGGCCGGTTCACCGCCTGAAAGGCCTCTTCGGATGCAGCGTCCAGGGAGGGCAGTACGATGTCCGCCCGGGCTGCCTCCTCCCTCACCTTCTCGTCAAAGAAAAGGGAGCCGTTCGTGATAAGCGCGATGGGGAGACCTGTCTCCCTTTTCGTTTCTTTCATGAGCCATCCGAGATCGGAGCTGAGGGTTGGCTCTCCCGATCCCGAATAGGTGAGGATATCGACCCGGGGCGCACGGTTCAGTTCGTCGAGGACATCGCCGACCACAAGGAGGGGGTCCACAAAACTCCTTCGCTCTATACTCCTTTCTTTCGTTCGTCCAACCTGGCAGTAAACGCAGTCGAAGGTGCAGGATTTGGGGGTAAGGATATCAACGCCAAGGGAATATCCCAGACGGCGGGATGGAACAGGACCAAATACAAATCTTCCCATGAAGGCTAAAGAATACCTGATTCAGACGGGAAATTGAACATAAATCCTCTGCCCATTTCCTCCGTGGCGGGCTCGTGGCCAAAGGGGCTTCGGGGAATCCCGCTCCGGGGATGGCCCCCTCAACCATCCCCTTGCAGGATATGCCCCTCTCCCCCGGTGTTATTTCCTGAATTTCTCAGTCATGAAGGCCAGCGATTCGTCTATTGCCTGAACTGTTTTGTCGAGATCCTCGTCAGTGTGTCGGTAGTTGATGTAAGCATGATGGTGGGGTGTGAAGAAGAATCCCTTCCGGATAAGCTGAGTGTAGAAGGCATCCCGTCTGGCCCTCTGAGTTCCCGCGTCATCCTTCCTGAAGGTTATGAAGAACATGGGCGCAACGCCGCTGAGCTCGGCACCTAGGTCGTATTTGCTCAACACACCCTCGATCTTCTTCAGAAAACGTTCCCCTTTACTCCATATATTGTCGAGCACCTTTTCGCGCTCCATGATCTCGATGGTCTTCAGGGCAGCGATATACCCGTCACTGTTGGGGAAGAAGGTGGAGGAGATGAAGAGTTTCTGAGCCGCGGCCATCATGACGTCCTTCTTGCCCGTGACGACACTGATGGCGTAACCATTGGCCATCCCCTTCCCAAGGACCGTCAGGTCGGGGGTGACCTTGTACAGTTCCTGGGCCCCACCCATCCTCAGCCGGAAGCATGTGCGGACTTCATCAAAAACAAGGACGGCACCATACTTGTCGGCAAGTTCGCGCACCCCCTCAAGAAAGCCCGGTTTGGGTTCCTGCATCTTTTCGTGGAGCGGATGGCCGAAGGGCGTCATGATAATGGCGGCAGTCTGATCGCCGTGCTTCGCCATCAGATCCTTCAGGCGGTCCAGATCGTTGTAATGAAACTCGTAGACGTCCTCATAGAACTTTTCGGGGATACCGCCCTTCATTTCGACACACCAATCGTGCCAGCCATGGTATCCGCTGCGCATGACCTTGATCCGGTTGGTGTGTGCCCTCGCAATCCGAATAGCAGCCGTCGTGGCATCGGACCCGGTCTTCAGGAAGATACTCAGCTCCGAAGAAGGTACGAGCTGGGTAAGTTTCTTTGCCAGCTCATTCTGGTAGCGCTGGGTCAGGGTGAAACAAAAACCCTTGTCCTTTATCTGTCTGATCACGGCATCATCGACCTCCTCTTCCCGGTACCCGAGGATTATGGGTCCATAACCGCAAAGAAAATCGATGAATTCATTGCCGTCTACGTCAATCAACCTGCAACCCTTGCCGTACTCGAGAAAGATGGGGTATTCGCCCTCGATGAAATCTCCTGGCTTCCTCGCCCCGAGCACCCCACCCGGGACAAGCGTCTTTGCTTCTTCAAATAGCTCTTTACTTCTCCTTATGTTGAGTTTTTCAGCCTCTTTCATTAAGCCCCTCCTTCGTATTCAGGCTAGAGAGAAAACATGGACGCTATCGTTTCGGTTTGATGGATACGGGCGCCTCTCTGGAGCAGTGCAGCGAGAAACTTGTCCGGATCGATACAGCCTTCCGGTGCCACCACACCCTTCGCAGAGACATCACCCTCGTCCATCATGAGGGCCGCGATAGCAGCAGGGAGCCCGGTCCCGGGTGCCATCCTCCCGACAATGTCTGCCGTGTACGTCACCTCTTTCCCCTTTCTTGCCCCTTTCACGATTACCTTCAGACCGGAGGCAAAAGGCCCTCTGTCCCTGCTGTTAGGAATGGAGTCCCAGAGACGCAACGTCAAATCGTAGGGCACCACGTTGGTACCTTTAATATCAACAGGTTCCTTGCTGAGAAATCCCGTATCCTTCTGTTCCTTGATCAGTTCGTCCACCCATCCGGGAATAAGAGCCCCTTTGATCACTACCGTCCTGACGCCTTCTATGTAACGGGGGATGGTCAGCGGCTGGGGATGGCCCACGTAACGGACCTGGCATACCCCCAGGGGATCCAGAAACTGGGCGGTCTCAACGCCCGTTCCCCCTTCAACATGAACGAGTTTACCGTTAATGTACTGGGGAATCTGACCGAGGGTCATGTGGAGGCTGTGATCCCACGCCGCACCTGCCAGCTCCGCAATACTTACCACCCAGAACAGGGCGATTTCATCAACGCGGTCCAGTTGATTGGCGTACCACTTCACCAGTACATTGTTGGTTCCCGGATCGGAGCCCATGCCGGTCAGCACCGTGATCCCCGCCTCTTTGGCCGCCTTGTCGATATCGGAGGAGAAGAGAATCTCTGTGGCCTCGTAGTCGTCGCAGATATCGATGTAATTGACCTTTGCCTCCACCGCCGCTCTCGCCACGGCCACGGCGGTCTTGTAGAATGGGCCGGCACAGTTGATCACCACGTCGGAGTCTTTGATTGCCCTTACCATCCCGGCGTGATCATTCACATCGATTTTGGCGAGGGATACCTTATGGCTCACCCGCAGTTTTTCCTGTACCCTTCCCGGGTCTATATTGATATCGCCGAGAATCACCTTTTCGATCCGATCCTGTTTAATGAGGTCACGGGCAACCCCCTGCCCCATTCCCCCGGTCCCGCCGATTACCAGTGCTCGCATTTTAACCCCCTCCTTTCACGAGATTCATATTATGAGTGTATACAGTATACAATACACGGAGAAGTTATCCTGTATTCCATCCTTTGTCAATCAAAAACCGTTGCCTGCGGCGTCGGGCTCTCAATGAAGGAGGATGACGAAGGATATGCGTGATACTCTGTTTCTATTGACTTTTCAGCCGGGATGTAATAGAAATACCAGCGTACGGGCGATTAGCTCAGATGGTTAGAGCGCTGGTCTCACATACCAGAGGTCGTTGGTTCGAATCCAATATCGCCCACCATCTTCTCCCCCAGGGGGCTTAATGTCCGGACACAGCAAATGGAGTTCCATTAAGCACAAAAAGGGTGCTGCCGATGCAAAACGCGGTAAGATCTTCACGAAACTCATTCGTGAGATCACCACTGCCGCCCGTATCGGTGGAGGGGACGTGGACGCCAATCCGAGGCTTCGTGTGGCCGTCACCCAGGCTAAAGCAGAAAATATGCCGAAAGACAATATCGAGAGGGCAATCAAGAAAGGTCTTAATGCCCTCGAGGGCGGCGAGAATTACGAGGAGCAGATCTACGAAGGTTATGGACCGGGTGGAACGGCGATTCTTATCGAAACCCTGACGGACAACAAGAAGCGAACCACGGCAGATGTTCGACATGTCCTGTCGAGACTGAACGGAAATCTTGCCGAAGCCGGTAGCGTGTCCTGGCAGTTCACCAAGAAAGGATATATCGTCTTCGACAAGTCATCGGTGGATGAAGACAAGGTCATGGAATTGGCCCTCGACCTCGGGGCAGACGACGTCCGGGAAGATGGTAACGAGATGGAGGTATACACCGAGCTGGCCAATTTCGAGAAAACAAGAAAGGCTTTTGAAGACAATAAACTGAAGTACACGGTCGCTGAAATCAGCATGATCCCTCAGACGTTGGTAAAGCTGGAAGGGAAACACGCCGAAACCATGCTGAAGCTCATGGAGGCCCTTGAGGACCTGGACGATGTCCAGAAGGTTTACGCCAACTTCGATATTGCAGCAGAGGAACTCGAGAAGCTCGCCCAGTAATTGCTCAGGAAAAGACAACGGCGGTTTTTTTTAAGAAAGGCTCTCGTTACGAAAGGCTTATGCGCCTTACCTGACCGCTTGCCCCTTCAAAGCCTGAGTCCTTACCGTTAAAAAAGATCTTTACCCCGCCCGCATTGCCCACCAGTATGTCGAACCGGTCTTTGGCATTCAACACGACGATCTCGTGAGGGCTGAGCATGAATTCCTTTTTTTCAATCCCGTCTATGAGGATACTCACCCAAGCCCGCTCATGGCACGTGATCATGAGTCTCTTCACGTCGGAAACTTCGGAGACGACCTTCCGCTCGGGTGCGGCGACCGTGCTTGTCTTTGATTGAGTCTGTCTCTGTTCATCGGGCGATGTGGGAAGAGGATTCGAAAAGATGAACATGACCAGGGCGACACCCAACACGATGCCGAGGGCCGGGTAGACGAGAAACCTCCTTTTGAGTCTGGGTACTACCCGGTGGGCACTTTCGGTTTTCTTCTTCACGACCGGTTTGGGCAGGTTCTCAACTTCTGTCTCCTCTCTTTCGATGAGAAGAGGTTGGATTTCATTCTGAACCTTGAGATACTGAGCGTACTCCCGAATATATCCTCTCACATACACATCGTGAGGAAGGGTAGCCCGGTCACCCGTCTCGATGGCCCGTACAAGGGTTTTTCTGAGGAAGAGGGCTTTGGACACGTCATCTACCGTGAGACCGCGCCGTTCCCTCGTCTCTCTGAGAAACTGCCCTATCCTTTTCAGATCCCCGGCCATGTTGACCTACATCCGTAATAGCCTAATAAATTCCGGAAGAAATAACAAGAAAAGAGTTATTTATTTGCAGTCTTGGCACACCATCAACTTGTCTAGGGCCACGTGGGTTTTTCTTGCGATGAACTCCAACTGCTCGATGGGCGCGTGAAAGCGGCCGCACACGGAACAACGTGCCAGCTCGAATTTCTTCCGCCAGACCGTCCGGACCCCTTTCCGATCTTCCATGTAAATATGTTCGGTGGGACAGATTACCACGCAGGCCCCGCAACCTATGCAGGCATCGGATGGCTCGTCGAAGGGTGTCGTCACCTTTTTGAATGGCCCCTTTCCGCTCATTCCGAGGGCGGAAACCCCTACTATCTGCTCACAAGCCCTCACGCACAGGTTGCAGAGGATACACTTGCCCTTGTCCCGGTCCTTCTCATAGCGTGTTGTATGGATACCGTATTGGTGTGCAAGATACGCAATCGTCTGCGAGTCGGGACAACGGGCCAGGAGCAGTTCAAGGACGGTTTTGCGAACGAGCCTCACATCAGGAGAGTCCGTGAAAACTTCTATATCTTTCTCTACGGGGTAGAGACAGGAGGTCACGATCCGTCTTCTCTTTCCCCGCACCACCTCCACCACGCACAGCCGGCAGCGCCCGTCCGAGCCCAGGGCATCGTGATGACAGAGGGTGGGGATGACAAAACCTTCCCTTCTCCCTACCGCCAGGATCGTCTCGCCCCTGTCACCTTTTACCCGTTTTCCGTCAATCGTGAACTCGACCATGGCACCACCTTTAAGAAATGACTACCGCCTCGAAGCGACACAGATCATAGCAGGTCCCGCATTTGGTGCACCGTGATTCGTCAATGGTGTGTGCCTGCCGCTTTTCTCCCGAGATACAGCTCACCGGACACTCCACGGCACAGAGGGTGCAACCGGTACACTTGTTGTCATCGATGGAAAACTTGACCAGGGCCTTGCACACCCCTGCCGGGCATGTATGCTCCTGTATGTGCTTTCGATACTCGTCGCGGAAGAACTTGATGGTAGAGAGCACCGGGTTCGGAGCGCTCTGTCCGAGACCGCACAAAGATCCGAGACCAACGGCCCTTCCCAGTTCCTCCAGATGTTCCACGTCCTCCATCTTGCCCTCACCGGCACAGATGCGCTCCACAATCTGATACATCCGCCGCACCCCTTCCCTGCAAGGGGTGCATTTGCCGCACGACTCCTCCACGAGAAACTTCAGGAAGTACTTGGCCACGTCGACCATACAGCTCCGCTCGTCCATGACGATCATTCCGCCCGACCCCATCATGGACCCGAGTTTCGTAAGAGAATCAAAGTCAACCGGTATATCGAGATAGGCCTCGGGGATGCACCCCCCCGAGGGGCCACCCGTCTGGACCGCCTTGAAATGTTTGTTCTGCTGGATGCCCCCGCCGAGATCAAAGATGATCTCCCGAAGGGTAATTCCCATGGGCACCTCGATCAGACCGGTATTCTTCACCTTTCCCACAAGGGAGAAGACCTTCGTTCCCTTGCTTGCCGTGGTCCCGATGCCGGCAAACCACTCCCAGCCCCTGTCGATGATGTAGGGGACATTGGCCCACGTCTCCACGTTGTTCAGGTTTGAGGGTTTGTCCCACACTCCCTTCTCCACCGTGTGGATATACTTCGCCCTGGGCTCTCCTGCCTTTCCTTCGATCGAAGACATGAGAGCCGTAGACTCCCCACATACAAAGGCGCCACCGCCTCTGAAGATACCGACATCGAAATCGAACCCCGAATGAAGGATATTTTTCCCGAGGAGTCCGTATTTGCGGGCCTGATCGATGGCGGTTGAAAGCCTGGATACGGCAAGAGGATACTCATCCCTCACGTATATAAAGCCCTGCTTCGACCCGATCGCGTAACCTCCGATGGCCATGCCCTCCAAGATGCCGTGGGGGTTGCCCTCCATAAGAGATCTGTCCATGAAGGCGCCCGGATCACCCTCGTCCCCGTTGGCGAGAATGTACTTTGGATCCCCCGGGGCTTCTTTGCAGGAACGCCACTTCCACCCGGTGAGGAATCCTCCCCCGCCCCGTCCTCTGAGGCCTGACTTTTCGATCCGTTCGACGATTTCATCAGGGGCGGTCCCCAAGGCCGACGCAAGGGCACGATAGCCTCCCCGGGCTATGTATTCCTCTATGTTTTCCGGGTCGATTACACCGTTGAGTGCCAGGGCAATCCTGGTCTGGCCGGCGTAGAAAGGGATATCCCGGGGAGAGACGTACTTGCGGGTCTTATCGTCCCCCTTGTAAAGGAGTCGATCCGCTACCTTATTGTCCGTAATCGTCTGAAGGATGAGGTGTATATCTTCTTCCACCTTCCTTTTGCCTACACTCTGGTACAGGATCTCGTCGTCACCGATGACCACGATGGGGCCGCGCTCGCAGAGGCCGTGGCATCCCGTCTGCTTCACCTGTACCTTATCCTTCAGCTCCATTCCCTCCAGCCTCTCTTTGAGACCAGACAGAACCTGTAGGGCGCCCGAGGAGACACAGCCGGTTCCACAGCACACTCTGACGGTCTTTTCGTGCGCAGAGGCCTTCTGACGGTACCTGGCACCGATGGAAACGAGATCCTCAAGCGAGCCCACCATAATCACTCTCCGTCGCTGTATTTTTGACGAATGGTTCGCGCGACTCCCGGTGTGGCCTTCCCATAATCCGTTTCATCCACCCTCACCAGGGGGGCGAGGGCGCAGGCCCCAAGGCAGTTCACCGATTCGAGGGTAAAAAGACCGTTGGTCGTGGTATCTCCTCTCGATACACCCAATTCACGCTCGAAGGCCTCCAGGATGTTCGGCCCGCCCCTAAGATGACAAGCCGTCCCCAGACAGACGTGAACCGTGTGTTTTCCTCTCGGTTTCAGGGAAAGGGACGTGTAAAAGGTGGCTACCTCATAACCCTTGACAAAAGGAACGTTAAGCTGCTCGCACACATACCGTATCGCGTCCTTCGGGAGATAGCGGTACTCCCTCTGGATATCTTGGAACATGGCAAGGATGAACGATTTATCCCCGCCGTATTTCTTCATGATGGCCTGCAGTTTTTCAACCTCCGCTTCCATATTCCCCCCGATTGCCTGTAGATTCTGATCCTTATTTCACGTCGCAGAGAAACTTGAGTCGTTCCCAGTCCTTGCTCACCCGTGCCTGAATCGTCGGGATAGTTTTTACCGTAAGGTGGCGGTACCGGCCCTGGCCCGTCAGATAGTCGACCACATGCCTTAGGGGTGTGGGATTATAGGAAAGGCGGTATCGGCCTCTTTCGATCTCGTAGAGGGGGAACATACCGGTCTCCACGGCGAGTCTTCCGTAACGGATCGCCTGGTCCGACGGTATCCTCCACCCCGTGGGGCACACGGAGAGGATATGAAGGTAAGAAGGGCCATCGGTCATTTTGGCCTTCTTCACCTTGGACATGAGATCAAAGGGATAGGAAGGACAGGCGGTGGCCACGTACGGGATGTTGTGGGCCGCTGCGATCTTAGGCATATTTTTCTTCCAGGTGGACTGGCCGATACTCTTCTTCCCCGGAGGGCTGGTGGTGGTCATGGCGCCGTAGGGAGTGGATGAGGAGCGCTGGATGCCCGTATTCATGTAGGCTTCATTGTCCACGCAGATGTAGGTGAACCGGGTTCCCCGCTCCAGCGCGCCGGAGAGGGCCTGGAGGCCGATGTCGCTTGTTCCGCCGTCGCCGGCAATGGCAACGACGTGGACATCCTTCCGGGGAATCTTTCCTTTCTCGCTTAAGATCCGTAAGCCCGCTTCAACCCCTGAGGCAACAGCCGCAGCGTTCTCGAAGGCCACATGGATCCACGGGAGGGTCCAATCCGTGAGAGGTAAAGGGGTTGAGATGATCTCCATGCACCCCGTGGCCATGACCATGATGGTGTCTCTCCCGAAGACCTTGAGGGCAAGCCTGAGGGCGAGAATCTCCGCACATCCCTGGCAGGCGCGGTGACCCGGAACAATGAATTCCTCCTTCGTAACTACGTTCGCCGCATAGACGTCAAGCTCCGGAATCATCATCCTCTCACCCCTATAACACTGTAGTTCTGATATGCCCCGCTCTCCCGGGCTGTAAAGGGTTTCCCGAAGATTGCCTTGAAGTCGTCGGGAAGGACGTCCCGCCCTCCCAGACCAAGGATGTAGTTCTCTGTTACCGTATCGATCTTCCGGCTCTGGAGGAGTGACGTAATCTCGTTGAAGAGGGGACCGTTCAGTGCCCCGCCGGGCATGGCCCGTTCGATGATTGCCACCCTTTTCTTTCCTGCAAGAGCTGCCAGCAGTTCTTCTGAGGGGAAGGGCCTGAAGAGGCGTAACTGGATGAGCCCGGCCTCCTTCCCTTCTGCCTTGAGGTCGTCGATGGCGGTTTTGATGTTTTCGGAGACGGCACCAAGGGCCACGAACACGAAGTCAGCGTCCCCGGTGTTATAGGTTTCCACGGGATGGTACGTTCTTCCGAAGCGCTTCCCGTATTCTTCCATGACCTCCTGGACCACGGTGAGGGAACCGGCGATGGCCATTTCCTGCGCGTACTTCGCCTCCGTGTAAAGCTCCGGCATGGCGTATGCCCCCATGGTGACCGGCTTATCGGGATGCAAGGTATAGAGGGGGTTGTAAGGAGGAAGGAATTCGTCCACCTCTTCCTGGGAAGGGAATTCGATGGGTTCGATGACGTGGCTCAAGGAGAACCCGTCGAGGTTGACCATCACGGGGAGGAGCACCCGCCGGTCTTCGGCAATCTTGAAGGCCATGAGGATGGTGTCCACTACTTCCTGGCCGTTTTCACAAAAGAGCATGATCCATCCCGTATCCCTCGCCGCCATGACGTCGGAGTGATCGCCCCAGATGGAGAGGGGTGAAGAGAGTGCCCGGTTCACGGCAGCCATGACGATGGGAAGGCGCATACCCGAGGCAATGAAGAGGATCTCGTGCATCAGTTCGAGTCCCTGAGCACTGGTGGAGGTGAAAGTCCGTGCCCCTGCGGCGGCAGAACCGCAGCATGCGGACATGGCGGAGTGCTCCGATTCCACGTTCACATACACGGCATCCAGTTCACCGTTGGCAACCAATTCGGAGAGGTGCTCCACAATGTGGGTCTGGGGGGTGATGGGATAGGCGGCGATCACTTCCACCCGGGCGAGCTTCGCGGCTACCGATGCGGCGATGGAGACTTCGATTCCGGTACGTTTCTTCATCGATCTTCCTCCATCATGGTGATTGCACCCGGCTTACACTCACGGGAACAGATACCGCACCCCTTGCAGTAATCGAGATTCGCATAGAAGAACCCCTCATCAGTGGGGCACACCGCTGCATCGGGACAATAAAGCCAGCAGAGTCCGCATTTGATGCACTTGGCGTTGTTCCATACGGGCTTCTGGGACCGCCAGTCACCGGTCTTATACTCCCTGGCATTGCCCACCTCTTCGATGACACATCCCACATTCAGTTCCTGCCATTTGTACTGGTCCATTGGTTTTGCCATGAAAGCCCCCCGTATATTTCAATCCAATGCCCCTTTTTTGTCAAGCTAATGAGGCAAAAGAAAAGAAAGAAGTGCACCAGGAAAATCCCGGTGCACTTCTTCGGGTGTCGCCGAATGGAGGTGCGTCTTACTTGATGGTACAGGCGAACTTCAGTTCTTCCCACTCCCGGGAAATCCGCTCCTGGATCTTCGCCACGTGTTCCTCGGTGAGGTGGCGGTACCGGCCCTGGCCCTTCAGGTACTCGGTGACGGGGCGTAAGGGCTCGGGACTGTAGGTCACCCTCCACCGGCCATTCTCCACCTCGTAGAGAGGGAACATACCGCTTCGCACCGCCAGCTTGCCGTAGGTGATGGCCTCGGTGGTGGGTATCCTCCACCCCGTGGGGCACACGGAGAGGATATGAAGGTAAGAAGGGCCATCGGTCATTTTGGCCTTCTTCACCTTGGACATGAGATCAAAGGGATAGGAAGGACAGGCGGTGGCCACGTACGGGATGTTGTGGGCCGCTGCGATCTTAGGCATATTTTTCTTCCAGGTGGACTGGCCGATACTCTTCTTCCCCGGAGGGCTGGTGGTGGTCATGGCGCCGTAGGGAGTGGATGAGGAGCGCTGGATGCCCGTATTCATGTAGGCTTCATTGTCCACGCAGATGTAGGTGAACCGGGTTCCCCGCTCCAGCGCGCCGGAGAGGGCCTGGAGGCCGATGTCGCTTGTTCCGCCGTCGCCGGCAATGGCAACGACGTGGACATCCTTCCGGGGAATCTTTCCTTTCTCGCTTAAGATCCGTAAGCCCGCTTCAACCCCTGAGGCAACAGCCGCAGCGTTCTCGAAGGCCACATGGATCCACGGGAGGGTCCAATCCGTGAGAGGTAAAGGGGTTGAGATGATCTCCATGCACCCCGTGGCCATGACCATGATGGTGTCTCTCCCGAAGACCTTGAGGGCAAGCCTGAGGGCGAGAATCTCCGCACATCCCTGGCAGGCGCGGTGACCCGGAACAATGAATTCCTCCTTCGTAACTACGTTCGCCGCATAGACGTCAAGCTCCGGAATCATCATCCTCTCACCCCTATAACACTGTAGTTCTGATATGCCCCGCTCTCCCGGGCTGTAAAGGGTTTCCCGAAGATTGCCTTGAAGTCGTCGGGAAGGACGTCCCGCCCTCCCAGACCAAGGATGTAGTTCTCTGTTACCGTATCGATCTTCCGGCTCTGGAGGAGTGACGTAATCTCGTTGAAGAGGGGACCGTTCAGTGCCCCGCCGGGCATGGCCCGTTCGATGATTGCCACCCTTTTCTTTCCTGCAAGAGCTGCCAGCAGTTCTTCTGAGGGGAAGGGCCTGAAGAGGCGTAACTGGATGAGCCCGGCCTCCTTCCCTTCTGCCTTGAGGTCGTCGATGGCGGTTTTGATGTTTTCGGAGACGGCACCAAGGGCCACGAACACGAAGTCAGCGTCCCCGGTGTTATAGGTTTCCACGGGATGGTACGTTCTTCCGAAGCGCTTCCCGTATTCTTCCATGACCTCCTGGACCACGGTGAGGGAACCGGCGATGGCCATTTCCTGCGCGTACTTCGCCTCCGTGTAAAGCTCCGGCATGGCGTATGCCCCCATGGTGACCGGCTTATCGGGATGCAAGGTATAGAGGGGGTTGTAAGGAGGAAGGAATTCGTCCACCTCTTCCTGGGAAGGGAATTCGATGGGTTCGATGACGTGGCTCAAGGAGAACCCGTCGAGGTTGACCATCACGGGGAGGAGCACCCGCCGGTCTTCGGCAATCTTGAAGGCCATGAGGATGGTGTCCACTACTTCCTGGCCGTTTTCACAAAAGAGCATGATCCATCCCGTATCCCTCGCCGCCATGACGTCGGAGTGATCGCCCCAGATGGAGAGGGGTGAAGAGAGTGCCCGGTTCACGGCAGCCATGACGATGGGAAGGCGCATACCCGAGGCAATGAAGAGGATCTCGTGCATCAGTTCGAGTCCCTGAGCACTGGTGGAGGTGAAAGTCCGTGCCCCTGCGGCGGCAGAACCGCAGCATGCGGACATGGCGGAGTGCTCCGATTCCACGTTCACATACACGGCATCCAGTTCACCGTTGGCAACCAATTCGGAGAGGTGCTCCACAATGTGGGTCTGGGGGGTGATGGGATAGGCGGCGATCACTTCCACCCGGGCGAGCTTCGCGGCTACCGATGCGGCGATGGAGACTTCGATTCCGGTACGTTTCTTCATCGATCTTCCTCCATCATGGTGATTGCACCCGGCTTACACTCACGGGAACAGATACCGCACCCCTTGCAGTAATCGAGATTCGCATAGAAGAACCCCTCATCAGTGGGGCACACCGCTGCATCGGGACAATAAAGCCAGCAGAGTCCGCATTTGATGCACTTGGCGTTGTTCCATACGGGCTTCTGGGACCGCCAGTCACCGGTCTTATACTCCCTGGCATTGCCCACCTCTTCGATGACACATCCCACATTCAGTTCCTGCCATTTGTACTGGTCCATTGGTTTTGCCATGAAAGCCCCCGATGCGGAGTAAATAGCTGTCAGCAGAAGTTGTAGGGAGGGTCTTGTGAAGGATTATACAAGCTCTCCTCCCTCCCCATGAGCCCGCCTCCAGTGGGATCTATATAGCACACAATCCCCTGGAAATCCAGTGGATAATGCGGTGTCAATTGTGAATGTTTTCACAGTTAACAACTCCCGCACCCCCACGCCAACACCACACCCTTTTTCCAACAATGACGTACAATTTCTGTTGACAACCTTGCCCCCCCTATTTAATTATACTGAGAAAGGGAGGTGATACAATGCCAATCTACATATTGCTCAGCACCCTTACGGATGACGGCAGGAAAACAATCAAGAAACATCCGGAGAGAATCGAAGAAGTAAACCGGGAGATCGAGAGTATGGGGGCCAAGGTCCTCGCCCAGTATGCAGTTCTGGGGCAGTACGATTTCATTAACATCCTTGATGCTCCCAACAACGAAGCCATCGCCAAAATATCCATCGAGCTCGGGTCAAGGGGAACCGTGCAGATCATGACACTCCCGGCAATGCTCGTCGATGAGTTCATCACCAAGATGACGTGATACCTTACCTGCCCCCAGGATCTTTTCCCTGCATCGGGATTGGTCCTGGGGACAGCTTTTCAGACCCCCTCTCCCACAATTCGATTGACAGCAGGACAATATCATTTTAGATTGAGGCCATGTCACCTATAACGTATAAAGACGCGGGGGTTGATATCGAAAAGGCTGACCGGGCCATCGATTCCCTGAAGGCAAGAATCCACAGCACCTTCAAGCCCTTTGTTCTGAACCCCATCGGAGGGTTCGGTTCCCTCACCGCCCTTCCCGAGGGTTACCGCGAACCGGTTCTTGTGAGCTCCACCGACGGCGTGGGCACAAAGCTGAAGATCGCGTTTCTTGCCGGGAAACACGATACTGTGGGAATCGATCTCGTAGCCATGAGTGCCAACGACGTCCTCACCCTCGGGGCCAGACCCCTCTTCTTCCTCGACTATTTTGCCTGCGGCCGGCTTGAAGAGGGTGTCTACCGGGACGTCATTGCAGGCATCTGCGACGGATGCACTATGGCCGATTGCTCCCTCATCGGCGGAGAAACCGCGGAGATGCCTTCCTTCTACCCTGACGGAGAATACGATCTTGCCGGCTTTGTGGTGGGTATTGTGGAGAAGGACGCCATCGTCGACGGCTCGGCAATACAGGAGGGTGACGCCATTCTCGGCCTTCCCTCCTCGGGTCTCCACAGCAACGGTTATTCCCTCGTCCGCAAGATCCTCTTCGATGCACACAAAGTCGATATCCACGCCAGCCTTCCCCCTGTGCGCGGTCCCCTCTACGAGGAACTTCTTCGACCCACCAGGATTTACGCCAAACCAATTCTTTCCTGCCTCGAGTCGGGGGCGATACGGGGCATGGCCCACATCACGGGCGGAGGGATCACCGGAAACGTCAGGAGGGTGATTCCCGACGGTCTGACAGCGACCATTCATGTACCGGAAGAGCGGATACTGCCAATCTTCAGACTCCTCCGGGAAATGGGAGAGATCCCTCCCGGGGAGATGTACGCGACCTTCAATATGGGGATCGGTTTTGTCCTTATCGTAGCCGCTTCAGCCCTTGATGACGTGACCACCCGGCTCCGCCGGGCAGGAGAAGATCCGGTTGTCCTTGGCAAGATAGCACACTCAGCGACAACCGAAAAGGTCACCCTCACATAAAACGACTGGTCTCAAGGGGACACCCGGAACACCGCGGGACGGCCCTGCAATACACCTGGGCCAGGCGGACGATGAGGGCATGGTATTCATTGAAGAGGTACGTGTCCTCCGGCAGATCTTGGGTGAAGAATCCCTGTATCGCGGAGTAGGTATACGGTCCCCTAAGAAGACCGTGGTTCCTGACAAACCTTTTCGTGTAAGCGTCTACGACAAAGACGGGCCGTTGAAGCGCGTACAGGAGAATGCTGTCCGCCGTCTCCGGCCCGATGCCGTTTACTCCGAGGAAGTCGCGGCGAAGATCTGCCGTGGTCAGGCCATCCACCTTCCCTTCCAGCCCCCCGTATGTCTCCGTCACAAAGGTGACGAAGTTTTTGAGCCTCAGCGCTTTGATGTTGAAAAACCCTGACGGACGGATTATCTCAGCCAGTTCCTCTCTCTTGGTGGTCTGAATGCCCTCCAGAGAGAGGATGCCGGCCATCTTCATGTTACGGATCGCCTTCTGAACGTTCTTCCAGGCAGTATTCTGGGTGAGGATAGCACCCACCACGATCTCCGCAACGGTCTCCCCCGGCCACCAGTGTCTCTGGCCGAAATGGTCGAGAAGGAGATGGAAGATGGTGAGGAGTTCCTGGCCCCTACCCATCGTCAAGAACGAAGGAGATCATGTGCGTGAGCGCCACGTTTTCCCCGTTATCCTTGAAAATTCTGACCTCGATGCGGTCGATCTTCTTTCCTCTGTGGACCATGATTGCGGTGCCGTGGATAGTCTCGCCGGGAAAGACCGGTTTCAGGAACTGGATGGAGGACTCGAGAAGGACCGCCTGTTTGCCCAGGCTGTTGCCGCAGGCCCCGCCCACATGGTCGGCAAAGGTGAAGATGATCCCTCCATGGACGGCTCCAAAGGGATTCATGTGTTCCTCCCGGATGACCATCTTCGCCTCTGCATAGCCTTCATCCACCCGGATGATCTCGATGCCGAGCGGCCTTCCGACCCTGCAGGTGTTGAATTTCTTCTTTGTCAGTTCTCTGTGCATGGGTCGGGAATATCTTAATCGCTCGGGACCGGAATGGAAAGAAAAATGTTGCCATGCCGTGTTCGAAATGATAAGAGTACAGCGACTGTCCCATGAGGCGTCACTTGCAACGGAAGCGAAGTGAAAATCTTCCGCTGTCCCGCAACTGTGACGGGTTCAAGGCGATGCACGGGTAATACCGGCCACTGTTCCGCCCTGCGCGGAACGGGAAGGCGCATACGCTTAACTCCCCAAGCCAGGAGACGTTGGGTGACGCTGTCACGGCAGAATCCTTACGAGGCATAAGGAGGCCTGTCATGCGTGTACCCACCATCACCATTGTCATTCTCTTTTCTCTTCTTCTTTCCTTACCCCTCCCTCTGCGGGGAGAGGACGCGAGACGGCTGGAGGAGATCGTGGTGACTGCGTCTCGAACCGAGACGCGGTTCCGGGAGGTCCCGGCCCATGTGTCCGTCGTAACCAGGGAGGAAATGAAGGAGCTCGGTGTCACCAGCGTGGCGGAAGCCTTCTTCCGGGAGCCCGGGGTCTTCGTGAACAGCCAGCTCAGCAACGGCAAGTTCACTGACGTCGATATCCGTGGATACGGTGACAGCGCAGGTCGCAACACCCTCTTCCTGATCGACGGACGAAGAGTCACGAACATCGACGCGTCCGGGACGGACCTGGCCCAAGTCCCGGTGGATATGATCGATCGGATCGAGATCTACCGCGGACCCGGAACGGTTCTGTATGGAGACAACGCCGTGGCGGGCGTGGTGAACATCATCCTCAGAAAGGGCGAGGGACCCCCGAAGGCCACCGCCTCGGTAACTACCGGGAGCTACAATCTTTTCAACCCACGGGTGAGTGTCACCGGAAAGACGGGCAGCCTCTCTTACGCGGCCGTTACGTCATCGTATGAGTCGCAGGGGTACCGGCACAACAACGACCTTCGCATGAAGGACGTGTTCGCAAGCCTCGGTTTTGACGGTATCCGGAACGCGACCATCCGCCTGAAGGCGGGTCATCATCGTGACCAGTACGGTCTTCCGGGAAATCTTTCCTTTCACCAACTGAACAGCCCCCTCTACGACCGCAAGGACACGGACGAACCCTACAACCGTGGCACAACAGAGGACAACTTCATCGACCTCGGGGCCGACATCACGGTGACGGAGAACCTTGTGCTGACCCTTGAAGGTTCCTACAGAAATCGCCACAATTCCTCTCATTTTGAGGGAACGGGCTGGTTCATGGACTCCATGGGAAAGATGGAGACCCTTTCCTTCTCGCCCCGGGTGACCTTCACCCGGCCCCTCTTCGGCCTCAGGAATCGTCTCATCACCGGGTTCGACTACTATTCCTACCCCACCTCCGGCACCAACGATTACGGTTCCACCCACGACTCCACCACCATCGACCGAAAGGATGCAGCCTTCTTCGCAGACAACACGGTCCATCTCGCGGAAGACCTCCTCTTCGCCGTGGGCTACCGGACCCAGAAGACAAGGTACGTATTCGACTATTTCAATTACACCGGACTCATTGCACCCTTTGAGGCCACTACCCACGACAAAAAGGATGCCTTCCGCTCCTCCCTCACCTATCTGCTCCCGGGCAACGGAAAGGTTTTTCTCTCCTACGGGAAGGGGTTCAGATTCCCTGTGACCCAGGAGCTCTTCAACGCCTGGAACTCCCTTGCCTGGCCCCCGAAACCACCTATCGATCCGGCCATTAGGGCCCAGACAACGAGGGAGTGGGACCTGGGCGTCAGGTGGGAACCCCACAGGCGGATGAGCGGCGAGGTAACCCTGTTTCATTCGATGAGTGATAATGAACTTTTTTACAACGATTTCGATTCCACCAACCAGAACTACGGCAAGACGGAACGGAAGGGGGTTGAGGCCAGGGTGGGATGGATCATCGCCCCGGGACTTCGCCTGGACGGAACCTATTCGTGGGTTGACGCGAGGTTCAGGGAAGGCAGGTTCAGGGGTAAGGATATCCCCCTCGTGCCCGCCCGGAAGCTCTCCGGCCTCCTGTCATACTCTTACAGGGACGTGATGGTGAAGTTTCTCTCCACCTACACAGGGGCCCGATACATGGTCAACGATCTGGAGAACAGGTTCAGGAAGCTACCGGGCGCAACCATCTTCGATGCCCACCTCCGGTACGGAATGGGAAAGCTCGGCCTCTCCTTCTCGGCCAGGAATCTCACCGGAAAGAAATATGACAGCTATGGTGCCGTGACCAACGGCATACCGCCCTTCATCCCTCCGAGCGTGGGGGTGTTTCCCGCTCCGGAGAGGCAGTACTTTTTCACCCTCGAGTATGCCTTTCCCAATTCTTGACAGGGCATCGGCAAATAGTATTTAATTACCATTACGCCGACGTAGCTCAGGGGTAGAGCAGCTCACTCGTAATGAGCAGGCCGCGGGTTCGAATCCCATCGTCGGCTTTTTTCTTTTCAGGGGGTCACTTGGAACCAGAAGTCTGCGATGAATCCCCTGGAGTCTCTCCTCAGGACTTGCCGGGCCGCCTCCGGTCTTCCCGCACTGCACTTCCACTCATAGACCGTCGCCCGACCCGTCACATAAGCGGGAATGGTGTCGACACCCGGATTGGCCTTACAGTACGCCTCCATGGCCGGGGACGGAATCCGCGACAGGTCCGCCTTCTCGGTGCAAGGGATGTTGGCCCCGAAGTGGCAGGCCCATACCGCATGATCCATACATCTCCAGACTCCTTTCTTCCGGAATCCTGGCGGTGCGTCATCCGATACCATCCCATGTTGCACCATGGCCCGGACGACGGCATCGGGCATCCCGTCACCCCGGTACCGGTTGTCGGGTGTGTCGGCCGTCCCCACTGTGCGGCAGTAGAGAAAAGGGTCAACATATACCGGACACTCACCCCGGAACAGGGCCCACTCGTCACACTGCGTGCCGTCTCCAAAACGGCACACGCCGCGCTCGCCGCCATCGGCGCCCTTCTCTATGACCAGGGTGCCTCCCAGTTTTTCACAGTTGACGGAAGCAGGGTTGGCCATCCGGAGACGGGAATTTTCACGGTCCTGGACCTGTGATCCCGCCGGGGAAGGAAAAGCGACCATGGTTACGAAGAGAAGGAGGAGGAAGAGGGGCAGGGTCTGGTGTCTCGTGAGGAGGAGAGGATCAACCGGGTTTGTCTCTTTCATGAATGCCTTTGACGCAGACGGGCGGAACAACGCCTGTAACCCTCGTAGAACCCGTAACCGATCACAGCCGCCGCGCCCACTGCCAAGGGCAGACCGAATACAAGGACAGCGATGCCGACTCTGAACGCCTTTCCGACACCCTTTGTCATCCGCACCATGGACGAGCCCCTTTTCTTCTTTGCTCAACCTTATAGCTCGGATTCGCCCCCTGTCAGTGACGTGGATCACCTTTCCCAAGCCGAGACTTTGCCGTGAAAGGTTTTCATGGGCCCTTGCGTGGTCACGGTGCGCCTCCTGCCACCTGATAGGGTTGGCATGACCGGCCAAAACAGTGTAGAATCCATGTGGCACAAGTTGCTGGAGGACGAACGAGGCGGCCTATGGGGAAGAGAATGAGCGCTGTTGTCGGGATGGCGATGGCCATGGTATGGTCGATGTTCTGTCTGCCGGGTCCTGCCGCGGCCCAGATACCGGATCGTGGCACCGCCCTTGACCGCCAGGTGTCACGCTTTCTCCATGAAGCACGCTTCACCTGGAACGATCTGAATGTGCCCTACGAAGACGGCAGGATCCTTCATGAGCTTGTTTTGGAGGGAAAATTCAGGAACATTCTGGAAATCGGGACTTCCACCGGGCACTCGGCCATTTGGCTCGCCTGGGCGGCAGCAAAGAACGGCGGTAAAGTGATTACCATCGAGATCGACAGGGACCGATACGAGACGGCACTCGCCAATTTCAGAAAAGCGGGTGTTGCCTCTTACGTGGATGCCCGCCTCGGGGACGCCCACGACCTGGTGAAGATTCTGGACGGTCCCTTCGACTTCGTCTTCCTCGATGCCGACAAGGACTGGTACCTCCAGTATTTTCTGGATCTGGAGAGAAAGATTAGCCCCGGCGGGTGCTTCACGGCCCACAATGTCCTCACGATCAGGGGCCCGGTGAAGTCATTCCTGGACCATATCCGGAAGAATCCGCGCTTCCGGACCACTATCGAGCGGGGCAGCGGAGAGGGTATCTCGGTAAGCTGCAAGATCCCTTAGAGGAAAAGGGATGAAGAAGACCTTCAACGTCGTCGACGCCGTATCGCTCATCGTCGGGATCGTCGTGGGCGCCAGCATATTCAGGACCTCTCCCCTCGTGGCCCTCCACACGGGAAACGAACATCTCTTTCTTATCGCATGGCTGATTGGCGGGGTCATCTCCCTGGCCGGGGCCCTCTGCTATGCGGAGCTGGCTACCGCCTTTCCCCACCATGGCGGGGATTACCATTATCTCAACCTCGCCTTCGGCCGCCACGTGGGCTTTCTCTTTGTGTGGGCCCGTATGACCGTCATCCAGACAGGTTCCATCGCCATGCTTGCCTTTGTGCTGGGCGACTACCTCTCTCGTCTCGGCCCCCTCGGTACTCGGTCCCCGGCTGTCTACGCTGCCCTGTCCGTCCTTTTTCTCACGGTCATCAATATCCTTGGGCTGAAACAGGGCAAGTGGACCCAGCATATCCTTACCGGGACCAAAGTGCTGGGTCTCGTGCTGGTGATCGTGGGAGGGCTTTTCTTGTCGCCCCCCGCCCCGCCGGCAACCGGACCGGCGGTCTCTTCCACGCCCCTCATCGGTCTCACCCTTGTCTTTGTACTCCTTACCTTCGGGGGATGGAATGAGGCAGTCTACATCTCTGCCGAGATGCGGGAGACGAGAAGAGATATGATCACGTCCCTTACCATCGGCATCGGGATCATCACCGCCCTCTACCTCCTCGTGAACCTCGCCTATGTCCGCACCCTGGGGATCCAGGGCCTCGCCGGATCGGAAGCGGTGGCTTACGACCTCATGCGAAGGATCACGGGACCGGCGGGGGGTGCCTTCATGAGTCTCCTCATCGCCCTGTCGGCATTGGGTGCCATGAACGGCACCATCATCACCGGGGCGAGGACCAACTACGCAATGGGAAAGGAGTTTCGCCTCTTCCGGTTCATGGGCAGATGGAACGAGGGGCGGGCGGCCCCTGTCAACGCCTACCTGGTTCAGGGGGCCATCTCGCTTCTTCTCGTCCTTGTCGGATCGGTCACCATGGAGGGTTTTGTAGCCATGGTGGAGTACACGGCCCCTGTGTTCTGGCTTTTCTTCTTTCTCGCCGTTCAGTCCCTCATCGTGCTGAGGCTCAAAGAAGACAAAGTGGACCGGCCCTTCCGCGTCCCCCTCTATCCCTTCACGCCGCTTCTCTTCCTGGCGGCCTGTGTCTTCATGTTCATTTCGAGCGTCCAGTATACGGGCATCCGGGCCTTGGCGGGGATCGTGGTCCTTCTCGCCGGGGTGCCCTTCGTTGTTCGGTCGGCCCGGTCCAGCCCAAAGGAGTGAAGGGATGATGCGATGCAGCCGTCTGATGCTGGTGGTCCTGGTTCTGCCCCTCCTGATGTCATGCGAAAAGGCACCCCTCCGCAAGACGGAACCTGATGTGATCTTCGCCGTTACACCCCACAGGGTGGTGCACGAGATGCTGAAGTTGGCTGAAGTACGTCCCGGTGACAGGGTGTATGATTTGGGTTCGGGCGATGGTCGGGTCGTGATGGCGGCGGCCCGTGATTTCGGGGCCTGGGGCACGGGCGTTGAAATCGATCCACAATTAGTCCGGGAGAGCCGGGAGGCAGCAGAGAAGGCAGGTCTTTCAGACAGGGTGGAGTTTGTGGAGGAGGATTTTTTCATGGTTGACCTTCGGCCCGCCACGGTGGTCACTCTATACCTGCTGCCAAAGATTAACCGCCAACTTATCCCGAAGTTCTTCAAAGAACTCCGGCCGGGAACAAGAATTGTGTCCCACATGTGGGACATGGGTGGATGGAAACCTGATTTGACTCTCAAGGGGTATGACACTACCGTCTATTTCTGGATCATCCCTGCCGATGTGCACGGAGAGTGGGAGGCCACCTTGCGGAATGGATCAGGGGAGAGGAAATACCGCCTCGTGGTGCAGCAAAAGTATCAGCACGTGAGGGGCACGGTGCGGGATGGTGAAAGAAAACTTACCGTCTCCGACATGAGGCTCCGCGGCAGGGATCTTGCCCTCTCCGTGGCAGACTCCGTGTCCGGCAGGATGTTTCTGATGAGTGTGGAAGGGTCTGTGGAGGGCAACACCATGGCGGGCAGCGCATTTATTACGGAAGGGGCCATCACCACCCGTTGGAGTTGGACGGCCGAGAGGACGGTGAAGTGACCCGGATTTCCATCACGCGAGCCTCCTGTCGATTGCTTCGGCCAGCCCTTTGATGGTGTAAGGCTTTTGAATGAAATGGACATCTTCGAGGCTATCCCCGGAGTCCATCCGGTCATCCCGGCTGAAGCCTGAGGCAAAGAGGATCCGCACATTCGGGTCGATCTTCTTCATTTCCGCTGCGACTTCCCGCCCCGATCTCTTCGGCATGATGATGTCGAGGAGTACCATCCTGATATCCCGATGCCTTTCGCTGAAGACCGAGAGGGCCTCCTCCCCGTCCTCGGCCACAAGGGTGGCGTAGCCGAACTCCTTGAGGATGCTGCGGGCTACGTCGCGCATGAGGGGTTCGTGATCCACTACTAGGATGGTCCCTTGGCCCCGGATAACCGGTTGTTCAGGGGTTGCACGGCCCTCCATGGTCTCCTCCTCGATGGAAGGAATGTAGCAGTTGAAGGTAGTGCCCACGTTGAGGGAGGAATAGACGTCCACGAATCCCGAGTGCTGCCTGATGATGCCGTATGCAACGGCGAGACCGAGACCCGTCCCCTGCCCCGTCTCTTTGGTGGTAAAGAAGGGGTCGAAGATCTTGGGGAGTATGCTCTGTGGTATACCCACCCCGTTGTCGCGGACCGAGAGGAGCCAGTAGGATCTGTTGAGACTCGCCTCAGGGTGGTGACGTACGAAATGCTCGTCACTCCAAACCTTGTTCAGGGATACGGCGATCGTGCCCCCCATGGGCTCCCCTTCAGCCTTCATCATGGTCATGGCATGGTACGCATTGATACAGAGGTTGAGAAGCACCTGCTCCATCTGGAGGGCATCACCGAAGACCACGGCCTTTCCTTCGGCGAGAGTGGCCCTGAGTTCCACCACCTTGTCGAAGGTATTGCGGCAGATGGCCATGACGTTGCGCACCACTTGATTCAGGTCGGTAGGAAGGAAGGCAACATCTTTCTTTCTCGACAGGGCGAGGAGCTGCTTCACCATGTCCGCCGCCCTCCTGCTCGACCGTTCGATGGCCCCCAAATGGGTCTGGAGCTCCGCTCTTCCGACCTCGCCGCCCGATTCCATTTTGTACTCGATAAGAGAGACCGTACCTAGGATAACCCCAAGTATATTGTTGAAATCATGGGCAATACCGCTTGCCAGGGTACCGATGGACTCCATCTTCTGGGCCTGACGGAGAAGTTGCTCCTTCTTCTCGAGTTCCGTCACGTCGTCGATGCGGATGACCGCACCCATGGCTTCGTTCCCTATGAGGGGATAGAGGGAAACATTCTTGAAGGTGGTCTCTCCTGTTTCGAGGCGGTAGCGGTCGAGGTGGATGGGCCTTCCTGTCCGTAAGACCTCACGGTATGCTTCCTCAAAACCGTCAAGAAATGTGCTGCTCTCCCAAAGGTTTCTACCCAGGATCTCCCCGGCGGCGATACCTGTGGCCGTTTCCGTGGCCTGGTTCCATAGGGTGACCGTCCCCTCACTGTCGAGTGCAACGAGCATGGAGGGCATGGACTGAATGATGCCGTCCAGGTACCCCTTGGTCTTCTGCAACTCGCCCTCATGGTCCCTGATCTCACGAAGCATATCGGTCACGCTGTCGTAAAGGGTTCCGATCTCGTCCTCCGACTTTGTTGTAATGGCCAGGGAGTAATCTTTGTTCCTGGTGACCTGTCTCGAAAAATCGGCAAGGGCGAGGACCGGGGTGATGAGCATCTTTTTCACCACCACCAGGATCACGAGAATGGTGGCGAGGCCGATGACGATGAAGGTAGCGGCCATATTGATGCTCCGCCGGTTGATCTCCTCGTTGATGAAGCGCTCAGTATAAAAGAGGTCGAAGGAACCGACGATAAGGCCGCCGTAAATGACGGTGTAGTATATCTTCTTGATCTCTTCGCTTCCGGCCGGTATCAGAAAGGGGTGCTCCAGGTTTTCCTGGGTGTCGTGACCACCATCGAGACCCCGTGATGCGCTCGCGATGAATCTTGACGAATCGTCATAGACATTGATGGCCATCACGTGTTTGTTCGCCAAGAGTGCCCTGTTCAGATAACGGATCTCCATCTTGCTCATATACCACAGAGGGAGGGCATAACTGAGGCGGGAAATCTCACGGAGACTCACCATGGATTCCTCCAGTTCGGCCCTGATGGTGCTCGCATTCGTCCGGTTGAAATAGGCCACCGAACCCATGGTGATCAGGGCAACTGCGAGAACCAGGAATATGATCAGTTTGGCGAGTATCTTTTTCTTAAAGAGGTGCATGGTCTGCTGGGGCCTCACTCGGTGCGCATGTCGGAGCGCGAGAGGCCGTACTTCCTCAGTATCGCTTCATACTCCTCAGTCTTCTTGAAACCGGCGATGGATTCCGAGAAGGCGGATGCAAGCTTCTGCAGGTCCCGTTTTCTTGAGAACCCCACGTAAAGTTTCTGACTGTGGACCGGTGGCTGGAGGATGCGTATCCGCCTTTCCACCCCTTGTTTTCGCGCTTCCGTCTTGAGGACCACCTGGTTTTCCACTCCCAGGTCGTGCCTTCCGTTCACTACCATCTCCACAAGTTTTTCGGCATTCACCACTGCATCCTTCCGGAGAAAGGAGGCGCTGTCGAAGGCCTTCCCGTAACTGAAACCGGAGATGACCCCTATCCTGTAATTCTGGAGATCCCGGAGTGTGCCCCGGTACCGTATTTCCCTGTCCGCCCTCGTGAAGAAAACGGTCCTGGAGATACTGACATGTTCAGCCGGGAAGATTGTGTACACCTCCCGTTCCGGGGTCCTGAGGAGTGAAACCAGGGCGTCGGCCCCTCCATCCTCGATCGCTTTCAAACACCGGTTCCACGGAAGGTGGACGAACCGGGGCTGAACCCGCATCTTCTCCAATACCGCCTTGACCACCTCGATTTCAAATCCTCTGGCCTCCTCACCGTCTTTGTAGGTATAGGGCCGCCAATCGGTATAGGCTATGGTGATCTCCGTACGTTGCGCTTCGGCGGGGTACGACACCGTCTGGAGGACAACGAGAAGTACGGGAAGCAGAAGAGCAAATGTCTTAAGGGTCATACACTCGCCCGTGAGATACAGTGTGATCAGCGACTCTGGTGAGACAATATTTCATCCGGAAAAACTCCTCTGAGAAAAGAAGGTCCTTCATCAGTTTTCGGCTCATTGAGGGTTTTACTGTAGCTTTGGGGTCGGGAGCCCCCCGGAGACCGCGCACCACCCTCGAGTCTACGGTCAGATCGCCGCCGAGGTTGATATTTTTGCAATTCTGTGCTCTAATAACACCGAAGTTTCGGACAGTCTGTTGTACGCAGCCACTCAAATCCGATTCGAGGAAGAATGGATCAGGAGAAGATCAGGAATATCGCCATCATCGCTCACGTTGACCACGGGAAGACCACCCTCGTGGACCAGCTATTCAGGCAGAGCGGCATGTTCCGGGACAACGAGCAGGTCGAGGAGCGACTCATGGACTCCATGGACTTGGAACGGGAACGGGGCATCACTATCTCTTCCAAGAACGGTTCCTTCCGGTACAAGGACTATTTCATCAACATCATCGATACGCCCGGTCACGCCGACTTCGGTGGCCAGGTAGAGCGGGTCCTGAAGATGGCTGACGGCGCGCTGCTCCTCGTGGACGCCGCAGAGGGTCCCATGCCTCAGACCCGCTTCGTCCTCAAGAAGGCCTTGGGCCTCAATATGCCCGTCATCGTGGTGGTGAACAAGATCGACAAACCTGCCGCACGATGCGACTGGGTGGTCGATGAGGTTTTCGACCTTTTCGTGAAACTCGATGCCCCCGACGATATCCTGGACTTCCCGGTCATCTACACGTCCGCCAAGGCAGGGTACGCGACCCATGACCACACGCTGGACCAGGGCACCATGGTACCTCTTTTCGACATGATCGTGGACGCCGTTCCCCCGCCCTCCGGGAACCCGAACGGACCCCTTCAGATGCTCGTCAGCTCACTCTCCTACTCACCTTTCCTGGGGAGACTGGCCATCGGGAAGATCACCTCAGGTGTCCTCAACATCAACAAGGACGTAGTGGTGGCCAGGGCCGGTAATCCCACCTCCCCGGCCCGGATCACCAAGGTGTATCGGTTCAGGGGAAACGGGATGGAAGAGACGGAAATAGCGGGCGTGGGCGAGGTTGTGGCGGTGGCCGGTATGGAATCGATCATGATCGGCGACACCCTGACGGACCCTGAAAACCCCCTGCCCCTTCCCGGTATCGATATCGACCCCCCTACCCTCTCCATGAACTTCATCCCCAACGACTCCCCCTTCTGCGGAAAGGAGGGGCGCTTCCTCACCTCCCGTCATATACGGGAGCGGCTTATGAGGGAGACCCTCTCCGACGTGGCACTCATGGTCGAGGAGCTTACCGACACCGTGGGCTACAAGGTCTCGGGACGGGGAGAACTCCACCTGTCCATCCTGATCGAGAAGATGCGCCGGGAAGGATATGAATTCCAGGTGACCCGGCCGCGGGTAATTCTCCGGGAGAGCGACGAAGGGGTGCTCGAGCCTTACGAAGACCTGACCATCGACGTGGACGAGGCTTACTCCGGTAACGTGATAGAAAACCTCGGGAAACGAAAAGGGCAGATGACGGAGATGCACCAGAACCGGGGGATGGTGCGGATGCGGTACCGCATACCCACGAGAGGGCTCATCGGCTTCCGCTCCGAATTCCTGACCGAGACCAAAGGGACCGGCACCATGAGTTACATTTTCGACGGTTACGACCGGTATGCCGGCGAGATGAAGAACCGCAACAACGGCGTCCTGGTGGTCATGGAAGAATGCACCACCGTGGCGTACGCCCTTTTTAACCTTCAGGAGAGGGGCGAACTCTTCCTTGGACCGGGCGAGAAGGTCTACGGCGGCCAGATCATCGGCCAGCATAGCAGGGACAACGACCTGGTCGTTAACCCCGCCAAGGGCAAAAAACTTACCAACATGAGGGCAGCCGGGTCCGACGACGCCGTCATCCTCACTCCCCACAGAAAGATGAGCCTCGAGGATTGCATCTCCTACATCAACGAGGATGAACTCGTTGAAATCACTCCAAAATCCATCAGGCTCCGCAAGATGATTCTCGACGACATCCAGCGCAAACGAACCCAGATCGCCGCCTCCAAACTCTAATTCCTTCTTCGTCACGGCAGGGAGTGTCGGAATCTCTCGTGACACACCGTCCTTGCACCCCGCCCGGCGTGCCTCTATACTTGTACATGAGGCCTCTGTAACTCCTCCCGATACGAAAAGGGGGCAAGGACATGGAAAAAACGCTCCGATTCAAGCTGAACGGCGCCGCCACGACCATCAGGGTCGACGCCGACCGTCCGCTTCTCTGGGTCCTCAGGACAGACCTCGGCCTCACGGGCCCCAAGTACGGTTGCGGCGAGGGCATCTGCGGGGCCTGCACGGTTCTGGTAAACGGCAGGCCGGTCCGGTCATGTCACGTGGCCGTCGGTGAAATGGAAGGCAGGGAGATCGTCACCATTGAAGGTCTGGCCCGGGGCGGCACACTCCATCCCCTCCAGAAGGCCTTTATGGAGCACAGCGCGCTCCAGTGCGGATTCTGCACGCCCGGGATGATCATGAGCGCCGCAGCCCTCCTTGCGAGGAATCCGGACCCTTCAATCGCCGACATCGTCGCCGCCATGGATGACAATCTCTGCCGGTGCGGCTCCCACCTCCGGATCATCAGGGCTGTTCAGGCGGCGGCACGAGAGATGAGGGGGGTGAGGCGATGAAGAAGGAACCCCCCCTCCTGTCGGAAGTCTCACGGCGCGAATTTCTCAAGATGGTGGGCGGTGGTGTCATCGTCCTCTTCAGCACAGGCATCCTCCCCGCCCGGGACCGCAGCACCGCCCGGGATCCCGGCCCCGATTTTAATGCCTATCTGAGGGTGGGCGCCGACGGAAGGGTTACCTGTTTCACAGGCAAGACAGAGCTGGGACAGGGCATCATCACCTCCCTTGCCCAGATCCTGGCGGACGAACTGGATGTTCCCTTTGACAGGGTGGACATGGTCATGGGAGACACGGACCTCTGCCCCTGGGACGCCGGCACCTTCGGTTCCCGGACCATCCGTTTCTTTGCCCCTCCCATGCGGGAGGCCGCAGCCGAGGCAAGGGCCGTGCTGGTCGAACTGGCCTCTGAACACCTGCGGGTACCGAAGGGTCAGCTTCTCGTTCACGACGGAATGGTGATCGACAGAAAGAACCGGGTCAACCGTGTTTCCTACCAGGATCTGACGAAGGGCAGGATGATAGAGCGTCGGCTCGAGGGGAAGACATCGGTGAAGAAGGTTATCGAGTTGTCCCTAACCGGAAAAACCCATCCAAGGCCCGATGCCCTGAAGAAGGTGACAGGCCAGGCCAAATTCGCAGGCGACATCCGTCTTCCCGGGATGCTCTATGCCAGGATTCTGAGACCCCCCGTCCACGGTGCACGGTTGAGGATGGTAGATACCACAGGCCCGGAGCAGATCCCGGGTGTGACCGTGGTGACGGAACGGGGCCTCATCGCCGTCCTTCATCCGTTCCCTGATGTGGCCGAGAGAGCCTTGTCCCAGATCGTCGCCGAGTATGACATACCATTCCCCTCAGTCGATCCGGTTTCCATTCACAACCACTTGCTGAAGGTCGCTCCTCCGGGAGAGGTGGTTACCGCCGCCGGGAACGTGACGGAGGGCGAGAAGGCTTCCTCTCAGCTCTTCGAGCACACCTACTATGACCACTATGTAGCCCATGCGCCCGTCGAGACCCATACGGCCCTGGCCTCCATGGAGGGGGACCGCATGACCCTGTGGGTTTCCACCCAGCGACCCTTCGGCGACAAGGAGGAGGTGGCGGCCGCCTTGGGCATTCCCTCCGACAGGGTCCACGTCATCAGCCCCTTCGTGGGAGGAGGATTCGGCGGGAAGACCTCCAACCGACAGGCCGTGGAGGCGGCCCGACTGGCGAGGGCGACGGGAAAACCGGTCCAGGTTCAGTGGACCAGGGCGGAGGAGTTCTTCTACGATACCTTTCGGCCGGCCGCGGTGGTGACCATCAAATCCGGTCTCGCGGCCAGGGAAAGGATCGCCCTCTTCGCATATGATGCCTACTTTGCCGGTTCCCGGGGCATGGAACAATTCTATGACATCCCTCACCACCGCGAGGTTTCCCATGGCCACTATACCGGGATCCCCGGGGCCCACCCCTTCGCCACGGGTGCCTGGAGGGCCCCGGGGAATAACACGAACACCTTTGCCCGGGAGTCCCAGATCGATATCATGGCGGCGGCAGCCGGCGTCGATCCCTTCCGATTCCGTATCGCCCATCTAAGCGACCGACGCATGATCGGGGCCTTAAACGCGGCAGCGAGAAAGTTCGGCTGGGTGGGGAGGCCCGCCCCCTCACGAAACGGTTTCGGCGTCGCCTGCGGTGTGGATGCCGGAACCTGCGTCGCGGCCATGGCAGAGGTGGCGGTCGACCAACGGACAGGCAAGATCCAGGTGGGGCGGATTGTGGTGGCCCAGGACATGGGCCTCTGCATCAATCCTGACGGTGCCGCCACCCAGATGGAGGGCTGTATTACCATGGGTCTTGGGTATGCCCTGTCTGAAGAGGTGAATTTCAAGGGCGGCCACATTCTGGACCGCAACTTCGATACCTACGAGATACCGAGGTTTTCCTGGCTCCCGAGAATCGAGACGGTGGTGGTGGACAACCGGGGTTACCCACCCCAAGGCGGAGGAGAACCCCCCATCATCATCGTGGGGGCGGTGATCGCCAACGCAATTTTCGATGCCGTCGGGGCACGGATGCACCACATGCCCATGACACCGGAGAGAGTGAAAGAGGCGCTCGCCCGCCGCACCATTCCCGTTTGAGAGGGCACACCACCCTCCCCTTCGTCAGGGTCGTCTGCCTTCCAGCTCTTGCTTTGCCATGCGCGCAAGCCTGACCAGTTGCCAGTAAGGAGGGTGATAGCCGTGCTCTCTCTGGAACGCCTCCCCCTTCGTGGCAGTCAATCCGGCGATGGCCCTGTGTCTCTTCCGGTAGGCATCGGTCCTTAACGCCCCGGCAGGCGAGATGCCCTCAGGTATGGGGCCGGCGGCGCCGAAGAGGTTGAGTCCTGAACTGTAGAGCTTCATGACTCCCGCCACCGGAAGAAGATACCACCCGTAGGAAAGTTCATCGCCCTTTTCTGCACCTTCGATCATGGCGTCAGTCACCGCATTATCCAGGTGGTCCTTCCTCAATGTCTCCGGGTCATACCATTCCACAACCACGCTCGCCTGGGGGTCATACTCAAGGTCAGAGGGTTCCTGGGTCTCGAAATGGCGAACACCGAGGCCCCACAGCCACCGCCTCAACCCCGGAGAAGAGATGCGCGAGAGCCCGCCCCACAGATTGATGCCAAAGGGCTCGTAGGCTGCTGAGGCAACCTCGGAGCAGAACATCTGTGCGTGGTCGCCTATGTCCATGGAGAAGTCGTAGGGGATGTGACGGGCACGGGCCGCTTCCACCATCCTTTTCGCAGCCTTGTGGGGAAGGAGGGGGTCCGCCGCCACGGCCGGAAGGGTGGATCTCGGCCTGAGCACCATGATCCGGAGCTTTTTGTCCCTTAGGTACTCCTCGCCGCTCGATACCACGACCCCCCGTTCGATCAGGGATTCCACGATTTCTATCTTGTTTCCGTCCGCGGCGACATAGGCGAGCGCCACGTGAGAGAAATTACCCGGAAAATCGCTTCCCCGGGCTATAAGAGCCGATGTGGGCGCGCCGCCCCGGGAGACAAGGATGTCGCCACTGTGGATCCTCACCCCGGCCATGACGGCCGAGGGCGTGGACGATGGCTCCTCGGTCACGAAGGTGGGGGGTAATTTCGGGACAGGGTTTGCCTGAAGGAGGACCTCTTCGAGAGCCGCCCTGAGACCGTAGAGAAGGCGATAGAGGCGCACCCGCACAGAACGGGATGTTGCGTCCCATCCCTCCGACTGTTTCTTCACTGCCCGGCGCAGGTCACCGGAAAGGGCAATGAATTCTTCAAGACCCCGGCCGCATGCGGCCACTACGGGCGCTATGCCGAAGATCGATTCCTCGAGGGCCGATAGCTCCGGGGCTTCGGGTGAGAAGACCACGCCCCCCATGCGGGCGACGAGTGAACGGGCTTGTTGAAAACGTACATCCAGGTTCGCCCCCGGGCCGGCGCACCCTGTACGGCGCAGGTCCTGAAAGGTAGTTTCCAGCCCCTCCCAGAAGGTATCCCGGTTCCATTCAAAGGGAGCGGTATCAGTGCCCTGTCCTTTTCCGAGTCCTGCAGCCGAGAGGGGACAGCAGAGGCAGAAGGACCACAGCAGGAGAACCGCCAGCACAAGGGCGCGTGCCAGGCCCTTTTTGAGCCCCTTGGCCCCCTTGCGGTCAAGTGTCCCATCCATGATTTTAAGAGCCTACCCTATTCAGGGGTCCTATGGCAATCTCCCAGGCCTCTTCGCCATCGGCCCGCCCCATCCCGCTTGCAACGGCGGGGAGGGAGCACTATATTTGACTCAGCATGAATCCACCTGATCAGAGCAAGGAGGTCAGATGAAAGTTTTAGCCTGTATCGCAGTGGTCAGCCTTCTCCTTTCAGGCCTTGTCGGCTGCGAAAAGAAGGACCAGGCGGCGGAGCGGATAAATAAGGCCCGGGAACTGAAGGAGGATCTCGAAAAGAAGGCCAAAGAGATGAAGGAAGGCGTGGAAAGCAAGGCCAGGGAACTCGTGGGTGAAACGCAGAAAAAGGCCCGGGAACTGAAGGAGAGCACTGAGAAGAAGGCTCAGGAAGCGGGGGAAGAGGTCGAGAAGAGGTTGCGGTGGAAGAGTGAGGACAAGAACTGACATTCGCCGTTCACCGTTTCGCCCTCCCCTCTATCAGGGTTTTTACCAAGCCACTGAATAAACGGGTCGGTGAGTCGACGAATGAACCAGTCAGCAAATAATTAGCCCCCCCTTCGTGTCGGGGATCTCCTCGCACCCATGTTTCTTCGTGCCGGCGACCCTAGTCACCACCCTTCGGCTGCGGAACTTTCTCCTTTCAGTCGCCAGGGTTCAATCGCGAGTGATTCTTCGAAGAACACAGGCCGAGCTTCCTTGCCTCCACGACGGTGTGGATTTATAAGACCCCGACACGGATGTCCCAAACCGGTGGAAGGAACAAGGGGTGGAAGGGTGGATGCTTGAGTCTTGCACCTTGAACCTGTACTTAGTCGGCTATTCAGCAACTCAGCCGATCGGCAAAATTCTGCGGGCTCTACTTGCCGTTCTTCTTCAGCGCCTCGTTCCAGGTGTCGAGCTGGGATTTGTACTGCTCGGCGAGGGCAGTATAGTCACCCTCAATGTCGATGGAGTTCATCCGGTCATCCTGAACGATGCTGTTCACCAGTCTTTGGTCCCTGGCCTCCACCACCTCACCGAAAATGGTGTGCTTGTTGTCCAGCCACGGCGTGGGGACGTGGGTGATGAAGAACTGGCTTCCGTTCGTGTCGGGGCCTGCGTTTGCCATGGAAAGGATGCCGGGCCTGTCATGTTTCAGGGAGGCCGTGAACTCGTCCTTGAACCGGTAGCCGGGCCCGCCCGTGCCCGTACCAAGCGGGCACCCGCCCTGGATCATAAAATCGGGGATTACACGATGGAAGGAAACCCCGTTGTAGAAACCCCGCGACGCGAGGTTCACGAAATTGAGGACGGTGAGCGGTGCCTTGTCGGGAAAGAGACGCAGCCTGATATCCCCTTTCGTGGTATGAATCGTGGCAGTCAGTGATGCTGGGCTCATTTTTTTCTCCTTTGTCGGTATCTCTCCGGCCGGCATACAGGCCTCCGCAGCGGCCGGCTCACTTCTTTTCCGTAATCATGAACGTGGATGCCGAACGGGCATAGAGCCCGCCCGCCCCGTCGGTCAGTCTCGCCTCCAGGACGGCTATGGTGTCGAGTAACTCCACGACGCGACCCTCGCAGAGGAGTGATCCCGTCCGCCCGTCGATAGGACGGAAATACTCGACCTTGATCTCGGGCGAAGTGAAGCCCATGGAGGAAGGAAGGACCGAGCTTACGGCGCAGGCCATGGCCGCGTCCAGGACCGAGCAGATTACCCCGCCCTGGACCCTGCCGAAACGGTTGAAATGGCATTCTCCAGGGTCCATGCGGAGTACCGCCCTGCCTGTCTGGACCTCCACCAGTCTGTAGCCTACGAGGCACCAGACCGGCGGCCTGGGGATTCGTCCCGCTTTCAGGCCCTCCAGATAGCCCATGCCCGCGAGGCTCGATCCCGGCCCTGCGGAGGGATACTCCCAGGTCACGGTACGCCTCTTCCTTCCCGGCCTTCCTTTTTTTGCAATTGTCACGAAACGCCTTCCTTCCTGGTCCTACTTCACGATCCTTACCAGATAGACCTGCTGCGTCACCCCTTCCTTCGTATCCTTGATGGTGATCCTCAGCTTGTGCTCTCCGGGCGGGAGATCGGCCCTATCGATCCGGATGCCTTCCTTCTTCACGTACTGAATGACCCGGTCCGTGATGTTGATGGGTATCAGCTTGAGGGCCTCCAGCTTGAACCCCTCAATATCGACCTGGGTACCCTCTCTGGGAAGAAAATCCACGGCAAGCCTCACCGGGGTTTTGTGCTCCTCGTCGGGAGAGGGTTCCAGCACTCTGATCTTCGGCCCCGTGGCCTGTCTTGTCTCAATCAGTGCGAAGGCGTTGGGCATGGGCCGGCACCGTCCATCGGTACAGACTACCCTGGGCTGGGTCATGGGAACTCCGATCACATCCGGTCTGGCCGCTTCTTCAGCGGTGAGGAGCACGACTACGCCCTTTCCCCCATCCGGAGCCCAAACAACCTGACCCGCCCCGAGAATAACAAGAAGAGTTGCAGCCATCCCGAGAGGCCATAACCATGTTCTCCTCATGATCCCCTCCCGCCGCGTTGCTCTCCTATTTTCCCACAGAGAGGGCTGAGTTACAAGACAGGCCGTCGAGGCTTGGTCCTGCCGTATCTGAGGATGGACGCGACCGCTCCGAGACCACCCATGCCCAGGATGATAAAAGCGAAACCCCATGCCCCGGCGGGTATTTGTCCTCCGGGACCGGCATTTCTCCACTCAAGGACCGTTCCGAAGGCGAGGGGAGCAAGGGCTGCGGCCCCGAAACCCACAAGGGATCTAAAGCCGAGGGCACTCCCCAGGTAGGCCGGGTTTACCTCTTCGGCCAGAGCCGCCGACATGACGGGGGAATCACCCAGGGCCGAAAAGGCATAGACAACCCCGATCGCCACCGCGAGGGCCAGGGGCCATCCGATGGACCATCCGAAGAGGAAGGAGCAGGCCGCGCTGATCGCAGCAAGACTGACCATGACGGAGCGCCGGCCCAGCCGATCCGAAAGGACCCCCATGGAAAAGGAAGCAACGAGTCCCACCACGTGAAAAGCGGCTGCCAGGTGGGCTCCCAATCCTGCCGCCTTCAGGTCGCCCGCCCCGGCTACGGCTACGCAGGCCGCCATGAAGGCCGGGGTCCAGGACCACATACCCTGGAGTTCCCAGTTGTGAAAGGTGTATCCCAGGATGAGGAGCATGGCCGGTCTGTTCCTGATCACCTCGCCCATGAATCTCTGCCCTTTTCGCCTCACCGGTGCAGGCACATGGGTCTTCCGCAGGGTGACGAGGGCCAGCATCCACCCGACAAGGGGACCGAAACAGGTCAGGAGAAAAGAGAGTCTGTAACCGCCCATGGCCAGGGCCGCGCCGCTGATGAAGAGGGAGCAGGCGTACGCAAATGAGGTACTGGCAATAAAGAACCCCACCGCCATACCCAGGCTCTGAACGGCGTACTGACTTGCCAGGATCATGATACCCACCGTGTAGGTGCCTCCGAGGGAGATCCCCACCACCGTGTTGAGGACCAGGGCCGAAAAGAAATCACGGGCGAAGAAGGCGAAAACGAGGGCCGAGAGGGTGGTGGCAAACATGGACCAGAGAAACACGCGCCTCGGACTCACCCGGTCCGCGATCCACGAGAAAACCACGAGGGAAACGGCATAGCCGATCTGAAACCCAGTCGCCACGGCACCCGCCTGAGAGGCCGACATACCCCATTCCCGGCGAAGGACCGAGAGCGCTCCCGGGTAAGTCATGAAGACGAGACCGTTGAAGACCCTGGAGGCACACATGCCGCCCAGCCACCAGTCAAAGCCGTTCCGTTTTCCCGGTTCGTCCGCCACCATGGCATGCATTTTACTACAGGGAGGGATTGGACGCTATCATTCGAGCCGACCGGTGAAGGATCGGCCACGATACAGGCTGATCAAGGTGTACCCACCCCAAAGGAGGGCGAGGATCATGATGAGGACCCCGGCGCCCTTCGCCAGATAGGCGAGGACGTGGTCATACTCAAGGAGGCCCAGACGGCCGAGTATATTGTGCCAATCATGATACTCGGGGGCCTCCTGTCCGGTCACACCACCCAGAAGCATCAGTTTCCCTGCCCTCGCGTCATAGATGTAGGCTGCGGCATCAATGAGGCTTTGCCCGGTCCACCAGACGCCGAAGGAGGCGCCGAAGACGTCCTGCCGCCTGAGGAAGGCGACGGTACAGAGGCAGGGGATGAGGACCTGCATGAGGGTGCCTCCCACGACCCCCATGAAGTCGCCCAAAAAAGAGAAAATGATGTGGCCTGCCTCGTGAAAAGGGAGGTTGATGAGGTGCATGAAGGAACGACCCACGTAGTCTCCCTGGATGGGGGCGACCATGAATCGAATGCCCCAGACGAGAAGGAAGAGAAAGAAAACGACCCTCACCCCGAAGCCCACGGGACTTACTCTCTCTTCCTCTCTCCAACCGCCCGTCATTCTCTAAGATTATCGGCCCAACAGGAGATGGGTATTAGGGGCCGGCGCCTCGAATCCTACCCTCCAGGGCATCGATCAGGGCGATACCGTCCATGCCGTCCCTGAGGCGGGCCACGCCGATCAGGTACTGTCCGCTTTGACGGACCCCGGTCCCCTTGTAAAGCGGGTCCATGGCAATGAGGGTAACCGTGGCCTCCTTCCTGATAACCCGGGGTTCCACACCTGCCCCCCTGAGGTGCCGATCGTATTCGTCCATGGTCTTTGCAGCCCCGTCAGGAGAACCGGCCAGGACAACGAAGACCCGTGCCGTCTGTCCTTCCACCTCGGCATCGGCTGTCAGACCCTTTCGAAAGAAGCCGTATCCCAGCACACTCTGTCCCACGTAGCGTATAGAGTTCACCACCACGCCCGGTATGCTGAGAAGCCTGATCTCCGGCGGTACCGCATCGCTCCCTGGCAGGTGCCGAACAATGGCCTGAGCAAAGGCAAGGAAAGAATCCCGGTCGGGGTCCTTCTCGCCTGATCCGGAAAGGCGTACAAAATGACGGTCCTTGAAAAACATGAGCTGAGAGTCGGTGACGAAGCCCTGGGCTCCGACGGTGGCAGCGACTGCGTCAGGGTCCCGGTAGCTGGAATAGATGCCGAAGGCGTCAAGGAGGGAACCCATGACGTACACGTCGGCCACGAGCCCCGTGCCGGGCCTGTCCCTGTCGACGAAGAGGGCCGAGTTGAGGACCTGAAAACCATAGGGCATGAACAATTCCGCCTCTCCGTTGATGTAGATGTAAAGGTTCTCGGCGGTATAGCGGTTGACGGGACCGTCGAGGACCCATTGGGTCGGTAAACCCGAGGAGGGCAGGAGATTGTCGGGAGATGCGAACCCCCACGGGCCATTCGTCAACGCCACAAACAAGCAGGCGAGACAGAGGACAGCGGAACGTTTCACGGTCAACCCCCTTCAGGCAAACAGGCGGGAGGCCTCTTCCATCTTCACCCTCACGTTTACACCGTGAGCGCAGGTAACGAGGCAGTCCGCACAGGAGCGGCATGCATACGGTGAAGAGGAAGGCCCGATCTCCCGATACGTGCTGCTTGCAAGCTCCATGCTGCCGTACGCCTTGGCGTACATGAGACACCGGTTGATGGTGCTGATCGCCACATGATTGGGGCATGATCCCTCGCAGGCGCCGCACATGTGGCAGTACTCGCCCCGGATCGCCTCACCGTACCGCGCGAGAATACGCTCGTCCCGTGCCGTAAGGTTCATCATCCCCATGACGGACAGGTCTTCTCGAAGGTGAGACATATCTTTCATGCCCGGTATGGCGGCCGTGACGTGAGGATTCTGGAGGACCCACCGGAGGGCCGCCTGATGAGGGCTCAAAGATCCGAGGGCGCTCGCCTCGTAACCCCCGGCCTGAGTCTTCATGGCCACAACCCCGATGCCCGCCCCGGCCGCCCGGGCGATGGCATCGTGGATCTCTCTGCCGCTCTTGAAATTATAGGCCACGAGCACGGTATCGAAGAACCGGTCAGGATCATCCACCAGGGCGTTCATCACCTCGGCCTGGTTCGTATGGGTCGTGACACCGAAAAAGCGCACCTTCCCCTGCTTCCTGAGTTGGAGAAAAGCCTCGCGCACCTCCGGCGCCAGGATCTGCCCGGCCCTTGTCAGGTTGTGCATCTGGATGACATCGATGTGGTCGGTGCCCAACTTGGAGAGGCTCGTCTCCACGTCCTCGAAGACTTCTTTCTTCGTACTCGATGACGGTTTGATTTTGGTGGCCACATACAGTTTATCCCTCACACCCTTGATCGCCCTGGCAACGACCTCTTCGTTCCGGCCGTTCATGTATCTCCGGGCCGTATCGATGTAGTTCACACCAAGATCGAGGGCGGCTCGGATCACTTCATGCTCCGGTGTCAGCATGGCGCCGAAACTTACCACGGTGATCTTGAGCCCTGTGCGGCCGAGGGTACGGTACACGGGCACCTTGAAGGGCCTCCCCTCAGCCGGGACCGCTACGAGGGCATCGCCTATGCCTGCGAGGCCAACCCCTCCCGCTGCCGTCACGAGTCCCAGTTTCAGGAAATCCCTTCGCTTCAAGGATCCTTTCTCACAGCTTCCTCTCATAGAACCCCCTTTCCGGTTCGCCATGCGCTCCCGGTCTTCCGTAAATCAAACTTTGAAGGTTAGTGAGGCCCCATACCAAACCAATGGATATAGTTTAGCAGATCAGTCTGGTAAAAGTAAGGCCTCGACAGACCTTCTGACAAGAGGGCTGGAATATTGACCGTCTCCATGGTATACCAGGCTCATGGAAGGACAATCGAATCGTCTTTACGCTATGGTGGGCCTTGGAAGCGGGTTGGCGGGGGGACTTCTCGGTGGGCTTCTCGGCATCGGGGGTGGCGTTATCATGGTGCCGCTCATGACCTGGCTTGCCAGGATCACCCAGCACAAGGCCCACGGGACAAGTCTCGTGGCCATCGTCTTTACTGCCCTGGCCGGGGCCGGCACCTATCTCCTCCACGGCAACGCTGACTGGAAGGTTGCGGGCATCCTTGCGGTAACCGCCATCTTCTTCGCCCGCCTGGGTGCCCTCTTCGCCCACTCCCTCCCGGAAAAGAAACTCAAGAAGGCCTTTGGCGCTTTTCTTGGTTTTGTCTCCCTTATGCTCCTCTTCAAGGGATACATCCCCACCACCCCCTATACCCTCGGATCGTGGACCAGCATTCTCATCTTTCTCGTCATCGGGTGCTTCACCGGTTTCGTCTCCGGCATGATGGGGGTTGGGGGTGGTGCCGTTATGGTACCGCCCATGGTGATCCTCGGGGGCATGGGCCAGCACCTGGCGCAGGGGACATCCCTTCTTGCCATGGTGCCGGTGAGCATCACCGGCGCCATGACCCATTACCGCCTGGGAAATGTGAAAGTGGCTGTCGCCTGGGGTCTGGCCATCGGCTCGCTGGTAGGTGGTTATTTCGGAGCCCGCGCAGCCACCGCTGTTCCTGAGACTTACCTCCGCCTGGCTTTTGCCGGTGTGGGACTCTGGATGAGCATCCGATACCTCCGTTCCTGAAGAACCGTAGGGCCATAAAAAAGGCGCCGCATGCAGCGGCGCCCCGTAGGTACAAGACCGGATTCCCCCCTCAACCTCTCAGTCTCCTCCGTATCATTGCCACACCCGCAAGGCCAATTCCCAGAAGGGCAAGGCTCACAGGCTCCGGTATCCTTACTGACCTGCCTGCCAGGAACTCCGCATCGGTCCATGGCTGGGTATCGGTATTGAAGATCGTGCCCTTCTCCGCATACACATAGGTCATCGGCATCATGGTACCATTCAGATCAAGGTATGTGAAGGACGCCGTAATCTCCTTCGATCTCCCAACGGGATGATCGAGGGACAGGACGATCTGCTCCCATCCGGAAGTCAGGTCGAGAGGTATCTCGGGGCCTATGTTCTGGGCCGCACTCCATGTCTTCCCTCCGTCCTGGTAATAGTCGGCCCTCATGAACTGGATAGTAGCCTCTGCTGCCCCGAAGCCCTTCCGGACCCTCACCTGGATGTACCCGCCCGTCGGGGTGGGACCGGGATCGCCCGGGTCATAGAGGCGTAACATGTACGCCTCACCCTCGGCAGGCTCGATGAGGTCATAGCGGGCGCTCACTGTAAAGATATCCGACTTGAAGAGGTAATTCACCGACTGGCCCGGAAACTCGGCGCGCCAGGCCTTCAGCCTCGCATTCTGAATCCACGATTTGTAACCCGGAGTTGTGACACCTGCCACTGCCCCGTACTGGGAGTCGAAATGGAGCTTTCCGTTTACCTCGGTCCCCGTAGGGAAAGTCCCCGCGCCGAATGGAAAAAGACCATTCCCGATATAATTCCCCATGCCCCAGATGACACCATGCTGGTCTATGAAGGGCACGCCCATGGGCGGGGGGTTTCCGTCTCCGAAGGTGTCATTGTACCAGGTATAGCCAGGTTTGGTGATGAGAAGGTCATCGAGGTAGAAGTTGTATGCCCCGGCTGGAATAACCGGAAGAAGGAGGAAGATAGTCGCCGCCAATACCGCGATTGCTTGCTTCTTCATGGCCATTCCTCCATATGAATTAGGATGACGGGCTTCTTCTTTCTGCCCATGCAAGGCAAATGCCGGGAGATTCTCGGTGCCGAATAAGTGCTCAATTTCAATAGGTTATCACTGATTATGAGGGTTCGGGAAATTATGGTTCCCTGTATTTTGTAAAGTTATCCGACAGACAGTGTGGTTCCGGAATTGAGACCGGCAGGAGGATCGACGCCGCACCAGCGTCTCCAGGACATCCTCTCAAGATAAAGATATCAGAAGGCGGCGAAGAGGCTGCCCACGTCCACACCCGAAATGACCCTGTCCCGGTATCGCTCCCGAAGTGATTGGTGGGCCTCAAGGAGATCTTTCGATTTAACACCGTTTTCGAGGGCTGTGTGCGCCTCTGCGAAGGCAGCCAGCTCATCTGCCCCTTTGAGAAGAAGACCGTCTCTCGGATTGAACCGGTCATCGTTGTATTGCCGCGAGATCTCCCCAGCACCCACCGTCACCCGCCTCCCTTCAAGGACCACCACGTCGCTGAACTCGTCCTCGGTGAACATGCGCATCTCGCTGTGCCAGTCTTCGGGGATCAGGTTGTAGACCTCCCGCTCCATCTCCTCCTTTTCATATTCCTTGATCAGCATGTCGAGACCTTCCACGGACCGCTTGACAGGCGAAATAATGTCCCGGGTGAGCACCTCGGGCAGATCGTGGAAGAGGCCGGTGAAGTAGTTGTTGATCCGCCGCCTTCGGCAGGAACCGTTTTCCAATGAAAAGAGGTACGCCAGCACGGCCACGAAGAGCATGTGGCCGAGCACCGAGGTTCGAGGGATCATGTTGATATGACCCCACCTTACCTGAAACCTGAGTTGCCCGCAGAGATCCACAAAACGGCCGAACTTGCCGTAGAGGGCGAGCTGCTGGATGCCGGAGAGGTCATAGTACTTCTCCTGCTTTTGCTGCAGGACCTTCTTGATTTCGGGAATCTCGTGACCCGCCGGGTTGGCCCTTTCGATGATGTCGAATTCCCACCGGGTTGCCTGAAAGTGGGCCGCACTCAAGATCCTTTTGTTCAGGGTGTCGTCGCTCCCGGAAAAGTAGGCCCTGAAACGCTCATTCACCTCGCTGCCCAAAGGATCCATGATGGGATCGAGTTTGTTGAAGACCCACCGGTTCAGCTCTCGGTACTTATCGCGATCCTCCTTGATCCTGCTGAAGATCTGGGGTTTGAGATCGGTGATGACGATGCGTTGCAGGAACTCGAAGAGGCCCCCCTCGATCACCTCGATCCAGTCGAAGTCAGGCCGGTTCTCTTCGAATTTACCGAGAAAGTAGGCGATGATCATTTTGTGGGCCTGTTTATCCAGTTCCCGCAACTCCACAGGCCTGATCTTGTCGTTCCACCGCTGCATGCTCGCAGCCTCCAGAAGACGGACGATGAACCCCCGGTCTATCACGGCGCCCTAAACCTCCTTTCCCCCACCCTTCCCGCCTGTCACCCGGTCCAGGTCATTCCGCAACCGTACTGCCTCTTCCTCTGAGAGACTGACCCTCACCATACCTCCACCGGGATGGCTGAGGGTCAACTCCACCCCCTCTTCCCCTTTTTCCACCCTCCACGGTTCTCCGGCCGGCAGGCTTAAGGCGGACCCGAGAAGGTCATGGGGGGTGAATTCGGCTATCTGGATCAGCACGCCGAAGGCATCACGGGGATGGATGTAGAGTTCTTTCCATTCGCCTCCCGGATATTCAAAATAACCGAAGTAAGGGATACCCCGTTCCTCAAGGGTGCGGGCCATCTCCTTGATGTCCGGTGTCTGGAGGGTGATATGGTGAACCCCTTCCCTCTTCGCCAGAAACTTCCTGAGGAAGCTCCCCTCCCCTGTGGGGGTCACAAGCTCGAGCCTCGAAAGGTCGCCCAAGGCGAAGATGTGCCAGAGGTACTTCATCCTATCGTCACCGGACCACGAGCAGGGAACCGCCCCGAGGACGGTACGGAAAAACTCGGCCGCTTTCGTGAAGTCCTTGACTGCGAGGGAGACGTGGTCAATACGGGAGATCATGGCAAAACCTATCCCTTCATCCGTTCCCACCGTCTGTCCGCCGATCCCTGTATGTCGCCCTCACCCTCTTCGACCGCTCCAAGTACAGGTACCAGGCCAGCACGTAGACGCCCGTGGGGAGGTTGGTCAGAAAAGAGCCCTCCAGGATCTTCTCCCGATACTCCGCAGACAGTCCCGCAAGGCTCGGAAGGGCAAGAGAGAAGAGGGAATAGGCCAGAACGGTGAGGAGATACTTCTTGGCCGTCAAAACGGCCCCGGGGGCCACCTTCCAGAGGGAAATACCGGCATAGAGGCTGAAGATGGCCAGTGCGATGCTTGCCGCCCCGGAGATCAGAACCAGCCTTGTAAGACCCGTCACATGGTGGAAGTGGGGTTTGGCCAGGTGGGTCGTATAGGTGATGTTCAAAAACGCCGCGAGAGGGTCGAGGAGAGTGAGGGTCACACAGAGAAGGAGAAGCCACCCCCGCACGCCTTTATACCGTTCATCACCCCTGTCCAAAAGGTCCACTCCCTGCTGTCCTTCCCAGATCTCCGGTTCCTGTTCCCACTGCCTATGTAGCATATTCGGAGAGGCAGTCGCTGTCAACGAAGAACCGAAATCCGGGGACAGAGGTTCGTGATTGTTCAACCTTGACTTGTCCTGGAAATCGGTCGTAAGATAGAGGCAGGGTACGGTGCATTGGGTCGGACAGAACCGGCGGTTCAGGAACAGCCGCTAAACGGTAAACCAAGATTACGGGCCAGTCTGGAAAGGGAGCATAACATTAAATCAGTGGATCTCTTTGTCGATTACACGGGCCGGCAGTCGGATCTGAACATCGTCCCGGGCCGGGTGGGTCCCTTCTCCGACTACCTCCGGGACATGCTCACACCCGTCACTTGTCCGAACTGCGGATCCCAGGACGTGAGAAAGGGCCGCAGAAACCCGGTCGTGGAACGCTTTCTCGCCCTCGCCGGCAGAAAGACCTTCTCCTGCTCGTCCTGTTCCTGGAAAGAGGTTGTCAAGGTCTTCCCCTGGCAGTGGGAGGTAGTGGCCTGCGGACTCTTTACTCTGGCCATCGTGGCCTTTGCCTCCATTCACTGGATCCTTCGTTAGCACGAAAGGATCTCTTCGTCCATGGAAAAAGAGCACCAGTCACGATACGAGGTCAACAGGAATGTGCGGTATATCCTGGTGCGCCACGATGTGGATTTGGGCCGCCTCGACTACTCCTATATAGGGAGCACCCTCTATATTTCGGGAGACTTGGTGAAGGGGACGAGCGGCGATTTTACCTCTGCATCCATCGAGGCCATGGCCCGCGATCTCGCCTCCATCAGAGAGGTGCGGGATGTTCAGTTTGATCTCGCCAACTGGTCCATCGCATCGGGAGGAGGCGCCTGGCAGATTACCAAAAAGAGGCGGCCCCTGGCCGGTCAGTATGGAAGCTACGGCTCAGGCGCCGCGGACCAGACCGTGGTGATCGAAAAACCGGAGACCATCGTTCAGGTCCTGGACGATATAAAAAAAAAGGAAGGTCCCGCCACGGATCCGGACAAAAAGAAATAGCCCGCCACAACACCCCGGGGTTCAGCGAGGCACCGGGTGCCGCTGACCACCTCCCTCGACCTTCGGACCGGAGTCCCCGTTTCAGTCCTGACCCTTACCCGACATCAGTCTGACCCTTACCCGACATTGGAAAGGGTATGGCGATCGCGAGGCTGGGGCACGCGGGGGCGCAGAATCCACACTCCTCGCAGAGTGAGGCATCGAAGGCCACCTTTTCCCCAGCGATGGTGAGGGCCTGAGGAGGGCATACCTCCACGCAGTTCCCGCATCCGGTGCATGATTCGAGGTCAATAACAGGTATCATCAGATCTCCATTCCAACTCTGTATCCGTCGTGAATCGCATTCTGGAGACGGCGGGGAGCCTTTGCGTCGCCGATCACACGGACCTCCGGAACCACCCCCCCGAGGGCCCTCGCGAGACTATTCTCCGGCTTCATCATGCCTTGGATGAGGGCGTCCACTTCCACCTCCACCTCGCCCTTGGGCGTCGTCACGAAGAGCACATTCCCCTTCACCTCCCGGATCTTCGACCCGGTGAGCATCACGGCCTTCTGCTGTCGCAGCATTCCGGTGTACCGCCATAGGTAGAAGGGGTTCACATCGCGGCCCAACCTGGCGCCCTCCTCGATGATCGTCACCCGGTACGTTCCCCGGCGGATCAGATAGACGGCCGCTCCAAGCCCTGTACCTCCGCCCCCGAGGATGGCAACCCTCGAGGGTACTGCAACCCCGCCTTCCATGACATCGTGGGCCGTCAGAACCGGCAGCCTGCCGACGTCTCCCGCGGAGGCCCACGTGCCGCCCGCGGCAATCACCACCGTGTCGGGCTTGAGGGAGGAGATCACCTCCGCCGTGCCCTCCGTGCCCGGTCGAATCTCCACACCGTGGCGCCGGCATGCGCCCTCAAGGACCCTCACGCTACGCATCAGCTCGTCCGAACCGGCATCCACTTCGGAGGCAAGAAGGACACTCCCGCCCATCCGGTCCTCCTTCTCCAGAAGGGTGACGTCATGGCCGCGCTGGGCCGCCACCGCAGCACACTGGAGACCTGCCGGCCCGCCGCCCACCACAACGACCTTCCGGGCTGACGACACCTTCGGAAAACCGTAGAAGCCCCATCGCTCCTCCCCCTCGTGGCCGAGGGAGGGCCGCACAGAGCACATGATAGGCTGGTGGTAGTAGAGGCGCGAAAAACAGACGTTGCAGGCGATACAGGGTATGATCTCCTCTTCCCGCCCCTCCCGTACCTTGTTCGGCAGCTCAGGGTCTGCGATCATGGGGCGGCAGGCCTCCCAGAAATCAATCTTTCCCTCCGCCATGGCCTTCTCGGGAATGTGGGGCAGGAACTGCCTGAAGGCCATCATGACAGGTATGCCAACCTGCTTCTTCACGGCCTCGGCCACCCAGAGCCAGTGACCCATGGGTACATCCCGCGTGATCACAGGAATGGACGACTCATGCCATCCTACCGTGACGCTTACATAATCGGCCCCTGCCTGTTCCGCGATGCGGAAGCTCTCGATACTCTCCTCCAGGGTGTTGCCGCCCCGGTCATCGAGAAGTTCCGTGCCGCACAGGCGTATGCCGAGGGGGACCCGGTCGCCTATCTCGGTCTTTACCGCCTGGATCGTCTCCACCATGAGGCGGCATCGGTTTTCGAGGCTCCCGCCGTATTCATCGTCCCGCCTGTTCGTATATCGGGAGATGAAGGTGGAGAGGAGGTATCCCACGATACCGGAAAGCTCGATCATATCGAACCCGGCCCGGATCCCTCTCCTGGCGGCCCGCACGTGATCGGCCACGCTCTGTTTGATCTCCTCCTTTGTAATGACCCTCGGCGTCTTGAAGTAGGAGAGTTTCTGGGGCACCACCGAGGGCATGACGCAGTAGTCCAGCTCGACCCCTCCCTCCCGGCCGCAGTGGAGAAGCTGGAGACAGGAGAGGGCGTCATGTTTCCGGATGACCTCGGCGATCCTGGCGAGGCCGGGGATGAACCGGTCGTGGTAGATGGCCATCATGCCCTTGAAGCCCTTGCCCTCCCCTTTCTCATCCATGTAGGCGCCTTGGGTGGTCACGATCCCGGCCCCTCCGCGGGCCTGGGCCTCCATGTAGGCCACCTCCCGGTCGCTTACGTAGCCGTCCCCATAGGGGAAATTGGTTTCCGTGGCGGCGTACTTGATGCGGTTCTTTGTCTGGAGCGGGCCGATACGACCCGGCGAGAAGATGTGCGGATATGTGCTCATGGCCTCCCCTTGTTTGCCTTCGCCTACCCGCGCGCGGGTATTTTTGATAGGTACCACAGCCCCCCAAAGCCTGTCAACGCCATGTTACCCGGCCCTTGACACCCCTTGGGCCTTCCGTGTAGGGTTATGCCATGAAGCGGGACCCGGCGCTACCCCATCTCCTCCTGATCATCCTCACCTCCTTCTGTCTTTCCCTTCTCTGGTCCGTGTCAGGTTTCATGCCTTCTCACGCAGCTCCGGTCGACAGGGACCTGAAATCCCGGATCGATGCCCTCGTCGACAGGGAGGAGTTTGTCTCCGCTCACGTGGGGGTACACGTGGAATCCCTCAGAGAGACCCGGGCTATTTACAGCCGCAACGGGGCGAAGCGCTTTATCCCCGCCTCCACCATGAAACTGGTCACCACCGCTGCCGCACTCATGACCCTGGGGCCGGACTACCGATACGAGACCGTACTCCTTACCAACGGCAGGATCGAAGGGGGGAAACTTTCGGGAGACCTGATCATGAAGGGGGTGGGCGATCCTCTCCTTCCCGAGTACGATGGAGCAACCGACGGGCCGCCCATCTTCCGGGTCTTCACGGACGCCCTTCGTTCCCTCGGCATTTCCCGTATCGAGGGTGACATCCTTGTGGATGACTCCTGGCTTCGGGACCCGGCTTTCGGTGCGGGATGGTCCTGGGATGACACCCTCTTCTGCTATTCCGCCCCGCGCGACGGTTTTTCCTTTCTGGGCAACTGTATCTCCCTATATGTCGCTCCCGGCCGTGAGCCCGGCTTACCGGCAACACTCCGTCTCGACCCGCCGACCACCCGGGTATCCCTGAAAAACGATACGGTGACCACGGGGCCCCGCACGGGCACATCCCTTGCCCTCAAGGCGACTCCTCTCGATTCTGCAATTCAGGTTTCGGGCACCATCGCCAGGGATGATCGGGAGAGGGGTTACCCGCTCGCCGTCGCAAACCCCGCGCTCTTTGCGGGCGATCTCTTCACCGACACCCTGAAGGAACAGGGCATCACCCTCACAGGCAGGGTTACCGCCACGGGAAAGAAACCCCTTTCCTTGACTGCCCCGTTGAGAGAGCTTGCAGTCTACCGTTCGCCCCCGGTCACGAGCCTCGTCAGGGTCATCAACAAAAAGAGCAGGAATCTCCCTGCAGAGCAGCTCTTCCTGACCCTGGGGAAGAGGCATGGGGGTGAAGGTTCCCGTGCAACCTCATGGGCGGCGGCCAAGGACGTGCTCTTAAGGGCCGGGATCGATCCAAGCGATGTGGCCATGGCCGACGGCTCCGGTCTGTCGCGGTACAATCTTCTCTCGCCGAGGGATACCGTCGCCCTTCTGCGTTTCATGGTGACACAAAAGGAGTTCACCTCCTTTTCCGACTCCCTTCCCGTGGCGGGAGTCGACGGGACCCTGAGGAACAGATTCACCCACTTTCCCCTTAAGGGAAACCTGCGGGCCAAAACAGGGACCATGCTGGGCGTGCGCAACCTCGCCGGTTACATGACTACTAAGAGCGGTGACAAGATCATATTCTCAATGATGGCAAATAACTTCACCTATTCATTTGATGTTATCGATGAGCTATATAGTCAAATTATTTTGATATTATACGAGTTATAATCGATCAAGGAACGCGCAGCATCACTCGCGCACTTGCATTCCCGACATCCATCCTGGGACTGCCCGGTACAGAAGCGATACTCCCATCTTACGTACATCGACCGGCAGGAACCCTTGCCGCAATCTATCACGACGGCGCATGAATAATTGCTACTCTATGCCAAAAAGCTATTTGACTTATGCTCAGAAGCCATGTCTACTTTTCACGGTTACTATGTAAATCCCGCCGGAGGAGAGATCATGTCCAGATACACGCAGTTGTTCGCCAGCAGATGGGGTATCATTGTGGTGGGCGCGCTGATAGGGGTCTTCGCCCAGCTCCTGCAGAAATGGGGGAACCCCCCGAATATGGGGGTCTGCGTAGCCTGTTTCGAGAGGGATATATCGGGAGCCTTGGGGTTCCACCGGGCCGCGGTGGTTCAGTACATGCGTCCCGAGATCATCGGCTTCGTTATCGGTTCGCTGATCGCCGCATACGCCTTCAAGGAGTTCCGGTCCAGGGCAGGATCCGCTCCTATTGTCCGTTTTGTCCTTGGTGTTTTTGCCATGATCGGCGGCCTTGTCTTTTTGGGGTGCCCCTGGCGTGCGGCCCTTCGATTGGCCGGTGGAGACGGGAACGCGATTTTTGGCCTCCTCGGGCTTATCGGGGGGATATGGGTAGGTACCTTTTTTCTGAAAGGCGGCTACAACCTGGGGCGCTCCCAGAACACCCACACCTCGGTGGGATGGTTGCTGCCCCTGACCATGCTCGGCTTTCTGGCCCTCATGGTCGTCTTCCCTCAGGTCCAGGGGCAGGACAAGAGCGGGGTGCTGTTCTACAGCTTAAAAGGACCGGGATCCATGCACGCACCGCTTCTTGTCTCCCTTGCTATAGGTCTCCTCATCGGATTCCTGGCCCAGAGAAGCAGGTTCTGCACCATGGGCGCCATCCGTGACCTCATCCTTTTCAGACAGGCCCATCTGCTTTCCGGGTTCGTCGCCCTTGTTGTCGCCGCCTTCATCACCAATCTCATTCTCGGGCAGTTCAACGCCGGTTTTGTAAAGCAACCCGTGGCCCACACGATGAGCCTCTGGAACTTCGGTGGAATGGTCCTGGCAGGCCTCGCATTCTGTCTGGCCGGAGGGTGTCCGGGGCGGCAACTGTTTCTCGCAGGGGAAGGCGACGGGGACGCGGCCGTCTTTGTCTTCGGCATGATAGTGGGCGCAGGAATCTCTCATAATTTCGGCCTTGCGAGCTCTCCGGACGGTATAGGCCCGTACGGTATCCCCGCGGTCATCATAGGTCTCCTGGTGTGCCTCTTTATCGGGTTCACCATGAGAGAGCAGGTTGCCTAACGAAGGAGGGATGAAAATGAGTACAACTGTCGATGCAAAAGGGCTTTCCTGCCCGCAACCCGTTCTCTTGACCGTCAAGGAGATGAAGAGAGTGAAGAAGGGGGAGATCGTCATCCTTGTGGACACGGATACGTCCAAGGAGAACGTCTCACGGGCGGCCGCCTCCCAGGGCTGGACCGTGAAGAGCGTGGAGGAGGAAGGGACCGGTTACCGCATCAGTATTGCAAAGGATTGATCCGCGGTGCCCTTCGGGTGCCTCTATTTGATCACCCGACGCTTCATGACACGGAAGGGGAAGAGCGAGAGGGCCAGGGCTGCGGCCACGAGCCACACCACATCCCCCATGACGGGTGTGAGGCTTCCCGCGGCGAGCGACCGGCAGGCATTGGTGAGGTGGTAGAGGGGGGTGAAGAAGGCTACGATCCTCACGGCCGAGGGCATGGCGTCGAGAGGGAAAAAGATACCGGAAAAGAGGAACATGGGGGTCATGAGGAGGGTGTAGTAGTAATTGAAGGAGTCGATGCCCGGCGCAAAGGCCACGAAGATCATGGACATCTGGGAAAAGATGAGGCCGCTCACGAACAGGAGCGGTATGACCAGCAGAACCAACGGGGAGTCGACCAGACCCAGGACAGAGATGGTCACGATGATCGTCGTCCCGTAGAGAACACTCTTGGTCGCGCCCCACATCAGTTCCCCTGCCACCAGGTCATCGATGTTCACCGGGGTGGCCAGAATGGCGTCGAAGGTTTTCTGGAGGACCATCCGCACGTAGGTCCCGTAGGTACACTCGTAGGTGGCGGCGAACATGGAGGATGAGGCGATGATGCCCGGTGCGATGAAATTGATGTAGGGCTTGCCGTGGACCTGGGCCACGAAGGCCCCGAGACCGAGCCCCAGCGCCACAAGATACAGGACAGGCTCGACGAAGTTGAGGAGGAAACTCGACTTGTAGAGCTTCGTGTAGACCTTGAGGTGGCGGCGCCACACCCGCCCTGCCCTTCTAAGATTCAAGGCGCCTCCCGGTAAGCTTGAGGTACACATCCTCCAGATTTCCCCCGTGGATTCCCTTGAGGCGTTCCGGCGTGTCGATGACTATGATTTTTCCGCTGTCCATGATGGCCACCCTGTCGCAGAGGGCATCGGCCTCCTCCATGTAATGGGTGGTCAGGATCAGTGTCGTTCCCTGTTCTTTAAGACTCTGAAGTTTATCCCACACATCATGCCGGTTGTGGGGGTCGAGGCCGGTGGTCGGCTCGTCGAGGATGAGGATCTCGGGCCTGTTCATGAGGGACCGGGCCAAAAGGAGACTTCGCTTCATCCCTCCCGAAAGATTCCTCACATTCACGTCGGCCTTTGCTCTCAGGTCCACGTAATCGAGCAACTCACCCGCCCTCGCCGAGGCCTCCTTGCCCGACATGCCGAAATAACGCCCGTAGACGACAAGGTTCTCGAGGGACGAGAGATCCACGTCGAGGCTGTCCTCCTGAGGCATGACCCCCAGCCGTGCCTTGATTTCGCTCGGCTTTTCCCGCGGATCCATACCCAGGACGCGAACGGAGCCCTGGGTGGCCCTGACGAAACAATAGAGGATACCCATAACGGTGGTCTTTCCCGCCCCGTTCGGACCGAGAAAGCCGTAGCACTCCCCGCGGACGATCTCGAAATCCACCATGCTTACGGCCCGGAGGCCGTTGTAGTCCTTGCAGAGTCCTGAAACTGTCACTACCTTCATGAGCAGACTATATTAGCATACTTGGAGGCCGGCGGACACTGATCGGGTGACTTCCCATGCTCGTATCGACAGGATTCTCCTTGATCCTCACAGTGCCGGCGAAACCCTTCACGGAACCCCCAAAGGTATATCGAGCCATCACTTTGTGAGGAACAGGGTGGATATCGGATCGCCTTTGCCCTGCAGGAAGGGACGAAGACGGTCTATGTCGTCATGATCGGCAAGAGGGAGAACTTCGGTGTCTCGGTGCGACTCTATATAAGCCTGACGGCAAGACAATCATAGGCAATCTTTCCGCCCTGATAGTTGACGGCGCTGCGCCGCAGCACACGCCACCCCCCGCTTTGCCAAACACCCTCTGTCTCGATCTTGCCCACCCAATCCTTTTCCGAATCGAGGCATTCGAAGAGATCGGGGTTCTGCGTGAGCACGACAGGACTTGTGTTTCGACCGACCACCAGGGTGACCGGCTCCACAATCAGGTTCGATAAATCCCGGAAGACGAAATGCTCCGGCGTCACTCTGGCCTGAAGCCTGATCATCCTCGCCCTGACATCAGCACCGGACGCCTCCTTTGACACATCGACGAGATCGAGGAGGTAGTTGCGGATATCGTCGAGGTGTTGGAGCTCCGGTAACCTGTCAAGCCCGGGATAGGTTTCGAGCGCCCGGGCGAGCATCGATATCTCGCGCAGGTAGTGATTCCGCTGGTTTTCCGGTACCAGATACATGACCACCAGCACGACCGGCTTCCCGTCGGGAGCACCGTAATCGATGCCTTGGGGGCTCCACCCGATCACGCACCGGAGGTCCTCATCAAAGGGCACGCGTGCATGAGGACATGCCCAGCCCTTCCCCAAGGCCGTGTTCGCAGCCTCCTCTCTCTTTATCACGCGCCCCATCACATCCGTATCAGCCGGGACTTCAGGGAACGCTTCGATGATGTGGGCGAGGAACTGAAGGGCATTCGCCTTCTCTCTGTGGGGAAGCTCGAAAAGTCTGCCTTCCTGAAGGGCGTCCAGAATCGTATCCATGATCAATCACCTCCATAGCGGTTGAAGAACCAGGCTTTCACCCAATGGGTCAGGATGGCGTAGGTGAGGAGGAAAAGGGCGATCCATACCCAGTAGATCGCCGGCAGCGGCACCATCCCCAGATCGCCGGCAAAAGGCGAGTAGGGTAGCCAAGCCCCCATGGCCATGATGATCAGTGTCGTAATGGTCAAGTGGACGGATGCCCGGCTGCCGAAAAAGGGGAGGCGTCTCGTCCGGATGATGTGGATGATCAGCGTCTGTGTGAGCAGGGATTCGACGAACCATCCGGTCTGAAAGAGCTTGGATAACCCATCCTTTTGAGCGACTGTTGTGGCAGGGTCCAGAAATTCACTGCAATGGAAAAAGAACCACATCAGGGCGAATGTGGCGTAGTCGAAAATGGAGCTGATCGGCCCGATGAAGATCATGAATCGCTTGATGTTGTCAATATTCCACTTGAGGGGCTTTGCAATCAGTTCCTCGTCCACTCTGTCGGTCGGGATCCCGGTCTGAGAAAAATCGTACAGCAGGTTGTTGGTGAGGATCTGCACGGGTTGCATGGGCAGGAAGGGCAGAAGATAACTGGCGCCCACGACGCTGAACATATTACCGAAATTGGAGCTGGCCCCCATGCGGATGTATTTGACGATGTTGGCGAAGACGCGCCTGCCCTCCACGATGCCCTCTTCCAGGACCAACAGACTCTTCTCCAGGAGCACGATATCCGCAGCCTCCTTGGCCACATCCACGGCCGAATCCACCGAAATGCCCACATCGGCGGCCTTGAGCGCCGGCGCGTCGTTGATGCCGTCTCCCATAAACCCGACCACATGGCCGTTACGGCGGAGCTCTCGCACAATCGCTTCTTTTTGCGCCGGCGAGAGTTTGACGAAAACAGTGCCATCGCGCACCGTTTGCGAGAATTCCTCCGGGGTGAGTTGGGCAAGCTCCGCGCCCGTGATCATCCGACCGACATCGAGGCCCACGTCCCGACAGACCTTCTCGGTGACCAAGCCGTTATCACCGGTGAGTACCTTGACCTTGACGCCGGCTCCGGACAGCAGTTCCAGTGCTTCATTGGACGTCGACTTCGGAGGATCGAAGAACGCGATATAACCCAACAGAATGAGCTGGGATTCGTCCTGCACGGTAAAGCTCGTCTTGTCGCTCGGGAACTCACGGTAGGCGATGCCGAGGACCCGAAAACCATCCCGGTTCAGCTTTTCGACCTCCTCAAAGAGATCGCCCCGGATCATATCGACCAGAGGGTACACCTGTTCGTCGATCTGATAGCGGTTGCAACAGGTGTACACCTCTTCAACGGCCCCTTTGCAGATGAGCACATGGTCCCCTTCATACGCGACCACCACGGACATCCGCCGGCGCTGGAAATCGAATGGCAGCTCATCCACCAATCGACACTCCCGGGTGTCCAGGTCTACGTATTCAAGGACCGCACGGTCGATGAGATTGCGGAGGCCGGTCTGAAAATAGCTGTTGAGATACGCATAATTGAGCACCTCGTCGCTGGTATGCCCCAGAATATCGACGTGTTGCTCCAGAACCACCTTATCCTGGGTCAGGGTACCGGTCTTGTCGGTGCAGAGGATGTCGATGGCCCCGAAGTTCTGGATGGAGGGTAACCGTTTGACGATGACCTTTTTCTTGGCCATGGTGAGCGCGCCTTTGGCCAGGTTCACGGTGACGATCATGGGCAGCATTTCAGGAGTGAGGCCCACCGCGACGGAGAGTCCGAACAAAAGGGCCTCGAGCCAGTCACCCTTGGTCATTCCCACAATAAAGAACACGGCGCACACCATGACCACCATGAAACGGATCATGAGCCACGTGAAGGAACGGACCCCCCGGTCGAAGTCGGTCTCCTCACGCCTCCCGGCGAGCCTTTCCGAAATGGCGCCGAAGAGGGTGAGAGCGCCCGTGTTGATGACGAGGCCACGGGCGGTGCCGCTGGTGACCGATGTACCGAAAAAACAGGCGTTTGGTAAGTCCAGGGCTGACGTCGCGGGCTGCCCGCCATTGGTTGCCCCTTTCTCGACGGGCATGGATTCCCCGGTCAGGGCCGACTCGCTCACAAAGAAATCCTTTGCGCTGATCAACCGAAGATCGGCTGGAACGATGGACCCGGCTTGGAGGAGCACGATGTCACCCGGAACGACCTTTGATATCCGTACCTCTGATTCCACCCCGTCTCGAAGAACAAAGGTGCGTGACTGGACGCGCTTCCCGAGGCTTTCGACGGCCAGGCCGGACCGGCGGTCGAGGACATACGACAGGCCGACGGAGAGCAGGATCATGGCGCCCACGATGACGGTGGACTTCAGTTCACCGATGACTGCGGACACCAGAGCGATCACGAGGAGCTGAATTACCAGGGGACCCTTGAAACGGTGGGAGATATCCGCCCAGAACCCGAGGCGTCTAAGATGGGTGAGTTCGTTGGGACCGAACTCCTCCAATCGCCGACCCGCCTCTTCTCTACTCAAGCCCTGCAGCGATGAGGTGAGTGCGGCCAACGCTTCTCCGATGGGAACCTTGCAGATTTCCACCAGACGCCGTTCGTGCTCATTCTCCGGGCGCGGGGCCGAGGGCGTGAGGCCATGGCCGTTTAAACCGTTATGAAACCGGGTCTTTTTCACGGCCCAACCCTCCTGTTGCCGGTGTTGCAGTCCGCGCCCCGACGGAGATCGGGCTGGGTATAGGGCGATTTGAGGACAAGCCGCTCCGGTTTGGTCGGGGTTCGGAGAGGAAGGGGGTTTCTGATCTTCATGGTTCACCTCCGTTTCGACCGCGGCGGGGGGCGTACGCGGCCTGAGGCAAACCGGTGGGCTATGCTTGGAGGCAGGGCCGAGGGTTCACGTCACACGTCGCGTGGCGCACCCGTCGCGATCCAGGGTCTTCAGACTCTTCTCGGATCATTTCCTGGGTCATGTTCGGGTGACTATGACTGCCATCCGAGTCGCTCATAAAAAGCCCTCCATCGGGATTGGTCGAGATGCGTCTGGCGCCCGCGACCGCTCTGAGTTTATAAACCTTGGGCGACAAAGTCAACCCCTTTCTTTCCGGATGATACGTCCTGTTCCCGGGGACTCTGATCAATCGAACCCCCCGGGATTCAGGGTACCCCTTCCCACCGCCTGTAGAGATTGTGGTCGATGTCCATGAGATCGAGGATCTTGCCCACCGTATGGTCGATGAGATCCTGGATGGTCCTGGGACCGTGGTAAAAGGCCGGTATGGGCGGGAGCAGGATGCCCCCTAAGTCCGCAACCCTGGTCATCAGTTCAAGGTGACCCTTATGGAGCGGGGTCTCGCGAATGACGAGGATCAGTCTGCGCCTTTCCTTCAACACGACGTCGGCGGCCCGTACCACGAGGTTGTCGTTGTAGGAGTTGGCCACACCGGAGAGGGTCTTGATCGTACACGGGACGATCACCATCCCCCCGGTCTTGAAGGAGCCGCTCGAAACCGCCGCAGCCATGTCGCCCACGTCATAGACCCGGTGGGCGAGCTCTTCCACCGATTTCACCGAAAAGTCCGTCTCGATCTCGATATTCCTGCGTCCTGCATCGGAGAGGATGAGGTGACTTTCCATGCCCAGGTCCCGAAGCACCTCGAGGAGACGGATGCCGTACACTACCCCGGTGGCACCGGTTATGCCAACCACCACACGTTTCATCATGCCCTGTCTACCCCCTTGATAATGCCCCTGGTTATTGATTTGCAGAGACGAAGGATTACCTCGATCCCCGCCTTGTCGAGATGGTCCCAGTGGAGGCCGGCCACCACCACGACCCGCCTGTTGAGGGTCCTTGCCAGGTCCTCGGCGAGACCTTTCGCGACTGTGTCCTCCTTGTGTCCCAGGAATGTGAAAACCGACCCGGTGGCACTTAGCTCGCCCGACCCGGTGAGACTGGGTCGGGGCTCGCCTATACCGATCGCGCCGATATGTGCCACACCACCCGACAGCACCACGAGAAGATGTGCGCCGAGGGGAATTACCCGCGCCTTCACCGTGTAACCCTTCCTGTTACGGGTGACTGAGAAGGCCTTCTCCGCTCTTTTCGACGGTAGAGGATCCATCAGAATGCCTGTTTCACGGCACAGGACTTCCGGTACGGATCATGGAATCGATGACATCCACCGCCCTGCGGGCGAAAGCCGGGTCGCTGATGTGGACATCCATAATCTCAACGGGTATCTCTTTTCGGAGGAGCCGCCCGATCTCATCGACAAATACCTGATCCGTCACCGGATCGTAGAGCTCCATACCCTCCCTGTCGGCCTCCGACCAGCCTTTTTTCGGGATCAGCACATAGCACGGCCCCCCCGAGCGATTCAGCTTCTCCCCGAGGATAGCTGCGAACCTTTTCATTTCCTCGGGGCCCATGCGGACACAGAAGCGCTCATCGTGGCGGTGGATCTTTCTGCCGGCCAGGGAATCGGGCATGGGGTAATAGGGGCTGAAGACGGCATTGTCCAGACCTCCCGGTGCCACAAGGAGCGGTACCCCTTTCCTCCCCGCAGTCTCAAAGCGTGCGGGTCCTATCCCCCTGCAATAGCCGCCGAACATCTCGTCGGCGATCTCGTGGGGAGTGAGCTCCAAAACACCATCGATGACACCCTGGCCGATCAGTTCCTCCATGGCATTGCCGCCGCAACCGTTGGCATGAAAGGCGATCATTTCATATCCCTTTGCCTCCAGGAGAGGTTCTGCCTGGAGGGCACACCGGGAATTGATACCGTAAGCGGTGACGCCCACCATGGGCCTTTCCCGCGGCACGATCGATCCCCTTGACATCATTCCGCAGACCGCGTGGACAGCCTGTCCCAGGAGAAGACGGATAAAGCCGTTGAATCCGAGGATGTCGGCCACGGAATGGAACATGAGGATGTCCTTGGTCCCGATGTACTGGCTGATGTCCCGGGAGGCCACCGTGGAGACCACCACCTTCGGCAGTCCGAAGGGGAGAGAGCGCATGACGGCGGTAACGATGGCCGTTCCCGTACCGCCCCCCATACCCAGGACTCCATCGAGGGAGCCTTCGGCAAAGAGGCGGGCGGCTGTCAGGATGCCCCCTTCCTGCACCGCCCTGACGGCCTTCACCCTGTCCCGGGCTACCCGGATTTCCCCGAGGTTATGACCTGCGGCGGCAGCCACGGCATCGCTCGAAATATCCGTATCTGTCTGGGGTTGCCCGAGGGTGCCCACGTCCATAATGAGGGCGCGGACGCCCAGAGACGCCGCACAGTCGCGGAGATAGGCGGCTTCCCTACCCTTGGTGTCGCAGGTTGCTATGATGAGGAGGGTCTTGTCGTCCATCCTTTAGGTCATTTCAACTTCACCCCGGTCAGGAGCTGGCTCAAAATCCGCTCCATGGGGTCTTTCTTCACTTCCGTCTTGGCCGTCACCTCTTTCTTGCTCCATACCGATTCCGGCCTCACCTGGAGAATGATGATGTTCTCAGGAAATGGAAGGTCCGCGTCGATGCCGAACTCGATGTCATAGGCCTTCCCGTAGTAATTTTCAATCACCTTTCCGAGCCGCGCAAGCTCCTTGATTTCATCGAGGCTCACACAGAGCCTCTCGCGCATCTCGGGAGGCACGCTCGTCTGTACGATGTCGCTGCCCCCTTCCCGATACACACACTGGGTCTCCTTGCTTCCGATGATGGTCTTTACCGTATCGAGGGTGATCTTGTCCAGAAGGATCGTATCGGGCGTCACCATGCCGCTCACCACCGCCTCCCCGAGCCCGTAGCTGGCGTCGATGGAGATCTTGGACATGTCCCCGTTCACGGGGTTGATGGTGAAGATGATGCCCGATACCCTCGAGTTCACCATCTTCGGGATGCCTACCCCGATGCTGAAGATGAACCCCATGCCCTTGTTGGCCCGGTACATGATGGCCTCAACATTGTAGGCGCTCGACCAGCACTTCTTCACGTAATCGATAAGATCCTTCTCCCCTCTGATGTTGAGGTAGGTCTCCATCTGGCCGGGCATGGATATGGCGCCGCTGCTGCGCACCGCCACCGGCACATCGGGCACCCTGGAAAGCTCGCACAGCTTTCGGTAGTTGGACAGTATGTCATCCTCGATGTCAGCGGGAATGGTCGCCGATTCTATGAGGTTGATTGCATACTCGCTCGCCTTCTTGGTGGTGTCGTACCCCACCGTTCCCAGTCCCTCGATAAACTTACCGATCTTCTCCTTGATCCCCGTCACCTCGATGAACCGGTCGTTGGCATAAATAGTGATGGAAAAACCGGGGCTTACACGGATCCCCGCCTTTATCATCTCGCCAAGGTTGGCGTTCTTCTTTCCCACAAAGGGGAAGTCCTTCCCGTCCGAATCTTCATACCACAACGTGTAGAGATGTTCCTTTTCCGCCATCTTGTCCTCCTTAGGGACACCCCTTCCCCGAAAGCGGCACGGACAGCCACTCCCGGGGAAGGGAGAGGAGAGATACGTCAGGCTGTAGCCCTTTGCAGTATTTTCACGGTCCCGGCGTCGCCATCGATCCGGATAGTGTCCCCGGTCTTGATGAGCTGCGTCGCCCTGCCGGTTCCCACCACCGTAGGCAAGCCGTACTCCCTGCAGACGATGGCCGCGTGGCACATGGGACCTCCCACGTCCGTTACCGCACCGGCGATCTTCACGAAGGCGGGGGCCCAGCTTGGGGATGTGGTGGTGGCCACGAGGATTTCACCTTCCTGGAGGTCGACCAGTTCCTCCACGTTCTTGAGTACCCTGGCCTTTCCTTCCACGACACCCGAGGACCCGGGCGAACCCTTGAGGGAATCCTGAGGACCTTCTCCGTCTCCGCCCTTCAGCCACTCGCTCAGGACGTCGGTGGTCACACCCCAGAGGACGATGGTAAAGGGTTCGGTGACCACATCGGGCGGCACGCCGAGGGCCGGGGGTGCCTTCCATTCCCTGAATTTCTGGTACACACCCTTCCTCCAGGCTATCTCCTTGGGCCAGTAGGAGGGGCCCCTCGGTTTCACGCCCGTGGCCCACGCGGTGACGTAGTCCCAGAGGGCCTGCTTGATCTCGTCCCTCTTGAGGAACCAGATATCCTCGTCGGCATTTTCGATGAAGCCGGCCTTCTCGAGGATGGTCCCCACCTGACGCACCTTGCCCCAGAAGATGCTGTGGAACCAGTGTTCAATATAGAACAGATGGTCCTCCACATAGGGGAAAACAGTGCGTGAGACCTGGAGACCCTGCATGAAGGCCTCTTTGTCCTCGTCGGTTTTGATCAGTTTCAGGTATTCGTCGACGATCCGGTCACGCTCCCTGACCAGCTTCTCCGTGGGCCGCCCCACCTCCTTTCCCTCTTTAATGCTCCTCATATGCATCCTGATGGAGTCGAAGGGGATATCGAGGTTGTCGTTCCAACTGATATGGGAATGGTACCAGCCCGTACCAGTGGAGATGTAGAACCACGGGTATCTCGATTTCTCCAGTTCCTTCAGCCATTCCTTGCCTGCCGCCGTTTTGTCCAATTCAGCCATCAGCTCTTTGGCCTTGAGCGGTTTCATCATCTGCTCTTCGAGGCCTATATCCAAGGCAAGTCTTGCCAGACGGATCAATTCCGCATCGGGCCTGTACATGATGACATCGATGCCCGACACCATCTTCGTCAGGGTGGAGAGAGGAATGTCCGGGAAGATGGAGTTGGTCGTGTTGATGAAGGTCACGTAGGCCGCATATCCCAGGTTGAGGAACTCGAAGTGATACTGCCAGTTGAGAAGACCCATGTTGATGAGATCGTCCCACTTCTTCAGCATATGGTAGCCGCTGCTTACCCCCTTGCCTTCGAAGACGACGCTCTTGTCCTCCATTTCAGGCAGTTCGAGGAAGTTGACCGCATCAAGTTCTTCTATGAGGGTGGTAACCTTCTTTTTCCATTTCTCGAAGAGGTTGTCCCAATTCTGATAATAGTATCCGGCGCGCTCCATGAAGTGTGGGACCCGAGCCCCTATCACGTTCGGGTCCGGGATGCCGACCGGCGTGATATAGACGTAGCCGTTCACGATGCGGTGGTCGATACCCTGCGCGGGCGGGATGATGAAGATACGGGAGTTGTACTGCGACAGGGCAAGGAACCATGCTTCATCCCAGAGCAAGTCGAAGGGATAGTGGGGTTCCGGGTAGTGGAGACCGTCATAGTACCAGATCTGGCTGCTTTCAAAGGCCGCCCTGTCGGGGTCAGTCTTGGAAAACATGTACTGATAGGGATACATCCTTTCCCACCCTTCCGTTCCCGGGATGGTGGGCACATCGTGAGGATCCATAAACTTTGCCATGCTTCTCCTCCCCCCTCTTTTTTGAAAAAAGGTTTTTGAATTTTAGAGCCTAAACCATTTCGGCTCGTCAAAACGCTCCGTGGAGCGCAAGATCCGGCTCTGGTAATTCATGGCATATTCGTTCCTCAGCTTCAGCGTGACGCGCCGGAAGGTCTCGTTATTCAGAAGCCTCCCGATATCCACCGGGTCCTTGAAGGTGAATTCCGCGATGATCTCGTTCCACCCTCCGAACAGGGTATTCCAGCCCCCGGTGACCTCCACGTAGTCCAGCTTCTCCATGGAAGGCAGGTGCTCGTTGATCACGAAATCGGAGTATTCCTTCTTTTTCCCCGGCCTCAGATCATAGTACTGGTTGTACTTCCACACCCCCTTCTGTATTGTGTACTTTCCCCTTTTTACCGCCCCTGTCGGTTCATAGACAGACCGTTTGTAGTTCAACACCATCGTCTTCAGCCTGCCGTTGAGGTCCTTGAACTTTTGACCGGTCACCTCCTTTGCGAGAACTTCCACATTGTCTGCCGAGTAGACCGCCAGCACCCGGGGTCCGAATCCGACCTCCACGTAGTACCCACCCACAGGAATGAAGCCAGGGGCGGTCGTCTCGGGGATATAGGTATCGGAGACGAAAGCGGCGTACTCATCTTCCTTGCCCGGCACTATATCCCAGTTCTGGATAAACAGGATCGACATAGACACACCTCCTTTCTACTTGGAATTTTTGTTCTTCAAGGCCATGTAGACACGTTCGGACGTGATGGGCAGTTCGTTGATCCTCACGCCGGTGGCATCATGAATGGCGTTGAGTATAGCCGGGATGGTGGGCATGATGGCCCCCTCGCCCACCTCCTTGGCGCCGAAGGGACCGTTCGGTTCGTCACTCTCAACGATAATGGTCCTCACGTTGGGCATATCGAGGGCCGTAGGGATCCGGTACTCACCTAATGTGGCGTTGGTCATCTTCCCCTTCTCGTCGAACTTGACCTCCTCGAAGAGCGCCTCCCCGAGCCCCATGGAGAGGGAACCCTGCATCTGCCCCTCCACGTTCGTCCTGTTGATGGCAAAACCGCAGTCGTGGGCGTCGGTCATGGCCTCGACAGTGACCTTGCCTGTATCCATGTCCACCGATACCTCCACCACCTGGGCGGAGCATCCATAGGCCGGGGAAGTTCCCACTGCCGCGCCCTTGTACTTGCCCCCCAGTTCACCCGGCTTGTAGGCTCCGTTTCCCACGATGACCCCCCTCCTCAGGAAGGCGGCCCGGGCCGCCTCCTGGAAGGTGAGCGGGCCCTCCTGAGGAATCTCTTTCCATCCCCTATGCTCCTTCTGATAGTTGGAGCGGATGGGGGTAAAGTCCACAGGATTCCTGAAGGTGACAAACCCATCCTTGATGTCCATTTCTTCAAGCGGCACTTTAAGTATCTCTCCTACCACCTCGAGAACCTGTCTCTTTACGTTCTCGCCGGCCTGCTTGACGGCGTGGCCCGACATAAGGGTCTGGCGGGAGGAATAGGCCCCGAGGTCAACCCCGTAGTCCGTGTCACCGGAGAAGATGCGAACATCCTCGTACCGTACTCCGAGGGCCTCCGCCGCCATCATGGTGAGGACCGTGTCCGATCCCTGGCCGATTTCCGCCGCCGCGGTATAAAGATTGACGGTGCCTCCATCCTCGCTTACCTTAATGGTTGCGGTTGAGTGAAAGGTCTCGGACCGGTAGATAGGGAAACCCGCACCGGATACAAAGAAGCCGCACGCCACCCCGATCCCTTTTCCTCTGGGTAGCTTGCCCTTCTTCTTTGTCCAGTCGGAGCCGTCCCGTACCGCCTCCAGGCATTCCTTCATGCCGAGGCTGCTCATATTGAAATCGTTACAGGTCACGTCACCGCGCTGCATGATGTTCCTGAGACGAAAGTCGATGGGGTCCATGTTCAGTTCTTGGGCGATGATATCGAGCTGTTGCTCCCACGCGGCCCGGGCCGCAACCCCCCCGTGACCCCGTTGAGCCCCGCAGGCCGGTTTGTTCGTGTAGATGCGGTAGCCGTCGTATTTCATGTTGGTCAGCTTGTAGGGCGCACCGAGGAGCGATCCGGCGTAATAGACGGTAGCGATGCCGAAGCTGGAATAGGCGCCCCCATCGAGGTAACAGGTGTTCTTGAGGGCCACGATGGTGCCGTCCTTCTTCACCCCTGTGGTGAGCTCGTGAAAGAACTGGTGCCTCGCCCTGGAGTGCTGGAAAACCTGCTCCCTCGTGAGCACCATCTTCACGGGCCGGCCTGTCCGCATGGCCAGGAGGCATGCCGCAAGCTCCACCGAAGCACAGGAGGCCTTCGGACCGAACCCCCCGCCCACATAGGGTTTGACCACCCGGACCTTGCCGATGGGGAGGTTGAGGACCATGGCGACCGTCCTGTGGGTGTAGTGGGGGGCTTGGGCCGATGAATAGAGGGTGAGGGTTCCGGTGGCGTCAAAGTGGGCGATGCAGGCCTGGGGTTCGAGGAAGGCGCCGTCCTGCTTCTTGTTCACGAATTTGTCGGTACGGATATAGTCACATTCCTTGAAGGCCTCTTCCACGTTCCCGAATTCCTGGTGCACCTCAGCCCCTATATTGGTCGGGTAATCGTCATGGATGGCCACGGCCCCCTCCTTCATGGCATCGAAGGCATTGAGGTAAACCGGGAGTTCTTCGTAATCCACCTTCACCAGTGCCGCCGCCTCCAGGGCTGTATCGAGGTCGTTGGCGGCCACCGCCGCGATTTCGTCGCCTATGTAGCGCACCTTGTCGGAGCAGAAGACCGTTTCGTCGTACCGTGCCGGGCTGACACCATACTTGACCAGTCCCGCCTCCTTCCACGTGGCGACATCCTTCACCCCCGTCACGTTCCTGGCGGCACTCACATCGATGTTCAGGATCCTGGCGTGGGCCAGAGGGCTTTGTACCAAAGCCCCGTACAGCATATTGGGCAGCGACAGGTCGGCGGCGTACCGTGCCTCACCGGTCGCTTTGGCGCGGGCATCGACCCTGGGAAGCCTGGAATTGATTACCTTGTAGTCCTTCATTCGTTCCCTCCTCTTATCGTTTCGTGGCGTCTGCGGCAGCCTTGACCGCCTCCACGATCTTCTGGTACCCGGTACACCGGCACAGGTTGCCCGAGATAGCCTCTCTGATCTCGAGCTCCGTGGGTGCCGGGTTCTTCTCCAGGAGGTTTTTCGCCGAAAGGATCATACCGGGCGTACAAAACCCGCATTGGATCGCACCGTGCTCGATGAAGGCCTCCTGAATCGGATGGAGGTCCTTCCCGTCTGATACACCTTCGATGGTGGTGATTTCGCTTCCATTGGCCTGAACGGCCAGAACAAGACAGGAGTTGACGGGACGGCCGTCGAGGATGACCGTGCAGGTGCCGCAGTCTCCCATGCCGCAGCCTTCCTTCGTACCCATGAGCCCGAGTTCATCACGGAGCACCTGGGTCAGGGTCTTGTTGGGCATGACGACAACATCGTAAACCTTCCCGTTCACCGTCAGATTTATAAGCTTCTTCATGATTCACCTCGTTCCTTTATGTGGTCACAGAGCGCGCAGCCGACGTAAGCGCCCTTCTGGTCAGGGTCTCCACCATGGCGCACCGGTACTCGGCCCCGCCCCGGATATCGGTGATGGGGGAGCACTCGGTCCCCGCAACCTCCCCGGCCCTGGCGAAGAGGGATTCCGAGGGTTTCTCCCCCACCAGCACACCTTCCGCCTTCGGGGCCCTGATAGCGGTCGGCGCCACCGCGCTCAACACGATGCGAGCCTCTTTGATGACACCGTCGGGTTTGTCCATGGTGATCCTGGCGGCTACGGCCACAATAGAGATCTCCAGCACGTTCCGATGACCCAGCTTCAGGTACTCCGATCCGGTGAAGGGTGGTGGTTCATCGACGATGACGGCCGTCAGGAGTTCGTCGGGCCCCATGACCGTCTGGCCGGGACCCGTGAAGAACCCGTCCAGGGGCACAATCCTGGTTCCCTTCGCATTCCGGAGGGCAACCTTCGCGCCCAGGGCGAGGAGCGGAGGAGGAAGGTCGGCGGCCGGCCGGGCCGTCACGATGTTCCCGCCGAGGGTCGCCCGGTTTCTGACGAGCGGGGAACCTAATACGGACGCGGCCTTGGCGAGGACAGGCAGTTTCTTCTTTATGAGATCGAACTCCGTGAGTTTCGCGACGATGAGACATGGCCCGATGGATATGGATCCATTCTGTGGGCCCGCCTCCGATAATCCGTCAACCCTGCTCACCCCCATGAGATATTTCGGCGCAAGGAGTCCCTTTTTCATGTTCACCAGGATGTCGGTTCCGCCTGCAATCACCTTGATGTTCCCACCGTGCTCTCCCATGAGGGAGCAGGCCTCGGAGAGGTCTCGCGGTTCAAGGTATTCAAACTTGGGTAATAGTAAGGACATCAAGAACCTCCTTTTTACATATGATGGTGCATAGCCTCGCTGCCGCCTAGGAGAAGAGCTTCAGGCCCGTGCCCACAACCGACCGGGCAAAGGCCGGTTCCTCCATGTTCGCATCGACCTCGATGACCTCTACATGGGGAGCAGCGAGACCCTTCAGTTCCGCCGCAAAGACTCCATCCGCATCGGGGTCATAGGTGACACTTCCCGGCACATCTACGGACGACCATCCCCGGGAGGGGATGATGACCTTGACAGGGGCACGGGCCTGATTCAGTTTGGCGGCGAAGGCCTTGGCCGCCATGCTCAATTCTTCGGGCGAAGCCCGCAGCCAGGTGCGGAACTTGTCCAGGTCGTATTTCCGTCTGGCCCTGTGGTCGTCCGTGTATTTCGATTTAGGGGGAGTGATGTGGTTGACGCCACAGGTGGAGATGATCTGGGGGATCCCTGCCTTTCCCGCCGCCTCCATACGCGTGGGGCCGGCGTCCCTCATACCCCCGACGAGGTGTTCAATCACCGCTCCCGGGGCAAGATCCACTACACCGCCGAAAAGTCCCTGGGCTATCATGGCCTCCATTGCCCTGTCGCCGATTCCTGCTGCTGAGAATCCTATCACCTGGTAACCGTTGTCCTCAAGGGATTTTCTCACGGCGCTGGCACACTTCTCGCACGGTCCGAGCATGGTAAGGGCGATGGCCCTGCCCTTCCCGGCCCTGAGTTCACCCTGGAGAGGGGGCACTTCGGCCATGGCGCAGATGGCATAGGCCGCCCTGTCGATAACATTTTTCAGGATTTCGCTCAAACCGGATATCTCCACCACCGAATGGAACAGGGCGATATCCCCCGTATCGATGTAACGCGTCGACATCCCCGGGAGGGCGGCGGTGGAGGAGATCATCATCTTGGGAAATCCGAAAGGGAGGGCCCGCATGACGTCCGTAGCCATGAGAGATCCTGTCGAGCCGCCGATCCCGATAATGCCGTGGATCTTTCCCTCACTCCAAAGGGAAAGGGCAAGACTGGCCGCCCCCTTCGTCATGACGGCGGTGTTCTTCGACCGTTCTCTGCTTGCCAGGATTTCTTCAAGCGAACTCCCCCCGGCCGCCGCAACGCGGTCAGGGGGAATGTCCACTTCGGTTCCCCCCGTCGGCCTCATGGAGAGGTCGAGGACGACGGGGGTTTTGCCCAGGGCCTTGATACGATCACGGAGATAAAAGGTTTCCACCCCCTTCGTATCGACCGTAGAGACTATGAGGATGGTTTTCATCATTTACCCTCGGCCACCTTCTTCTCAAGTTCCGTCTTCAGCACCTTCTTGTCGACCTTCCCCGAATCACCGACAATCGGCAGGGCGTCGACCACCTCCAACCGCTCGGGGAGCTTGAAGGCGGCAAGCTTCTTGCTTTTCAGAAACTCCACCATCTCTTCCTTGGTGAAGCTCTGGCCTGCCTTGGTCACCACGTAGGCGCAGGCCCTCTCTCCCATCTCCCGGTCCGGGTATCCCACGATCGCCACGTTGGCGATCTTTGGATGCTCGTTCAGGATACCCTCGATTTCTGCGGGATAGATGTTTTGTCCGCCCCTGATGATCATGTCCTTCGACCTTCCCATGATCCAGAGGAACCCGTCTTCCGACTTCACAATATCCCCGGTGGTGGTCCATCCGTCCTGGTCAAAGACCGGTGCCGTGGCCTCCGGGTCACGGTAGTATCCGGCCGGTGCATGGGGACCCCTGAACCAGAGCTGACCCGGCTCGCCCTCTTTCACTTCCCGGCCGCTGTCGTCGAGGAGGCGCACCTTGTTACCCGGAAGCATCCTGCCCACGGTCCTTCGCCTTACCTCGCCCGGATCGTCGATGGTACAACCGGATACGGAGCCCACATCCTGAGTCCCCAGGTCGCTCGTGATGGTCGCCTTGAAACGTTTCTCGGCCTCTTCCGCCACCTGAGGGGGCAGATAACCCCCTGCGGAACGGATGAAGCGCAGGGAGCTGAGGTCGTACTTCGTTTCGTCCGCCTCCAGCATCCTTACGAGATGGGTGGGCACCACCCCGATGGCCGTGGCCTTTTCCTTCTCGATCAACTTGAGGGCCCCCTCCGGATCGAACTCCTCCATCATGACGGTCTTGGCACCCACAAGAGGTGCCGCGAAATAGGTCAGCGTGCCCGCCGCGCCACCCGCATGGGGGGCTATGGCCACGGTAATATCGTCTTTGGTGAGCTTCCAGATGTCCACCCGCGCCTTGGAGGTGCACACCCTTGAGGCGATGGGCCATTCCACCAGTTTCGGCAGACCCGTGGTACCCGTGGTGCTCGTGAGGAGACCGACGTCGTTGTAGGCGCTGAATTTCCTCTTGTCCAGTTCCGCGTACTTCGATTCATCCACGTCTGTGTTCGCGAGCTTGAAGAGGGAATAGGTGTTGGGCGGCACCCCTTCGGGAACATCCTCGTCGAAGAGGAAGAAATACTTCAGGAAGGGTGACGTTTTCTGCAGCTCCGTGTACATGGCCAGGTAGTCGAACTTCCTGTAAACGTGGGGAATGGCCACGGCAACCGCTTGGGTCCGTTCCACCATATAGGTGAGCTCCTTCTCCCGCAGATAGGGATAGACGGTAAGAGAGATGAGTCCCGCCCGGTCGGCGGCGATGCGGGCGATGAAACCGTAGACGCTGTTGGGGGCCTGAATGATGATCCTCGAATCCTTGGGTATCCCCATGCTCACCCACGCATAGGCCAGGTTATTGAGAAGCTTCCACGCCTGTTTCCAGGTCACCCGATACCTGGAATCGACAAGGGCCTCCCGATCCCCCAGTTCCCGGGCGTTTCTTGCCCAGAAATCGGAGAACACTTCATCGGTCCAATATCCATCCTTCCTGAATTCATTGATCATCTCATCGGTGTATCTGATCGGTCTCATGGTAACCCCCTTTTGAGTGTACCTGCGTGACGCAGGGTCCGCCAGTCACCGGGAACATCAACTCCGTGCCCTGCCCCGGTCACCACGGACCCTGCGTCATTTACCCTGTTACAGGCCGAATTCTTTCCAGCGACCCTTAACCTTCTTGACCATCTCGGGATCGAGTTCGATGGGGATGGGCTTCTCCTTCCATTCGTAGGGGATGGTGGCATCGATGATAATCCTGCCCGTGATATCCCGGGCGTCGATGGGAAGAGAAGGATCCAGAGGCGTGGAGCGGCCGCGCTTGATGATCTGGCAGCGGTTCGGCTGGAACCTGAAGCTCATGGCGTAGAGTACCCTCGGGATGTCCCATGGATCGATATCCTCGTCTACCACAATGACCGTCTTGAGCCCGTAGGCACCCATCTCGGTGGAGATGGCGGCGGTGCCCACCTGATCGACATGTCCCGGGTACATCTGCTTGACCGAAATAATGGCAAGGAATCTGCCGGCCCCTTCGGGCGGGCAGTAGACCGCCTTGATGCCGGGGATCTTCATGTCCACGGTGAGCTGCTGCCAGAGTGTAGCGCCGTAGGACAGGGCCATGGTCATGTGGGTGTCGGTGACCGCCTTACCCACCGTGGTGCCCCAGAATATGGGGTTGTTCCGGTAGGTTACACAGTTGACTTTCACAAAGTTTCTCTTGTCCGTGCCAACCCCTGAATAGTACCCTGTGTATTCGCCGAAGGGGCCCTCCTCCATGTAGGCGTTGGCGTCCACCTCGCCCTCCACGACAATCTCTGCGTTGGCGGGGATGGGGAGGTCCACGGTCTCCCCCTTCACCACCTCGATGGGTTCACCCCTCACCGACCCGGCAAAATCGTACTCCGACACAAAGGCGGAGATACGGGCGGCACCGCAGATGAAGAGAAGAGGATCGCACCCTATGACGCAGGCCACGGGCATCGGTTTCTTCATGGCCGCATACTTCTTGAGCATGATATCGGCGTGCTTACCCTTGATGAACTGAGTGCCCAGATGGTTCTTGTCCAGAAGTTGGGCACGGTAGGTGCCTAGGTTCACCCAGCCTGTCTCCGGGTCCTTGGAGATGAAGAAATGGGCGGTGCCGAAGTACCGGCCGCCGTCGAGGGGATAGAACTTGGGAACGGGGAACTTGAAGAGGTCGATCTTGTTTCCCTTCATGACGTTTTCCTTGCACGGGGCGGTCTTCACCCACTTGGGGGGAACACTCTTCTTGCCGAATTCAACCCAGGCCCTCATGAGGTCCACAAGGCTCGAACCTTTCTTCTGGCCCATGATGATCGCAAGCCTGTCCGTGGTAGTGCATACACTGGTGATGACGGGTGTCTTGTAGCCCTTCACGTTCTCGAAAAGGAGGGCCGGTCCCTGGGCCTCTTCATTGAGCTTCGCGATGTGGGATAGTTCGAGATTCCAATCCACCTGGGCCTTTATGCGCTTGAGCTGCCCCTCCTTTTCCGCAATTTCAATGAAATCCCTCATGCTCTTCATAGTAACCCCTCCTCGTGAGTTGTATAGGTGCTCACTCAAGCCTATCATCACGAAAGATATTGTCAAATACATAATAATTATGGTACGTATAAGTTAAGGTTATACTTTTGGGGGGTTGAACTGAACCTCAATCAGCTCAGGGTCTTTTACGAGACGGCCCGGTGCCTCAATTTCTCGAGGGCCGCACAGCACCTTTCCATATCCCAGCCCGCCGTGTCAGCTCACATAAAACAGATGGAAGATCTCCTGAAGGTTAGGCTCTTCAACAAGGTGGGCCGGAAGATCTACCTCACCGAAGCGGGCAAGGTCCTTCTCAGCTATGCGACAAAGATTTTTGATCTCGAGGGTGACGCCGAAAAGGCAATGATCGAGATGAGGGACCTGCGAAGCGGCAGTCTTCACCTCGGCACGACCAAAACCTACGCCCGGTTTGTCATGCCCGGTCACATCTCCAAATTCCATTCCCGATATCCGGGCGTGGCCATACGCCTCAGCGAGGGAAGTTCCCGGGAGATGATACAGAGTCTTTTTCACATGAAGAATGAGCTGGCCGTCGTAGCCAGCACCAGCTACCCGAAGTTCGTCACCAGCGTAGCCTTCGGCACCGAGGAGGTTCTTCTCGTGGCATCCCCCCAACACCCCCTGTGCGGTCACGGCCCGGTTCCTGTCAAAGAACTGGCAAAAATCCCGCTCATCATGAGGGAGGAGGGATCAGGCACGAGGCAAGTCGTATTCGAGATGTTCAGGAGAAAAGGGCTCGTTCCCACCATCCTGTATGAGGCAAGCAACCTCGAGTTTATCAAGGAGCTCCTCAGGAGGGGTGAAGGGGCCTCCTTCATCGTGCGGGCGGCAGTGGAACGGGAATTAAGTCAGGGTATCCTCTGCCCCATTGATATCGACGGCACCAGGCTCACCATGGATGCCCACATCACCTACCTCAACACCAAGCCCCTCTCCCGCATCGCCCACGCCTTTATAGATACACTCCTCTCCTCCGACTGATCGCCTCGGATTCCACGTCTCGGGCTGCAAGTCCCCACCAAAAAGGAAAGAGTCATCTTTTCCGAGGGAGTGTAAGGAGTTACAGATCCAGCACCACTTGCGCCTCCCACCCGCCGGCCCTCTCCTCCACTCTGAAGGCATGGAGGGTCACCGCCTTCACGTCCACCCCGAGGGGATGCTTCCCGGGCTTCACCCGCTCGCCGTACCCCCGCGCCCGGGCCGTGAACGTGGTGCCTGACTGAGTGACCACCACCTCCCGCAATCTGGGAAGGATGGTCCTCACATCCTTCAGAAAAAGGAGTTCACTGAGAAAAGCATAGAGCAGCATTTCCCGGCTCTCTGCCGTAACGACGATGGAGACCTCGTCTTCCCGGCCGATGGTATCGAGGTCGGTCACCATGACGTTTACCGTAGCATCCGCAGCCGCGAGAAACATCTCTTCCACTGTGGCGCCTCCGGCCACGAAGGCCGCGTCGGCCAGGGCAATATCCTCCCGATATGAGTACCACACCGTTGTTTTATCCCTTGATATTGCCGAAGGGGATGAGCCGGACCACCCTCCTGCTCAGGCCGGCGAGTTCCGTCGCCTCCACCACTTCGTCGATGCTTTTGTAGGCGACTCCGGCTTCTTCCGCCAGTCCCGCCCAGGAGGCTGTCCTGATGTAGATCCCTCTCATTTCGAGTTCCTTCTGTAGTTTGTCTCCCCTGAACATCTTTTTCGCCTGGTGCCTGCTCATCGTCCTCCCGCTTCCGTGGGCCGTGGAATAGAAGGTCTCCGCAGCCGACTCGAGACCGGCAAGGAGGTAAGACCCCGTTTCCATGCTTCCCCCGATAATGACCGGCTGACCCGCCTCCCTGTAACGCTCGGGCAGTTGTTCCATGCCCGGTCCGAAGGCCCGGGTGGAGCCCTTGCGGTGAACGAGAAGGTTCCTTCTTTTACCGTCCACCTCGTGCTCTTCAAGTTTGGCCGTATTGTGGGCCACGTCGTAGACCATGTCCATCCCCAGTTCTTCAGGGGTGCGGCCGAAGACGTCGGCAAAGACCTCTCTCAACCGATGGAGGATGACTTGGCGGTTCGCAAAGGCCATGTTCACGGCACAGGTCATGGCGGCAAAGTATTCCTGCCCATCCCGGGACCGGAAGGGCGCGCAGGAGAGTTCCTTATCCGCTACGCTGATCCCGTATTTCTTCTCCGATACGGTGACGAAGGTTTGGAGGTAGTCCGTTGCCACCTGATGGCCGAACCCTCTGCTTCCGCAGTGGTACATGATGGCCACCTGGTTGGGGATGGTAAAACCGAAAACCTTTGCCCTGTCCTCATCAAAAACATGCTCGGGCTTTACGACCTGGAGCTCGCAGTAGTGGTTGCCCGACCCGAGGGTCCCCACCTGGTCGAACCCTCGCTCCACGGCCTTTGCACTGACCTTGGAGGCGTCGGCCCCGGCAAAACAGCCCCCGCCCTCTGTCATCTCAAGATCCCGCAAGGATCCGTAACCGTTTCGCACGGCCCAGCCGGCCCCCTGCTCGACCACCTCCCCGAAACTGTCCCGGGAAAGTTTGATAAAGCCCTTGCTGCCCACGCCGGAAGGGATGCGCCGAAACATGGTGTCTACCAGTTTCTGGACGTGGGGCTTGACTTCCTCGTAGGTGAGACGTGTAAGGACCAGGCGCATGCCGCAGTTGATGTCAAAACCGATCCCGCCCGGGGAGATGACCCCCTTATCGGGGTCCATGGCCGCTACGCCTCCTATGGGAAAGCCGTAGCCCCAGTGACCGTCCGGCATGCAGTATGCGTACCTGACCACCCCCGGAAGGCATGCCACATTAGAAATCTGATCGAAGACCCCCGCATCCATGTCGGCAATCAGCTTTTCCGTGCCGTAAATGCGAGCCGGCACCCTCATGCCCTCTTTATAGGAAAGGGGCAACTCCCAGAGCGTTTCCGATACCCGCCTCAATCCCTTTGGAATCATACCCTTCCCCTCCGTAAGCCCGGTCGGCTTATTCATTAAGATAGCACATCTCCGGGCATCATCTCCCGGTCGGAAGGAGCCCGGGTAGGGGCAGAACCTTCCGGCTTCCCGGGACGGGAGGGGAATCTCCGCCGCACCCTTTGCATGGGGAGTCGGACATGGTAGAAGAACAGCAGAATATTTTTGGTACGGAGGTGTTCATGCGGGTTGCAAGGAAGGAAATCACCGATCGGGCAAAGGTCGTAGCCCTCCTCGAACAGGCCGCCGTCGGCAGGCTTGCCACCAACGGGAGGGACGGCTACCCTCGTATCAAGCCCCTCAACTTTGTCTACCGGGACGAAAAGATCTATTTTCATTCCGCCCCGGCTGGAGAAAAGATGGACGACCTGTCCCGGGACAACAGGGTATCTTTCGAGGTGGACTTCCCCCTCGGCTACGCGGAGGCAGGCCCGAACCCGTGCAGCGCCTCGTACCGCTATCAAAGCGTCATCGTCAGGGGACGGGCTGCCGTGGTCCGCGATGACGACGAGCGTCTCCTGGCCCTCGGCCTGCTCATGAAAAAATACCAGCCCCAGGGTGGCTATGGTGATTTCTTAAAGGAAAAACTGAGGATCACGGAGGTGGTTCGAATCGACTCCGAGGAGATTTCAGGAAAAGAAGATCTGAGACCCTGAGGATTTTGAACAGGTCGTGTACTGTCTGACCTGTGGCAACCTCTCACCCTCCAAAATCCGGGTTTATGAACTCCACCTTGTCTCCCTCCGAAAGAAAGGTGTTGTCATAATTCTGCTTGAAGACGTACCGGTTGTTGTGCTCCACGATGAGGCCGCCGTCCCGCTCCTCTGTCAGCTCGATCAGATCGGCGATGGTGCACCGGCCGGGCACCGTCTGCTTGAAACCATTGAACACTATTTCTATTTTCCCATCACCCATTATCTCTCCCTGCTTGAGCCGCAACAAAGACATTCCGGATTTCTCTCTACCGCAATTTCCCTGAAGTTCATATCAAGCCCGTTGAACAAGAGCAACCGCCCCTTCAGAAGCCCCCCCAACCCGATGATCAGCTTGATGACCTCAAGAACCTGGAGGCAGGCAATCACCCCTGGAACAGGCCCCAGGACCCCCACCTTATCGGGGGCAGCCTCCAGGTGGCCGAAGATGCATTCAAAGCAGGGTGTCTCACCGGGCACAAAGGTGGTCACCATGCCCTGGAACCCCTTTACACCTCCGAGAACGAAAGGCAGGCTCCTTTCAACGGCGAAACGATTGAGTCTGCGCCGGGTCTCGATATTGTCGGTGGCATCTACCAAGATGTGGCTCTCTCCCACAAGGCGGGCCAGATTGTCCGCCACCATCTCCTCCTCAAGGGCAACGATCGAGGAAAGAGGGTTGAGACGTCTCAGCTTCCCGCTTCCCGACTCAGCCTTTGCAATCCCGAGATCGGTGGTCCAGTGGGCAATCTGCCTGTTCAGGTTGCTCAGCTCCACCCGGTCCCGGTCCACCACCCGGACCTCTCCCACCCCCGCAGCAACCAGATAGGAGCACGAAATCGACCCCAGCCCTCCAAAACCTGCCACAAATACCTTCGCTTCCTTGAGTTTCTTCTGCCCCTCCTCCCCCACCTCGGGGACAAGGACCTGTCTGCTGTAGCGAACCAGCTCCTCAGGGGAAAGAAGCGTTGAAGCCGCGGTGGTATGGTAATCTTTCACGGGGTCACCATAGGGTTGACCATTACTATAGTACATGAAGGGGCAAAATGAAACGCCCTGTTGACCCCCCTTTCCACATCCGCTACAATAGGCACCAAGAAGCCGTACCCCATGCTTACCTGGCCCGACTGTATACCCTGCATCCTCCGTATGTGCCTCCGTGTGGCCCGTCTCGCCTGCCGGGACAGCTCCTCAGAGCAACGGCTGATACAGGAGATCATCAATCTTCCCTCCCTCACGGGCGAAAAGGGGCATCTCACCGCCCCGGAGATTATCATGGATTGCTTCCGCGTCATCAGGTCTTCCACGGGCGTTATCGATCCCCTCGAAGAAGTGAAGAGACTTCAGAACCAGGCAGCCCTCGCCGCATACCGGGAGGTGAAGGCCCGGATCATGGCCGACCCCCACCCCCTCATAGAGGCCATGCGGTTTTCAGTGGGAGGGAATGCCATGGATATCATGGTGGGCGATGGTCACGTCGGCGAGTTCATCTCCTCAGTCACAGCCATGCCCATGGATTATGACCAGGCCCTCCTCGCCTCCCAAAGGATCCGGAAGGCAAGGAGGATCGTCGTTTTGGGGGACAACTGCGGGGAGATCGTCTTCGACAGACTGCTCCTTGAGGTGGTGAAAGAATACGCCGACTGCAGCGTCTTTTTCATGACCAGGCACGAACCGGTACTGAATGACGCCCTCCTCCGGGACGCCCTGGCAGTGGGGATGGGAATGGTGGCCACGGTGACGGATAACGGGATCGAAGCACCCCTTCCCGGCACCCTCCTTGGGGCCTTGTCCCGGGAAGCGCGACGCGTGCTGGAGGATGCCGACCTCATCATCTCCAAGGGCGGCGGGAATTACGACACCCTTTCCGAGGAGTCCGGCCTGGCGGGGAAGGTCATCTTTTTCTTCCAGGCAAAATGTGCCCCCTACAGGAGCCTGCGCCGGGTTCCGCACGGTACCCTTCTCATCGTCCCGTACTGAGGAGAAGAACCATCAAGCCGAAAGATATCCTGATCTTCTCCGTCCTCTCTGCACTGTTCTGCTTCTCCATGTTCTACAGGGTCACCAATGCGGTGATCGCACCCGACCTCACGAGGGACCTCGGCCTCAATGCCGAGACCCTCGGCCTTCTCGGGGGGGCCTTTTTTTACTCCTTCGCCGTCATGCAGATACCCATGGGACTCCTCCTCGACCGGGTCGGTCCCCGTCCGGTCATGACCATCTTCTCTCTTGTCGGCGCCTGCGGGGCTTTGCTTTTCGCCCTGTCCACCTCCTTCGCCCTTGCCATGACAGGAAGAATCCTTCTTGGTGCCGGTATGGCTTCAGTCCTCATGGGGTCTCTGAAGGTCTTCGTTCTCAGGTATCCTCCCCGGCGTTTTTCCACACTTTCCGGCCTCATTGTGTCCGTCGGCACCCTAGGCAATATTCTCGCCACCTCCCCTCTCGCCCTTCTGAACCGGGCGGTGGGCTGGAGGGCGACCTTCATCGGGGCCGCCATCGTGACTACGTTGCTCTCTGCCCTCATCTTCTGGGTTCTCGCGCCTGACGCCGCGGGTCGTGCGCCCCACGTCACGGACAAGACCACCCATCCGGGCAGGGGGCGGGCAAGCCTCATTCTCGGCAGCCTTTCCTTCTGGCAGATCGGGGCCATGGCCTTTGTGCGGTACGGTACCTTTGTGGCCCTCCAGGGTCTATGGCTCGGCCCTTACCTGATGGGGCTCAAAGGGTTCAGGCCTGTGGAGGCGGGAAATCTTATCCTCATGATCTCCATCGGGGTTATCATCGGATCCCCCCTGGCCGGTCTTCTGGCCGACCGCGTCATCTCCTCCGCCAAGCACACCATTCTCGCCGGACTCACGCTCTATATCCTGTGTCTGGGCCTCCTCACGGGCGTGTTGCCCGTGGAAGGGGCTTTCTCCTACTCGGTCCTCTTCGTGGTCATGGGCTTCGCGTCCAGTTTCGGTACCCTTGCCTACACCCACGTGAAGGAACTGTATCCCCTCTCCATGTCGGCCACCGCCATCTCGGCCGTCAATTTCTTCGTCATGAGCGGAGGGGCTTTTTTTATGCAGATTCTGGGCAAGATCATCGAGGTGATCACCGAGCGAGGCGTCGCCTACCCCGCAGAACCCTATGACGCCTCTTTTCTTCTTTGTTTCGTCCTTATGGGGGCGAGCCTCGTCTTCTACGCCTTCTCATCCGTCAAAGGGAAAGGGCGCCTTCAAGGGTAGTCACCTGCCAGGCGGATGACATATTTTTCCGCGAAATGGTGCGGGTGATAGGACATCTTCGCCTCCCTCAGACCCGGCACTCCAAGGTCCTGCTCTCGATTCACAAAGCGGGCACCCAACCAGCAGTGTTCGCAGCACTGCTGGTTGATGACGGCATAGAGCTCCGGGATGAGAGGGTTCGCCTTCTCGATGTGGACGACGGCTGTTTCGCCGCCCGCCACCTCTCCTACGGAAAAGGCCTCTACTTTACCGTCGACCGTGATGACACCACCCATCAGGTCCAGGGCGTGGAAACCGGACAGGATCTCCTTCACCGCATCCCATTCCCCCAAAAGGCTCAGGTCTTCCTCGCATCTTTTGGCCCGGCACCAGCTCTCCTGGAGCTCGAGGCAAGACGGGATGTACTCCTCCGTCAGAGGGGCAAAGAACCACCTGTAGGTCCTGTTGAATTTGTTGAAGTGGTTTCGCTTCGATCTGTAGCGGTTGCCCTCCAGACGGACCAAGTCCTCCCTCAGGTACACATAGTCGAATTGGTCCCTCGCCGGTTCCACCACAACCCCCTCAGCACCACGCAACTCTTCGACAATTCTCCTGTCGGCCCGGTGGATGGCAGGCAGGGGAATCCGCCTCTCTTCCCTCAGCCACTGGAGAAGCTCAACGGTGAGTCGCTGCCTCGGTTCGGGCCCCACAGGCTCTAAGAGCAGAACATCTCCCGACTGGTTTTCACCCGCCACGAGCAACCAGTCCTCACGGATCGACCATTGGAAGCCGTAATGATTCCGCCAGATAAAGAGGTTGGTAAAATTAAGCTCAGAGGTCTCAGAGCCGTAGTCCCTGAGAATCCCCCCGACAAAGGACGTGTCGTCGATGGTGAGAGGTTTGAAGTGGGGGAAGCGTGGCGCACCCGTCATGGGCATATTTCAGTACAACCTCCCCCTCTCTGTCAACCACTCTTGAGGTAACCACCGACCACGATCTCCAAAGGATATGCCTTCCGCCCGGGGGACCCTCCCCCGCCTCTCCCTTTGTGCTATAATTACGTGATTTGAGATTTCCGATTTAGAATCTGAGGGTTGAAATTTTCAGGGAGGTGAGACACATAGAAACAAACGGCAACAGATTGGGCGACATCATGGCATCCCTCTCCCCCTACCTCCAGGGAAAAGAGAAGGCCCTGAAGCTTGCCCTGATCTCCTTCTTCTCCCGAGGGCACCTCCTCATCGAGGACCTGCCCGGCCTCGGGAAGACCACCCTCGCCATTGGCATCGCCAAGTCCCTGGGCCTCACCTTCGGGAGGATCCAGTGTACCAGTGATCTCCTGCCCACCGACATCACCGGGCTTTCCATCTACAATAAGAGCACCGGAGAGTTCGAGTTCCATCCGGGACCCATCTTCAACAACATCGTTCTCTGCGACGAGATAAACAGGGCCACCCCCAAGACCCAGAGCGCCTTGCTGGAGGCCATGGGCGAGCGTCAGGTTACCATTGAAGGCCGCACGTACAAGCTCCCGAGGCTTTTTTCCGTCATTGCCACCCAGAACCCGACCGAGCAGTTCGGCACCTTTCCACTGCCCGAGTCCCAGCTCGACAGGTTTATGCTCAAGATCAGTATCGGCTACCCGTCCAGGGAGGCGGAACGACAGATCCTTCAGGTAGGCAGCACAAGAGAAGAACTCTATTCCATAGCTCCGGTAATCAATCAGGAAGAGGTCGGGAGCCTCCAGGAGGCCATTGCGGAAAAGACCTACGTGTCGGAGAAGATCATCGACTACACCCTTGCCATCATCCATGCCACCCGAACCAGTCCCTACCTCTCCTCGGGTCTTTCCACTAGAGGCGCCCTGAGCATCATCACCACTGCAAAGACATCGGCCTTCTTTCACGGCCGGGACTTCGTCATCCCCGAGGACATCAAGGAGCTTGCTGAGTTCACCATACCCCACAGGGTACTCTTTAAAGAGGAATACGAGAGCCTGGACAAGAGGGGGATCATAAAATCTTTAGTCGACGAGATTCCCGTTTTCGTGTAATCCGGATCACCAAGGCCGGTACCCTCTATATCCTCCTCACCATATTTCTTGGTGTTTCAGCCGCCAACACGGGAAACAACCTTGTCTATCTTGTTGTGTCGGCACTCCTGAGCTTTATGAGCATTTCCGGAATCTTCGGCAAGAACAACCTCTCCGGCCTCTCGGTGCGCGTGGATCTGCCTCAGGAGATCTTCGCCGGCACCCCCGCCCCGGTCCGTTTCGTGCTCAGGAACGACAAAAAGCTCTTTCCCAGTTTTCTTATCCGGGTGGCCTGCGGTGATCGGGACATTCTGTTTCCCTACGTGGCCTCGCGGGGAGAAGCATCGCGTCAGGTGGAGTTCACCTTTCCCAAGCGGGGTGAAGAGACGATCCGGATTACCCATGTTTCCTCGGTCTTCCCCTTCAATTTCTTTTCCCGTTTCAGAAAGGTGGACCGGGCCTTACCGTTCATCGTCTTTCCGGAACTGAGGCGGTGTGAACTCCTGGCTCTTTTTCAAAAACAAACCCGGGCGAAGGGAGAAACAAATTCGGACCGGGGGGGATTCGATTCCGACATGATCTCCATACGGGAATATGTGCTGGGCGATCCCGTCAAGTATATCAACTGGAAGGCCACCGCCAAAACAGGGAAACTCAAGACAAAGGAGTTATCCAGTCTCGCCTTCCAGCCCATGATCATCGACTTCGACAAGGTGGTGGTCCGGGACATGGAGGAGCGCATTTCCTGTATCGCCTACTCTCTCATCCAGATTCTCCGCCAAAACGTGCCGGTGGGGTTGAAACTGAGGGGAATCCTGAGGCCTCCCGACACCTCACCCTCCCACCGCCTCTCCATGCTCAGGGACCTGGCCCTCTTTGAAACGGGAGGACGGAATTGAAACCCTCCGAGGGAATCCTCTTCGGCAGCCTTCGTGACACTCTTCGGGGACCCGTGAGCGTCCGCCTCGCCCTCACTTTCCTTACCTACGTGATCTGTGCCCTTGTGGCCTTCGCCGTCTATGAGCATGTCCACACCTACTATTTTCTCCTCTTCCTTGCCCTTTCCTCCCTGTCCCTCAGGTTCGAGTACCGCAAGTCCTTTTTTCCGCCCCGGTGGTCCCTGACCGTCCTCTCCCTTTGCGTGGTCGTCGTCGCCCTGTACCGCTTCGACCTCAACGAACTGGTCACCCAGATGATGGAGGCCCTCCTCCTTCTCATCTCCATCAAGCTCCTCGAGGACAAGAAGATGCGGGACTACATGCAGGTCTACGCCATGAGTCTCTTCATCCTTGCGGGCCTCGGTCTCGTCTCCCTGAGTATCGTCTTTCTCGCCTATTTCATCAGTCTCATCTTCCTGCTGACCCTCTCCGTGGTGCTCCTCACCTTCTATTCCCAGGATCCGGATCTTGCCTTTTCCCCGCCGGTGATCCGCACGATACTGAGCAGGGCCTTGTGGATCCCCCTTCTGGCCATACCCCTCACCCTCGTCATGTTCGTCATTCTGCCCCGGGCCCAGTTTCCCCTCCTCAACTTTCTCAACAGGGACGAGACGGCACGCACGGGGTTCACGGACAATGTGCGGCTCGGCGGTGTATCGGGCATTCAGGAGGACTCGAGCATTATCCTCAGGGTTACCATGGACCGCATTGAGGAGCGCCATCTCTACTGGAGGGGCATCGTCCTCGACCATTTCGACGGATCTGTCTGGATCAGCTCCCTCAAGAACCGGCTCGCCCGGCTTCAGCCACCCGATCTCACCGTTCGCGGGCGCCCTGTCAGGCAGACCATTTACCTGGAGCCCTACGGTAATTTCTACCTTTTCTCCCTGGACAAGCCCCTGATCATCACTATCAGGGGTGGAAGAAAGAACCACGACCTCACCTTCTCGGCCCTCAGGTTCATCGACAAGAGAATCCGCTATGAAGCCGTCTCAGCGCCTTCCGACCGGATGTACCAGGCCGATGTCCCCAGGGAGATGTATCTCCAGGTACCTTCCTCCCTGTCACCCCGTGTAGTCGACCTGGTCAGGATGCTCACGGCAGGGAAAAAGGGGGATGATCGCATCGCCCCGCTCCTTGCCCATCTGACAGGAGGGAAGTACCGATACTCACTGGACAATCTTCCCGTCTCGAGGAATGCCTTGGAGGAGTTCGTATTTGAGGCCCGGTACGGCAATTGCGAGTACTTTGCCTCGGCCTTCGCCGTTATGTGCAGGATCGCCGGCATCCCCGCCCGTCTCGTGGGCGGCTATCGTGGCGGGTACTACAATGAGGTGGGCGGGTACTACATGGTACCCCAGAAGAATGCCCATGTCTGGGTTGAGGTCTATACCGCCGATCGCTATTGGGTCCGCATAGACCCAACCCCGGGGGCTGCGGACGCCTTCGCCTCCCTCCGGGCCGGCGATCTTTTGATGCGTCTTCGGCTTCTCATGGATACGGTGAACTATTACTGGTACGTGATGGTCATCAACTATAGCTTTGAGAGGCAGTTGTCGGCCATACGAGGCATCCGGTCCGTTTTTGGGAAGCCTGATGTCCGTCTCCGATCCCTTCCCTTCAAGACCGTGCTGAAATTGGTGGCCGTCCTTCTTGGTCTTCTCGTCCTTTTCCTGGTCATCAGAAACCTCCGTCCCTTTTCCAGTCCTGAACGCAGGGTCCTCTCCGCCTTCCTGGCCCGGATGGAGAGCTACGGGTACAAAAAGAGACCCGGCCAGGGGTTGCGTGAATTCGTCGAAACCGTTGAAGATCCGGGAACCCGAAACAGGGCGGTCACCTTCATCCTCCTTTTTGAGATCCACTACTTCCGCGACCTGCCCTTCGATCGGCACACCGTGGCAAAGCTCCGTCATCTCCTTTCCGAAATCCCGCCCCCCGCCTCCGCTTCCTGCTGTTGATTTTTTTCTGTTCACAAAAATATAATCGTGGTAATTGTTAATCAGACGATTCTATAACTTTTAAGGGGGGCGTTATGGGACGGAAGGTTTTTTTCGCGGCTGTTGCCTTTCTGCTTCTGGTGTCTTTTTCCTCTACCTCCTATAGCCAGCAAAGGGCTGGCTGGCCCACAAAGGGCGTGACCATCGGGGCGGCCCCTATTGGAGGGGTGTACTACGTCTGGGCAGGGGGGCCCGCAAAGGTGCTGGGAGAAAAGATGCGTATCCCCGCGTCTGTGGAATCCACAGGAGGCCCCGTTCACAACGTCCAGCTCGTCGACTCGAAGGAACTTCATTTCGGCATGGTAACCGCCGCGCCTGCCTACGAGGGGTGGATAGGTTCGGGGTGGGCAAAGGGCAGGAAGTTTCAGAATATCAGGGCCATATTCCCCATGTATACCACCTACTTCCAAATGTATGCCCTTAAGAAAAGCGGGATCAGGAGCGTGAAGGATTTCGGCGGCAAGAGCGTCGGAACGGGACCTATCGGAGGTACCCCGGCCACGTACTGGCCCATGATCATCCAGGAAGCGGGGGTCAAGCCGAGGCGGATCGTGAACGCCTCCTCCTCTGACCTGGACAATCAGATGAAGGATGGTCTTCTCGATGCCAACGGCAACTCGGTCGGCCTGCCGTGGGGCCTCATCTCCGCTACGGAGACAACCCACGAGATCGTCCTTATCGGTGTGGAACAGGACCTTGCGGACAAGTTCATCAGGAAATATCCTTACTTCGCAAAAGGCATCGTACCGAAGGGAACATACAAGAGCGTCCCGAACGATGTTCCCACCCTTACCCTCTGGAATTTCATGGTGACCCATAAGGACATGCCCGATGATTTCGTCTATGAGTTCACGAAACAGATCTTTGCCAACAAGGCAGTGCTCGTGAGTGTTCACAAGTCTGCCGAGGAGGTGGTGCCCAAGAACATCCTCTACTCGCCCATCCCCCTCCACCCCGGGGCGATCAAATACTACGAGGAGATCGGCGTCAAGATACCTAAAGAGTTGAGGCCGTAACAGGAAACGTGCAGGCATAGATTCGATCAGGCGAGGTGCCGTCCATGAGCGACCCGAAAGACACTGGAGAGAAGAAGATCGATCTCGGCAAGATCAAAGACGCGGAACTTATCAGGACACGGCAGTTCGGTTCCTTCGGTACCTGGATGATCTATTGCATCGGGGCCGTCTGCTCGATTTTTCACCTGATCGTCCTTCTGGTCTGGCCCATAGACCCATGGTACTTCAGGGGGCTGCATATTGTTTTCCTCGGCACCCTCTGCTTTCTTCTCTACCCGGGTTGGGAAGGCGCAAAAAAGAAGGTTCACCCTGTGGATTACCTCCTCATTCTCATGATCATCGTGCCGTTTCTTTACATGGTCATCGATTTCGATGACTGGATCTTCCGGGTCGGGGTTATGCCCACTACCTGGGATACCGTCATATCCCTCATCTTCATCATCGCAATTCTCGAAATGACCAGGAGAACGACCGGTCTTGCCCTTTCGATCATTGCCGCCCTCTTCATACTCTACGGTTATTTCGGAAGATTCCTGCCCGGCTTGTTCTACCACAAGGGGTACAGCTGGCCCCGGATTCTCACCTATCTTTTCAGCCTTGACGGCATACTGGGGCTTCCCATCTTCGTATCGGCCGCGTACGTGTATATCTTCGTCATATTCGGCGCCTTCCTGAAAACGTCCGGGGTGGGCAACTATTTTATCGACTTCGCCAACGCCATCGTGGGGTGGGCCCGCGGGGGTCCCGCCAAGGTCGCCATCATCTCCAGCTCCCTTTTCGGAACCGTGTCCGGAAGTTCCGCGGCCAACGTCGTGGGTACCGGTAGCTTCACCATACCCATGATGAAGAAGATGGGCTACAAGCCACATTTTGCAGGTGCCGTCGAAGCGGTGGCCTCCACAGGCGGGCAGATCATGCCTCCCGTCATGGGTGCCGGGGCCTTTCTCATGGCGGAAATCCTGGGGATGCCCTACGTGAAGGTTCTGGTGGCCGCCATTCTCCCCGCTGCCATGTACTATCTCGCCGTGTACTTGATGGTCGACTTCGAAGCAGCCAAGACAGGTCTCGTCGGTCTGCCCAAGAATCAACTCCCCCCTCTTAAAGCCACCCTCAAACGTATTTACATGTTCATACCCCTTGCAATCCTCGTCTATTACATCGCCATAGCAATGGCCTCCATCATCAAGGCAGGGACCATGGCGGTGGCGGGCTGCGTGGTGGTGAGCTGGACCGGCAAGGATACCCGGATGGGGCTGAAGAAGATCATCGATTCCCTGGCCGGAGGGGCGCGGGGAGCCATTGAAATGGCGGGAACGTGCGCCGCCGCCGGTATCGTCATCGGGGTCATCTCCCAGACCGGCATCGGTCTCAAGTTTGCCACCATCCTCCTCGAGTACTCCGGCGGCATTCTTGCCCTGGCCCTCTTCCTTTCCATGGTCGTCGCAATCGTCCTCGGAATGGGCATGCCCACCACTGCCGCCTACGCCATCTGTGCGGCGGTGATCACCACCGGTCTGACCAACCTCGGGGCTATTCCCATAGCGGCGCACCTCTTTGTCTTCTATTTCGCCTGCATATCGGCTATTACACCCCCTGTCGCCCTCGCCGCCTACGCGGGAGCGGCTATTGCCGGCGCCCACCCCAACAAGGTGGGGTTCACCGCCATGAAACTGGGTGTGGCAGCCTTCATCGCGCCCTACATGTTTATCTTCAGTCCCGCTATGCTCCTGATAGGAAATCTTTTTGATGTGATCTCGGTCATGGTCACCGCCCTCATCGGCACCTTCGCCCTTGCCTGCGGGATGCAGGGATGGCTGCTGGGAAAACCCATACCCTTCCTCCTCCGGATACCCCTCTTCGTCTCGGCCATCCTTCTCATAAAACCAGGGACGATCACAGACCTCATCGGTATCGCCATCCTGGTAGCGACCTACCTGTTGCAAAGGTTTCTTGCGAAGAAAACCGCCGCCTCCGGGGCCGTCACCCCCTAGATGGTCCCCCTCGGAGCGGGAGCACTGCCCTCCTTTTTTTGCGGGGTCTCTTTGCCGGTTGCAATTTCCAACAGTCGCTCCTTCCTTATCTTGCATTCCCCTTTGATCTGCAATAGAATGAAGCAACTTCCCATGCTCCCTGTCCTTTCCACATCATCCTTCTCCGGCCAGACACCGTAAATGTTCAAAACTCTCCTTCTCTCCATCCATGTGTTCCTGACCCGCCGGCTTTCGCCTTCCCGGATCTTTGTCCTCAGTTTCGCCCTCTTTATCCTGGCGGGGACCCTCGCCCTCTATCTGCCCGCCTCCTCCACCAAGGTCCAACTGCGCTTCATTGACGCCCTCTTCACCGCCACATCCGCCGTGTGCGTGACGGGACTTGCGGTCATCGATATAGGCAAGGATCTCTCCCTCTTCGGTCAGATCGTCACCATCGTCCTCTTTCAGGTCGGCGGCCTGGGCATCATCACCTTCTCCGTCTTCCTTTTCGGTATCATGGGAAGAGGCATGTCCTTCAAGGGCAGAGAGATAGTACAGTCCACCTTCCTCCCTACACCGACCACCGATTTCTTCCATATCCTGAAATCGGTGCTTTACTTTACCGGCGCCATAGAGGGGATAGGCATCCTCCTCCTCTTCATCCGCTTCCTCCGCGACTTTCCCCCGGCCGCGGCCCTGTACCGCGCGGTGTACACCGGCATTTCGGCTTTCAACAACTGCGGATACTCCCTGTTTTCAGATAGCCTCATGGGCTATCAGGGTGATCTCTTGGTCAATCTCACCGTTATGGGTCTTATCGTTTCAGGAGGGCTCGGCTTCATTGTCCATCATGAGATCTTCGACCACCTCTGGGACAGAAGGAACATGATTTCCATCCATTCAAAGATTGTGCTCATCACCACCGCCATTCTCATCCTGGGCGGCGCCGCCCTTTTCTTTCTCTTTGAGAGCCGCCACATCATGCGGGACATGCCCTTCTCCACCAAGATCCTGGTCTCCTTTTTCCAGTCCATAACCCCACGCACCGCCGGCTTCAATACCGTGGATATCGGTCTTCTCACCAACGATACGATCCTCCTCATGATCATCCTCATGTTCATCGGCGCCTCCCCGGGCTCCACAGGAGGGGGGGTGAAGACCACCAGCGCCGCCCTTCTCGCTCTTCTTCTTTTCACCCGGTTCAAGGGAACGGAACAGGTCAATGTCTTCAACAGAACGATTCCCCCGGAGACAATTACGAGGACGATTTTCATTATCTTTGCCTCTGCCTTCTCCATCTCCATCATCACCTCTTTTCTCCTTTTCGCGGCCCCATCCGGGGTAACGCCCGGCGACACCCGCCACTTCTTCGTGGAGTATCTTTTCGAGACCGTCTCCGCCTTCGGGACCGTGGGCCTCTCCATGGGGGTGACGCCGAGACTTACGGACGTCCAGAAGTATGCGATTACGCTGATGATGTTTGCAGGAAGGGTGGGGCCTCTCACCCTTGCCTTTTCCCTTGCCTCCCAGGCAAGGAGAAAGGGGATCACCTATGCCGAGGAAACGGTCAGTGTAGGCTAAGGAGGAACAGGATGCGCAGGGTTGTGGTTATAGGCCTCGGTATCTTCGGATACAACATCGTGAAGGACCTCTATCAGAACGGCTTCGACGTCATCGCCATCGACAAGAAGAAAGAGGCGGTTCAGCAGGTGAAGGATTTCTCCACAAAGGCAATTCTGGCCGACGGGCTGGACAAAGACATCATGGACTCCATCGGACTTCATCCCGACGATACGGTGATCCTGTCCTTCGGAGAAGACCTCGCGGCGAGCACCCTTATCACCCTTCACCTCCACCAGCTCGGCGTGAAGAACATCATCGTCAAGGCCCCTGACATGGAGCACAAGCTCGTTCTCGAAGCGGTGGGGGCTACGGAGGTCATCATCCCGGAAAAGGAGATGGCCGCAAAGATCGCCAAGAGTCTTATCTCTCCCAACGTTCTCGATTACATCCCCATCACCGAGGACTTCATCATCTGCGAGATTGCCCCACCCCCGAGTTTTGTCGGCAAGACCCTCGCCGAGCTCCATCTCCGGAAGAAATACGGCGTGAATGTCATCGCCATCCGGGATACCCTCACCGATAGGGTGAGCATGGGTTACGCCACCACGGTCATCAAGGACAGCGAAGTGCTGGTGGTCATAGGCCAGGCGAAGGATATCGACAAGATCAAATGAGGGGCCGGTGCGGCCGGGCCGTCGGGGCCAATTCTGCCATCACCCTCGACCGTATTCCATCCCTGGAAGGGTCGGGGGTGATGGCGGGCGGGACACAGGCGATATCTGAAGGAGTGCGTGAGGAAGGGGCTCCCGACAGGGGGAGCCCCTTCCTTGTACCGGTCTACTTGAGGAGAGAGAGAAACATGCCGGCCGCGACCGCGGTACCGATCACACCGGCGACGTTCGGACCCATTGCATGCATGAGGAGGTGGTTCTTGGGATCCGCATCATTTCCCACCTTTTGCGACACCCGGGCCGCCATGGGCACGGCCGACACGCCGGCCGACCCGATGAGGGGGTTGATCTTTTCCTTGAGAAAAAGGTTCATGATCTTGGCGAGGAGGATGCCTCCCACCGTGGAGAAGGCAAAGGCAATGAGGCCCAGGATAAAGATGAAGATGGGCTGGGGCTTGAGAAAGATCTCGGCCTTCATGGTCGACCCCACCGCGATGCCCAGGATGATGGTCACGATGTTGAGCAGGTCATTCTGGGATGTCTTGAGGAGCCTGTCCACCACCTTCGATTCCCTGAAGAGATTACCGATCATGAGAAGGCCCATGAGGGGGGCAGCCGGAGGGGTCAGGAGGCAGATGACGATGGTGGCGACGATAGGAAAGACGATCTTCTCAAGCTTGGTGACGGGCCGCAACTGTTTCATCCTGATCTTCCTCTCCTTCTCTGAGGTGAGGAGTTTCATGATGGGCGGTTGGATCAGTGGCACCATGGACATGTAGGAATAGGCCGCCACAGCCACCATGCCGATCATGTGGGGCGCCAGGGCGGAAGCCAGATAGATCGTGGTAGGACCGTCGGCGCCGCCGATGATACCGATGCTCGCCGCCTCCTTCGTCGTGAAACCGAAGAAGATGGAGCCGAAGAAGGCCACGTATACCCCTAACTGGGCGCTCGCCCCGAGGAGCAGCGTCTTGGGGTTCGCGATCATGGGACCGAAATCGGTGAGGGCGCCGATTCCGAGGAAAATGAGGCACGGTATAATCTCCGTCTCAAGACCGTACTTGAAAAAAAGGTTGATAAGATCGCCCGGGCCCGTGAGGGGCGCGATGGGCATATTCACGAGAAAGATGCTGAAACCGATGGGAACGAGAAGAAGGGGCTCAAAATCCTTCTTGATGGCGAGGAACATGAAAAAGCAGCCGATGAGCCACATGAGCACATGGCCCGCCGTAAGGTGAACGATACCTGTCTTGATCAGAATGGATTGGAAAAGCTCCCAGCCTCCCATGCTCACTTACCTCCCTTCCCCTTATTTCCGATGGCCTTGCAGACGAAGCTCATGAATTTCACGCTTATGGCAAGGAGAATAAGGGTAATGAAGACTACGGAAAATCCTATTATGGCGGTACGTGTCGCCTCGACCCAAATACTCATCTAAACCTCCCGTGATCACGCGTATTTTTATTTACCGGCCCCGGCACTCCCGGGCCCACCTGCCTCAAATGATCCCCATGCCCTTCAGAACCGAGAGCATGACCGCCGCCGCCATGACCGAACCCACCTGACCGCCCGCGTTCGCACCCATGGCGTGCATGAGGAGAAAGTTCCTCTTGTTGTATTTCTGCCCCTCTTTTTGCACGACCCTGGCGGACATAGGGAATGCGGAGATACCTGCCGCCCCGATGAGAGGATTGATCTTGCCCCTCGTCACGAGGTAGAGGACTTTACCGAAGAGCACGCCGCATACCGTATCGAGGCAGATGGCGATGAGTCCTAAGATCAGGATGATCAGGGTGGTAGGTTGAATGAAGACCGGGCCGCTCATGGTGGCGCCGATGGATATTGCCAGGAGCAGGGTCACAATGTTGGCGATCTCATTCTCTGCGGCCTTGGTAAGCCGACCTACCACGCCCGATTCTTTCATGAGGTTGCCGAGCATGATCGTAGCCAGGAGAGGGAGGCCCTTGGGGGCGATCAGTCCGCCCACGATGGTGATGACGATAGGGAAGAGGAGCTTCGTGGTCTTGGACACCGTCTTGGCATGGGTCTTCATGACCGTTTCTCTTTCTTTCTTGGAGGTGAGCATCTTCATGATGGGGGGCTGGAGCACCGGCACCAGAGACATGTACGAATAGGCCGCGACGGTCACCGGACCGAGCAGATGCTGGGCATACTGGGAAGCCACGTAAATGACTGTCGGCCCGTCACAGGCCCCGATAATGCCGATGGTGACCGCATCCTTATACGGGAACCCGAGAGCAAGGGCGAGAAGGAGGGTCAGGAAAATGCCGAATTGACCCGCCGCACCCAAAAGAAAGGTGTAAGGGTTCTCCAGCACGGGACCGAAGTCGGTCATGGCCCCTATGCCCACAAAGATGAGGAGGGGAAAGAGTTCCGTGATGACACCCATGTCGTAGATAGTCCTCAAAAACCCCTCTTTTTCCATGAGATCCGCAAGGGGGATGTTGACAAGAATGCAACCGAATCCGATGGGTACCAGCAATAATGGTTCGCAATCCTTCTTGATCCCGAGATAGAGGAGCACACCCCCTATCACCATCATGACCAGATGGGACCAGTGCAGGTGCATGGTGCCCGCTGTAAGGCCTGATAAACCGGCGATTATCGCATCGTACATGACGTCCTCCCTTCCCTGATGCTTAACCTTCTTCCTCTTCCTTCCTGTACGGGAAGATCTTCTTCATGAGCGCCATGATCAGACTGAAGATCATGAGGGTCACTATGGTCCCGCCCATACCCACAACAAGCATGGTGATACCGAATGTCCACCTATCCATCATAGTGAACCACCTCCTCTGGAATTGCTGAAACCCTTTAAGGTGCAATGATTTTGTGAAATTGATCTTCCAGTCACAAAAGTTATATAACTCACCGTGGAGAGTCAAGTGAAATCTTTAACAAACCGTCCTTCGTCATCAACCGTCGGCAGTATCGCGCGGAAGGGCATTACGTACACCTTGTACCGTATCCCGGGCACCCGCTCAATCAGGGTTTCCCTGATAAGGAGAAGTAAAAAACCTTATCCCTTCCCTCACGACGGCTACCATGCCGAAATACTTACAGAACAGCGGTTTGCATTGACACACGCTTTAGGCCATTATAGAATGACGCCGTTCCATACAACTCAACCATGATCGACGACTGGATCAGAGAGGCAAAAGACCGTTGTCCGGCCGGGGAACTCGGCATGATTCTGGTGCACAACGGCATCGTGAGGGCCACCTCGAAGGACGGTTCTCCCGTAAGCGGGATGTTGCTTACCTACGACAGGGACCTCCTCCACCGCATTGTGGCCGATTTCCAGGCCCGCCCGGGCATCGCCATGATCAGGGCTTGGATTAACGAAGGAGACCTCCGCATCGGAGACTCCATCATGGTCGTTATGGTGGCGGGCAGATTTCGCACCGATGTCCTGCCCGTCCTCCAGGAACTGCTCACCGAGATCAAAACCAGGGTCGTCAGAGAAGAGGAGCGGTGAGACCGCTCTTTTCATCCCCGGATGGAGCGGAACAAAGCACATGCGAGACCGACTATGAAGCGTAAGAAAACCAGAACCGTCAGGATCGGAAGCGTCAGCATAGGCGGTAACAGTCCGATCGTGGTCCAATCCATGCTCAAAACCAATCCCGAAAACTTTCAGGAGACCCTCAACCAGGCCCGGGATCTGAAAAAGGCGGGGTGCGAACTCATCCGCATCGCCCTGCCCCACGAAGAGACGTGCAAGATTGTTCCCTTCCTGAAGCGGGAGATCGACGTACCCATCATCGGGGACATCCATTTCAACCACAAGATCGCCCTGAAGGCTATGGAGTTGGGCATCCATGCCATACGGATCAACCCGGGGACCATCAATAACGTGCGGAAGGTAAAAGAGATCGCCAAAATGGCCAGGGAAACCTCGACCCCTGTCCGTATCGGTCTTAATACGGGCTCCGTGGAGAAGAGGCTCCTCAGGAACGGCCAGAAGCCGGATGCCGCTGCCATGGTGGAGAGTGCGCTCTACTACACTCAACTCTTCGAGGACATGGGGTGGACCCAGTTGAAGGTCTCTCTCAAGGCTTCGGACATTCATCAAACCGTGGAGGCTTACAAAAAGTTCGCCCGCCGTTCCGATTATCCCCTCCATGTGGGCATCACCGAGGCAGGACCAATCTTCTCCGGCGTCATCAAGTCGGCAGTGGGCATCGGCATCCTTCTCTACGAGGGCATCGGCGACACTATCCGGGTCTCTCTCACCGGAAACCCCACCTACGAAGTGCTCGCCGCCTATCACATCCTTCGCGATCTCGGCTTGCGCGAGCGAGGCATCAACATCATTTCCTGCCCTACCTGCGGTCGTTGCAAGACGAGCATTATGGACCTGGTTCAGGATTTTGAAAAGGAAGTGGCCAACGTGGATGCCCACCTCAGCGTGGCCATCATGGGCTGTGAGGTGAACGGCCCCGGTGAGGCCAAGGGGGCGGATGTCGGTATCGCCTTCGGTGCCAAACACGCCGTTCTCTTCTCCAAGGGAGCGGTGATAAAATCGGGTATACCGAAAGAACTCGCCAAAGATATCCTGAAGGAAGAGATCTTTAACCGCACAGGCCGTTAGGGGCCTGTCTCAACGCCTCGACTGCCTCCTCACGTAGAATATTCGCTGAGCCACCGTCACGTGAGTCAGAACGGCCAGTACGCCCGCCACATAGACCAAGACGTTGAAAAAAAGCCCGATCAGGAGCAGGATCGTCCTTTCGGGCCGCTCCAGGATGCCCGTAGTGCAGGAAAAGCCCGCCGCCTCGGCCCGGGCCCGGGCGTAAGGTATGACCGCACCACCGACAGAAGCGACGAAAATAAGGAAGGCCCCCGTTATCTCCCCGCTGCGGATAAGGTAGACAAAGACACCGAGCAGGGGCAGGAGATCGCTGTAACGGTCCAGTACCGAATCGAGAAACCCTCCGAAAGGGGTGACTTTCCCTGCGCTCCTGGCAAGGGCCCCGTCCGCAAGGTCCATGAAACCGGACAGGAGAAGGATTACCCCGCCGGCGATCAAATACCCTGCCCCGATGACCCAGGCGGCGACCAGAGCGATAAGAAACCCTGCCACGGTCACCGAATTGGGGTTTGTATCCTTGCGGAAGATACAACGAACTACCTTGAGGATCAGAGGGTCAAGGACATGCCCTATCTTCGATCCGATCAACGAGGGGCCTTATCTTTCCCTGGCACCCCTGATGAATGCCTCGACCATATCCCGGGCCACATGATCGGGGAACTGTCTCAGGGGGTGCTTCATCGTATAGGCGGAGATGGATTCGAGTACCCCGGCCACCTTCCTGTCCCGCGCCACCTTGCAGCACCGTACCGCGTCGATCATGCAGCCGGCGCTGTTCGGTGAGTCCTCCACGGAAAGTCTCAGTTCGATATTGATGGGGATGTCGCCGAATATACGCCCCTCGATACGCATGAAGGCGACCTTGTTGTCCTTCTGCCAGGGGACGTAATCGGAGGGGCCTATATGGATGTTCTCGGACAAAAGGGGCATCTCAAGGAGGGACTGGACGGCCTCGGTCTTGGATATCTTCTTGGAAACCAGGCGCTCCCTGTTGAGCATGTTCAGAAAGTCTGTGTTACCCCCCGTGTTGAGCTGATAGGTCCGGTCTATGGCAACCCCCCTCTCGTGGAAAAGCTCCACGAGGGACCTGTGAATGATGGTGGCCCCAATCTGGGACTTCACGTCATCACCCACCACGGGGATACCCCGCTTTCTGAACCTTTCCGCCCAGCCGTCGTCTGAGGCGATAAAGACGGGCATACAGTTCACGAGGCTGACCCCCGTTTCAAGGCAGCACTCCGCGTAATAGCGCGCCGCCTCTTCGGAACCCACGGGCAGATAATTGAGTACGATTTCGGCCCCCGCCTCCCTGAGCACCCCTGCCACGTCCGCGGGTTTCTCCTCCGCGATCACGAAGGTCCGTTCCGGAGGATAATTCCTCATATGGTGGGACACGCCGTCGAGGACATGACCCATGGCAACCGTCACACCTGACGGCACAAGGTCCCTCTCAATGACCTTCGTGCAGTTCGGGGGTGCAAAGATAGCCTCTTCGAGCGGCTTGCCCACCTTCCTCGCGTCCACGTCAAAAGCGGCAACCACCCTGATGTCCTTAGGTTCATACCCGCATATCTCGCGGTGCATGAGGCCGATGACATCGCCCTTTTTCCTTGTATAGTACTGAAGTCCCTGTACAAGGGAACTGGCGCAGTTACCTACCCCGACGATGGCCACGCGAATTTCCGGCATACCAACCCCTTATAATTTTCCTTCTTTTAAAATATCTCGTCCGAAATGTCAAAGCTTATCGCGGGAGGTCTATTTCCTGTATCCTGCCATGCCTGCCTCATAAAGATCGCCGCCATACATGTCGTTGATCACAAAGAGCGGCATATCCTTCACCTGAAGGCGCCTTACGGCCTCAGGCCCGAGTTCCTCGTAGGCGATGACATCGGCGGCAAGCACACTCCCCGACAGAAGGGCGCCGGCGCCCCCCGTGCCACCGAAATAGACTGCCCCGTACTCCTTGAGGGCCTCCCTGACCGCGGCCGACCGCTTCCCCTTCCCGATCATGCCCTTCAGTCCGAGAGACAGGAGTCTCGGGGAATAGACGTCCATCCGTGAACTTGTTGTGGGACCGCAGGCGCCGATCACCCTCCCTGGCGGCGCGGGCGAGGGGCCGCAATAATAGACGACCTGATTCTCAAGCTCGAAGGGCAAGGGCTCTCCCCGGTCCAGGGCCTCGGTGATGCGCTTGTGGGCCGCATCCCTCGCCGTGTAGATATATCCGCTCAGGAAAACCTTCTCGCCGGCCCGGAGGTCCGCAACAACCTTCCGGTCCAGGGGGGTTGTGATTCTCTTCATTTCCATAGATCACCTCACCTGATGACTCATATCGTCGCCTTCTTGATCCTGTGGGCATGGCACTGTATATTGACCGCCGCCGGCAGGGAGGCGATGTGGCAGGGCATCATCTTCACGTGCACATCGAGGGCGGTCACCGTGCCTCCATACCCCTGGGGTCCTATCCCGGTCCGGTTTATCTCATCGAGAAGCTCCAGCTCGAGGGCGGCGATGCCCGGGTCCGCGTTTCTCTCTCCCAGGGGTGCCATGAGGGCCTCCTTGGACAGAAGGGCTGAGGTCTCGAAGTTACCCCCCACGCCCACCCCGACAATAATGGGAGGGCACGGGTTTGGTCCGCCCCTCTTCACCATATCGAGGACGAATGCCTTGACCCCTTCCCTTCCGTCAGAGGGCACGAGCATCCTGACCTCTCCGTAATTCTCGCTGCCCCCGCCCTTGGGGAGAACGGTTATATGGATCTTCTCCCCCGGGATGATCCTGGTGTGGAGGATGGGCGGGGTGTTGTCGCCCGTGTTCTTTCGGGAAAAAGGGTCACAACAGGACGTTCTCAGATATCCGTTCCTGTAAGCCCTTCGGACGCCCTCGCTCACCGCCTCGTCGAGAGACCCGCCCACGATGTGGACGTCCTGACCCACTTCCAGAAAGGTCACCGCCAGACCCGTATCCTGGCAGATGGGGATCCTCCCTGCGCGGGCCAACTCGGCGTTCTTGAGGAGTTCCCGCAGCACCTCTCTCCCCGCCGGCGATTCTTCTTTCTCAACCGCTCCCTCTATGGCCGCAGATACATTCTCGGGCAGGTTGATATTGGCATCGATGAAAAGTGCCTCTACGGTCCCGATGATCTCGTCTACATGAACCTGTCTCATGGTTCACTCCTTGTATGGTGCGATGATGCCCTTCTCCATGAGAAGACCCACCTCGTCCCGCGCCCGCCTGATCTTCGTCTCCGCCATGGTAAAGAGCTCCTTTTCCGAGAGGCGCAAGCGGGCCACACCCTGCTCCATGGCCTTCTTCGCCACCGCCACCGCCTCTCTGGGGAAGACCTCCCACTCATCCATGGTGGGAAGGAGATAATCCTCGCGGAGCCCCTTGTCCTCCGCGCACTTGGCCAGCTCGTAGGCGGCAGCGATACACATCTCGTCCGTGATCGTCTTGGCCATCACGTCCAGGGTGCCCCGGAATATGGCGGGAAAGCCCACCGAATTGTTCACCTGGTTGGGAAAGTCGCTGCGACCGGTGGCCACCACCCGCGCACCTCCCTCCTTGGCCTCCCAGGGCCATATCTCCGGGACCGGGTTGGCGCACACAAAGACGATGGCGTCGTCCCTCATGGTCGAGATCCATTCCTTCTTGATCACGTCGGGACCGGACTTGGACAGGGCAATCAGGACGTCCTGATTCTTTATGGCCGCCTCCATATCCCCGTCCCTGTTCTCGCCGTTGGTAATCTGAGAAAACTCAAGCTTCTCCTTGTGGGTCGGCTTGATGTCATCCCGCTTTCTGCTCAGGATGCCCTTGCTGTCAACCACGATGATCTTCTTCGGATCTGCTCCCGCCTTCATGAGCAGACGGGTAATGCAGACGTTGGCAGCCCCGATGCCGATCATGGTAATGGTCACGTCCTCGATCCTTTTCTTCACCACCTTGAGGGCATTCACCAGCCCCGCGAGGGTCACGGCCGCCGTCCCCTGCTGGTCGTCATGCCATACGGGGATAGGTGCCTCCGCGCGGAGTTTGTCCAGGATATAGAAGCACTTCGGATTCTCGATGTCCTCCAGGTTTATCCCCCCGAAGGAAGGGGCAATCAGCTTCACGGTCCGGATGAACTCGTCGGGGTCTTTCGTGTCAAGACAGATGGGGAAGGCATCCACGCCCCCCAGATACTTGAACAGTAACGCCTTTCCTTCCATAACCGGAAGACCGGCGAGGGGCCCGATATCCCCCAGCCCGAGGACCCTGGTTCCGTCGGTTACGACCCCGACCATGTTGCCCTTGTTCGTGTAATCAAAGACTTTCTCTGGATCCCGGTGAATCTCCTTGCACGGTTCCGCCACACCGGGGGTGTACCAGACCGCGAAGTCCCTCACATCCCTGATGGTGCACTTCGGGACCACCTCTATCTTGCCCTTGTAGAAGGGGTGCATCTTCAGGGCGTCCTGGGCAGGCTTCTTTGCCTTCTCGATGAGCTGTTCCTTGGTTACCTTGGGCTCCTCCATGGCTCCTCCTTGGGCTGTGATCGGGTATGAACTCCCTCAACCATTGTATAAAGAAATCAAAAAATTGCAAAGGAAAATTCCCGGCCCGTGCTTATGCTCTCGCGGGGCCGTCAGGCTTGCAGAAAGGGGTCTCTTCCATGAAGGACAAGGCTGTTCCATCAGACAATAAGAGGCGGGGAGATGATCCCCCTCACCATCGGGGTACCGTATCATTCAGAGTCATCCGGCCTGCCATCGTCCCTTCCGGTCCGCTGAGTCTTTACGACACCGACAAAGATGAGGACAACGCCCAGGGCAAGGACTATCCTGAAGGGGAGTCTTATGAGACCCGTGGGAGGCTTCATGGTGAAGAGGGGGATGCCCGTGTTCAGAAGATTCCGGACAAACCCGTCGGCAGGCCGGAAGTTATCCACAAAGAGCCAGGCCACCGCAGGTATGACTACCCCCAACAGTATGAACAGAACAGCCGCCTTCTTTGAACGCTCCATATCACCCCTTCAAGCCCGACCTTCGGAATGGGTCAAATTATACACCAAACCTCCCTCACGGGTCATTCCTTCGGCCGTCATCCCCCCATCACCGGACGGTGCAGCCGTCAGTGGGGACGGGCCCTGGAAGCAAAACTCATAAAAAGATCCCGAATCTCCTGCGTGGTCTCGCTGAAATCCAGGTTTTTCAGGACATCCTCAATCGATCCCCTGCGGCTTTCCCTGAAAAGGGCCTTCAACACCAGGCAGCGCCTCCCCGCCTTATCCTCAATCCACGCAAGGGTCCTGATATCCCGTCCCGTTACACCTTCAAGGCTCGCCACGGCCCGGTAATCGCTCCCCGCCATTACGGGCTCGAGGAAATCCATGTCGATGGTCCTCGTCATGCAGACCTTGCCCGTCCGCACCATGATCACGTACCAGATGAGCATATCGAGAACACCAAAGAGGAGACCGTCATAAATCGGGCCGACGGGGCTGGAAAACCTGTCCTCGAGACGGAGATCACAGGCAACCACATCACCCTCCTGCTCCACCTTCACCCGCATCCCGTCGGGCCGTCTCTGATTGGCAAAGAAAGAATCCTTGTACACCGGTAATCGCACTGTGAACCTCCTCATGCAGGCGTAGCCCCGGCAGGCTTGAAGCGTGGGAGAAAAGTGCCCTTCCACGCGACCCACTCCAGCACCACCGCCGTGCCACAGCACAGTATACTTCCGAAGGGTCGCAGTCCACAACATTCGAGAGCAGCCGCGGACCCTCCTCAAGGTCGACCAGCACTGCCACATAGGGGTACGGTCCGGACCGCGTTCCCGGAACCCTTCCCTGCTCCGTCTGGCCCACCCCCCGCGATGGCGTACTTGCCCGAAGGGAGCGAAGGCGTGAGAGATCCATGGTCGTCAGGGCATGATAAGGTTCGGAAGAGACATGACAATCTGGGAAAAAAAAGAGGTCAACAGCCGCAGGCCGATCAAGTAGATGAGGAGGGTCGGGACGACCACCCTCGTGATTTCCGTGAAGGACTCCTTGAAGACAAGGGATCACATGCAGAGGTTCTCGCGAAGGGGAGGGCTGGTGTATTACACGGCCCATCCGGATGGCCAAGTTTCTATCTCTTTAGAATCCCGTCAAGCGTAATATCTCTGTATGTGACTGCAAAGGCACCGGCATCGATCTGCTTCGCGTTGGCGTACCACTCCAGGAGCGTACCGTTGTGTATGGCGTTGATCACGTGGGCCGCGAGGTCGAGGTCCAGCTCGTCCCGGATCGCCCCTTCCCTCCTTCCCTGTTCCAGAAGGTCCCTCAGAAAGGCCCTGTATTTCCCATAAATTGAACGGATCCTCTTCTCCACCTCAGTTCCGCTTCCCGTCATCTCCGCCGCAATGGCCATAAAACCCACGCAGAGGTCCCGGTTCTGGTATGCGAATTCGGTCACATACTTGTGGCTGTACTTCATTTTCCGCTTGAAGTCGCCCTCCGCCTTCCCCACTTCCTCAATCACCCTGTCTATGAGAGAGCGCTCAAAGTGATCAACAATGGTTCGCAACAACTCGTCCTTGCTCTTGAAATGCCAGTAAAAGGCACCCTTGCTGATATTCACCGCATCGGTGATGTCCTTGATCGAGGTGCCATGGTATCCTCTCCGCAGAAAGAGGCGGATACCCTTCTCCACGATCTCCTCTCGCACGTTCACCGACCTGTCTCTTACCATTGCCGTTCCCTCAATTCTCGTCTTAACTGACCGGTCATTTTGTTAGTTTTAGTTTACGGTCCAAAATTTGTCAAGAAGAAAATACCTGTCACCGAAGCCCTTGCCCCTCCGCCACAAGGCAAAAGGCCTGGCACAGGACCTTCCGCGTCTCTTCCGGCAGGATCACCGCGTCGATCCACCCCTCGTGGGCAGCGTCCCACACGGACACGCCTCTTTTCAGACGGCCTGCGGTCTCCTTCAGGGCATCCGCCTTTTTCTCAGGATCAACGTGCTTCGTCAGAACGGCAGCCCCGATCTCGGGGGCCATGAAGCTGATTTCTGCGTTCGGCCACGCCGCAACGAACTGGGCACCCGACCCTGCCATACCCATGAAGTAATAGGCAGCCCCGTAGGCCTTCCGGATCACCACGGTGACCATGGGTACGTCTGTCGCGTCCAGTGCCCGGGCATGGTTGGCAATGGCAGCCAACATACCGTCCTTTTCAACACCCGATCCCACCAGAAACCCGGGGACATCCTGGATTACCAGGAGCGGTATTCTTCGCCTCGTCACGAAATCGAGGAAGGCCGCCGACTTCCTCAGGCCTTTCGCATCCACGGCACCCCTGCACTCATGGGTTGGCTCGCCAGGACCCCGGTCAGCCTGCCCCCCAGTCGCCCCAGACCGGTTATGAGGCCTGCCCCGTATCGTGTCTTCATCTCGAGCCACTCCCCGTGACCCATCACCTCTGTGATCACCCTCCTCATGTCATAGACCAGGCGGTTGTTGTGAGGGACCAGATTCTCCAGCACCGGAGTCGAACGGTCACAGGGATCCGTTGATTCCTCCGGTGGGCGGACCATGTGCAGAATCCTCCGCATCCATTCGACGGCCTCTACCTCCGTCTTTGCAACAATATCGACGATGCCCGTGGTCCCCGCATGGAGCCCGGGCGCACCGAGATCCTTATCGCTGACCCTTTCCGATATGGCGGCCTCCAGAACCGCCGGCGCGGATACTGCCGCCGAGGCATCCTCCGTCATGGCCGTGAAGTCTGCCATGGCGGCCCGGAATGCCGGGTCGCCGTATGTGAATCCAAATATGCCGCAAAGAAAGAGCGGCCTCCTCCGCCAGTTCGCCAGGGTGCTGAGGCGTCCCACCTTATGAAGGTTGCACAGACGGCCGAACCCTACCCCTATACCGTCGGGCAAGCGTACACCCCCGCCCTCGGAGGGAGAGATGATGGGGAAATCGTTCCTCACCGCGATCTCGAGGATCCTGTCCACCTTTCTCTTGTTGACAATGGATTGGGTGCCCCCCAAGGTGGCGATGCCATCACCCAATATTGCCACGCTGCGGCCGTGAACTTTCGCCAAGCCGGTCACCGTCCCGTCCCTCGGAGACTTGTCCCGGTGCATGGGTTCGATGCCTCTCGCGAACTCACCGAATTCAAGCCAGCTCCCCTTGTCCACAAGCTGCTCGATGCGATCCATTACGTGGCGCCTTCCGCGGGCACGCTGGCGGTCGAGCTGCCTTGTACTCACCCCCGTCTTCGTCGACGTCCGCTCCTCCTCGAAGCGCCGCCTTGCCTCCTCGTAGTCCATAGGCCCTCCCGATCCTCAGGGGATCGATCTTCACCTGCTGGCGTTTCATGCCTCGGCAGCCGACCGGTCGGCATTTCCTAACTAACCGTTTAGTCTACCCATGACCTTCAATTCTGTCGAGCAAAGTGTCGTACCCCACCGGACCCGTGGACAGCCTCCTTCCCCTATCTGGATTTGCCATCCCACATGTGGTACCTATTACACAGACCCTATGGACACGATCACCTCAGCCACCCTCCGTTCCCTTATCCACGCCCTCCCCATCCTCTGTTACACGGTTTCCCCTGATCTCACCATCCAGTGGGCCAACAGGGGCGCCACCTTCACACCAACCACGGCCAAATCCTCATCCCTCAAAGGGTCACGCTGCTACGCCTCCGTCTTCGGCCGCTCCGCGGCCTGCCACCCCTGCCCTGCCCTGCTCGCCCTCGAGACAGGCGCAACCGAACGGCGCGAGACCACAGTGGAGGTCCAGGGAGCAAAAGCCCACGCCCTCGTCACCGCGGTCCGCCTTCCCGGCCTTCCGGCCGGGAAAACCCCCCTTGTCGTGGAGATGGTTCAGGATATCACCGACCATAAACGGGTCCAGGAAGAGCTCACCCGTCTCAACGAGTTCAACGCCGCCATCATCGATCACACCCCTGTCGCCATTTTCACCATCGACCCGTCCGGCAAGTTCGCAAGCGTCAACCCCGCCGGGGCTGTTCTGTCCGGTCTCGGACCCGAGGCCAAGGAAAAGCTGTTCAAGTTCAACTGGCTTGAAAACCCCTTCACCGTCCGCTGCGGCTTGGCTGAGTACATACGAAGAGGCCTTCAGGGCGAGCCTTTCGAACTCTGGGATTTCCCCTTCACCACCTACCGGGGCGACAGGAGCCAGTTCATCCATTTTGTCGGGGTCCCCCTGCGCGGTAAGGAAGGGGCGGTCGAGGGTCTTGTCTGTCTCATAGAGGAAACCACCGAGCGGGTGCGCATCGCAGCCCAACTCATGCAGGAAGCCAAGATGTCGGCCATCGGAAGGCTCGCAACCGGGATAGCCCACGAACTGAACAACCCCCTCGCCACCCTGGTGGCCCACTCAGAACTCGCCTGCGACCTCATGAAAGCGACCTCGGGAGGCAACCTGTCACCGGCGGAACTGACGGAACTTGGCTCCTACATGGAGATCATCCAGGAACACGCCTTCCGCTGCAAGGATATCATCAAGGATTTCCTGAGCCTTCCCCGCAAGGAGGGTCTCGATCGCCGCGAAATCGACGTGAACGGGGTGCTCCAAGCCATTGTTCCCCTCTGCAGCCGGCCAAATCAGGAGATCAAGGTACATATGGACCTCGACGCCCGACTTCCCGTGGTATACGGGGACAGCGACGCCCTGCGCCAGATCTTTCTCAATATATTCAGGAATGCCCTCGATGCGGTTGAATCGAGGCCCGAAGCCCTGATCTGCATCTCCACCAGGAGCACACCCAGGACCGTCGAGGTCTCCGTGGAGGACAATGGTGTGGGTATCCCCGAGTCCATGGCCGATCTTATTTTCGAGCCCTTCTTCACCACCAAAGGATCCAGAAAAGGGATCGGCCTCGGGCTCACCCTCTGTTACGATCTGCTGAAAAGGATGGGCGGCCACATCGAGGCCCTTCCCAGGCAAGGAGGCGGCACCATCTTCAGGATCTCCCTGCCCATCGAACCCCCCGCCCCCCAGGAGACCCGTGAATAAGATACAGGTTCTCATCGTGGATGATGAGGTTCAGCTCGCTCAGGCGTTCAAAAAGAAACTGGAACAGGAAGGATACACGGTCACCACCGCCTCCACGGGGGCTGAAGCCCTTCCTCTTCTGAGGGAACACCCTTTTGATGTGGCCGTTCTGGACATACGGCTGCCCGACGTGGACGGTGTGGACCTGCTCGCCAGGTTCAAGGCCTTGGAACCCACTCTTGAGGTGGTGATGCTCACGGGCCACGCCTCCGTGGACACCGCCATCAAGTCGATGAAGTCGGGGGCCTATGACTACCTCGTGAAACCCTGCAAGCTGAGCGAACTCTCCAGTGTGATCCTCAAGGCTTACGAGAAAAAGAGTCTGCGGGAAAAGAACAGGGTATTGGAGGAGCACCTCCAGAGGGTGGAGCTCCCGGACCGGTTCGTGGGGGAGAGCAAGGAGGCCTGCGAGGTGAAGAGAAACCTCTCCCTGGTGGGAGCCTCAGACGTGCCCGTCCTGATTACGGGGGAGACCGGTACGGGCAAGGAACTGGCAGCCAGGGCGATTCACGCCTTCTCGAAACGGTCGGGAAGCCCCTTCGTGGCCATCAATTCGAGCACCCTCCAGGAGACCATGCTCGAGAGCGAGCTTTTCGGTTACAAGAAAGGGGCCTTCACCGGTGCCCAGGCAGACAAGATGGGGCTTCTCGAAATCGCCAACAGGGGGACCTTTTTTGTTGATGAGGTTGGAGAGATGACCCCACCCATCCAGGCAAAGCTCCTGCGGGTGCTGGAGACGGGCACCTTCCGCAAATTGGGGGATACCAGAGAGATCCGCGTGGACGTCCGTTTCATTTTCGCCACCAACAAGAACCTTGAGGAAGAAGTCAGGGAGCGTCGGTTCAGAAAGGATCTCTTTTACCGGGTCAACACCTTTGTCGTTCTCATGCCGCCCCTGCGACAGAGGCGGGACGACATCCCCCTCCTTGTGGACTATTTTCTCGGGAAGCTCGCCAGGGGGGGCAGGCGAAAGGGTGTTTCTCGCGATGCGCTGAAGGCCCTCAAGGAGTATCAGTGGCCCGGCAATGTCAGGGAGCTGGCCAATGTCCTGGAGAGGGCCCTCCTCCTCTCCTCCCAGAGGGATGAAGTTACCGTGGATGATTTGCCGCCGGCCCTGCTAGGCGGCCGGACCTTCCTTTCGGAAGACGCCCGGCGGACATCATCGTCCCGATCGGACAATCTCCGGGACGTGGTCCGTGACCATGTGGAGCAGGTACTGAAGATGGTGGACGGAAACAAGAGCGAAGCCGCCCGCATCCTCGGGATCAGCCGGAAGAAGCTCTACCGGACCATTGCGGGAGAGATCTTCGACGAATAGGGCAGGCTTTTTGGATTAGCGCGGGCCGGAGATTTCCAACGCCGGATACGGATGGTGCCATGGCAGATGAAAACTGGAAGTTGATGAAGATCCTGGACCTGGGAATCGAGATCGCGGGGGTAAAGGACCTTGACGTGCTCCTCGAGCGGGTCCTCCGGGGGGCCAGAAACCTTGTCAACGCCGACGCGGGGTCCATCTATATCAAAGAAGGGAAAAGGCTCAAATTCAGCATCACCCAGAACAGCACCCTGGAAAGCAACCTCCCGCCCGGCAAAAAACTGGTTTACTCAACCTTTTCAATCCCCATCAGTAACGATTCCATCTCGGGTTACGTCGCCGCCACCGGCGAAACGCTGAACATCCCGGACGTATACGAACTCTCGGAGGAATACCCTTTCTCCTTCAACAAATACTACGACAGGGTGTCGGGCTACCGGACCCAGTCCGTCATCACCCTGCCCCTGAGGACGGCACGGGGTGAGGTGGTGGGCGTCTTGCAGCTCATCAACTGCAAGGATGAGGAAGGCCGGGTGATCCCCTTTCCCGCAGACGACGAACCCCTCGTCCTCCACTTCGCCAACACGGCGGCCATGGCCATAGAGCGGGCCCAGATGACCCGTTCCATGATCCTTCGAATGATCAAAATGGCTGAGCTGAGGGACCCAAAGGAGACGGGCGCCCACGTCAACAGGGTCGCGGCGTATTCCGTCGCCATCTATGAGACCTGGGCATTTCAGAAAGGGATCCGTCAGGAACTCGTCGACATGAACAAGGACGTACTCAGGATGGCCGCAATGCTCCATGACGTGGGCAAAGTGGCCATCTCGGATCTGATACTCAAGAAGCCCGCCCGTTTTACGCCGGACGAATATGAGATCATGAAGGCCCACACTTTCCTGGGGGCGCGGCTCTTCTCCGACCTCTATTCAGACTTCGATGACTCGTCGGCCATCGTAGCGCTTAATCACCACGAACGGTGGGACGGGAACGGTTACCCGGGTCACATCAACCCCTTCACCGGTACGGTGCTGCCCGGTTACGAGACTGAGACGGGAAAGCCCCTGGGTAAGAAGGGAGAAGAGATCCCCGTCTTCGGAAGGATCGTTGCCATTGCGGACGTCTACGACGCCCTTCGCTCTAAGCGGGCGTATAAGGAGAAATGGGATGAAGAGGAGGTCCTGGAGAATCTCCGGACCGAGGCGGGCAGGCAGTTTGATCCCTTCATGATCGAGGCCTTTTTCTCCGCCCTCGATGTGATCCACAGCATTTCCGATCGTTATCCCGACGACTAATCGATGGGGAAATCGAAATAGGTGTCCGGGAACGGTTCGTTCCTCAGGGTGTAGTGCCACCATTCCATCTCGTAATTGACGAACCCGTGTTTCTCCATCAGGCTCTTCAGCGCAAGCCTGTTGAGTCGCTGCTGCGCCCCTATCTTAGGGTTGGCGGTATGGGAATACTCGTGGAAGCAGTCGAAACCGGTGCCCATATCAATGCTGTTGTCTTTGAACCGTCTGTCTGCATCAAGAAAACACTCATACAGAGGTTGGCCGGGTAGGTACGTCTCCTGGGGCGGAAGAGGAAGGGGAACTATGGTCAGATCCACGGTGCTGCCCCTGCTGTGACCCGATCTTTCGGCGATATATCCATCCCTGAAGAGATTCCTTTTGTCCACCGTGGGATAAAATTCCTTCCTGGTCTTCGTGTCCTCCACGTCCCGTGCCCACCGGACAAAGTGCTCGACCGCCCGCTGGGGACGGTAGCAGTCATAGACCTTAAGAGAAAGGCCGAAGGGCAGCAGATCCCCTTGAACCTTCGAGAGGGCCTCGGCCGCCCGTCTCGTAAGCAGACATCTGGGGGCATGGTAGCCGCTCACCCGCCCGCCCACGAAATTGTGATCCCCGTAGTAACGCATATCCACAATCACGGAGGGAATGACTGTCAGCACGTCCACAAAGCCTGCGGGAAGGGAAGACCCCGCACGGGCGGGCGCGCCAAACATCACTATGACCATCCCTGCGACAACGGACAGGACGAGAAGAGACCGTACCGTGAAGAGGCATTTGCACGGTTTCCCCCTGCCTGTGGGGAAAAAGAACGATCCTCTCGTTAACAAACAGACCCGTACGCCCATAGTCATTCCTCCCCGGACACCATGCGGACCGGCACCCGCCGGTATTACGGCACTCAGCAGCCGGCAACCCCCAGGACGATGAGAAGTATCAAAACAGTCATTCTGATCACAACCCGATTCTGCCACAAATCGCCCCCCTTTTCAAGGGGGTGCGCTTTCCCCTGTCGCGGCCCGGGGCGATACAAGGACCCGCCCCCTCCTTTCTTCTGGATTTTCGGTGCCCGGGATGGTACGGTACGATGAATTCCGCAATCAGAGAGGTAAGAGATATGAAAAAAGCCGTGGTCTTGCTGAGCGGAGGTCTTGACTCGACAGTGACGCTCGCAGTGGCCCGTCATGAGGGGTTCGAGCCCTACGCCCTCACCTTCCGGTACGGCCAGCGTCACGGGATAGAGATAGAAGCGGCCGGTCGGGTAGCCAAAGCCCAGGGTGCGGCCGCCCATGTCGTTCTCGATATAGACCTGAGGCAATTCGGGGGCTCGGCGTTGACCGACGACATCCCCGTCCCCAAACAAAGAGGTTCGGCCCATGACCCCCGGGCAATACCCGTCACCTACGTCCCGGCACGGAACACCATATTCCTTTCCTTCGCCCTTGCCTGGGCCGAAGTCCTTCGCTCCACCGACATCTTCATCGGCGTCAACGCCATAGACTACAGCGGCTATCCCGATTGCCGGCCGGAGTACATCAAGGCCTTCGAACAGATGGGGAACCTTGCCACAAAGGCCGGGGTCGAGGGCAATCGCGTCACCATTCACGCGCCCCTTATCCACCTCACCAAGGCTGAAATCATCAGGAAAGGGTTCGAACTGGGCGTCGATTTTTCCCTCACCCGCACCTGTTACGATCCTTCCCCCGGGGGTGAGTCCTGTGGGTCCTGCGATGCCTGCCTGCTGCGCAGAAAAGGTTTTCTGGAAGCGGGTGTCAATGACCCCGTTCGGTACGCGGGAGACCGCTGAGTCGCTCCCTTACCCGGCCCTTGAGGATGGGATCGGAGAGCTTGAGGAAATGGAAGCATTGGGGGATAATGGCGAGGGTCCCGGACAGCAGCAAGAGGGGTCCCGGGCCTTCGTGTTAGTCCACAAGGGAGGCACACCATGGAACAGTTCTCGACGCTGATCGTCTGTCCCTACTGCAACCGGGAGATCGCCCTCGACGAGGCCCTCACCCATCAGATCCGGGAAAAGATCCGGGTCGAATTCTCCGAGGAACTGAGGAAGCGGGAAGAGGCCTTCAGGAAGGAGAAGGCCCTCCTTGCCGCCCGGGAGAAGGAGGTGGAGGACCTGAAGGGTGCTCTCACCAAGCAGCTCGCGGAGGAGAAGGAGAAGATGGCCCGCGAGTACGACCAGCGCCTCAAGATCACCCTTGCGAAGGCGGAGGTGGAGGCGCAACGGAAGGCCCGTGAACTCCTCTCCGGCGAACTCAAGGACCTCAAGGAACAGAACGATGAAAAGGAGAGGAAGCTGAAGGAGTTCCAGGAGAAGGAACTGGAGCTGCGAAGGGAAAAGCGGAAGGTCGAGGAGGAGAAGGAGAACCTGAACCTCCGGATCGCCCGCACCCTTGACGAGGAGCGGGAAAAGATACGGCAGGAGACGGCGAAAAGGGTCTCCGAGGAGTATACCCTCAAGGAGCGGGAGAAGGAGAAGATCATCGCCGACCTCAGGAAGCAGATGGAGGAAATGCAGCGGAAGGCGGAACAGTCGAGCCAGCAGCTCCAGGGTGAGGTCCTGGAGATGGAACTCGAGGAACTGCTCAGAGCCGCCTTCAAACACGACACGGTGGAGCCCGTCCCGAAAGGGATGCGGGGTGCCGACCTGATCCAAAGGGTCTGCACCCGGAACGGCCAGGCGTGCGGCACCATCATCTGGGAGACGAAGAGGACCAAGGCCTGGAGCGACGGATGGATCGACAAGCTGAAGGAGGACCAGCGGGAGGCCAAAGCGGACATCGCGGTCATCGTCTCCACCACCCTTCCCAGGGATGCGCCCCCCATCTCCCAGGCGGGCGGGGTCTGGATCGTGGACCATCTCCTTGCCGTACCTCTCGCCACGGTCCTGCGCTCCGGCCTCGTCCAGGTGGCCATGGCCAGGGAAGCGACCGCGGGAAAGAGCGAGAAGATGGAGATGCTCTACGAATATCTCGCCGGACCCCAGTTCCGGCACCAGATAGAGGGGATCGTGGAGGCCTTCGTCTCCATGCGGAAAGACTTGGACGGCGAGCGACGGGCCATGGAGAAGATCTGGGCGAAACGGGAAAAACAGATCGAACAGGTGGTGCGGAACACGGCAAGGATGTACGGGAGTCTCCAGGGAATCGTCGGAGGGACGGCGCTGCCGGGCCTTAAGACCCTGGAGCTGGCTGCCACCCAGGAGACAACGGACGATCTGCCGGTATGACGCCTCTCATTCAACCATCCCTTCTCCCTGCTCTCATCTCTCCGGGGCGAGGGAGGTGACGGGCTCCCGGGGGCGGGGGTGTGCTCACAGGGAGCCGCCGTCACCTCATGGGGGTTTTCCATGTCTTAGATCATGTCAGAAGACCCGCTTCAGCAGTTCCCTGGCAATGACCACCTTCTCCACTTCCTTGGAGCCCTCATAGATCTCCACGATCTTGGCGTCCCGGTAGAAGCGCTGGATGTCGTACTCGGCAAAGTAGCCGTATCCGCCATGGAGCTGGAGGGCTTCGTTGGCAACGTAGACCGCTGTCTCTCCTCCGTTCCATTTGGCCATGGAGGTGAGCGCGGGATCGCCCCTGCCCTGATCCACGAGATAGGCCGCCCTCCAGTAAAGGCTTCTCGCCGCTTCGATACGGGTCGCCATCTCGGCGATCTTGAACTGGACCCCCTGGAGATCTGAGAGGGTTCCGCCGAAGGCCTTACGCTTCTTCACGTGGCCGATGGCCATTTCGAGGGCGCCTTGGGCAAGCCCCACCCCCTCGGCAGCCACGTGGAGCCGCGTCTTGTTGAAGAAATCCATAACCTGGTTGAATCCCTGCCCCTCCTTCCCCACGAGGTTCTCAACAGGGACCTCCACGTTGTTGAAGGAGAGTTCGGCCGTGTTGGACGCCCTGATACCCATCTTGCCGTGCATCTTCACCGCCTCAAAACCCTGGCTCTTCGTATCCACCAGGATGATGCTGTGCCGTTTGTGGCGACTCGAGGCGGCAGGGTTGGTGAGGCAAAGAACGAGAAGGTGGTTTACGAGGCAACCGTTGGTGATGAAGATCTTGCTTCCGTTGATGACCCACCTGTCGCCCTTGCGCTCCGCCCTCGTGGCGGCCATCGACACGTCGCTGCCCGCGTCAGGCTCGGTAATGGCGGTACCAATCATAGCGTCGTTCGCGACAAGAGGGGGCAGGTATCGCTGTTTCTGTTCCTCAGTCCCGAAGGCGAGGATCATCTCCGCCCCGAAGGCGGCGGAGACAAGGGCCTGCCCGCATCCCGGATCCACCCTCCAGAATTCCTCGGTTATGAGGGAGTGCTCAAAGAAACCAAGCCCATGTCCGCCATAGGCCTCGGGAATAAAAGTCCCGATGAAACCGTATTCTGCGGCCTTCTTAAGAATATTCAGGTCAAAGCTCTCCTCGGCATCAAACTCTTTGGCCCTATCCCTGAGCTCGCCCTCGGCAAACTCCCGCGCCGCCTTTCTGATGTCCTTTTGTTCGGTCGTAAGATCCATCGTGCACCCCGAAAGTAGTGATAGTGTGGAAGACCGTGCCACTACAAAGCAAGTCCCGTGCCATGGCCAAATCGATCGACACACCACAGGGTCTCCTTAGGAAGGCCTTCGACAACCGGCGGACCGCTGCCGTATCCCTTTGACACACCCCTGTGTCCTCCCAACCCAACCGTCTACACCTGCCCTTCCTGCTTCTGCCTTTCCTTAAGGCTGTCCGGCCGTGGCACTAAAATTGCTTTGATGACGGCGAATCAAAAATATCCATCAAACAGGGGGTTTCTATGAAAGGTATGAGGTTTCTCGGTATTCTCACGGGTCTACTGCTTCTTGCCGCCATCCTGCCCGGGCAGGCTCCCGCCCAGGACAAGTCGGTCACCCTCCGCTTCTCCACCTTTTTTCCCGTCAGCCACCAGAATGCCGTCATTACGGAACAATGGTGCAAGGAGGTTGAAAAAAGGACGCAGGGAAAGGTAAAGGTGCGCCATTTCCCCGGGGCCACTCTGACTTCGCCCGCCCAGACCTACGACAGCATCATTCAGGGTGTCGTGGACATCGGGAACTGCGTGCTCGGCTACACGATGGGCAAATTTCCCCTCTCCGAGATCCTTGATTATCCCCTGGGATATCCGAGCGGTTACGTGGCCACCAAGGTGGCCAATGAGTATTTCAAGAAGTTCCATCCAAAGGAGTTCGACGACGTGAAGGTGATGTATTTTCATGCCCAAGGTCCCGGCCTCCTACACACCAAGAAACCGGTAAACAAACTGGAGGACCTCAAGGGAATGAAGATCAGAACCTTCGGTTCCAATGCCAAGCTCATGTCCTACCTCGGGGGCGCCCCGGTTGCCATGCCCATGGGTGATGCCTACGACGCCATTTCCAAAGGCGTAGCGGATGGTCTCATGTGCGGGTACGAGGCGCTGAAGGGTTGGAAGCTCGGCGAGGTCATCAAATTCACCACCGAAAACTACGGGACCGCCTACACCGCGACCTTTGTCATCGCCATGAACAAGGCAAAATGGAACAGCCTCAGCCCTGACGTCCAGAAAATCATCGAGCAGATCAACACCGAATGGGTCGAGAAACAGGGCAAACTCTGGGACACCATGGATGACGAGGGCCGAGACTTCTCCACCAAGCGGGGAAACAAGATCATCAAACTCTCGGCAGAGGAGAATGCCAGGTGGGCAACCAAGGCTGAGCCCCTCTTCGACGAGTACGTAAAGAAGAGCAAAGAGAAGAACCTTCCCGGAGACCAGGTACTCAAGTTCATACGAGACTACATCAAGGCCCAGACCAAAAAGTAGACGAATCCATCATATGCGCTGCCGGGGGACATCCGGGCCTTCCGGCAGCGCCTGAACCGAGGGAGGTCACATGGCGGGTTTTGCAGGCTTGTTGCGGCGGCTTTCCGCATGGATGAACAGTATCGGGGGCGTCGTCCTTTTCCTCATGATGATGCTTACCGTGATCGACGTGATAGTGCGTGTCTTCGGGAAACCACTCACCGGAACCTACGAGCTTGTGTCTGTGGCAGGGGCCATCGTCGTGGGATTCGCCATACCCCAGACCACCCAGGAGAACGCCCACATCTATGTGGATTTTCTTCTCGAAAACAGAGGGCAGGGCGTGAAACGGGCCTTCCAGGCGGGAACAAAGCTCCTCGGAGTAGCCCTGTTCGCCCTTCTGGGATGGAACCTCTTCCTCAAGGCCAACCATCTTTACAGGAGCGGCGACGTATCTCTCACCCTCCAGATACCCTATTATCCGGCGGCCTACGCCCTGGCCCTGTGCGCCCTCATCGAGATGCTGGTGCTCCTCTGCGCCGCCATCACCACTTTTATTCCGGGAGAAAACAATGGATGAGGTAACCATAGGAATAGTATCCGTCATAATCCTTCTCGGGCTTTTCTTGACAGGCATAGAGCTTGCCTTTGCCATGGCGATCGTGGGTGTCGCCGGATATGCCTATATTGTCGCCCCCGGTCCCGCCATGAGCCTCCTTGCAAACGATTTCTACGACTCTCTCGAATCCTACGGGCTCACTGTGGTCCCTCTCTTTGTACTCATGGGGCAGATCGCCTTCAACGCGGGCATAGCCAAACGGCTCTACGACAGCGCCCATAAGTTTGTAGGCCATGTGCCCGGAGGACTGGCGATTGCCACGGTGGCCGGTGCTACCATTTTCAAGGCCATCTGCGGCTCCATCGTTGCAACGGCCGCAACCTTTGCGAGCGTCGCCGTACCTGAAATGGACAGGTACCGGTACAGTAAGAAGCTCTCGACCGGCATCGTGGCGACCGTCGGCACCCTGGGTGTTCTCATCCCTCCCAGCGTCACCCTCATCCTCCTCGGCCTCATCACCCAGCAGTCCATCGGGAAGCTCTTTATGGCCGGTCTCCTTCCCGGCCTCCTCATCTCCTTCTTTTTCGCCGTGGTGATCCTCGGCTGGGCCCGCATCAATCCCGCGATCGGCCCCAAGAGTGAGAAGTTTCCGTGGAAGGCAAGGGTGAAGACCATACCCGACGTCATGTGGCCCATGGTGATCTTCTTCATCATCATAGGCGGCCTCATGAACGGGTTCTTTACCCCTACGGAGGCGGGGAGCGTGGGCGCCTTTGCCGTCCTCGTGCTTTGTGTGGTCAAAGGCGACATAAAGTTCAACGGCATGCGTCAGTCGGTCAGAGAGGCCCTCCGGACGTCCTGCATGGTCCTCCTCATCGTCGCTTCCTCCACGGTGCTCGGCCATTTCATCGCCGTCACGAACATCCCCAACAATGTGGCCGAGTGGGTGGTGGAGTTGCCGGTACACCGTCACGTGATCATGATCATTATCTTCATCGTCTACCTCCTCGGGGGATCCTTCATCGACGACCTGGCCTTCATGATCCTGGCTACCCCCATCTTCTTTCCCGCCATCGTCAAGATGGGGTACGATCCCATTTGGGCAAACATCATGATCGCTCTCACCGTCTGCATAGGCTCCGTAATCCCCCCCGTGGCCATGTGCGTATTCGTGGTGAAAAACATCACCAAGGTTCCCATGAACATCATCTACAAGGGCGTCTATCCCTTTCTTATCTCCCTGATACTGGTTGTGGTCCTCATGTTCTTCTTCCCCCAGCTCACATTGTACCTGCCCGAGGTGTTGATGAAATAGGAGGAGCCCTGTTTCACGACGGCGTGCATCCTTGAGATCCCGACGCGAATGTTCAAGACTGGTGGATGAGAGAAAGGGTGGAAGGGTGAGTGAGGGTCTTGCTTTTACCTTATCCCTTGCACCTGCACTCCGTCGGCTATTCAGCCGGCCAGCGAGTGACCCGTGTCTTTAAGATGTACCCCGCAACAAAAGGGTCCATTCCGGAACGGGGAAGGGAAATCCTAAGCACCAATATCAACATCCCAAAGAGATTCCAATTTCCCAGTGAGCAAATGCTCCAAAGACAGGTGTGGCCTTCGGCTATTGGGAGACTGGGATCTCCTTACGTGTTGGTGCTCGTGTATTCCGTGCTCGAGGGGCGAAAGGGGAGCCCCTGACCGACGGACAATGGTGGAGGTCTTGGCCTGCCCCCCCCTGCCGGACTGTATCGAAAGGAAGCATATGGCCCATAGGACCACAGGCCGCTTCCTGTACTGTGCTTCCCACCGCCCGGATTCATTGGTTGAAAGGCAAAATTTCTTTGGAATGGAAATTGCTTTACCTGTATCATGATGGTAGGGAACTCCATGAATGAGAGGCCGGAGCACGGACGATCGAAGGATGGAAAAATTTCCTTGACAAGAATGAGGGACTGTTTTATAAACTAACCGGTTAGTTAATTCCTCTTCGGGAGGCCAGCAATCTCAACCAATTACCTACATAGGTCCATGAGCACACCAAAAGGAACATCGGGCGGATCCCCTCTTTCCACCTTACCCTCGTGGCCCGCAACAGCCCGCAAACAACCTTCAGCGAGGTACCCGTCTCATGTTAGCTGAACCCCAAAGCAGGGTCCTCACCTGCATCCAGTGCGGCAAGTGTACCGGCGGCTGCCCTGAATCGGGGAAGACCCCCTTCAATGTCCGCCTCATCATGAGAAAGAGGCAATTCAAGAAGGCCGTCGAAGAGGCGATCCCATGGTTCTGTACGTCCTGCGGCGCCTGCACGATCCGATGCCCACGGGATGTAAAGCCATCCGAGGAGATTATCCTCCTCCGGTCTTCCTTTGTAGAAAATGGTGACGTTCCCGCCTCCGTTCAGAAGGCCCTCGAGAACACCTTCGTCCAGAAAAACCCCTGGGGCAGATCCAGGTCCAAGCGGGGGGCATGGACCGAGAAGCTCGACTTCGAGATCCCCCACATATCGGAGACTACCCATAAGCGCCTCCTCTTTACCTGCTGCATCGAGGCCTATGACCCACGCTGCATGGTCATCCCCGTCAACGTAGCCTCCCTGCTTCACCGTTCCGGTTTCGAATTCGGCATCCTGGGCGAGGAAGAGGCGTGCTGCGGTAACGAGATCAGGAGGATCGGCGAACTGGGACTCTTCGAGGAACTCCAGGAGGAAAATCTCGCCGCCCTCAAGGAATACGGTGTAAAGGAAATCATCGCCCTTTCCCCTCACTGCATGAATACCCTCAAAAAGGAGTACGGCGATACCGGGATCACGGTGCTCCACTACGCAGAAGTCCTCGCAGACCTCCTTCGGGCAGGAACCCTCACCTTCCCGGGCTCCTTCGAAAACAAGGTGATCTACCACGATCCTTGCTTTCTCGGCAAACAGAATGGCGTCTTTGACGCCCCGAGGGAACTCCTCAAGGCAGTTCCCGGCCTTACCCTTCTTGAGTTCTCCCGGTCCAGAGAGACCTCGCTCTGCTGTGAAGGTGGAGGAGGCAGGATGTTTTACGAGGCCGAGATTACGTACCAGAGAAACGCCGAGGTAAGGGTGCTCGACGCGCTGGAAAGGGGGGCCGATATGATCGCTACCGCTTGCCCCTTCTGCGTCATGACCCTCGAAGACCCCGCCACCGACAAGGGCACCAAGGTGAAGGAACTCTCAGAAATCCTTATGGAGGTTCTGTAAGATGAACATCATCGTCTTTACCAAGCGAGTCCCTGCAACACAGGAAGAAGAGCTGCGGATTCTTGAGGACGGGCAAAAGGTGGACCTCTCCAAGATGCCCTTCAAGGTCAATGACTGGGACAACTACGCGGTCGAGGAGGGGGTCCGGCTGGTCGAAAAAACAGGTGGTTCCCTGGCCGCCATCTCCATAGGAGACGCCGAATCTGACGAAGTCCTCCGGCGGGCTATTGCCATGGGTGCCAAGGACGGTTACCTCCTTGAGGCTGCCCAACCTCCCCAGGATCCTGCCGCAAAAGCAGACCTGGCGGCCAATTTCCTGAGAAAGGAGAACCTCCCCTTCGACCTCATCTTTACCGGCGTACAGGCCGAAGACGACCAGTTCGGGGCTGTGGGCGCCATCCTCGCCGCAAAAATGGGACTGCCTTTCTGTTCCATGGTTATCGGGATCGACGCCATAGACCAGGGTCGGGCCACGCTGCGCCGGGAACTCGAAGGGGGTCTCCAGGAGAGGGTGACCATCGCCCTTCCCTGTGTCCTCGCCATCCAGAGCGGGATCAACGAACCCCGCTACGTCTCGATTATGGGAGTAAGAAAGGCATCCAAGGTGGAAAGAAAGGTCTTCAAGGCAGATCAGTTCAACGGTGCCGCACCGATGGTGGAGGTAGTCAAATGGCTCTATCCTCCCAGGAAAGGCGGGGCGGTCATGCTCACGGGCGAGCTTGAAGGTGCGTGCAAGGAGCTCCTTGCCATCCTGAAAGAGAAGGGGGTGTTTCAATGAGTTACGCGCTTGTTATTGCCGAGGTGAGAAGGGGCAATTTCGAGGAGAGAAACCTCGATTCCCTGGGACTTGCGGCCCTCATGGGGCTTCCGATAACCCTCCTTGCACCACAGGGTGATTACCCTGCCATGGGGGGATTCGCCGACCGGATCGTAGCATCGACCCTCGAAGAGACGACCTTCCTCAACCCCATGAACATGGCCCGGATCGTCGGGGCGGCCACAGAGAAGTACGGGAGGCCGCAGGCCATAATCTTCACCCATTCTTCTGCGGGAACGGAATCGGCTGCATACGTGGCCGGTGCGCTGAACCTGCCCCTTGTTACCGATGTGAGCGCCTTTGAGAAGGAGGGCGCCCTCTTCCACAAGAGCTACTATTCCGACAAGATATTCGGTCAATTCAAGTCGCTCGTCGATAATCCTCCCGTTCTGACCGTACGAAGCGGGAGCTTCAAGGAGTTCGCCGCCCGGAAAGAAGGAAATCCTTCCCCCGAGGTGCTCGACGCCATCACCCCTACGCAGGAGCGCCTCTTTGTGGAATATGTGGAAGAAGAGAAGACGGATATCGACATCACCAAGGCCGAGTTCCTCCTTTCCGTAGGACGGGGCGTAGGCAACAAGGATGAGATCTCCTCTTACGAAGAGCTGGCGGGACTCTTAAAGGCGGTCCTCTCGGGATCCCGGCCCGTCATAGACAAGACCTGGCTGCCCAAGTCCCGCCAGGTCGGTACGTCCGGCAAGACCGTCAAGCCGAAGGTCTATCTCGCCCTCGGTATCAGCGGGGCCTTCCAGCACATCGCCGGCATGAAAGACTCGGACTGTATCATCGCGGTGAACAAGGACCCTGAGGCGCCCATCTTTCAGTACGCCCATTATGGTCTCGTGGCGGACATGCATAAGGTTCGCGACAAACTGAAGGAGTTGAGCAGGACGTAATGGAACAGCGGCATGTTTGTGTCATCGGCGGGGGTATAGGGGGCATCACGGCTGCCCTCGAACTCGCCTCCTGCGGCGTCAAGGTTACCCTCCTTGAAGAGGGCCCGTCCATCGGGGGAAGAATGATCCAACTGGACAAGACCTTCCCTACCCTCGACTGCGCCACCTGTGTTCTTTCGCCCAAAATGGTGGAGGTGTCGCTCAATCAGAACATCGAGATCCTTTCATGGGCCAAGCCCGTGGCACTCAAGAAGAAGGGCAAGGGCTTTCAGGTCACCATTCACAGAAAGACACGCCGTGTCGACACTACGAAGTGTACCGCCTGCGGCTCCTGTTCCACGGGCTGCCCTGTGGTCATGAAGAGCGAGTTCAATATGGGGACAGGCCCGAGAAAAGCCATCTACATACCCTTCCCCCAGGCGATACCAAACAAGGCGAGCATCGACAAACGGGAAGACCGTCCCTGCAAGGCGGCGTGCGTCGATGCCTGTCCTGTTCACACGAATGTGCTCGGATACCTCAAGCATATCAGCGAGGGCCGCTTCAAAGATGCCTACATGCTGATCAGAGCGACAAACCCCTTTCCCTCGGTGTGCGGCAGGGTTTGCTATGCTCCCTGCGAAAGAGCCTGCAACAGGGGGCAATTGGACGCGCCCCTGGCAATCCGCGACCTGAAACGCTTCGCTGTTGATCGGTTTGATCTTGATTCCCTCGAGGTCCCCCAGGTGACAAAAATCGATAAGAGAGTTGCCGTCGTCGGGGCGGGACCGGCAGGCCTCTCCTGCGCCCACGATCTTTCCGTCGAGGGCTACGAAGTCACTGTGTTTGAAGCCCTTCCAGAGCCCGGCGGCATGTTGCGCTACGCCATACCCGAATACAGACTGCCGAAGGAAGAACTTCGAAAAGAAATCGATTTTGTCAAGAAGCTCGGCGTAACCATTCGGTGTGGAATCGAAATCGGCAAAGATGTTTCCCTCGAAACTATCATGAATGATTTCGATGCCCTTTTTATTGCCGTCGGCGCGCCAAAGGGATTACCGCTTGGGATAGAGGGGGAAGACCTTTCAGGAGTTGTGGACGGAATTAGATTTCTCCGTGCGGTGAACAGCGGGGAGGCGGTCGAAACAGGACGGAACGTCGCGGTCATCGGCGGAGGAAACACCGCTGTGGACTGCGCGAGGACCGCAAAGCGGCTTGGCAGTGAGTCCGTGCTCCTTGTCTACCGGAGAACCCGCAACGAGATGCCGGCGGCGGAGGAGGAGATAGAGGCCCTCCTTCATGAGGGAATAGAGATACGGTTTCTCACGACCCCGGTTCGCTTTCTCGGTGAAAACGGAAGGCTCGCAAAGATGGAGTGCATCCGAATGGAGCTCGGAGATCCCGATCCGAGCGGCCGCAGGCGGCCTGTCGCCGTAAGAGACTCTGAGTTTTTGATGCCTGTGGACACGGTCATTACAGCCCTTGGGCAGACAACCCGGACGTCTTTTCTTGAAGGGACGGGCGTTCTCTTGTCGAAGAACGGGACCATCGAAGTGGATCCCTCTTCGGGGGCGACGAGTATTGAAGGCGTATTTGCCGGCGGCGACGTCTCCACAGGGCCCGCCTATGTGGTCGATGCCATTGCCGCCGGTCAAAGGGCGGCAAAATCGATAAGTCGTTACCTGAAGAATGAGGCGGTCACGGTTACGGCAAAGACCAGGAGGCCGGAGAGGTTGTCCGACGCCGAGGTGGACAGCCTGAGGGTGAGGTATCCGCGGCTGGAGAGGATACCAGGTGCAGAGATCGAGGCAAGGGATAGAGTAAGGAATTTTAACGAGGTAGCCATCGGATACGGCCCCGAAGAAGCCCGGGCCGAGGCATCCCGTTGTCTCGCCGGTCAGATAGAGGGGTGCATCCAGTGCGGAGAATGTGAGAGGCGGTGTGAAGTAGGGGCCATCGATTACACAATGACGGATGAGATCGTGGAACTGGAATGTGACGGCATAGTGGTCGCCCCGGGCTTTGAGCTCTATGATCCCACGGAAAAGAAAGAGTACGGGTACGGCACCCTCCAAGGGGTCATGACCGGGATCGAGTTTGAACGATTGTCTTCCGTAACCGGTCCTACAGGGGGCGAAATTCGGATAAAGAGAAAGGTCCCGAAACGGTTCTTTTTCGTACAATGTGTGGGCTCCAGAGACAGGCAGAGCGGGGCGCGATACTGTTCCAGGGTATGTTGTATGTACACGGCCAAACATGCCAGCATCATCAGGGACAGAATTAAGGACGTCGAGATCTACATCTCCTACATAGACGTGAGGGCATACGGAAAGGGGTACGAGGAGTTCTACAAAACCACCCAGGAAAATGGAACCTTCTATATACGAGGTATACCGGGGGAGATAACGGAAACCGACAACGGACTTCTCGTACGGGTTGAGGACATATTGAGCGGGGAATTACTCGAAATTGAGGTGGATCTTGTTATCCTGGCCACAGGGGTAAGGCCCCGGAAGGGAATCGAAGAACTCTGCACCATCATGTCCCTCGAGAGGGACGAATACGGTTTCATTCGGACAGACTCCATCAATCCTTCGAGGACAAACGTGGACGGCATCTTCGTATGCGGTATGGGCTCGGGGCCGAAGGATATCCCCGATACCGTTGCTTCCGGCGGGGAGGCGGCGGCACGATGTATGGAGTACATAAATCAGCCGGAAGTGGAGAGCCGACGGTGAGATACCAAGAATCAACGCGCGTTAGGGTGCTCAAACCATGAAGACCGGGATATTCATCTGCCACTGCGGTCATAATATCAAGCACACGGTGGATGTAAAGAAACTGAGCGAGTACTTCAAGGCACTGCCGAATGTAACCGTTTCGAAGGACTATGTCTTCGTATGCTCGGAGCCAGGCCAGGACATGATCAGAGACGCCATTGAACAGGAGGGGCTCGACCGGGTGATCATCGCATCGTGCACCCCCTCCCTCCACGGCGAAATGTTTAAGGACGTGCTGAAGAAGGCGGGACTCAACCCCTTCCTCCTGAGAAGGGTAAGTATACGGGAACATTGTTCCTGGGTAGGCGACGACATAGAAGCCAACACGGAAAAGGCAAAGAGATACATACTTGCAGGACTTTACTCGGCAAGCCACCATGTTCCACTCGAGGAAAAGATTGTGGAGGTAACGAAATCCGCCCTCGTCATCGGCGGGGGGGTATCGGGGTTAAGTGCAGCCCTCTTCCTTTCCAAGATGGGCATGCACGTGTACCTTGTGGAAAAGGATGCCGAACTTGGCGGACATGTGAAAACTCTCAAGAATGTGTGGCCCTCGGGAAAGGATGGGAAAAGCATCGTTGACGACCTCGTTGCGGAACTGAGAGGCCGGGGAAACGTTGAAATATTTACCTCCACAACCATTGCCGGTTTTGAGGGGTTTTTCGGCAACTACGAAGTCACGCTGAACACCCCGGACGGCGAGAGGAGGTTCACGGCCGGCGGAGCGATCATCGCCATCGGCTTTTCACCTTTTGATCCATCCATCAAACCCGAACTACACTACGGCAGGGATGACAGAATCATAACGACCCTCGATTTCGAGCACAACTTCGAGAGGCTTCAACTTCCCGACCATCCCCGGGTTGCCATACTCCACTGCGTGGGATCACGGGATGAACAGATAGGAAGGCCGTATTGCTCCAGGGTCTGCTGCATCAATGCCCTGAGAGTGGGCGATGCACTGAAGAATAGGTACAAAGACTCTTACATTGAATCCTTTTACATGGACGTCAGGGCCCATCCGCGCGGAGGAGAGGAGTATTTCGAGGATACGCAGGAAAAAGGTGTCCTGTTCACGAGGGCGAATGTAGCGGAAATCATTCCCACACCCGCGGGCGTCATCGTCCGCGGAGAGGACACGCTTTTTGCCGAGACCTTCGAAAGGGAGTTTGATCTCGTCGTTCTATCCGTCGGCATGTCTCCACCCCGGGACAGTAAGTTGATCGCGAACCTGCTCAAGGTTTCTCTCGATAAGGACCAGTTTTTCCTGGAGGCTCATATAAAACTCCGGCCCTTCGACACGGCGGTGAAGGGCATCTTTATCGCCGGGTCCTGCTCCGGCCCCAAAGATGTTGAGGAAGCCATCAACCACGGCAGGGCATCGGCGGTCAAGCTTTTCGGATTCCTGAATCTGGGGTATGCCTATGTGGACCCCTTTATTTCCTATGTGGACCCGAAGAGATGCAGCGGATGCAGGATGTGCGAACAGGCATGCTTTGCGAAAGCGATCAAGTATGATCAGGAAAAGAGGGTGGTCCGCGTGGAAGAAGCGGCATGCATGGGCTGCGGGCTCTGCAACGCTACCTGTCCTTCGTCCGCCATCGGCCTGAAGGGCTACATCGATCGCATGATTGACGACGAGATCAGTGCATTTACGGAGGCACTATAGGTCCGGTTGATGACCGGCACCGAGAAGCGGATTGACGGGTCCTTTTGAATGGGGAGAGACAATGGCTGAAGATACCAACACACAGAATCCGGACATAGTCGGTTTTGCCTGTACATTCTGTACATTCAAAGCCTCCGAGATGGCGGGGAGCTTGCGGCTCAAATACCCGGAAGGGATCAAAATGGTGCAGGTCCCCTGTTCCAGTCGGGTTGACCCCGCCTTTGTCATCAAAGCCATTTTTGAGGGTGCGGATGGTGTCTTCGTCGCCGGTTGTCATCCTGGAGACTGCCACTTCATTAAGGGCAACTATTTTACCCGGAGAAAGATCGCGGCCCTCAAGGAGATGTTCGATGCCTTTTCCATGAAAGAGAGGCTCAGGCTCTTCTGGGTCAGTGCCGCCGAGGCACGGCGCTTCGTCGACAAGGTGACGACCATGTACAATGAGATAAAGGAAAAGAAAAATGAAAGGGAAAGAACTTAAGAGCGGTGAGATTGAGGCTGCCCTCAACCGGTTCCTCAAGAACGAACAACATCTTGTCCTTGGATTCAGGAAGGATGGAAGCGACTTCAGCCACCATATTTTTAAGGGGATTCTCGATCATTATTCCTTATTGGGTCCGGCATTCGGTGCAAACGCGGCCCTGTACCTTCGTCGATTGTTTTCCAAGGGATCGAGGGTCCTGCTCATGCTCAGGCCCTGTGAGATCAGATCCTATGTGGAACTGCAAAAACTTACCCAGGTGGAGCGGGAGAACATCATCGCCGTGTCCATCGATTGTCCCGGCACAGTATCCAGCAAGGAAAGAACACAGGATATACCCGCAGAAGCCAAGGAATTGAAGGATTACTTCGAAAACACCGGTTCCATGAGATGGGCCTGCACCGTGTGCCGCGAAAGAAGAGGGGTTGTCGGAGACGCAGGCATTCGCACGGACCGGAACGGCGATCGTTGGATTGTCCCCTGCACGGACAAGGGCGAGGAATTCCTCTCGTTGGTGGAGGGGGAGGTCAAAGACGTCCCCCAGGAGATGCTTGTAGGCGAGAGCGCCAGGATGGCCAAGTTCCAGGCGGACATGGAGGCATTCGGCAAAGACTTCGAGAAGTGCATCATGTGCATGAACTGCCGCGACATGTGTCCCGTGTGCTATTGTATCGACTGCGTCTTCAACGGGGATGAATACCTGCCTAAAGGAGACGCCCTCCTCAACAAGGTCTTCAGGGCCGGTTCCACCAACATGCCGCGCGGCAAAGAGCTTTTCCACCTTATCAGGATGTACCACGTTTCTCAGACATGCGTCGGTTGTGGAGCCTGCGAAGAGGCGTGTCCACAGGGGATTCCCCTGACAAAGTATTTCAAGGGTATCTCGGAAAGGCTCCAGGACTTCTTCTCGTACATGTCGGGTCGCAGCTTTGAGGAACCGATACCCTATGTCACATTCCTTGAGGACGAACTGAAAGATGCTGCCGACTGATGAGGTCACCAAACTTACGGGATACGAAAAGGGCGATTTCTCCGTGTGCCTCGGCTGCAAGATCTGCGCCTCCGTGTGCACGGTGAACGATCTGGAACTGAACACGAGCCCCCAGGAGCTTCTCCTCTCCCTCTTCATGGGACACGACATCGGGAAGGAGCATCCCCTCGTCCGTTACTGCACCGGTTGCTATCGGTGCGTCCATGCCTGCCCCTGGGGGATCCCAATACCGGAGGTGGTGCGAGCCCTCCGGGAAACCCTGGGTCTCGAATCACCCTTTGAAAAGGCCTTCAAGGACTCGTTGAAGAAGTGGGGGAGGGTCTACGAGCCCTACGTGATCCTCCGGACCATCCCTTTTCTCTTCAAGGAGGGTTACGTGAAACATATCCCCAGGTGGACGGGCTACATCGGCTTCCACCTGCCCCACAACGTGAAAGGGAAGTGACATGGAGTACGGCTATTACCCGGGCTGTTCCCTCACCGGTACCGCTGCAAGACTGGACAAAGGGGTTCGGACGATCTTCCGCAAGCTGGGCCATTCCCTTCGGGAGATACCTGACTGGAATTGCTGCGGCGCCTTTGAATACGGAGACCGGGAGGAACTGCTGAGCCTGTCCCGGAACAACCTCAGAAAGGCAGGGGAACGGTGCGCCGAGATTGTCACGCCCTGCCCTGCCTGCTGCAAGAACCTGAAAGAGGCCAACGTGACGGGCACCGTGAAGGTGACCCACCCCCTCGACCTCTTCGACGGCACCCTTATCTCGGCACTCGAACTGAAGAGAGACCTCAAGGGGGAGGTCTTCACCCCTTATTACGGCTGTATCCTTCTCCGTCCGAAAGAGACGGGGCTGGTCAACACCAACGTGATGGAGGAATTCGTTACCTCTCTGGGCGGAGAGATCGCCGGCGAAAAGGTGAAGGACCGCTGTTGCGGGGGGAACCAGTTCTTTATCAACAAGTGGTCCACCGAGCGGCTTTCCCGCATGATCCTTGAAAAATCGCGCGGTACCATCCTGGTCTTCTGCCCCCTTTGCGAGATGGCCCTCAACACCTTTGCCACAGAACAAAAGATCGTCTACTTCACCGATCTTGTACTGTATCTCATGGGAGAGAAGAACAGGTTATGAACATCCTCGTTGTTGGCGGCGGCATCAGCGGCATATCGGCGGCCAAGGTGGCCCTCAAGGAAGGTCACTCGGTGACCATACTCGAACAGTCCCCGGATCCGGGCGGCCTTATGGCCAGGATCGCCAATTGCCGGGTGGGCTTCAAGACATTCTTCGACGAAGTCCGCGAGGCGCCGGGGCTTACGGTTCGGCCGGATATTTCGGTACAGCAGGCCGAACGGTCCGGCGACGTCTTCCGGGTCCACCTCCTTGACGGTACGGATGCCCTCTTTGACCGGGTCATCATCGCCTCCGGCCTCTCGCCTTACGACCCCGCCGAATATAAAGGCAGAAGAGTGATCACGAGCCTGGAATATGACGCCCTCATCGACCAGCGGAACGCCGAGCTGCCACCCTCCATGAACAGGGTCGCTTTTGTCCTGTGCGTGGGCTCCCGATCGAAGGAATACCCCCTGTGCTCCTCTGTCTGCTGCTCCTACACCATCAGGGAGATCAAGTGGACCCTCCAGAGAGGCAAACCTCAGATTACGGTTTTCTACAACGACCTCCGCCTCTTCGGGCAGGAGTTCTTCATGGAGAAGGCCTTCCGCGACATGGGGGTAAGGTTTGTCCGGTCCAATTCTCGCTCCTTCGAAGAAGATGAGGAAGGCGTGACGGTGAGGTATTTCTCCGGGGGTCGCAGCCGGGAGGAACGCTTTGACCACGTAGTCCTCGCCATCGGCCTGCGGCCGAACCCCACCCTCAGGTCCCTGAGCCACGCCTTCGGTTTTTCCCTCAATCCCTATGGGTTTATCGCGGAGACGGAGGCCCTGAAGACCGATGTCCCGGGGATATATGCCTGCGGCGGTGCCCTCGAACCCATGACCATCAAGGATGCTATCCTGACCGGGTACGGCGCTGCCATGCGTGCCGTCAGGGAGAATCACCCCGGAGCGCGGCCGCTTTCGGACCGCAGGATCTATGAAGAACCGTCTCCTCCCTTCCCCTCCCCCGACGCCGCCGCCCCGTCCTATCTCTTCTACCTCGGCAGCGAGGATGCGGCCAACCGCATGCTCTCCGAGTTCATCTCCCACTCCTTCATCACCCTGGCTCGGGAACTGACCGGGAAGGGTAAACAGGTGACCGTGGTAACGCGAAACATGGTCATGCCCTCCTACGGGGAACTCTTCTACGAAGAGGCACGCCGGGACGGCGTCCTCTTCCTTCACCTCGAAGAGGACCAGACCATCTCCTTCCAGGACGGCAAGGCGATCATCTCCGGTGCGGGGCCGAACACGGAGATCGATGCAGCGGTGGTGGTCCCCCTCGACGATTACGCGCGGGCACTGGGGGGAAAGGATTTCCTTATCCAGTACCGATCGGAGCCCCAACTCCGGTGGTCCCCCACCAAATGGGAACGACAGCGGTTCAATATCGGTTTCATCCGCTACCCCCGGTCCGAACGGTGGCGGGACAGGGAGTTTTTCGGTGCCCTCGGCGAGATCACGGTAGACGAGGAAGGAGACCGCACCCTTCCGGAAGTGAACGAGGATCGTTGCAGCGGCTGCGGTTCCTGCCGAAATGCCTGCCCTCACGACGCCATCGAAATCCTGGTCCGGGAGAAACCCCTATCCCTCTTCGGACCCCACACCACCGCCGCCATACCTATAGCCCACGTGAAAGAGGACGCGTGTGTTTCCTGCGGTCTTTGCGCAGCCACCTGCCCCTCCGACGTGATTGTCTTCCCCGAAGCCCCAACCTCCTTGACAAAACAGGAAAATATCAGTTAAGTTTAATCCATCGAAGGGCCCATAGCTCAGTTGGTAGAGCCACCGGCTCATAACCGGTAGGCCCCTGGTTCGAGGCCAGGTGGGCCCAAAAAAAGAGCCCATGATAAAAGATAGAAATCCATATAGATGAACAACTTCCGAAGGGGGTGGACCAGAAGGGACACCCCCTTCGAACTTCTGGAGGTACGCCATTGGAGCACGAACTTTGGACCGTCTATGAGGCTCAAAAGATCGATACCCAGATCAGGGAGCACCAGAAGAAAAGGGTTACCGCACCCGCGAAGATGGAGGCCATCGACAGGGAGATAGGGGAACTCAAGGACAGGGTGCTGCGGGAGAAGGAGATCGTGGAGGAGCTGGAGAAGGAGAGACGGAGAAAAGAGAAGGAATTCGAGGCTGAAAAGGAAAAGGTAAAGAAATACGAATCGAGACTCTACGAAGTGAAGACCAATAAGGAGTACCAGGCCCTCCTCAAGGAAATCGAGGGGGTCAAGCAGGCAAACGACAAGCTGGAAGAGGATATCCTCATCATTATGGAGAAGGTCGAGGATCTCAAAAAGGACCTTGTCTCCTCCGCCGCCAGTCTGGCCGAGAAGGAGAAGGAAGCCGGGAAGGAGAAAGAGCGACTCCAGAAGGAGATGGGTTCCATGGACGAGATCATTACCCGGCTCACGAGGGAAAGGAACAGCCTCCTCAAGGGGGTGAGCAGCGATCTCCAGGCTACGTACAACATGCTCCTGGACAAGCGGGGCGGCATCGCCGTGGTGACGGTGAAGAACGACACCTGCCTCGGCTGCTCCATGAACATCCCTCCCCAGCTTTACATTGAAGTCACGAAGAACGAGCGCCTCATCCTCTGTCCGAGCTGTAATCGTATCCTCTATTTCGTTGCGGATGAGGCCACATGAAGTGGAACCTCTATGTCGACGGCGCTTCGTCAGGAAACCCCGGTCATGCCGGCGCCGGGATTGTGGCTACGGACGAGACCGGCAGCGAGATCGGGCGTTGGAGCTTCTATCTCGGAGAGATGACCAACAATATGGCCGAATATGAGGCCTTGGTGAGGGGTCTCAGGAAAGCCCGCGATGGGGGGGCTACCGAGGTGGTGGTCCGGACCGACTCGGAACTCATCGCCAGGCAGATGAGCGGTCAATACAGAGTGAAAAATGAAGGGCTGAGGCCATATTATGAAGAAGCACGGGTCCTCGCGTCCGCTTTCGGGCATTTTGCCATACGCCATATACCGAGGGAAGAGAACAGGCTTGCCGACAGGCTCGCAAAAAACGGTTCATTGAAAAAGGGGTAGACGGGTGGTCGCTCCGTCTACGGAGAGGAAAGTCCGGGCATCGCAGGGCAGGATGGTCCCTAACGGGGACTGGGGGTAACCCTAAGGAAAGTGCAACAGAAAACACACCGCCCCGCCTGCGCGGGGTAAGGTTGAAAAGGTGAGGTAAGAGCTCACCGGTTCCGTGGCGACACGGGAGCCTGGCAAACCCCATCCGATGCAAGGCCAAAAAGGGGTCACGCCTTTCGCGTGAGGGGATGGCCCGTCCCCCAACCCGGGTAGGCCGCAAGACCCTGCACCACAGGGGGCTCAAGAGAAATGATCACCGCCCCGCCTGCGCGGGGAACAGAACCCGGCTTACAGTCTACCCCTTTTTCAACAGGACCGGGGCATCGCCCCAGGGAGGAGCTGATAATGACCGTCTTTATCATCGTGGGCATGCCTGCCTCGGGAAAGAACACCGCCCGCATCTACGCCGAATCGCGAGGCTTGCCCTACTTCGCTTCGGGAGACCTGGTGAGAGCCGAAGTTGCAAAAAGGAGTCTCGATCCCAACCCCCGCAACATGAGCGCCGTCTCCACCGAGATGCGAGGGGATGACGGACTCGGCGTGACACGGCACGTGCTCGAGACCGCCCTCTCCTCCGGCAGTTCGGTGGTCTTCATGGAGGGCATGCGTTCCTGGCAGGAAATCGAGTTCGCAAGAGAACAGGTGCCATGCGTTGTCGTCGCGTTCGTGGCCCCCCGTCAGGTGAGGCTTCAGCGGATCATAGAGCGCGGGAGGTCGGACGACTCACCCCTTGGTTTCAAAGACCGGGATATGCGGGAGATCTCATACGGGGCGGCAGTGCCTCTTGCCCTGGCCGACGAGTACATCCTCAATACGGGCACCCTGGATCAAGCCCTCACGGGTCTCCACGCCATCGTCTCCCGGTATACGGGACCGATCCCCCGGGTCAAGGGCTCCACGGGGCGCGGGGAATAGATGGGTAGATCGGGACCGATTCTCGTCATTCTCTTGGGTCTTCTCCTCTTCTTCACCAACATAGGGATGCGTGATTTCTGGGCACCGGACGAAGGGGATTTCGGACAGATCGTGCGCGAGCTGCCCGACAATCCTGTTGTACCCCACCTGAACGGAAAAGCCTATGCCGAAAAACCACCCCTTTTCTACTACGCCACCTTCCTTTCCCGAAAGATCTTCACCTTTTCCTCCGACGAGGGGGCCATGCGGATGATGACCGCCCTCTTTGCCCTTGCCGGCGCGCTTTTTCTCTTCTTCGCTCTCAGGCATCTCCGGACGGGCTCCAGCCTCCTTGCCACCCTTATTCTGGTAACTTCCCCGCTCTATTACTGGCAGGCGAGGTACCTTCAGGTAGACATGATCTTCTCCGTTTTCGTATCAGGAACCCTCCTCTTCTTCCTTCTCTACTGGCAGGGGCGAAATCCCTTCCTCCTTTACTGCACGGCCTTCTGCGGCGGTCTCGCCTTCATGACGAAAGGGCCTCTCGCCCTCGTGCTCACCGCACCCGTCATGGCAGGACACATCCTTGTTTCAGGCAAGCCACGGGCGGTGGGTGTGAAAACGGCCCTCCTCTCCCTCCTCATCTTCCTCTGTGTCGTACTCCCCTGGTACGGGGCCGTATGGTGGAAGGAAGGGGCCGCCTATCTCTATGAAAATGTGATACGCCAGAATGTGACCCGCTTCTTCGACGCCTGGAGTCACAAGAGACCCTTCTACTACTATTTCACCACATTGCCCCTCGACTTCTTTCCCTGGAGCCTTTTTCTCCCCTTCGGCATTTACGGGGCCGTCAAAAGGGTGAGGTCGGATGCGGTGGCCCGCTACCTCCTCCTCTGGGCGGTGTGGATGTTCCTCTTCTTCTCCCTCTCGTCGGGGAAGATCAGTAAGTACCTCCTTCCTTTCCTGCCCGCTGCCGCCGCCATGACGGCTTTCGGGTTCATGGAAGGAAAAACGCCCTACCATTCCCTCATCGTCAACCTCCTCTCCTTCCTTCTGTGCGCCGCCGCCGGCTTTCTTCTCTTCTACCGAACCGATCTCTACCCCGAGTTTACCGTTCAAAGGTTCGTCATGGCCTTTTTTGCCCTGGCCGCAGCCGTCACCCTCTTCCTTGGCGGACGAAAGAAGGACCTGAAGACGGTCACGGTGGTGCTGGTCCTTTTTCTCACCGCCTCGTACCTCATGGCCAACCTTTCGGTTTACCGGGCGCTCAACCGGTACAAGTCCCCGAGGATCATGGCCGAGGAGATCCGACTCCACCTCAGGGACGGCACCCCCTGGGCCTACTACGGGAGTTTTCGGGGGGTTTACGTGTACTATGTGGGAACGAAAGCACTTCACGTTGACGAGCATGATACGGCCGGACTCGCCCGTCTGGGCAGGGAGGTGCCCAGGTTCTATCTCCTCACCCGAAAGAGGGATGCGGCCGAAGTGGAGTCCGTTTTCGGAAAGGTCACACCCGTGGTGGAAAGCAGGATAGGGGACACCGAAATGGTCCTTATCCTCGTCGAGAGGGGTGGTGACCTTGGCTGATGTGCTCGGCAGGGCCGCCACCAGGCGCCACGTAGTCCTTCTCCTCCTTCTTTCCTATCTCTTTCTCTTTCACGGCCTCGGCGCCTATTCCCTTAAGGAACCTGACGAGGGACGGTACGCCGAGATACCGAAAGAGATGGTTGAGCGGGGAGACTACGTCGTGCCCTACTTCAACGGGGTGCGCTATTTTGAGAAACCTGCCCTCTTCTACTGGGTGGTAGCCCTCTCGTACAGGTCCCTCGGGGTCAGCGAGTGGTCTTTCAGGCTCCCCAATGCCCTGGCAGCCTTTCTCTGCGTCGCGGCCCTCTACGGGCTCGGCAGGAGGTGGTTCGGGGCCGGCGCCGCCTTCAAGGGGGCCGTCATGCTCCTTACCTCCTTCGGGTTCTTTTCCATGGCCCGGGTGGTCACCCTCGACATGCTTTTCACGTTGTGGCTCTTTCTCGGTCTCCTCTGTTTCTACGGTTACTACAGAGAGCGAAAGGCGTTTTTTCTCTATTCCTTTTACGCGGCCATGGCGCTGGCCACCCTCACCAAGGGACCGGTCGGCCCTCTGCTGATGGGCGTCAGCGCCGGGATCTTTCTCCTGTGGGAAAGGAACCTCTCTTTTCTCAGGGAAATGAGGTGGGTAAAGGGCCTCTCCATCTATTTCGTCCTGACCCTTCCATGGTTCCTCCTGGTTTGTCTGAGAGAACCTCAATTTTTCCCTTTTTTCTTCGTTGACCAGCATTTCCTTCGCTTCTTCACCTCCAAGCACAAAAGATCCGGTCCCCTCTACTATTTCGTCCCGGTCCTGTTCGGAGGCATGTTGCCCTGGTCCCTCTTCCTCCCCCGATCATTCCTGACCTTGTGGGTGCGAAGGGACATGCGCCTTTTCCTGGTTTGGACCGCAACGGTCTTTCTCTTCTTTTCCGTCTCCGGGTCCAAACTGCCGCCTTACATCCTCCCGCTCTTTCCATCGTGCGCCATCCTCCTGGGGGTGCTCTTTGACGGACCCGCGGGCGAGGGTCTTGCGAGAAAGGGAGAGATACCGGCATTTACACTTCTCTGCCTCTTCGCCGCAGCCCTCTCCTTCCTCTTCTGGGGAGGATGGCTTCCTGATCAGGTCAACAGTTTGGTCCCCCGCGAACTCTCGGGCCGGATAGATGAGCTCAGGGCCTTCCTTCTCGTCACAGGCTGCGCAGCGGCAGCAGCGGCCATACTGTGCTGGGTGCTGCCCCTTCCTCCCTATCGGAGGTTCCTCGTCGTAGGCACCTCCTTCTCTTCCGTCATCATCCTGACCATCCTCCTCCACAACCCCCTGCTCGACATGATCAAGACGTCAAAGGAGATCTCCGGGGTAATCAACAGGGAGGGGAACCGCATCGAAGAGCTCATCAACTACGGGTCCTTCTACGAGACCGTCCCCTTCTATACGGGCCGAAAGATGATCCTTGCCGCCTACAAAGGAGAGCTGGCCATGGGGGCCGAATACGACGATGCCCGCCATCTCTTTGCCACCCACGAGGAGTTCCTGGATCGTTTCGGCTCTCCGAAAAGCGTGTGTGCCCTGGTCAAAGAGAGTCGCATGACCCACCTTCGCCCGCTCGTTCCTGCAGGGACCGCCATCGTGGCCCGGGACGGAGAAAAGTACTTGATCTGCAACCCTTCATATGTTAATAAATTCACAAGGTAGGGCGGGTACCTTGATTTTCCACACAACCATGTTAAGCACGTGACAAATGAGGTCACCATGAGTAATTTTCTCGACAAACTCCACATCCGACGACTCACCACAGACGATCTCGAGGCCATCATCGAGATCGACACCAAGGTCCTTGGCGAGACTCGCCGGGATTACTGGGTCACCAAGATCGTCAGGCAGGCCGGCACACGGCCTCCCGACGCATCCCTCGTGGCAGAAATAGATGACCGCGTCGTCGGTTTCATCCTCGGGGAGGTAAGCGGCTGGGAATTCAAGGTCCCCAACAACATCGGCTGGATCGACACCATCGGTATCGATCCCGACTATCAGAACCGCGGTGTGGCAAAGTTCCTCGCCAATGCCGTTATTACCAACCTCCGCGGCTATGGCGTCGACACGATCTATACCCTTGTCAACTGGAACGACTGGGATCTTCTCCAGTTCTTCCACGCCATGGGGTTTTCCCGGGGAGACATGATCAACCTCGTCCTCAAGGTCTGATCGCCACACGCCTGCTGCCTGTTCCCTCGGCCGAACAACCTTTTCCTCCCTCCCTGGCCGTTCTTAATTGGCAAGTCATCCCCCTTCCCCGCAAAGAGAGACCCCGGTGTTACCCCGAGAGCATAAAGGCGCCCGGTCCGGCCGGGGTGCCTGCACAGCCTTCCCGAGCCCCTGATTTTCGGAGACAAACCTGCCTGCCTCGGAGATGTCTTGAGGGAGAAGAGATGCGTCCCTGGGATTACCCTGCGTCCACGGGAACCCTGAGCTTCATGCGGGGATAGACCTTATCCGATTTGAGATTGTTATCCTCTTTCAGAGAGAAGATATCCACACCGTACTTTCCTGATATGGAAGAGAGGGTTTCACCCTTCTTGACCACGTGAATCCTCTTTTTTGGCGTCTTTTTTGTCTGCCTCTCGCCCTTATCCGCAAAACTGGCCAGCCGGAGCTTCATGTTCGGATACACCTTGTCCGACTTCAGGTTATTCTCCGCCTTGATGGAATCCACGTCCATCCCGTACTTCTCGGAAATGGAAGCCAAGGTCTCGCCCCTCTTGACCACATGGATGCTTTTCCTTTCCGTGGTCCCGACCGGTTTTACCGTCTTTATCCCCTTCTCCCCCTTGCCCGTTTTCGTTCTTCCCGGTTCCGAGACAGCTTGAGCCACCACGACCTTGCCCGATGAGGACCCGCCAAATCTCGGGATATAGACCACCGTGCCGGGCTTCAGTTTCTGCTCACCCTCATAGCCGTTGATCAGACAGAAATCCTCGGCCCCCACTTTGTACCGCTTCAGGATACCCGCAAAGGTGTCTTTCTTTTTCACCTTGTACGCGGTCACGCTCTTGATCCTTTTTTCATCCTTCAGTGCCGCCTCGAGATTGCCGGAGAACCTGCTTATCCCTATACCCGCAGGAAGCTTGATCTCGTAACCGTCCACGTCGGGAGGAGTGATGCCCCGTATTATCTCCGGGTTGTACGAACGTACCGCCGCCAGATCGAGGGATGCGGCCCGCGCCACGGCCGAAAGGGGCGTACCCCTCGGCACCCTGACTTCCACGAAGGTCAACGGGTTGTCATAGTTGATGCTGTCAAAACCGTACTTTTCCGGTTCCTTGGCAATAATTGCGGCGGCGATCAGTTTAGGAATATATTCCCGTGTCTCCCTGGGAAGGGCATTATACCGGGCAAGCTCCCAGAAATCGTTCGTGTTGTGCCTCTCGATGGCCCGCTCCACTCTCTTCTCTCCCGCGTTGTACCCTGCGGCCGCGAGATACCAGCACCCAAACTGATTGAAGAGGTCCCTCAGGTACTTTGCGGCCGCGACCGTCGACTTCTCAGGGTCCCGCCGTTCATCGATCCAGAAGTTGACCTTGAGGCCATACCGCTCTCCGGTGGCATAGATGAACTGCCACGGACCGCACGCCTTGGCCGGCGAATAGGCCTTGGGGTTAAACCCGCTCTCGATCATGGCCAGGTAGACAAGGTCTTCCGGCATCCCGCGCTCCCTCAGGATTTGCTTGATTGCCGGCACATACCGACCAGCCCTGCGCAGCCAGTTGCCGAATACCTTCCGCTTCTCCGTGCTGAACCAGTCTATGTAATACCTGACGGCGTCATTAAAGACGATAGGGATGTCAAAATTCTGGAACTTCTCCTCGTGGATCAGGGAGGCGATGTTGTCTTCATCGTCTGTTACTGTTGGCTGCTCGGGTGGGGGGGTGCCTTTCCGGGCGCTTTCCGGCTGCGGTGTCCGTTTCTCCACCACAACAGGACGATTCTCAACATTGAGCGACTCTCCGGGGCCGTCCTGGCCACCGATACCGGAGATCTGTCCCGTCGTGGAACAACCCGCCAGGATGAAGAGGATAAAGATACATAGTCCGATATGCTTCATGGTCCCTCAAGAAGAAGCAAAAACCGTGCCGGATTCACTGCAACCCTCTCCTTGATAATAAAGGTTCACAATTGACGGTGTCAACAAAAAATGCTCCTTTTCTCATTGAGAACCAAGAATCATTCCTTCCAACCCCTTGTAACCACGAGCAAAGTCGAAAGCGCTCATCCTCTTTCTGTTCTCCAGTTGTACCTCCCGGAGTATCAGCCTGTCTTTCCCGCACTCTACCATCAACCCCATTTTACCGACTGCCCTGATCGTCCCCGGCGGGCTGCTCACGGGGCCTTCTTCCACAGTGGCTGAAAATACTTTGAACATGTGGTCGCCCAGAAAGGTGTAGGCCGTGGGCCACGGGTGGAAGGCCCTCACCTGACACCCGATTTCCCGGGCTGCCATCCTCCAGTCGATACGCCCCATCTCCTTGGTGATGATGGGCGTGTACGTCGCCTCTCCTGCCTTCTGCGCCTCTCCCTCGGGGAACCCCCGCGCTTCCACCTCCAGGAGAAACTCCCGGAGCATCTCCGCACTCCTCGCCGAGAGCCTTGCAGAGAGGGTCTCAGCCGTATCGGTCTCTTCTATGGGGCTCCTCTCCTGACGGAGGATATTCCCCTCGTCCATCCTTTCATTCATACTCATGAGGGTGATCCCTGTTTCCCGGTCACCCTTCAGGATGGCCCACTGTATCGGTGAGGGACCCCGGTATCTGGGAAGCAGGGACGGATGGATGTTCACCGAGCCCAAGCCCGGCAACTCGAGTGCCCACCCTGGTATGATGAGCCCGAACGAGGCGACGACGAAGAGGTCTGCATTCACGTCCTTCAGACCCCGCGCCCCTTCGTCCCGGAAGGAGTTGATCTCCAGAACCGGCAGACCGAGCTCCCCGGCCGTTCTTTTCACCTCGTTGTCTTCGAGGAGGTATCCGCGGCCCCTGGGCTTTGCCTGTTTGGTCACCACACAGGCAACCACGTCCGCGACAGACTTCAGGGGGGCTACGGAGAAGAGTGACGAGCCGAAATAAACGATCCTCATCGATCGGTCTTATCGGTTTTCAGGTATCGTTTCTTGAAGAGATCTTTCTTGATGGGGCTTAAGTGATCGATGAAAAGGACACCATTCAGATGGTCTATCTCGTGCTGGAAGGCCCGCGCGAGCATGCCCTCGCAATTCCGCTCAAAGGGCGCTTTCTCCAGCGTCTCCCCCCGCACCACCACCTTCTTGGCCCTCTTCACGTACTCGAAGAATTTGGGGAAACTCAGACACCCTTCCTCAGAAACCTCTTCTTCCTCTCTCTCCACGATGGAGGGATTGAGGATGATGAGGGGCTCTCCCTCTTTGCGCTCCTCCAGGTCCCCCTCGAGGACGATAAGGCGAACGGGCACCCCTACCTGATTTGCCGCGAGGCCCGCCCCCCGGGCGAGACGCATGGTCTCCACCATGTCCCGGGAGAGCCTTCTCAACTCCTCGGTCACCTCACCCACCGGGGTCGCTTCCTCACGGAGCACCGGGTCCGGAAAGGTCCGTATTCTGAGCAAAGCCATGGCATATTCTACGTCAGACCGTCGCCCGAGTCAACGCCGAAGGACCCGTGGCGCCACCGCAAAGGACCCACGGCAAAACCGTTGACGCCCTTCTCTCCTCCGTGGTAATGTACCCATATGTTTGGCCTTGGCTTCCCTGAACTCATCGTCATCCTCGTTATCGTCATCATGATCTTCGGGGCAGGCAAACTCCCCGAAATCGGCGGCGCCATCGGGAAAGGCATCCGTAGTTTCAAGCGCGCCTCCAAGGAACTCGACAAACCTGAGAAACCGTCTTCCGACGAACAGAGAGACCGGAAAGCCTCCCAATAATCCCTGTGCGGACTTCCGTTTACATTGGTATCGGATCGAACGTGGGTGCAAAAGAAGAGCACTGCCTCACGGCCATCGGACTGATAGGGGCGGATGAGCGCGTCTCGGATCAACGGATCTCCAGCCTCTACCGCACCTCCCCCGTGGGCCCCGTTGATCAGGAAGAGTTCGTGAACTGCGCCCTTGTGTGCACTTGGCAGGCATCCCCCCGGGAGCTTCTCTTTTTTCTTCAGTCAGTGGAAAAGGTTATGGGGAGGGAGCGAACCCTCCCACAAGGTCCCCGGATCATCGACCTCGACATCCTTCTCTTCGGTACCCTCGTCCTTGATGAGACCGATCTGACCATACCCCACCCGGAACTTCACCGGCGGAGGTTTGCCATCCTTCCGGTCCTCGACCTTGATCCCGCCATCGTGCACCCTCGCTTCGGGAAACCCCTTGCGTCCTTTCTTCCCCTCATCGACGCCTCCCAGCGAGCCGTCTTCCTCCACCAAACCCTCAGGAAAGAGGCTCAGTGAAGACCCTCATCATCGACCTCTCTTCGGGAAGCCATGCCACCAGAGAAGAAGACGAATCCCTGGCCGCCCTCTTTGTGGGGGGCCGCGGTGTGACGACAAAGATCTTTTCCGATATGGCACCCCAGGGAGTGGGTCCCCTCTCCCCGGAGTGCCCCATCCTTTTCGGTACAGGCCCCCTCACCGGTACGCCCTTTCCCATGGCAGGACGTTTCGAAGCCACCACAAAATCCCCCCTCACCGGGACCATCTTCACCGCTTCGTGCGGCGGCCGTCTCGGCGTGAACCTGAGAAAGGCGGGGTACGACACCCTCATCGTTACAGGGTCTGCAGCCGGTCCGTCCTATGTCTTCATCGACAACGACCGGGTCTCGTGCCTCGATGCCTCCTCCCTATGGGGACGAACCAAAGATGAGGTCAAACGGGCGCTCAGGGCAAGGCACGGTGCGGAGACGTCGATCCTCCTGATCGGACGCGCCGGAGAGGAGTGCATACCCTACGCCAACATCGAGAATGACGGGAGGTTCCTGGGTCGGGGAGGACTGGGCGCCGTCCTGGGCGCCAAGCGTGTCAAGGCCATCGCTGTCCGCGGCCACGGCAAGGTCCCGCTGGCAGACAGGGAGACTTTTCTCTTTCTTTCCTACGAGTGCCGCAAATGGCTCGCTGCAAACCCCATCACTTCAAAGGGGCTCAGAGACTTCGGCACCGGGATCCTGCTCAACTACATGAGGGAGGTGGGTCTCCTCCCGGCGAAGAATTTCAGGGAACCGGCACCCCCCGAATCCTCGCAGATCTCCGGAGAGATGATCTCCTCCCGACTCCTCAAGCGCAGAAAGGCCTGTTTCTACTGCCCTGTAGCCTGCGGCAGGCTGACCACTTACGGGGAGGGACCCGAGTACGAGACCCTCTGGGCCCTCGGGGTCAACCTCGGTATCCACGACGTGGAGGGCGTGGCCCGCCTGAACAGACTCTGTAACGAGCTGGGGCTTGATACGATCACCACGGGCGGGGTCATCGGGCTTGCCCAGGAGCTCGCAGAGATGGACGATCGCCCCTTGCCCGCGCCCTACGGGGACTATCGGGCCGTGGAAACCCTCATAGAGGAGATGGTGAAAGGCGAAGGATCGGGGAAGGAGCTGCGGCCGGGATCGCGCGAGTTGGGCCGGCGTTACGGCAGACAAGGTTTGGCGGCCCAGGTTAAGGGCCTCGAACTCCCTGCCTACGACCCCCGGGGCGCCTACGGTCATGCCCTCGGTTATGCCACGTCCAACCGGGGTGGCTGCCACATGCAGGGCTATCTGGTGGGGGCCGAGATCCTCGGGGTTCCCAAGATGGTGCCTCCCCTCTCCGTAGACGGCAAGGCGTCTCTTCTCGCCCTCTACCAGAACGTGTCCGCCTTCGTGGATAGCCTGGTGATGTGCCGGTTCGCGTCCTATGCCGTTCCTCACGACTATTACGCCCGGGTGGCGAGTGCCGCCACCGGCCGCGGGATGTCCTGGGAGGAATCCCTCCTCACAGGAGAACGGATCTGGAACCTGGAACGAATGGTCAATCTCCGGGAGGAGGTCGAGAAGGACATGCTTCCGCCCCGCTTCTCCCAGGTTCCTCTCGACAGGCTCCTCGCGGAATACTATGCAATCCGGGGATGGGACCCGGCCGGAAGGCCACTTCCAGAAACCCTTAACAGACTCAGTCTATTGTGATAGATAATTAGGCATGCTTGGAGAGACCACCTTCGAAGATTTTCGTGATCTCGGCCGTGATCTGTTCCTGAGGGGACTTATCAGCTCTCATGCCGGGAACATGAGCGTCAGACAGGGAAACGCCATTTACATCACCCGCAGGGCCTCCATGCTGGGGAGATTGAAGCGCCGGGACATCGTGGAGGTGGACCTGGAGGCGAACGACGGCAGGATCCTCATGGCCTCTTCCGAGGTGGTGGTCCACCGGGCCATATACCGGAACACGAGCGCCCTCGCCGTCGTCCATGCCCATCCACCCTACGCGACGCTCCTCTCCCTCCTTGCGGAGGAGCTTATTCCCGTCGATTCTGAAGGTTCCTATCTCTTTAAGAAGGTGCCGGTCATAAGCGTGGAAAAGACCATCGGCTCCGAAGAGGGGGCTGCGATCATCAGCAGCTGCATGAGAGACTACAAGGTGGTCCTGATGCGGGGACACGGGAGTTTCGCCAGAGGAGACATGCTGGAAGAGGCCTATATGCTGACCAGCAGCCTCGAGTCGTCCTCTTTCTTGCTGTACATGTACAATCTTCGTGAGGGCGGCAAAGAATTCAGAAAACACGCTGACAAATACAAGAACTGGTAGGAGGAGACATGAAGTTTTTCATCGACACAGCCAACGTGGCGGAGATCAGGAAGGGAATCGACATGGGTCTCGTGGATGGCGTCACCACCAACCCTTCCCTTCTGTCAAAGGAGAAGAAGGACCCGGAAGGGGTGATCAAAGAGATTCTTGCCCTCGTGGACGGCCCGGTGAGCCTCGAAGTGATCGGCAAGGACTACGCCTCCATGGTTGAGGAGGCACGGAAGCTGGCCTCCCTGGGCGACAATGTGGTGGTCAAGATACCCATGACCGAAGACGGCATCAAGGCCGTTCGCACCCTGACGGGCGAGGGCATCAAGACCAACGTGACCCTTATCTTCCAGCCCCTCCAGGCCCTCATCGCGGCCAAGGCAGGGGCGAGCTACGTAAGTCCCTTCATCGGCCGTCTCGACGACATCTCCCAGAGAGGCATGGACATCGTCGAGGATACGGTGGTCATCTTTTCCAACTATGGCTTTGAGACGGAGATCATTGTGGCCAGCATCCGGAACCCGGTCCACGTCCTCGAAGCGGCACGAAGCGGGGCGGATATCGCCACCATACCCTTCGGCGTACTGAAGACGCTCATCGGCCATCCCCTTACCGATATCGGTCTGGAGCGTTTCCTCAGGGACTGGGAGACACTGAAGAAGTAATGGTCAACTCCGATTCCCGGGTGCCACACGCATGGATCCCGGCACCCGGGAATCCTACAATCCCTTCCTGTTGTCGATGGAACTTCTGATCGTGAGGGGGTCGACGTAGACGATATCCCCGCCCACCGGGATCCCTGAGGCGATCCTGGTGACCCTGACATCCAGGTCTTTCACGGTCTCGCTGATGTAGTGGGCGGTGGTGTTCCCTTCAATATTGGGGTTGGTGGCAACGATAATCTCCCGGATTCCTTCTTTCACGATCCGCTCGGCCAACTCCTTGATCCTCACGTCATCCGGGCCCACCCCCTCGATGGGATTGATCACACCGTGCAGGATATGGTAACGGAACACACCGGGGTTGGAAGACTCGATCACCATCATGTGGGACGACTCCTCCACCACACAGAGGACCGATTTGTCGCGCCGCTCGTCCCTGCAGATCCGGCAAGGGTCTATGTCGGTGATGTTGAAACAGGTGCTGCAGAGACGGATCTTTTCTTTCACATCCGTGAGGCTTCGGACCAGCTCGTTCAGGTAGCCGGTTGGAGCGTTCAGTATGAAAAGGGCGTGCCTGGTGGCGGTCTTCCGGCCCACACCGGGCAGTCTCGTCAGGTTCTCTATGAGCCGTTCAATGGGTTCGGGATAGGCCATGGGTTAGAGACTGAAGGGCATTTGCATACCGCCGAAGCCCGTTATCTTCGCCATCTCTTCCTGGAGCATATCTTTCGATTTGTTCAGCCCTTCGTTGACGGCCGCCAGCACCAGGTCCTCGAGCAGTTCCCTGTCTTTTTCTTCCCAGATCTCGTCGGAGATCCGGATCGAGATGACCTCCTGTTTTCCGTTCACCACGCAGGAGACCATCCCTCCCCCTGCCTGGGCCTCCACGGTCTTGTTCGCCACTTCTTCCTGCATCTTCTGAATCTTCTCCTGCATCTTCTTCGCCTGACTGAGCAGCTGACCCAGTTGCTTGGACATATCCCCTCCTTACACGTTGAATAGTGTTTCCGCTGCACTTACGTATTCGTCAAGGACGCTCTTTTTCACTTCTCCCCCGTCCTTGAAGACGAGCATCATCTCCCTCCCGAAGAATTCCTTCAGAAGGGCCTTGATCTCTTCCTTCTTTTCCGAGTCCTGCATGAGGTATCCATGCCTGCGGTCCGCAAAGACCACGAAGCTGTCCCCCTCCACTTCCGCCCTCGCCATACCGAGGACACTGCCGATCAGTGGCTTCCGGTCCCTGAGGAAGGCGATGAAATCGCCCGCTCCCCGTGCCCCCGGTGGGGCCATGGGTTCCCGGACCACTTGGTCTGCCCCGGCATAGCCCTGTCCTGGTTCCGGATACTCGCGATTGACAGGTGCCGGCTGTTTGGACTCGCGGGGCGCCGGCGCGGCCCGGGGCGCTGTCTGAGCCTGGAAGGGCCCCACGCCCCCTTCCCGACCGGCAATGCCCTCCAGCACCCTCTCCACTTCCTTGATCTTGCCAAGGTTATAGAGGTTGACATAGCACACCTCGAGGGCAACCTTGGGAAAGGGTCCGCGGACAAGGTAATCGGCCTCCAAAAGATAGTTGAGCATGTTCTGGATCTCGTAGTATTCGAGGTCTGCCATGAGTTCCATAATACGGCCCGCATCCTCCTCACCCAGATCCAGAAAGGGAGGTCTCCCTTCAAAAACCTTGAGAAGGAGCATGGTGCGCACCAGATAGACGAGACCCTCGTAGAGCTGGTAGGCATCAAAACCCTCGTCCAGCGTCCCTTCGATGAGGCGTAACCCCTCCTTGAGGTCCTGATCCGCCACAGTCTTCATGATCCGCCGGAGAATCTCATGCTTCACCACCCCCACCACGGCGGTCACGTCCTGTTCCGTAACCTGCCGGCCTCCGTAGGCGATGACCTGCTCGAGAATGGTCTCCCCGTCCCTCATGCTCCCGTCGGCGATCCGGGCGATATGCTGGAGGGCCTTCTCATCGAAGGGAATTCCCTCGTCGACGCAGATCCTCCTAAGCTGTTCCGCCAGAGTGCCCTCGCCGATCCGCCTGAAGTCGAAGCGCTGGCACCGGGACATGATGGTGTAAGGGACATCCTCGGGCTGCGTGGTCGAGAGCACGAAAATATTGTGCCCCGGAGGCTCCTCCAGGGTTTTGAGGAAGGCATTCCAGGCCTCGTTGATGAGCATGTGGGATTCGTCGAGGATGTAGACCTTGTATGCGCCCTTCATAGGGAGATACCGCACCGTCTCGATCAGTTCCCTGATGTCGACCAGCTTTCTCTTCGAGGCAGCGTCCACTTCAATGAGGTCCACGAACTTGCCCGCTTCCACGGCAACACAGTTTTCGCATACCCCGCAAGGCTCCTCGGTGGGACCCTTGACGCAGTTGACCGCCTTGGCGAGAATCCTGGCCAGCGATGTCTTGCCCACCCCCCGTGGCCCTGTAAAGAGATAGGCGTGGGCGATCCTGCCAAATTTGATGGAGTTCTTGATGGTGGTGATGATGTGGTCCTGGCCGACCACGTCGTCGAACCGTTTTGGTCGCCACCGGCGGGCGATTACCGTGTAGTTCAAGGGGTGACACCTCGGGTCTTCATGGCAGGTTTAAAAAAAACCAGGCGACCTGCGGCACACGGATCAGCTACTACCGCTGCTTCCTTCCGGACCTGACGGGGTTCATAACCTCCACGTTGCGCAGGGCCTGGCGTATCACAGCCCAATGGCGGAGAGAGAGGGATTTGAACCCTCGGTACGCGTTTTAGCACGTACACACGATTTCCAATCGTGCTCCTTCAGCCTCTCGGACATCTCTCCACTCCTCATTTATATCATACTCACCGGTGCCCAGACAAGCCAATTCCGTGCGTTGACTTTACCCCCTCCTTCAACCGACACGTTCCTGAATCCTCCTATGGTTACACTCCCGAAGGACATCCTTGTGCGGACCCTCAGGCGCAAGGAGCATGCCCTAAAGCCGGCACCGGCAGTACGCCCTGACAAGGAGATGGGTGACGGTCCGGGGGAAGCAAAGACAAGACACGGGACAAGGCGGGGATGGCGCCCGATACCCCCGTGCGCCGGCAAAGCCCCCGTGCTGTAGGAAAAAGAACGCTCCGACAACCGTGCGACCCCGATACCGCCGCCGGGACCAAGGCCTGTCGGAAAGTCTTACACTCTCGGGACACCCTCGCGTTACCGTTAACCTTTGATCTTCCTGGTGTTGATTATTCCCCGGCCCCCGGACTTCCCGAGACGATGGTCAACAACGTCGGCCAACCTTACACTTTCCTCCCTCCTCCCTTTCCCCTGAATTTCCAGTCCTCAATAATATCAGGATGTTAGGAATAAGGCATAGGGTATGCAGGCCGGTTCATCATATCGGCGACAGGACGTTATGGGCAGGGTAAGGACAAAACGGGTGGGTCAGGATGACCCCCAGGGAGGTTCGCCATGAGAACCAAGGCATACGTTCTTCCCATCCTCTTCTGCGGTGTTCTCTTCGCGGCCATGGCCGCCAGCACCCCTGCAACCGCGTTCATCGACACAAAGAACGGCGTTACGGTACACAGTTCGGCATATGAGGAGATGAAGCCCGCCGGGAGGGGCTACACCTACCAATATGACATTACGAATAACAGCACCGACCCCATGGACAAGTTCTATGTCTACCTCAACACCGGTGTGCTGGTATTCTCGTGGGACTATTTCGACGCCGCCGGGACCAAGGACAAGCTCTTGGTGGGGGAGACGGCGACCTTGTTCGCCTGGCTCACCGAGTTCAACCCTCCCCAGCCCGATGCCCAGTACGCGAAGGGGTATATGGGTGACCCCTGGTGGACCGACCCCATCGATGCGGTGGGCCCTATACTGGTGACACCCTTTTCCGAACCCGTCACCCTCCTCGTACTGGTGCCGGGCCTTCTGGCCCTGGGTATATTGCGCAGGCGTCTGAAACGGTAGGCCCTCAACCACCCGGAAAGGGTGGGACCCTCGGGCCCCGCCCTTTCGCTGCATCGCGCAGGTCACGGCTTTGGACCCGAGCACGTTTCCCTTATTCCAAGGGGGCCGGTCGGTCCATGCTTTCCAGGCCGCCGATTGACACCTTCCCTGTTTCACCGGTATATGTTAGCTCATGGGTCTTTCTTACACGGCTCGGCTGTTTACCGCCCTTGTTGTTACCGGCGCGGCAGGCATTGCCGGTCAGACAACCCTCCTGAGAGAACTTCTCATCCTCTTCTCGGGCAATGAGTTCTCCATCGGTATCGTCCTGGGTTCCTGGGTCCTCTGGGAGGCCCTGGGGGCATTTTCCGGCGGGAAGTGGAAGGGCGGCGGCACATCACCCTGTGCTCCCATCGTCTCAATCACCCTCCTCTTTTCAGTTCTTCTGCCCTTTTCCGTCTATCTCGCCAGGATCGCCAAGAACATCGCCTCCATACCCCAGGAGGTGGGGGTAGGCATACCTTTTGTTCTGTCTTCCTCGCTTCTCATTCTCCTCCCTGCGTCCTTTCTCCACGGTTTCCTCTTCACCCTTTTCTGCACCGCCTATGCCCGGGAGACAGGCACCGGTGCGGCAGCCACAGGGAAGGTCTACGGGTACGAACTGGGCGGAACCATCGCGGGAGGCGTGCTCCTCACTTACGTCCTCGTCCCCTTCTCGAATTCCTTTCAGATCGCCGTCATGGTAGCCCTTGCCGGCGCAATGGCGTCATGCTCCCTCGCCCTGACCGGAAATAAACGGTCTCTTTCTTTCCTCGGGTCGGTCTTTGTCGCAGCCCTCGCCCTCGGGCTTCTGCTTACGGGGGGCGCAGAGGTGCTCCACCGGCGGTCGGTCGCAGCTCAGTGGACAGGCAAGAATGTCCGATCATACCAGAACTCGGTGTATCAAAACATTGTGGTCACCGAGGACAGCGGCCAGCATACCGTCTTTTCCGACGGCACACCGGTCGTCACCCTCCCGGTTCCCGACATCGCCGCCGTGGAGGAGTTTGCCCATTTCCCCATGCTCCTCAATCCTTCAGCGAGGAGCATACTGGTCATGGGCGGTGGCGCCGGCGGACTGATCGCCGAGCTTCTGAAGTACCCCACCGTGGAACGAATCGATTATGTGGAGCTCGATCCGATGCTCCTTGAGACCATCAGGCGCCTTCCCACCCCCCTGACCACAGCGGAACTGAATGACCCGAGGGTCCGTCTCCATTTTCGGGACGGCCGCCTCTTCCTCAAAGAGTCGAGGCAAACCTATGATATCCTGCTCCTTGGTCTACCTCCTCCGCGCACCCTTCAGACCAACAGGTTCTACACCCTCCAGTTCTATCGGGAACTGGGCAGCCGCGTGAGTGAGGAGGGTATCGTGGCCTTCCCTGTTCCCGGATCGCTTACCTATTACGGGACCGAACTGAGGGACCTCAACGGCTCCGTCATGGCCACGTTGTCTGTCGTCTTCCCTCATGTATTCGTGCTCCCCGGCGAGGTGAACCTCTTTGTGGCGTCCCCCGGCAGGCCCTTTTCCGATGTAAGCCCTGACACCCTCCTGCGCCCCCTGAAAGAAATGGGGATCACCACCCGTCTCATCACTGAGGAACACCTCCGGTACCGCCTTGATACAAGCAAACAGGAGTGGTTCGCATCGTCCATGAAGGACGCCTCCCGGTCACTCAACACCGACTTTTCCCCCGCAGGCTTGTTCCACGGCCTCGCCTACCAGAACATCCTCTTCTCGCCCCACTTTCAATGGCTCTTCCGGTTAAGCGGCCGGGTCAACCTGCTGAACGCCGGCGCAGCGATTCTCCTTATCTTCCTCGCCGCTCTGGTTTCCGGGAAAAGGAACATCCGTGTTGCCGTTCCCTACGCAATCGGGACCACCGGATTCATCGCCATGGCACTGGAACTGATACTCCTTTTCACCTTTCAGGCTGCCGTAGGTTTTGTCTTCATGGAGATCGCCATCCTCATCACCGCCTTCATGGCCGGGATGGGCGCGGGGAGTCTTGCCGTCACCCCCCGACTGGCCCGCATGGGGAATCCTCTCCGCCCTCTTATGGTCGTGGAGATCCTGATCCTTCTCTTCTGTCTCTTTCTGTACGCCCTCCTCCTTCTTTTCGAGTCCCGTCCCGTCCCTCACACCGGATTCCTTCTTCCCTCCTTCCTCATACTCTTCTTCGCCGCCGGCCTCCTCACAGGAGCAGAGTTTCCCATGGCAAACGCGGTCCATGGCAGGATCGGGGGAACCAGGGGAGACACTGCGGAAACGGCAGGGCTCATCTACGGGGTGGATCTTGTGGGTGGGTGGATAGGAGGTTTTGCCGGAGGGTTCCTCCTCGTCCCGGTCCTCGGTTTTCTGAGGGCGTGCCTTCTCTGTGCCCTCCTGAAGCTGACCAGCGTTCTCCTCCTGTCCATTTGCCGACCGAAATAGTATAATTTACTGACATGAGGGGAAGCCTCACATCATGATCAGCCGCCGCCGGTTTCTCCAGATCCTCTCCCTGACACCCGTAGCCCTGGAACTCCACGGTCAGGAAAAGACGGTTCAGGCGCAGACCTTCAGGGAGGCCCGGTACTACCAGCTCGTGGACGAGAGGAGAAAAACCGTGGCCTGCAGCCTCTGTCCGAGGACCTGCATCCTCGGGGAGGGGGAAACCGGTTTCTGCAGGGCCCGGAAGAATGTCAGGGGGACCCTTGTCTCCCTGGGCTACGGTCAGCCCTGCGCCATCCACGTCGACCCCATAGAGAAGAAACCTTTTTTCAATGTCCTTCCCCGGACCCTGAGCTTCTCCATCGCCAGCGCCGGATGTAATCTCCGGTGCAGATTCTGCCAGAACTGGCAGATCTCCCAGATCTCGCCCCTCGAGTCGCGGAACCACCGGGCATCCCCCGAGAGGATCGTGAGCCTTGCAAAATCCAATAATTGCCGCAGCATCGCCTATACCTACACGGAGCCCACGAATTTCTACGAGTACATGTTTGACACGGCAAGACTGGCAAAGGCACAGGGGCTGTTGAATGTGGGCCATTCCAACGGTTACATCAATCCCGAGCCCCTGAAGGCCCTGGCCACCCACATGCACGCGGTGAACATCGACCTCAAAGGCTTCAGCGAGACCTTTTACGCGACCCTGTGCGAGGCCCGTCTCGCCCCCGTACTGGAGACCATCAAGACCCTGAAACGATCGGGTGTCTGGGTGGAGATCACCAACCTCGTCATTCCCGGGCATAATGACGACCCCGCCATGATCGCCCGCATGTGCGAATGGATCAGAAGGGACGTTGGTTCCGACGTGCCCATCCATTTCTCCCGCTTCTTCCCCCTCTACCGGATGACCACCGTACCGCCCACACCGGTCGCCACACTGGAGAAGGCTCGCGACATAGCCATCAAGGCCGGGCTCACCTATGCCTATATCGGAAACGTGCCGGGTCATCCGGGTGAGCATACCTACTGCCCCGGGTGCGGCAAGGTCGTGGTCAGGCGCTCGGGCTACAACATCCTGGAGAGTCACATCAAGACAGGCCGGTGTGCATACTGCGCCGAAAGGATTGGTGGGATATGGCAGGCATAGGAAGACCTCCCTTCAGGGTCCGGCCACTGACGGTCTCGGCACTGATCAGGATCGTTCTTGCATCGACGTTGGCTGTCGCCCTCTCCGCCCCCTCCCTTTTCGCCCAGGAGGGGGGCCAGAAGGTGAAAAAACCTGTCTTTTCAGGCACCTTTTACCCTTCGGACCCGGCCCTTCTGGCCAGGACAATCGACGGGTACCTCAAGGAAGCGGACAAAGCCGAGAGGATCCCCTCCCCGGTCTTTGCACTCATCTCTCCCCACGCCGGATACGAGTATTCGGGCCAGGTAGCCGCCTTCGGGTACAGTCAGGTGAAGGCGAGGGAGTACAAGACGGTGATACTGATAGGATCGAGTCACAGGGTCCCCTTCAAGGGCATCGCCATATACCCGGCGGGCTCCTGGGAGACACCGCTCGGCAGGGTGTCCGTAGACTCGGAAGTGGCCAAAGGCCTCATGGAAAGAGTGGGCTCCATGAGAGATTACCCCCTCGCCTTCGAGAAGGAGCACTCCCTCGAGGTTCAGCTGCCTTTTCTCCAGCGGACCCTGAAGGGGTTCAGGATTGTGCCCCTGGTGACGGGCGAGATGACGGGCGAGGACTACAGGGCCCTGAGTGACGCCCTCTACTGGGCGCTACGGCGAAACCCCAAGGCCGTCCTCATCGTGGCATCCTCAGACATGTCCCACTATCGTGCCTACGGGCCGGCAAAGGAGATGGATACCCTGGCCTTGCGCCGCATCAGGGAACTCGATGTGGAACACCTCGCCGGGGACATGGGAAAGGGCTCCGCGGAGCTGTGCGGCGCCCAGGGGGTACTTACCCTCATGATGGTGGCCCGGATGACGGGGGCCGACGTAACCACCCTCAGGTACGCCAACTCAGGAGATGTGACGGGGGACAAGTCCAGAGTGGTGGGATACGGGGCCGTAGCCTTCTCCTACGGGGCGGAACAGGCCGGCGAACTGAGCAGGGATGATCGGGGCACACTCCTGCGGGTGGCCCGGAAGACCCTCGAAGCGTACGTGTCCACCAGGACGGTACCCCATTTCGAGGTGACAGCTCCCCGTCTCAAGGAAAAACGGGGCGTCTTCGTGACCCTCAACAAAAAGGGAAACCTGAGGGGGTGCATCGGCTACATTCTCCCCCACGCACCGCTCCAGAAGGCGGTGACGGAGATGACGCTCAACGCCTGCAGCAGAGACCCGCGGTTCCCTCCCGTAACCAGGGACGAACTCAAGGACATCGAGATCGAAATCTCTGTTCTGAGCCCCCTCAAGCCGATTCAGAAGGTCGAGGAGGTGGAGGTGGGGAGGCACGGTCTGTACATCACCAGAGGCGGCAACGCGGGACTTCTTCTCCCCCAGGTGGCCTCGTCCAACAAGTGGAGCCGCACCGAGTTCCTCAGACAGACCTGCCGCAAGGCCGGGCTTCCTGACAACGCCTGGCAGGAAAAAGGAACCGCCATCTATATCTTTTCGGCCCAAATCTGGTCGGAGGGAAAGGAACATTAACAGCCCCGATGCGGTGCCTACCGGCTCCCCTGGCCCTGGGACTCGCCCGGTTCAGCCCCCTTCTCCCGTCGTTACCTTCCCGGAGGGTCCGTCCCCTATCTGCCCCGGCTTCCATCCCTCCAGTTCCGCAAGATAAATGCACAACCGCTGGGTCTCGTAGGGGGGATTGTCGGGGTCGTAGGTCACCATGCCTTCCGGTTCCTTCACCCCTTCGGACGCGGGTTTCGTCTCTTCCATACACCGATAGTAATGATCCCCGTACCCTTTGTCAAAGGAAGGGCTGCAGATCGCAACGTATTGAACGTCTTGACGGTACAATAACTGCCGCGGGAAAGGGGAACAAAAAAAGGCAGGGGATCGAACCCTGCCTGAATTGTCTTCTTGATAGAGAGACTACTTCTTGAGGAACCGTGCGCCGACGGCGAGGGCACCCAAGCCGATACCCAGAAGGCTCATCGTTACCGGTTCGGGAACCTGCGTACGGGCCAGAGACGCACTCGCCGTGCCGCCCACCATCAATACCGCCGCCGCCACAACCGAGAATAATCTTGCCATTGAAAGCCTCCTTATCAGCGTTAGTGCCCTGTAGTAATGCAATATGGGTGCCATATCGCTCATTGCGTATGATTTCAGGAGGTTGTGCGATCCTCAGATCGGTCCTCCTCCCTTCGGATCCGGCAAAATAGTAAGGAGGACCGACAACATAGAAGGGCCGCGCGGCGGAGGGAGGTGGTAACTTCTTGATATTCCGCCGTCATTTGCTTCCCTGGCTCACTGTAAACCTTTTCGACATTGCCATTCATCGCCCGTAGGGAATGGAGGGGATCTTGCTCCTTTCCGCTCTTTGAGCCATAATGGAACGAGGCACATGATGAAGGGGCAGAGACGCGGTTTTGGGGGAGACCGGTTGACAGGGAAGACGACGATCGGGGTAGGGGTGGCGGAAGATATAGGGTCCCGGGACCACATGGAGGATACCTTCGCCGTCCTGGATCTTCCGGAACGGGGATTCCTCAGCGCGGAGGTCTACGACGGCCACGGGGGTATCGGGGCCGCGCGTGTGGCGGCGGAAATGGTCACACCCTGCTTCCTCCACCTCCTGGATCAGAGCGCGAAGGCTCCGGAGGATGCGAGGACCCGTCCGGCCGAATTGATCCGGGACGCCTATTGCGCCGTGGACCGTTCGATCCTCGATCAAGGCATCGGAAGCGGCGCGACGGCTGCCACCTTCTATATCATGGGCGACACCATGCTCGCCGCCAACGCCGGCGATAGCCGGGTGGTAGTGGGCACGAAAACCGGCCCAGTCCAGCTTACCGAAGACCACAGGGCAGGCGTCCGACAGGAAGTGGAGCGCATAGAGCGCCTCGGCGGCAGGGTCATCCATTTCGGCACACCACGGGTGCAGGGCATCCTCGCCGTCAGCCGCTCACTCGGTGACTTTCTGTTGAAACCCTTCGTGGTCTGTGAGCCGAGGGTAGTGGAGGGGCTCCTGGGCAGGGAAAACGATTATGCCGTTGTCGCCTGCGACGGCGTCTGGGATGTCCTCTCACCGGAAGAGGCCATCGAGGTAGCCCGCCTCATCCAAAACCCGCAGGAGGCCGCGCAGTCCATCATCGCCAAGGCCCTCAGTGAAGGCGGCACCGACAACATGACCGTCATCGTCTTGGATCTCCGCAACCATACCCGGCGACTGGACAGAGAGAAGATGAAGATCAGCCGCATCATCGACTGGGCGGTCCCCGGGGGGCATGACCCCGCACCCTGACCTCTCCGGGCCCGGAAGGAGTACTCCACGATGGAATCCGCACCGACACGAAGACCCGGCAGAGGGACGCTCGCCCCTTCCCCCGCCTTTCTGCCCACCACCGCAAGGGAGATGCGATCCAGGGGCTGGTCCCGGGCAGACATCATCCTTGTAACGGGCGATGCGTACGTCGATCACCCCTCTTACGGGACCGCGGTGATCGGCAGGGTCCTTGAGTCGGCGGGGTACCGGGTGGCCGTCATTGCCCAGCCGGACTGGCGCTCTACCGCCGCCTTCGAGACCCTGGGGCCGCCCCGCCTCTTCTTCGGCATAACGGCGGGTAACCTCGACTCCATGGTAGCCAACTACACATCGGGCAGGCATCCGAGAAAGACAGACGATTACTCTCCCGGAGGAAAACCGGGCCTCAGGCCTGACAGGGCAAGTATTGTCTACGCCAATCGTATCAGAGAAGCCTTTCCCGGCGTGCCAATTGTGCTGGGAGGGATTGAGGCGAGTCTCCGTCGTCTTGCCCATTACGACTGGTGGGACAACAGGGTACGGCGTTCCATACTCCTCGATTCCCGCGCCACCATCCTTGTTTACGGCATGGGAGAGAGGCAGGTCGTCGAGATCGCGGCCCGGCTCGATCACGGCAGGGAACTCCACGGCATCAGGGGAACGGTCCTCGTGATGAGGGATGCGGGTCTCCTCGATTCCATGGTTTCATTGCCCTCCTTCGAGGATACGGAGCACAACGGGGACCGTTTCAACGAAGCCATGGGGCTGATCTACCGGAATCGCGACCCGTTCACCGCAAAGCCTCTCGTGCAACGTCACGGGACCCGGTATGTCGTCCAGTATCCGCCTCCCCTTCCCCTGTCAACCGAGGAACTGGATCGCGTCTACGACTTACCCTACTCGAGGCTGCCCCATCCCGATTATGAGAGAGCCGGCGGCGTGAGAGGCTTCGAGACGGTACGCCACTCCCTCATCTCTCACAGGGGATGCTGCGGAGAGTGTCATTTTTGTTCCCTCACCCTCCATCAGGGGAGGATTATCCAGTCCAGGAGCGGGGAATCGATCCTTGCAGAGGCTCGACTCCTTGCCGGCCGGGATGATTTCCGGGGCACCATAACCGACATAGGGGGCCCCACCGCCAATCTCTACCGCGCCACCTGCGCCAGGTGGGCAGAGAAGGGCGCATGTCCCGAGAGAAACTGCCTGACCCCCACACCCTGCCCCGCCCTGAAGACAGGGAACAGCGAGTCGATCGGCCTTTACCGCGAACTCAGGAGGATACCGGGCATCAACCATGTCTTTGTCGAAAGCGGTTTTCGCCACGATCTTCTTGTGGGCGAAGAACGTCGTGGCTATCTCATGGAAATCTGCAGGCACCACGTGAGCGGCCGGATGAAGGTGGCCCCCGAACACACGGCGGATTCGGTGCTGCGCCTCATGAACAAACCTCCCGTCTCGGTGTATGAGGGCTTTACGGCAACCTTCGCCGACATACACAAGAGAATCGGCAAAGAGCAGTATCTCATCCCCTACTTCATCACCGCCCATCCCGGGGCAAGACTCGAAGACACCCTCCAGTTGGCCCTTTACCTGAAAAAAAGGGGGATCCGGCCCGAACAGATCCAGGATTACATCCCCCTCCCCATGACCATCTCGACCGCCATGTACCACACAGGGAAGCACCCTTTGAGCGGAGAACCCGTCTATGTGGCCAGGTCTTTCCGCGAAAGAAGGATGCATCGCGCCCTGGTCCAGTACTGGCTTCCTGCCAACAGGGATCTCGTACGGGAGGCCCTCGAGATCCTCGGTCGTGAAGACCTTTTCCCTGCCTTTTTCGTCGGTCATCCCACCTCCCGCCGGGAAAAGAGGCGCCACCGCCCCGGTAACTGACGTTCCTTCTTTCAAAGAGGGGAAAATATCTTATAATAGAGGCGATCAGGGTGCGGATAATGGAAGAAGGAGACCGGTTCACTCGCGAGGAGGCCCTGACGGTTCTCCTCAATGCTACGGCGGATGCGCTCTTTCTCATGGACAGGGCAGGCCGGGTCATTGTAGCCAACGCCGGTGCCTGCAGACTCTTCGAGGTATCTCCCGCCGCCATCGAAGGGACGAGCCTTTACCGCCTGTTGCCCCGACCCGTTGCCTTGAGGAGTCGCCGGAATCTACGGGTTGCCCTCAAAGAGGGAAAGCCGGTCCGGGCCGAGGTCCTCTGGGGCGGAAGGTATTACGACACCACCATCTATCCGGTCTCCGATGATCAGGCACACCGCATCCGACTGGCCGTCTTCATCAGCGATGTCACGGAACGTAAGAAGGTGGAGAAAACCCTCCTGGAGACGGAACAAAAGTATCGCAACATCTTCCAGAACGCCACCGAGGGGATCTTCCAGGTATCCCGCGAGGGAAGGTTCATGAGCGCCAACCCCTCCCTAGCCAGAATTCACGGCTATGATTCACCGGAAGAACTGATCGAAACCATTACGGATATAGCGTCCCAGCTCTACGTGAATGCCGGGGATCGAAAGGCCCTCGTGGACACCCTGGATCGGCAGGGATGGGTGCGGGACATGGAGATCCAGATGTACAGGAAAGACCGGAGCCTCCACTGGATCTCCATGAATGCGCGGGTGGTGAGAGACGAATCGGGCCGGGCCCTCTACCACGAAGGCACCATGCAGGACATCACAGAGCGGAAGATGGCGGAAGAGGCCCTCCTCGAGAGCGAGGAGCGCTACCGTACCGCCATAGAACATTCGAACGACGGTGTTGCCATCATCCAGGGAATGACGCATCAATACGTGAACCGCAGGTTCGTGGAGATGTTCGGGTACCAGGCCGCCGAAGAGATCGTGGGGCAACCGGTAGGCTTTCAGGTCCATCCTGATGATCGGGAAAAGGTCATTGATATCAACGAGCGGCGTCAGCGGGGCTGGTTCGTTCCCCACCGTTACGAGTTCAAGGCGATTCGAAAAGACGGCAGGGAGCTGTACGTGGAGGTATCGGCTACAAGCATCTTCTACCGGGGATCTCACGCCTATCTCGTCTACCTCAGGGACATCACGGACCGGAAGCGTGCGGAGGAATCCCTTCTCCAGTCGCACCGGGAACTCGAGCGCCTGAACCGGGTAAAAACAAAGGCGGTGAACCATATTTCCCACGAACTGAGGACGCCGCTCGCCGTCATTCAGGGGAACGTGCGGCTTCTGAAGCGCAGACTTGAGGGGTCGCCGTGGGGTGAGCAATTCCAACACCTCTTCGGCCTTCTCGAACGCAATCTTGAGAGGCTCTACGACCTGTACCGGGAAACCGAGGAGATATTCCGCACCTCTCTGGAGGTGGAGACGGGTGTGATTCTTGACGAGCTCGACCGCCTCTGGGAAAGGATGAGGGACGTCTCCGAGCCTCCTCAGGCGATCAGGGAAAACTGGGATGCCGTCAAGGGCTGGCTGGGCCGGAACATTTCGGGCAGCACCATGGCCTTCCAGTCCATCGATCTCTTGCCCTTTGTGCAGAGGGCCGCCGAGCGCTTCAGGGGGCTCACCGGACACCGAAGGCTCTCCATTGAGACGGAAGGAGAAAACGATCTCTTCATCTCCATCGACCCTGTGATCCTGAGAGAAGTCTGCGACGGTCTGGTCAAGAACGCTGTTGAGAGTACACCCGACGGAGGCACCGTCAAGATCACGGTGGAACAGAAGGGGGAGAGAATTCTCCTTCATGTGGCGGATTCCGGCGTGGGGATTACCGAAGAGAACCAGAAGTCCATCTTTGATGGCCTGTTCCACACTGAGGAAACGGCCCTCTATGCCTCCAAGAGGCCTTTTGAATTCGGGGCGGGCGGCAAAGGCCTCGAGCTCATGCGCATGAAGATGTACGGCCGGCGCTTCGGTTTCGACGTCTCGGTGAGAAGCAATCGGTGTCCCTTCCTCACTTCCCAGGGGGATGCATGTCCAGGAGACACGTCCCTCTGCCCCCGCCTGAAGCATCCGGACGACTGCCTCGCCTCAGGGGGCACAACATTCACCGTCTCCTTTCCCGCCGGCAGGAACACCGGCCACCCCGAGAGCCCCTGATGCACAGGGCCGTGAGGAACCCCTGCTCATGACCGAGAGAGGAGAACGGGAGATCGAAATCACCGATGTCGCCCTGCCCGGTGGACAAGGCGTGGGAAGGGCCGCAGGGCTCGTGGTGTTTGTGCCCGGTGCCGTTCCCGGGGACAGGGTGGCGGTGAGCATTGTGGGCCGCAAGACCAATCTGGCCTACGGCGAGATTTGTACCATCCTCACCCCTTCACCTCACCGGGCGGAACCGGTATGCCCCCACTTCAACGAGTGCGGAGGTTGCGCCCTTCAACACCTGTCGTATGCGGAACAGCTTCGTATTAAAGAGAACCACCTCCTCCAAACCTTGAAGAGACTGGGAGGTGTGGAGGCGGGGCAATCCGCCTTCGATCCCATCACGCCCTCTCCCTGTTCCACAGGCTACCGGGGCAAGATAGAACTGGCCTTCGGACACGGCGGCAAAGGCGTCGTTCTAGGTTTCAGAAAACAGGCGGAGCCTCTCAAACCCTACAGCCGGCCGGTCACCTCCATCGAAGAGTGTCCTGTCTTCGGTGACATGGCCAAGCGGGCCCTCCCTTTCTTCGTCCACTTCGCGGAAAGGCACCACCTTGAACCCTGTAACCCTGCCGACGGCACAGGACTTCTTCGCCACGTCATCCTCAGGGAATCGAAGACGACCGGGGAGATGATGGTCGTCCTGGAGGTGACGAGGAGAAACCTGCCCGATATGGGTCCCCTCTGGGAGGAACTGCGGGAGGCCCTTCCGGGTCTGTCGAGTTTCCATGTGGCGGTGAACAGAGGAAAGGGGGATGTCATCGATTACCGGCACTGCGAACATCTTTTCGGTTCCCCGTTTATCGAGGAGCGGGTCAGGGATTTCCGCTTCCGCCTTTACCCCGCCACCTTTTTTCAGCCCAGCCCCGGGGCCGCGCACCTCCTCCACGACAGACTCCTTGAGTGGGTCACCCCATGGGCGGTGAAAAGGCTCCTGGGTCTTTACTGCGGGGGAGGCGCCATCGAGATGGCCCTGTCCTCAACCGTCGGTCATGTAACCGGGATCGACTCCGAAGTGACGAACATCCGGACCGCGATCGAAAACTGCAGCCTCAACGGTATCACCAACTGTTCCTTCCATCGGGAGAGTGTGGACAATCTGACGAAAAGCCCGGGGCTGAGGTCCTTTGACCTGGTGACGGTCGACCCTCCCCGAACGGGGTTGGGGGTCAGGGCGCTCAAATTTGTCGCATCCCTGGGGTGTAAAAGGGTCGTCTACCTATCCTGCAACCCCGCCACCCTTGCCCGGGATTTGAAACTTCTTGCCAAAGCGGGTTACAGGGCCGAACGGGTAGCCCCTTTTGATTTCCTGCCCCACACGTCCCACCTCGAAACCCTGGTCCTCCTGGAGAAGGACCGACCAGCCCCGCCTTAGGCGGTCAGGTTTTCTTTTGCCCAGATAATCCTGCTCTCGGCGCTCGCAAAAATCTGCTCCGGCGCCCGGTCAACCTTTTGCAGGCGCGCGAGAAGACCTCGCCCGTTGGCCATCTGTATGGCAAGTCCCGGACGGGCGTTGAGTTCCAGAAGGACAGGGCCCAACTCCCTGTCCATAATGATGTCGACGCCGATGTAGCCAAGGCCGGTCATCTCCGAGGAACGGGCGGCGATCATGAGCATGCGGTCCCAGTGGGGAATCTCGATCCCGGCCACCTCGTTTCCCGTATCGGGATGGCGGGTGATAATCCGGGATCGGTGCACGGCCCGGAGGGTCACACCACTGCCCATGTGGATGCCTGCGCCGATGGCCCCCTGGTGAAGGTTCGCCTTGCCGTCGGAGGCCCTCGTGGGGAGACGAACCATGGCCATCACCGGAACGCCCCGGAAGGCAATAATCCTGATATCGGGAACGCCCCGGAAGGTAACCGCCTCAAACACAGAGTCGGGATGGATCATGGCCTCCACCACGGCCCAGTCCTCCAGGCCTCCCAGGGAGTAGATGCCTGACAGAATATCAAAAACCCGGTAGGCCAGTTCGCTCCTTTCTATTATCTCGCCGCTCTTGGTCACGTACCCTGGTTCCGTCCGCCCGCTGACGAGAATGATCCCGCTGCCCCCCGATCCCCTGGCAGGCTTGATGACAAATTCTTCGTGGTCGCTCAGCTTCTCCTCAAGGACCTTCATGTCTCCGTGGTTCCGTATGACATGGTACACGGGTGGGGTGGGGATGCCATGTTCCCGCGCAAGCCTCTTGGTAAAAACCTTGTTGTCCACCAGGGGAAAGAGAGAGCGCCTGTTGTGGGCCATGATGTACTCGGCGTTCCTCTTGTTCATGCCGAGTACGCCCGCATCCCTCAGCCACGAACCGAGATCAGAAATCATAGTCCTTCCGGAAAGGTCTGAATCGGATAAACTCCGAGAGGCGATAGCCCGTGTAGCGCCCGAGAAGGATCTGAAAGGCCCCCACCGCCGCCATGAGTTCCGGGTAGACGAAGAAGGTGAGCTGCAACGGCTCCCAACTCACGATCTCATAGGTGATCAGGGCCACCGCCATGCTCCCCATGGCCGTGATAAGGGCCTCTTTCACGCCCGATTCCTCGATGACGATGAAAAAGCGCTCGATGGTCATGGCAAGGATCACAAAGGGAAGGAGGCCGACGGCCATGAATTCCCGCAACCCAAGTCTGTGGCCCAGGAGGGCAAGGGCCGTAAAACAGGAAATCACGAGGGTGAGGAGCACCGACATCCTGGGCACGAGGAGCAGGTGAAGACGGTCGATCCCCTTTCTCACCCCATATCCGATGAGCACCACCCCGAAGAAGATGGCCAGACCGTACCCGAGTCCCATATTCCTGAAGGCGAGGGCCATGAGCACGGGCATGAAGATACCGAAGGTCGGAAAACCCACCACGTTCCGGAGGAGGCAGATGAGAAGGGCCCCCACCGGCACCAGGAGGAGGATCCTGAAGGTTCCCTGAAAATCGGTCGGAAGCCTGAAAAGGGACCACTTGTCGAGGAACCGGCCTGACCGCGTGACCTTCTCAAACTGGAATTTCCACCGGCTCAGAACCTGTCGTTTCACAGACCACCGGGTATCCATCACCTCGCCCCCCGACATCCTCACAGGGCCTGCCGATCCAACCGCAAGGGTCAGAAAGGGCGGTTGAGGATTGTACCTCTCGCCCCTCTCCACATTGACGGCTTCCCACCGCCGTCCGCTCCACACCTCCACGGCGTCGGTGAGGCTGCCGGTCACCCCTTCCTGAAGGAGAAGCCCCGAAACCTGTCTGGCGGGCAATCCGGAGGCCCGAAAGAGGGTCATGAGGGCGGCCAGACGCCCTTTGGCCTCTCGAAATTCCGACCAGGAGCGCTCGTATCCGGTGTCCGGCGTCCCGCCGTCCCATCGACCTGCGGAGAGATCGGCCAGCACCTTGATCCGCCGTTCCGGGGGGAGAGAGGAGAACCTTCCCGCGAGCCCCTCAGCCAGGGCCTTTTCCTCCTTGCTCAGCCCGGCCGGATAAGGGTGAAGGGCCGGTGTCGCCGGTGTCGCCCTCGCAGGACGGCCACCTAGAATGACGGCCCGGTAGGACACCACCGCCTCCTTCCCCGCACCGACACCTGACCACGTGCCCACCCTGTTCGCCCCCTCGCCAAGGAGGCTGAAGACCAGGGAACCCGATACGATGCGCTCCTCCACCACCATACGCCCCCCTTCCTCAAAGGGGAGAGTGAGGGCCAGGGAAAGGGGACCGACCCTCTCCCGGATGCGACAATCGATGGTCACTTCCCAGGCATTGACCGGCGCGGCGGGAAAGACGGGATACCCCAGAACAATCGCCCGAAAGGCGATGAGACAGGCTGTTCCGGCAAGAAGGGCGAGGGCGAGAAACAGGGCAGGGCGTTTCACGGGCTCCTCACTTCCTCACACCGGGGCGGCGCAATCATTTCCCGGACGGGATCCACGACGAAACCGTGGTTCAGGATGCTCCTGCCCACAATAAAGGGGTACTTCATCCGGGAACGGTCGTTCAGATTGACCCGGGCCCTGATCTTCTTGGGCCCCACGCACACCTCCATCTCCACGATCGGGCGCTTCTCCCGGCTTTCGGCGGACCGCACAAACTTCCAGTCCCTCACCGGAAGACTGATGCGCTGCCCGCCGTATCCCGGGGGAAGGCTGAATGCCACGGTCTCGCCCGTTATTTCCATGTCCCGTGCATCGAGGGACGAGGTGGTAGCCCCCGTGTCCACCCTGGCAGGCAGCTTCACCCCCCAGGGCAGGAGCACGACCTCTTCGACGGACCCGAGGAACACCTTCCCCCGGCACTCAGTCTCTCCCATCCCCGAAGGGGGACAAAGGCTGCCCAACAGGAGCAACGATACGAGCACCCGAACCGCTGACCTCATCTTCTCTGCTACCCCCCTCGTTCAGACTGACGGCCCCGTCGTCGCCCCGACGGACCGGTTCATTATACCACGTACCCTTTACTTTTGACCCCATTCCGTCTATTACTTAGGAGGGGTCACCATGGACGAAACCGAGGCAAGGAAACGGATTGAGATACTCAGAGAAGAACTGGATCACCACAACTACCGTTACTACGTCCTTGACGACCCTGTCGTGTCGGACAGCGAGTACGACCGTCTCCTCCGCGAACTGAGCCTCCTGGAAGAAAAGTACCCCCACCTCGTTACCCCCCTCTCCCCGACTCAGCGGGTAGGTGCAAAACCTCTCGAGGCCTTCGGCACGGTCTCCCATAAACTGCCCATGCTGAGTCTCGCCAACGCCATGTCCGCCGACGAAGTGAGGGACTTTGACCGGAGGGTACGAAAACTTCTCGATGTGGAGAGCGTGGAATACGTGGTGGAGGTAAAGATCGACGGCCTTGCGGTGGAGCTGACCTATGAGAAGGGTGAGTTCGTTCTCGGCTCGACCCGTGGAGACGGTTTCACGGGTGAGGACATCACCCAGAATCTGCGCACCATCAGGTCCATTCCCCTGAGACTTCGGGAAGCCGCCGGGGGCCCCATCCCGGAACGAATGGACGTGAGAGGTGAAATATACCTCGGCAGAAAGGAATTCCTTGAGCTGAACGAGAAGAGGGCCCTCACCGGTGAACCCCTCTTTGCCAATCCCCGAAATGCGGCCAGCGGGTCGGTACGGCAGTTGGATCCGAGGATCACGGCCGGGAGAAAGCTCAATATCTTTTGCTATGCCTTCGGCGAGATGACCGGGGTCTACCCTGAAACCCACGTTCAGTTCCTCCGGTACCTCAGGGAATGGGGGTTCAGGGTCAATCCCCATGCCACCCTCTGCCGCGACATCGACGAGGTCATCGCAGCGTATGAACGGATCAGGCAGATGCGGGACACCATCCCCTACGAGATCGACGGCACCGTGGTGAAGGTGAACAGGATGGATTACCAGGCCGCCCTCGGCACTGTTTCCCGGTCGCCCCGGTGGGCCGTGGCCTTCAAGTTCGAGGCCCACGAAGAAACCACCATTGTCGAGGACATCGTTGTGGGGGTGGGCCGCACCGGGGCACTTACCCCTGTGGCCATCCTGAAACCGGTGAATATCGGGGGCGTGGAGGTTTCCAGGGCTACCCTGCACAATGAGGACGAGATAGCCCGGAAGGGTATCCTGGTGGGCGACACCGTAATCGTCACCAGGGCCGGCGACGTGATCCCTGAGGTGGTGCGGGTCATTACCGAGAAACGGACGGGCCTCGAGAGGCCCTTCTCGATGCCCGACGCCTGCCCCGTGTGCGGCGAGCACGTGGAGAGACCACCGGGAGAGGCGATCCGCCGGTGTGTGAACATCAACTGCTCGGCCCAGATCAAAGGGAGGATCGAACACTTCGCCTCCAAACGGGCCATGGACATCGACGGACTGGGTGAGAAACTTATCGAGCAGCTCGTGGACAGACACGTCATCCGAGATGTCTCCGACCTCTACTACCTGACGAAGGATGATCTGCTGGGGCTGGAGCGCATGGCGGACAAGTCAGCACAGAATGTCCTCGATGCCATAGAGGCCTCGAAGAATCGGCCCCTGTCCAGATTCATCCATGCCCTTGGGATACGGAACGTAGGGGAACACATATCGGGCCTCCTCGCCGAGAGGTATGGAGACATCCACGCCCTCGCGGCCGCCGGAGAAGAAGAACTCCTCTCCATACCGGAGATAGGTCCCGAGGTGGCGAACAGTATTCTCACCTTTTTCCGGGACGCCAAAAACCGGGCTACCGTAAAGAGGATCCTTGAAGCCGGCGTGGTGCTTGAGCGGAAACCGATGGCAAAGAGGAAGCTGGAAGGCCTCACCTTCGTCTTCACCGGGACCCTCGCGGGCCTCTCCCGTGACCAGGCGCGGAAAATGGTGGAAGATCTCGGGGCCTCCACCGCGGCCTCGGTGAGCAGGAAAGTGAGTTACGTGGTGGCGGGAGAAGAAGCCGGATCGAAGCTGGACAGGGCCCGGCAGCTCAATATCCCCATTCTCTCGGAAACGGACTTTTTCAACCTCGTCCGGTCGTGATCACCGTGCTCTCCGGCCTTCGGCCCGACGACCGTTTTGTCTTGACTGATCCTCCTCTTTCCTTTATTAATATCTCACAATAATGAAGGCCCTCATAGCCGGAACTTCTATGCTTCGCTCCCCCGCCTTCACCGACTGGGCTGAAGGGACTGTAAATACGCCCTACGGACCGGTCACCTTCCGCGAAAAGGACGGATGGGTCTTCCTTCAACGGCACGGCCACCCTCCCCTTCCGCCTCACAGGATCAATCACAGGGCGAATGTATGGGCCATCCATTCTCTCGGCGCAGAAAGCGTCATCTCCCTCAACTCCACGGGAAGCCTCAAGACCGAGCTCGGGCCCGGTACCTTCGTCCTTCCCGACGACTTCTTTTCGCCCTGGTCCATACCCACCTTCTTCGATGAAACCATGCGCTTTACCGTTCCCTCCATGGACGACAATCTGCGGGAGCGGCTCTATGATCTTTGCCGGGGACTGTCGGTCAATGCGGTAAACGGCGGCATCTACGTCCAGACTACCGGGCCCCGCCTCGAGACCCCCGCGGAGGTCCGGGCTCTTCAGGCCATGGGAGGAGACGTGGTGGGGATGACCATGGCCTCCGAGGCCACCCTCTGCATTGAACAGGGTATCCCCTATGCCGGGCTTTGTTCGGTGGACAATTTCTGCAACGGCATCGCACCCATCCCCCTCGCCGTGGACGAGATCGAATCAAACAGCAGGAGGGCCGGGGAGACCTTCGAAAGGATCGTCGCGGAGCTTCTTTCCAGGGGGCTTTCTTGAACATCCTCATCAAGGAGGCGATCCTCGACGGCGCCGTCCGGGACATCTTCATCGAAAACGGAACCATCACCGAAATCAGCAGCCGATGTGAAAAGCACGCCGACAGGGTCGTGGCAGGCAGAGACAAGATCGCCCTGCCCTCCCTCATCAACGGCCATACCCACGCCGCCATGACCTTGTTCAGGGGCTATGCCGACGACATGCCCCTCAAGAACTGGCTCGAGGAGAAGATATGGGTTCTCGAGGCGAAGCTGACGCCCGAAGATGTCTACTGGGGCTCAAAACTGGCATGTCTGGAAATGATCAAGAACGGGGTCACCGTCTTCAATGACATGTACTGGCACTGGGAGGCCACGGCCCGGGCCGTCTGCGACATGGGGGTTCGGGGCTTCATCAGCGCGGTCTTCATCGACATGTTCGACGATGGGAAGAGTGATGCCCAGATCGAAGAAAACATCAGGCTCTTCGAGCTGTCAAAAAGGTACGGACCCAACGCCATCTTCACCTTCGGTCCCCACGCCATCTACACGGTCTCCCGGAAGAGCCTCGAATGGATGAGGGACTTCTCGGAGCGGGAGGGGATCCTCATCCATATGCATCTCTCGGAGACGGACGACGAGCACGGGTTCTCCCAGGGGCGTTACGGACTCTCCCCCACCTCCTTTCTGGATTCCCTGGGTCTGCTCAGCGACCGGTTCATCGGTTGCCATGGCTGCTGGCTCGACGATCAGGACTGCCTCACCCTCAGTGGACGGGGGGCGAAACTGGTTCACCTCCCCGTGTCCAACCTCAAGCTTGCCGTGGGGAGGGTCTTTCCCGTCTCCCTCGTGAACAGACTGAACATCCCGTACTGTTTCGGGACTGACGGCTGCGCCTCGAACAACCGTCTTGACCTCATAGAAACCATGAAGTTCGCCGCCCTGCTGGCCAAATTCTCCTCAGACGATCCCACCGTCGCGCCGGCCGCCGAAACCTTCCGTCGTGCCACACGCCTTGCGGCCGAGATGTTCTTCCTCGGCGACTGGTCCATCGAGGTGGGAAACAGTCCCGACATCATGCTCATCGATCTCAAGAGACCGGAAATGGTGCCCAATTTCGACATCTGTTCCAACATGGTCTACGCGGCCAGCGGTTCCTGCGTGGATACGGTGATCTCCATGGGCCGCGTGCTCATGGAAGGCAGGTATGTGCCGGGGGAAGAGGAGATCATGCGAAAGGCGGGTGAAATCGCTCGGGATCTGGTGGCCCGGTAGCATACCTCCACCGCCGGCTTGCCCGCCGTGAGGGAGGGTGGCGTGACATTCATCTGCGACGTCATGCTGGGGAAGCTGTCCAAGTACCTGAGGCTGCTCGGTCTCGATGCCCTTTATGAGAAGACAAACAATGGGGTGAGGGCCCTGCGTCTTCACCATCCCGACGCCATTCTGCTCACGAGAAACACCCGGTTCAAGAAAGACCCCTCCTGTCTCATCGTCCGTTCCGATCGTCCCCTCGATCAACTCTCGGAGATTAGAGAGCGTATCCGTCCCCATATTGACCCGGCACGGATCCTGAGCAGATGTCCCGGGTGTAATGAAGAGCTCAGGAGGATTGACAGATCCGATGCCGAACCCCTGGTGCCCGAGTATGTCTATCACCACTACGAGGAGTTCACCTGCTGCCCGAAGTGCCGGAAGGTCTTCTGGCCGGGCTCCCACGTGGACAGCATAAGCAGATACCTGGAGGACTTCTTCCGGAAGTGAACCCCCCTGCAACCGCCCCCTTCCCCTTTCACAGGATGATGAGGATACTGAGGACCTTTCTCGGGGACAGGGCACCGGCGGTCACAAGGATTGCCCGGGCGGGGAAAAGGGACCCTTTTCTGATTCTGGTCGGCACCCTCCTGAGCCTCAGGACAAAGGACGAGGTGACCGAGGCGGCCCTTCAGCGGCTCTCCGCCCGCGCGAAGACTCCGGAGGAAATCCTTGCCATTCCGCCCGGGGAGCTTGAAGCCCTCATCTATCCTACGGGCTTCTACCGCAACAAAGCAAAGACCCTGAGGGAAGTCTCCCGCACGGTGCTTGACAGGTACCGGGGACGGGTACCCGACACCATCGAAGAACTCCTCTCCATCAGAGGGGTGGGGCGAAAGACAGCAAGCCTCGTCGTTTCGGAGGGGTACGCCAAACCGGCCATCTGCGTCGACACCCATGTCCACAGGATATCCAACAGGATGGGCATCGTGGCCACAAACCATCCCCATGAAACAGAGACGGTTCTTCGCCAGATACTCCCCAGGCGTTACTGGATCCCATACAACAGCCTCCTGGTGACGTTCGGAAAGATGGTCTGCAAACCCCTCTCGCCGCTCTGCACCGGTTGTCCTCTCGCCCGGCTCTGCGAAAGGATCGGGGTGGGCAGACACCGGTGAGACAAAAGGGCCTTTACCGGAGACCTGTTTTTTGCCTTTACAAGCTTTCTTTTTTTTGTTACCTTTGCACATTCGATGAAATTCCTGAAGACCTCCCTTGTCATCCTATTCCTGCTGGCAGCGCTCCCTTTCGCCTCAACAGCCCAGGACAGAATCTCCAAAATTGAGATAGTCGGCAATGAAAGGATGGAGAGGGGGTTCGTCCTCAACAGCGTCAAGGTCAAAGAGGGGGAAGGTTACAATGAAGAAAAGGTTCGGGACGACCTGAAGAACATCTACAAGACAGGCTACTTCAGCGACGTACAGGTAGATGTGAAGGACAGCCCGGCCGGAAAAGTGGTAACCTTTGTGGTCGTCGAGAGGCCCCCGATCAAGGCCATTTACGTGACGGGAAACAAGAAGATCAAGACGGCGGATATAACAGACAAGCTGAAGGTACGGACCAACACGGTCCTCAACACGGACAGGATCAAGGAAAGTATCGACGAAATACGAAAGCTTTACGCCAGCAAAGCCTTTTATGCCGCCAAGGTCAATCACTCCATCGAATATCCCGAGGAAAACGAGGCGATCGTGACCTTCGCCATAGAGGAACCCGAGACCGCCTATGTCAGAAAGATTGCCTTCACGGGCAACAAGGTGTTCAAGGAAGGGACCCTGAAGGACTACATGCGGACCAAGGAGAAGGGCTGGCTCTCTTGGTTCACCGGTTCGGGTATCCTGGACGACGAGACGCTTGAGCAGGACCGTAAGAATATTGAAGGGTTCTACGCCGACAACGGATACGTGCGATCCAGGGTGGGAGTACCTGACGTGCAAATCTCTCCGGACGGCAAGACCATCAACGTCAGCATCCCCGTGGATGAGGGCAGCCCATACAAGGTAAAAGCCATCGACTTCACGGGGGATGTGGTCTTTCCGCGCGAAGAACTGCTGAAGAACATGAAGAGCAAGCCGGGCAACACCTTCCGGGTATCCCAGTTCCAGGAAGATATCCTCATGTTGACCGACATGTACCAGGACAAGGGTTACGCCTTCTGCGACATCACGCCCCTGTCTCCCATGAACGACGACGAGCACACGGTCAGTATCATCTACAACATCGAAAAGGGACGGGAAATCTTTGTCAACAGAATCAATATTCTGGGCAACGTCAAAACCAGAGACAAGGTCATCCGCCGCGAGATGAGGATAGCCGAGGGGGACCGCTTTTCCGCCACGGCGCTCAAGGACAGCAAGCGAAACCTGAAGAATACCACCTTCTTCAAAGAAGCGGACATGAAGATCCTTAAGACCGACGAGCCGGACAAGGTAAATCTCGATGTGGCCGTGGAGGAAAGGCCGACCGGCTCCCTAAGTCTCGGTGTGGGTTACAGTTCCGCCGAGCAGGTCATTCTCACAGGGACCATTTCACAGGAGAACTTCCTTGGAACGGGGAGAAAGCTTTTTCTCGAAGCGGCCCTCAGTACCTACACCCATGAGTTCAAGTTCTCCTATCTCGAGCCTTACATATTTGACCTGAACCTTCACGGCGGCTTCAACATCTTCAACTTCGAACGATACATGGATACCTATGACTACAAGAAAACAGGCGGCGGTGTCTCCCTGACCCGTCCCCTCACCGAATACGTGAGAACAGGTTTGAAATACCGTTTCGAGACCGTCGACGTCACCAACATCGATGCCTCAGCGAGCACCTACATCAAGGAGCAGGAAGGCACAAGCACCACGAGCAGCGTAACCTGGTTTCTCGGGAAGAACACCATCGACGACGTCCTCAATCCCACAAAGGGCGCCAACTCCGAGATCTCCTTTGAACTGGCGGGCGGGGCCTTCGGCGGCACCAACGACTTCCACCGTACCATCGGGAGTTATGGCCGGTATTTCCCCGTGAAGTTTCTTGACAGTGCCTTCTTCTTCCGCGGGACCGCCGGCGTCATACGGGCGTACTCGGGAAAGTCCATTCCCATCTACGAGAAATTCTACGTGGGAGGACTCAATACGGTGAGGGGCTTCAAATACGGCGAGGCCGGACCGAAGGACGAGACGGACGAAGTCATCGGCGGCAAAAATCAGCTCTATTTCAATACGGAATGGATATTCCCCATCTACAAACCTGCGGGGATCAAAGGTGTGGTCTTTTATGACGTGGGTCATGGTTTCGACGACTCCAAGGGTTTCCTCCTCAACGGAATCCGGCACGGAGCAGGTTTCGGCATCCGCTGGTTCTCACCTCTCGGCCCCGTAAGGCTCGAACTGGGCTTCAACCTCTCCCCCAAGGAGGGTGAGAAACGAAGCGTCTTTGAATTCGCTATCGGAACACAATACTGATTTGGGAGGCATTATGAAGTATGTCGTTGCAGTAATTCTCGTTACCTTCCTGCTTACGTTACCGGTCGGTCTCAAGGCCCAGTCGGTCAACATAGCCTATGTGGACATCCAGAAGGTCATCATCGAGTCGGAAAAGGGTAAAGAGGCAAAAAAGGCCCTTACCGAGGAGGCCGACAAACTGAAGAAGACCTTGGACGGCAAACAGGAAGAACTGCAGAGGCTGAAGGATACGCTGGAAAAGCAGAGCGCCACCATCACACCTGACGCCAGGGCTGAGAAAGAAAAGCAGTATCAGGCAAAGCTCAAGGATTATCAGAGACTCTACAACGATTATCAGGCTGAACTCCAGCAAAAGGATATGGAGCTCTTTCAGAGAATCCTCAAAGAGATCGAGGATGTTATTCGCGGTGTAGGGGATAAGGACAAATACACCCTGATCCTCGAGAAGAGCCAGGCAGGTATCCTCTTCGCCAACCCCGCCATCGACGTGACCGGCAAGATCATCGCCCTCTACAATGAAGCGGCGAAAAAGAAACCGCCAAAGAAATGATCGCCCTCAGCACCATCGCCCGGCACCTCGATGCCTCTCTCGAGGGTGACGGCGACATCATCATCAAGGGTTTTTCAAGTATCGTCGATGCGAAGGAGGGCGATATCACCATCCTCCTTCAACCTTCCTACAGACGTTATCTCGCCGGCTCCGGGGCCTCCGCAGTGCTCGTTCCCCACGATCTCCGGCTTGACAAGGGCGAGGCGGCCGGCAAAACCATCCTCAGGGTGGGAAATCCCGGACAGGCCTACGTGAAGCTCGCCCTGCTCTTCGAAAAACCAAAAAAAAAAGAAACAGGGATCAACGCCCTGGCCTTTGTAGCCCCTGACGCCACAGTCGGGGAGGATGCGTCCGTCGGCCCTTTTTCCTACGTTGGCAACGGCACGACCATCGCCTCCGGGGTAACCATTCATCCCCATGTTTATTTAGGAGACAATGTTACCGTAGGAGAGGGCTCCACCATCCATCCCCATGTGACCGTTTATGACAACACAAGGATCGGGAAGAGGGTCACCATTCACGCCGGTACAGTGATCGGGAGTGACGGTTTCGGATATCTCTGGGATGGCGAGAGGCACGCCAAGATACCCCAGATCGGCATCGTGGAGCTGGAGGATGACGTGGAGATCGGCGCCAATGTGACCGTCGACAGGGCCTCCCTCGGCAAGACGGTCATCCGGAAAGGCACGAAGATAGACAACCTGGTCCAGATCGCCCACAACGTGTCCGTGGGAGAACACTCCATCATCGTGGCCCAGGTAGGGGTGGCAGGGAGCACCACCATCGGCAGGAACGTGATCCTGGCGGGACAGGTAGGGGTGGCGGACCACGTCAGGATAGGCAACAACGTAAGGGCCGCCGGCCAGACAGGGATCACCAAGGATGTGCCGGACAACTCCCTGATCGCTGGAACCCCCCACATGGCCCACAAGGACTGGGCGAGACTTCAGGTCCATCTCAAGAGACTCCCCGGTCTTCTTGAAAGAATAGGGCGAATCGAGGAGAAACTGAAATTGGAGACAGACGACCATGGTTGACATCAACGAAATCCTCACCCTCATGCCCCACACTTATCCTTTCCTCCTCGTGGATCGCGTGGTCGAGTACGAACCGGCCAAAAAGGTGGTAGCCCTTAAGAACGTGACCTTTAACGAGCCTCACTTCACGGGCCACTTCCCCGGCAAACCCATCATGCCCGGCGTCCTTATCGTGGAGGCCATGGCCCAGGCGGGCGGCGTTCTTGCATTCAAGTCCTTTCCCGATATGAAGGGCTCCGTTTTCTTCATCGGCATCGACAACGCCCGTTTCAGAAAACCTGTTCTTCCCGGCGACCAATTGAGGCTCGTCGTGGAGGTGGTCAAACACAAGCGGGAAATCTGGGTCTTCGAAGGAAAGGCCTTTGTGGAAGATGAACTTGTGGCGGAGGCCAGGATCATGGCCATGCTGAGAAAGGACTAAAGGATTGAGGAGAGGAGATTGATACACCATTCTGCAGTAGTCCATAAAGGAGCTGAAATAGCCGACTCGGCGGAGATAGGGCCCTATTGCATCGTCGAAGATCGGGTGAAGATCGGGGAGGGAACGAGGCTTCTCTCTCACGTTGTGGTCCAGAGCGGCACGGAGATAGGCCGAAACTGCGTGATCAGCCCTTACGCCTCCCTTGGAGGCCCCCCCCAGGACATCACCTACCGGGGTGAGCAAACACTGGCCGTCATCGGCAACAACAACGTGATCAGGGAATACGTGACCATCAACAGGGGCACGGCCCACGGAAAGGGCATCACCACGGTGGGGAACAACAACTTCATCATGGCCTATGTCCACGTTGCCCACGACTGCACGGTGGGAAACAGCGTGATCATGGCGAACTGCGCTACCCTGGCCGGACACGTGGAGGTGGCCGATCATGTGATATTCGGCGGTCTTTGCGCAGTCCACCAGTTCTGCAGGATAGGTTCCTACGCCTTTGTCAGCGGTCTCACCGGGGTCCCCAAGGACATCCCCCCCTTCATCATCGCCGCGGGAAACAGGGCCAAGCCCTACGGTCTGAACATCGTCGGCCTCGAGCGGCACAACTTCTCCAAGGAAGAGATATCCACCCTGAAGAAGGCCTACCGCCTCCTGTTCAGGTCGGCCCTCCCGCTGAGCACGGCCCTTAAGATCATCGAAGAGGAACTTGAAGGTCCCCACGTGAAGGGGCTCATCGAGTTCATTCAGTCCGCAAAGAGGGGCATATGCCGTTGAGGATAGGGGTGGTGGGCGCGGGCCATATGGGCCTGATCCACATTGATAAGCTTAGGGGTCTTCCCGGGGTGGAGCTGGCCGGGGTGGCGGATGTGGACGCCGCGCGGTTCGAAAGACTGCCCGACAAAAAGGCCATCCCCTTCGTCATCGACTACCGGGTTCTGCCCCGGCAACTTGACGGTGTGGTCATCGCCACCCCCACGGATACCCATTTTTCAGTTGCCGGTTTTTTTCTCGAGCGAGGGGTCAACGTCTTCATCGAGAAGCCGATCAGCCGGACGCCTGAAGAGGGGCAGGAACTGATCCGGATCGCCGGCGAGAGGGGGCTTCTCCTTCAGATCGGCCATTCAGAGCGTTTCAACCCCTCCTTTTCAGCCCTCCTTTCCGAAACCCGGCAACCCCGCCTGATCCAGGCGTCCCGCCGCGGGCCCTTCACCGGCAGGTCGACGGACATCGATGTGATCCACGACCTCATGATCCACGACCTCGATCTGATCTTGACCCTCATCGGGGACGAGGTGGTCGATGTGAAGGCCCGGGGCATTGCCCTCGCCACAGACAAGGTCGACATGGCGGAGGCATGGATCCTATTCAGGGGGGGGTGCGCGGCGAGCCTCACCGCCAGCAGGATCGCCGTTGACCGGGAGCGCTACCTCACCGCCTACGAGACGGACAGGGTGCTCCACGCCGATTTCCTTGCGGGCAAGGTGACCGTCGCCACCCTCACCGGCTCAGGCCCCTTCGAAACCCGCGAGACCATGTCGCCGAAGATGGATCCGGTACGGGACGAACTTGCCCAGTTCGTCCGGGCTATAGAAGGGAACGGTACACCTGCCGTTTCCGGCGAGGATGGTGTGAAGGCCCTCTCCCTTGCAGACAGGATCGCCGCACATATCACCACCCCATCACCATAGCCGGTTCAACGGCCGCATCGTCCTGGTGACCGGCGAACTCTCCGGGGAGATCCACGGGGAACACCTGGTGTACGCCCTCAGGCAGAACCTGGACGCCCGCTTCAGCGGCATGGGAAGTGACCGGCTCAGGAGGGCGGGCGTCGATGTGATCTTCGACTACCGCACCATATCGGTGACCGGTCTGAGCGAAGTCATCACGAAGCTTCCCCGGATCAGGGAAGCCTATTCGAAGCTCAGGAGACACCTTCTCGAGGTCCGCCCCTCCCTCGTGGTACTCGTCGACTTTCCCGGGTTCAATATGCGCATCGCCAGGCTGGCCCGCAGGGCGGGCATACCGGTCGTCTACTTTATTCCGCCCCAGGTCTGGGCGTGGCGCAAAGGCCGGATCGCCGCCATCAGGGAGACGGTGGAGAGGGTCATCACCATCCTCCCCTTTGAGAAAGAACTGTACGACCACCATGGCGTCGATGCGGTCTACGTGGGCAATCCCCTCACCCTGATCGCCAAACCGTCCCTTCCCGCAGAGGACTTTCTCTCCCGGCTGGCGGTGCCGTCGGGAACGCCGTGCATCACCATGATGCCCGGCAGCAGGCGCAACGAAATCGAGAGACATATGCCCGTGCTCATGGAAACGGGTGACCTGATCAAGGGGAAGCTCGGGGATCTGCGTCTCCTCATCCCTGTCGCCGAGCATGTGGAGGAGGGACTGGTGGAGAGCTTCGTCGGAGATCGCCCGTGGGTCAGTTTGTTCCGTGGCTTCGCCTACGATGCCCTGGCGGCATCCTCCCTCGCCTTCGTCGCCTCCGGGACCGCAACCCTCGAGGCCGCCCTTGTAGGCACCCCCACCATCGTCATCTATAAGGTCTCCGCCCTCTCATACCTCGTGGCCCGCATGGTGGTGAAGGTAGATTACATAAGCCTCCCCAACCTGATCGCCGGGCACGAGGTGTTCCCCGAGTTCATCCAGCGCCTCGACCCCAAAACCCTTGCAGGAAAAGGACTCCATATGTTACATAATGACCAGAAAACAATCCGCGAGGCTATGGAGGGAATCAGGAACAAACTGATGGGTCACGATGCCTACCGGCTCGCGTCAGGAGCAATTATGAAGGTTTTGGACCGACTCTATGGCCCTCTACTTTAGGCTTCTCACCTTTCTCAAACCCTACACCGTCAAACTGGTCTTGGCCATGCTCTTTATGTCCTTTGTGGCCGCGACCAACGGGGCCACGGCATTCATCGTGAAACCGGTGCTGGACAGCATCTTTTTTCAGAAGGACGAGAAGATGCTCCTCCTCATCCCCTTCGGTGTGGTAATCCTCTATTTTCTCAAGGGATTATTCGAGTACCTCCAGGCCTACCTCATGGGCTATGTGGGCCAGAGGGTCATCACCGACATCAGGAAGCTGGCCTTCGACTCCCTCCAGCGGCAACCGCTCTCCTTCTTTGACCGGACGCCGACGGGCGTGAGCATCTCGCGCCTCATGAATGACGTGAACCTTATCCAGAGCACGGTCTCCGACGCCTTCACCGCGGTCCTGAAGGATGCCTTCACCATCGTGGGGCTTATCGGCGTGGTCTTCTACCGGGACTGGAAGCTGGCCGCCATAGCCTTCCTGGTGCTCCCCTTCGCCGTCTATCCCATCGTTTCCTTCGGCAAGAAGCTGCGTAAGGTGAGCACGAAGACCCAGAAATCCCTTGCCCGTCTCACCGCCTTCCTGCACGAGACCATTACCGGCCAGCGCGTGGTCAAGGCCTTCTCCATGGAGGAATACGAGAGTAAGAGGTTCCAGGCTGAGAACGAGAGTCTTTTTCTCATCAATCTCAGGCGGTACAAGATCAGGGCCCTTTCCCACCCCATCATGGAGGTGCTCGGGGGTATCGCGGTGGCCATCATCATATGGTACGGGGGGAAAGAGGTCATAAGCGGGGCATCAACCCCCGGTAACTTTTTCTCCTTCACGGCCGCCCTGCTTATGCTCTACGAACCCATCAAACGGCTCAACAAGGAGAACCACAATATCCAGCAAGGGTTGGCGGCCACCCAGAGGGTCTTTGAGGCCATCGACAGAGAACCGGAGATCCTGGACAAGGAAGGGGCCCGGCACCTGGGCAGGGTGGAAGGTGCAATCACCTTTCATGACGTCTTCTTCAGGTATGAAGAGAAGATGATCCTCAAGAATGTCAATCTCACCATCAACAGGAACGAGGTGCTGGCCATTGTGGGTGAAAGCGGGGTCGGAAAGACGACCCTGGTGAACCTTATCCCCCGCTTCTACGACGTCACCACAGGGTCTATCATGATCGACGGAGTCGATATCCGGGACGTGACTCTCGCCTCGCTGAGGAAGAATATCGCCCTCGTCACCCAGGACGTGATCCTCTTCAACGATACGATCGGCAGCAATATCGCCTATGGCGTCTCCCAGGACCAGCAGCGGATCGAGGAGGTGGCCTCCATGGCCTTTGCCCACGATTTCATCGTGAAATTGCCCAAGGGTTATAACACGGTGGTCGGGGAAAAGGGGGTACGCCTCTCGGGCGGGCAGAAACAACGGATTGCCGTCGCTCGGGCCCTTTACAAGAATGCGCCCATCCTCATCCTCGACGAGGCCACAAGCTCCCTCGATGCCGCCTCGGAGACGGAGGTTCAGAGGGCCCTGGAAAACCTGATGAAGGGCCGGACCACCATCATCATTGCCCATCGCCTCTCCACGGTCATGAACGCCCATCGGATCGTGGTCATCGAAGGCGGCACCATCGTCCAGGAAGGGACCCATCAGGGACTCATCGAGGTGGAGGGCCCCTACAAGAGACTCTACGAACTTCAGTTTTTCAAATCCCCCGAAAAGGTCGTCAAACTCCGCAGCAAACGGGCTCGTAATGTATAAACGGATCAGGCACTTTCTTATGCTCCACCTTCTGCCGCCCCTCGTGTATCTCTTCATGCGGCTCCTCCGCCTCACCGTGAGGGTCCGACACGTGAACAAGGAGACACTCCTGAGCCGATGGGCTCAGGGAGAAAACTTCATCGTCTGTTTCTGGCACGGGCGGCTTCTCTTTATGCCCTTTGCCCACAGGATGGACAGGGCCAAGGTTCTCATAAGCCGCCACAGGGACGGCGAAATGATCGCAAGGGTGGTGGGCTATTTCGGTCTCGCAACCATCCGTGGTTCCTACCGTAAAGGCAGCATCGGTTCGCTCAGGGAGATCCTGAGCGACCTCAAGGCAGGGTATGACGTTGCCATAACCCCTGACGGGCCCAAAGGTCCCCGGTACGAAGTCAAGGGCGGGATCGTGGAGCTTGCCCGTCTCACCGGTAAGGCGATTGTTCCCGTCACCTACGGGACCCGTAAAAAAAAACCTTTCATTCCTGGGACAGGCTTATTCTCCCCTACCCTTTTTCAACCCTCTATTTTGTCTGGGGTGACCCCATAACGGTCGGCCCCAGGGACGATCGAGAGACCCTGGAATCCAAGAGACGGGAACTGGAACAAACATTGCGCGACCTCACCGAGAGGGCCGACAACTGGCCATGTGGAAGATAGTCTACAATCTCCTCCTCCATGGGGCCCTCCCCTTCTTTCTTGCAATCGGCCTCTTCAAGACCAAGATACGGCGCAACCTCCTGGAAAGGCTCCTTCCGGCCACCGGATCCCAGGGCGGGCCACCGGCGCTATGGATCCATGCGGCCTCCGTGGGAGAGGCGATGATCGCCGAGTCACTCATCGCCTATCTCTCCACCCACTCCAGGATCAGTCGCTTCTGTGTCACCACGAATACTTACTACACTCAGGAACTCCTCTCAAAGCGTCTCAAGGGCCGGAGCACAGAGGTGCTCGCCTTGCCCCTCGACCTTCCCTTTTCCCTCCGTCGCTTCATGAAGCAACGGTCTTTCGCGGCCCTTCTGGTCGTGGAAACCGAAATCTGGCCGAATCTTTTCTGGATGGCGCGAGGGAGGGGAATCCCTGTACTCATCATCAACGGCCGCATATCGGACCGCACCGTGAAAGGATACAGGCGCCTCTCCTTCTTTCTCCGTCATGTGGTACCGTCCGTCCATACGGTTCTCGCCCAGTCCGCCGACCACGCAGCCAGATTCGTTTCCATCGGTTTTCCGCCGGAGAAGGTCGTTACTACTGGTAATATGAAATATTATAGACATATAGAATCCATTTCTCATCAATCTTCGTCCAATATGGCGGTAACATTTGGCAGTATCAGGGAAAAAGAGTTCGACATACTCCTTCCGGTGATCAAGAGACTGAGGGATGACTTCCCCGATCTTACGATTTATGTCGCCCCCAGGGAGATGAACCTTGTGGATCGCCTGATGGAGAGGCTCGGCGAAATCACTGCGGTGGCGCCGTACTCTTCGGCAAAACCCCGGGGTGAGCCGGGAGAACCGGTCTTCGTTGTGGACAGGGTAGGTGAGCTTCTCCGCCTCTACGGCCTGAGCCGGGTTGCCTTTGTGGGCGGCAGCCTCGCGCCCTACGGTGGTCAGAATATCCTGGAACCCCTCTTTTTCGGGACTCCGGTTCTCTTTGGGCCCTCCTACGAGAACTTCGCCGAGATCGGCCAGGAGATCGTCCGGGAGGGCGCAGGCAGGATCGTGGGCACCGGCGATGAACTGTACCGGGCCATACACCACCTCCTCTCCGATCCGCAAAGTCGCGATGACATGGGCATGAAGGGGTTCAGGATCATCAAGAAGCAAACAGCCGTCATGGCCCTGGTGAGTGATGCGATCCTGGGGGCCGTGGCGGGGGCTTTTGCACCGAAACCTACCACTAAGGAGCTGTAGGATGGAGGAGTTTTCAAAGCTTGTGGACCTCATGGCAACACTCAGAAGCGACAGGGGTTGCCCATGGGACAAGAAACAGACGATACAGGCCTTCAAGACCTTCATACTCGAGGAGGTCTATGAGTTGATAGAGGCCATAGAGGAGGAGAACTACCCTGCCCTCAGGGAAGAACTGGGGGACGTGCTCTTCCATATCGTCTTTATGGCCCAGATTTCTAAAGAAAAGGGTGCATTCGACATCAGGGAGGTGGTGAGCCACGCCTACGAAAAGATGTACCGTCGCCACCCTCATGTCTTCCTGGACCAACCTGCGGCAACGACCATCGAGAAGAGGTGGGAGGAGATAAAACGGGAGGAGAGGGAAGACTACTCCCTTCTTTCCAATATACCCCATATCCTCCCCGCCCTGCTCAAGGCCTACATCATAGGCCGACGGGTCTCGCGGGTGGGATTCGACTGGGATAAGGCAGAGGGGATTTACGAAAAGATCAACGAGGAGCTTGCGGAGCTCCGGGCAGCCGAAGAAACGGGGGAATCTTCGGCCATCCGCGAGGAGGTGGGTGATCTCCTCTTCTCCGTTGCAAATCTTGCCCGATTCCACGGGATTGACCCGGAAGATGCACTCAGATCCACGTGCGATAAGTTTACCCGGAGATTCAATTACGTAGAAGCCAACGCGGACACCGGGAACGCCCCTCTTTCCGCGATGGACAAGTTGTGGGATGAAGCAAAGAAGCTGGAAAAAAAGGGGGCCTAAGCCCCCTGTTATTCCGCTTTTACGACATTCGCTGCCTGGGGACCTTTCGGACCCTTCACGATTTCGAACTCTACCTTCTCTCCGGTCTTCAAGGACTTGAATCCGTCCTGCTTGATGGCGGAGAAATGCACAAACACGTCCTCTCCATTATCCTGCTCAATAAACCCATAGCCCTTTGAATCGTTAAACCACTTTACCTTACCTACAGGCATGCTACTGCACTCCTTTCTTGAAAGATATTAAAGCAGTTTGTGCTTTGAGGGTATATTAGTCCGATTCCCAAAACCTGTCAAGAAAATCTTTAAAAATTTTTAACAATCACAGAAACGGCCCAAGTCGCCATTTTACGCCATGATGCCCGGGGCGGGGAGAGTCAGGACCGGTAGAAGAATCGATGGAGATGATGATAGATGCCGAGGGGCGACGGCGTTATCCCCTTGAGATCCTTTCTGGCCAGAAAGAGACCGTCGGCATTGTAAAGAAATACACAGGGCTGGTCCAGGGCGATCACCTCATGGAGCCTCCGGTAGATCGAAAAACGTTGACCTTCATCGACAGCGGCCCTGCCCTTCTCCAGGAGTCTGTCTGCCGCCTTGCTCCGGTACGAGAGAAAGTTCCATTCCCCCTCCTTCGTTCTGGACGAGTGCCACAGGTCGAAGAGGTCGGGATCCCAGAGATATGCCCTGGAAAGCAAGACCGCCTCGAAATCATGATGTTGGATCACCCTGTGGCGAAAGGTCTGCCATTCCAACTGCCGGACGGTGACGTCGATCCCCAGTTCCCTCAGCGAACCCTGGAGGACCTGGGCGGTCTGCATGTTCTCCTCACTCTCGGCATTCGTGGCAAGGACAAAGGAAAATGGTCTCCCGCCCTTGTACAGAATCCCTCTTTCGCCCCTTTGCCACCCGGCCTCGGCAAGAAGGGCCGATGCCTTTTCTTTGCTGTAGGCGGGTGTCACCGATGCCGTCCCTGCATACGGTGCACCCGGAGGGTACGGGCCTGTGGATCTGCCTCCAAGCCCCCGGAGGACCGTCTTTATGAGCGCGTCTTTGTCGATCCCGTGACTGATTGCCTGCCGCACCCGCCTGTCCTCAAAACGGCTGTCCCGGAGGTTGAATCCGAGGAAGGCATATCGGAAGGATGGCGAACGATAGGCGGCAACCCGCCCCTCTTCACCGGAATTCCCCAGGACCTGGTCAAACTGGGTAGGGTTCGCCTCCATGAGGTCAATAGTACCCTTCTTGAATTCCAGCATCCTCGTGGCGCTGTCCGGGATAAACCGCACCATTACCGTGCCGATCTTGGGGGGCCCGTCAAAGTACGTCTCGTTCGCCTCGAGGGAGAGGTGTTCGCCCCTCACCCACTGCCGCAGCCGATAGGGGCCCGTACCTATGGGTTTCTCATCAAAGGCGGTATCGCGGCCGTCCCTTCCCTCAAAATGGTGCCGGGGGATGATCCCGAGGCTCCAACTTGAAAGGGCCGAACCGTACGGCCGCTCATAACGGACCCTTACGGTGTGGGGGTCCGGCGCCGTCACGTCCTTTACCGGCCCGAAGCGTGCGCTGTGGGGCGATCCGTTCCCCGGGTCCACAGCCTGGCGGTAGGTGAAAAGCACATCCCGGGCCGTGAATTCTGTCCCGTCATGCCATTTCACGCCCTTCCTGAGAAAGAAGGTGATCTCAAGACCATTGTCCTCGATCCTCCAGGACCGGGCAAGATCAGGCGCCACTTTGAGGTCATCCCCTGTTTTCGTGAGACCGTTGAAAATCCATCCGCTTACGGTATAGGAGTTCAGATCGGACAGGAAGACGGGGTTTGTCCGGTTGGGCTCCGAGGAAAAGGCGATGATCAGCCTGTCATGCCTGTTCCGTCCTCCATCCCCTGAGCATCCGGCCACGATCGCGAGGATGATCGCCGCAGCGAGCGTGATCCGCCACCAGGGGCATCTTCTACGCCCTTCCTTCCCTCCGCAGCCTCCTCGTCCCCTCTCCCCATGCATCTTTTCCCCCTTCTCTTCCTGCCCTTCCCCTTTCCCCTGTTATGCTTTACCCTGCCCTAAAACAACACCCTCAGGCCGAGGCCCACATTGATCTCGGCAGCCGGAAAGCCGAACCGCTCCTGGTATTTCTCGTCCAGCAGATTGCGAACGTATCCGGTCACCTCGAGGTTTCCCGCCAGGGGGTACGTCGCCTCCAGGTCGACTACCACGTAGGAACTCTGACCTCTCACCCTGAGGGTTGGGTTTGCCGTGGGATTCAGGGCATTATTGTTGTAAATCACCTTCTGGTTCGACACATAGGTACCGTAGAGCGCGACGGTCTCCCTCCCGGGCCCCTTGTACCGGATACCGCCGTTGATCTTGTGTTCCGGCAGACCGGGGATCTCGTCAAAATCACGGTCCAGGGGGTCGACATAGGTGCTCACGAAGGGATCACCCCTCGTTTTGCTCTTCTGGTACGTATAGTTCGCAAAGACGGAAAGACCTTTCGTGATCTGCTGGGTGGCTCCGCATTCCACGCCGTAGAGGGTGGCCTCTCTGATGTTGTAGCTCACAAAGTTGATGAGGTCGAACTGGATATAATCCCTGATTCTGTAATAGTAGGGCGAAATCTCCACCTTCGTCCCTGTGGGCAGCAACGCCTTCCATCCTGCCTGGACCATGAATCCGTCCTCTTTCTTGAAGGGAAGGGCCGCCGTCACTACCCCGGCGTCAGGGGAATAGTGCCAGTAGTGCTCGGGCGGCGTGGGCATCCTCAGGGCCCGTGCCACACTTGCATACAGGATGCCGTCCTTTCCATAGACGTAGGTCCCTTTCAAAGAGGGGGAGAGGCCGTCCATGGTGATGTTTTGGATCCCTTCCGCCTTTCCCGCCGGCCCGGCCCGACCGTCATAGGACATGTACCGAAGGCCCGGCGTCAGGATAACCTGCTTATCCGGAAAGGAGATGTCGTCCATCACATAGAGCCCCTGAACCACCGAGTTCACATAGTTCCCGTTCCTGAAGGGGGCCCGGAAATCGTCGCTTACGTTCCTGTCCCCGTCGTCCTTGAGTCGCTTATACTCCAGGCCGACGGTGATCACATGGTTTCCCGTCTCGTGACGGTAGTTCCCGTCAAAGCCGTATGAGCGGTCGTCGTAGAACTCCTTGTGATAGACCCGGTTGAGGACCGCCCTCGTGTTGAAGGCCTCCCGGTCGCCGTGATTCTGCCAGAACCGTGCACCGGCGAGACCCTTGGGGAAGTGCTGTTCGTAGCCGATGCTGTAGGTGATCCGCTCCCTCCGCCACCAGCTTCCCGGCTCGGCCTGGCCCCGAAACCCCATGCCCCCGTACATGATCTCCCCGTCGGAGGCCGGATAGCGATGGTTTTTAGGCACCTCGTAATTCGGCGAATCGGGGTCGCCGTTCAGCCTGTTCGCCACAATGAACCCTTTCTTCACCTCCACATACTGAATATCTCCCAGCAGCCTCCCCTTCCACGGAAGGTCAAGCCCTACGGCAAGGCCGGCGTTCTTCATCCACGATTCCCCGTTCCACAGATAGCCGTTGCTGTCCGCATAGCCGCCCCACACCGAATAGTCAAAGACCCCGGGCTTCCAGCCGTGAAAAAAATCGAAGCGCTTAGTCCCGAAGCTGGCCGCCCCGACCTGCGCCTCTATCTCCGGCTCTTTTCCCGGCTTCCTGGTCACCAGATTCACCACTCCCCCGAGGACGTTCCCGTACCGCGGGTCGCTCACCCCTTTCACCACCTCAATCTCACGGACATTCGTGAGGGGGATGGTAGTCCAATCGATGAAGTATGCCCCCGCGGTTCCGGGCGTATTGAGCGAACGGCCGTCGACGGTCACCTGGATCCTGCGGGCCCCGAATCCTCGTATCCGTATGGAATCGTCGTCAAGGGAGGCCCCCATCTCCTGGGGACGCTGCACATCGATGCCTGCCTGCCGTCGCAGGGCGGAGTCCAGGGTGGATGAAGGCCCCTGGAGCAGGGCGGAGGGGATGATGACGCTCATGTTCGGCCGCTCCGGGTCCTCTTTCGTCCTCGCCCCTGTGACCAGGATCCCGTCCAGTTCGATCCTCTCGGCACCACCCTGTCCAACCTGCCCGCAAAGGGGCACGACGGAACCCAGAAGCAACAAGGCAACACCCATTATGTATTTCAGGCCAACCCATCCCATCTCTCCTCCCCTGTTCCTCTTCATCAGCTTCTCCCTCTTCTTCTCATGCCTGATCTTCCAGCAGGATCCGATCCGCGATCGGCATGGAGGCATCTGTCTTTTGCCAGAGATAGAGGTGTACCGTGGCGTCACCGTTCAGAAAGAAATGGCCGTTCCGGCCGTCGAGTCGCCGTCTCAGATCTTCCTCGTCCCCCTGTTCCGCCTTCCTGCCGTGCCTGAAAGCCCAGTGTTCCAGGGCTTCGTCGATGGTGTGATAGACCCAGGCGCTCTCCACCCGGAACGATTCGTAATGACTCAGCACGTACCCGGGAGGGCTCTCGGCCAAGGGGTACTCGGCCACCACAAGGACCCTCCGGGGTCTGCCCGTCATCACCCTGCCCAAGGCCGCCTGGACGGGGAAGGACATGAGATGAAGACTGTTGGAGCAGACAACAAGATCATAGGCCCGGTACTCCCGGGGCGGCACCTCTTCCCACCTGCGCGAATCCACGGTGAGGGCGGCCCCACCCTCACTTGCAGCCTCGCGGAACAGGAGTTCCCTCATGGCCCGCGACGGCTCAACCACCACCACCTCGTTTCCCCTCCGGGCCAGGGGCAGAGAAAGGACACCGCTCCCTCCCCCGATGTCAAGGATTCTCCAGCCCCCGCCGACAAGGGACTCGAGAAAGGCTCTTATCCTCTCGTGATACCTGTTGTGGTCGAGCCAAAGCTTGTACCATCGGGCATTTTCTTCCCAGTACTCCGTGGTGCCGATCTCTTTCCTCTCCATGCTGTGTCCTTCCTAATGCCACGAATAGAAAAAACGTGTTACCGCCCGGCAAAAAATTATTTCCCCATCCCCTTACCCGTGCTGGACATGCTGAGTGTCCCGTGTTTCACACCCTTGACGGAGCGCAGGGTATCGGCCAGTTTCATGACGTCCGCCGGCCTGCCCCTCACCGCCACGATCTCGAGGCAATGGTCGTGATCGAGGTGTACGTGCTGGGTCGATATGATGACCCCCTGGTAATCGTGCTGGATATCCGTAATCTTCCCCATCAGATCCCGCCGGTGATGGTCGTAGACGAGGGTGATGGCCCCGGCCACATCATCGTCCTCCTCCCACTCCTTTCTCACCAGCTCCTGTCTGATGAGATCGCGGAAGGCCTCGGACCTGTTGTCATAGTTTCGCTCCCTGAGAAGCCTGTCGAACCGTTCGAGCAGGTTTCTGTCCAGGGACACCCCGAAGCGCACAAGGTCAGACATACTCTGTGTTACTCCCCGCCAAATCGTAGCACCACCCCTCTCCACCGTCAAGAAGAAAGAGAGGTCTTTAACCCGTTGCGCCGGGCAACACTTCGGGCATATAATGTGCACCATGGGTACGGTATATCTCGTGGGCGCAGGACCGGGCGACCCGAGGCTCATCACCCTCCGGGGGATGGAGCTCATCAACCGCGCAGACGTGATCATTTACGATTTTCTCGCCAACCCCGAGCTCCTCGCGTCCGTCCGCAATGGTACCGAGCTCATCTATGTGGGCAAGCAGGCCTCGCGCCACGAGCTTCCCCAGGGGGATATCAACGCGCTCCTCGTTGAAAAGGCCCGGCGAAAGGAGATCGTGGTCCGCCTCAAGGGCGGAGACCCCTTCGTCTTCGGGAGAGGCGGCGAGGAGGTGGAGGCTCTGGCCGAGGCGGGGATACCCTTCGAAGTCGTCCCGGGGGTCACGTCCGCCATCGCCGCTCCCGCCTATGCAGGCATACCCCTCACCCATCGCGACCACGCATCGACGGTGGCCTTCATCACCGGCCACGAGGACGAGAAGAAAACGGAGTCCACCATCAACTGGAAATATCTCGCCACCGCCGTGGATACCCTCGTCTTCCTCATGGGCATCAGAAATCTGCCCGAGATCACCCGGAGACTTATTGAGCACGGCCGGGACCCGGATACCCCCGCCTCCGTGATCCAGTGGGGGACTCTGCCCCGTCAGCAGGTCGTAACCGCTACCCTCTCCGCCCTCCCCGCCGTCGCGGCCCGGGCGGGCATCGCACCCCCTGGCATCATCCTCGTCGGCCATGTAACCCGGTTGAGGGAGAAGCTCCGGTGGTATGAAAAGAGACCCCTCTTCGGCAAGAAGATCGTGATCACCCGGGCCGCCCACCAGTCCGCCCGGCTGGGCAGCCTTCTCGGGGCCATGGGGGCCGAGGTGATCTATGTCCCCACCATACAGGTGGAGAAGATCATGCCCAACGAGCCCCTCTCCAGGGCCATCGATGCCATCGGGACCTTCGACTACATCATCTTCACCAGCGTGAACGGGGTAACCGCCTTTCGGGACGCCCTCTTTTCCGCAGGACGGGATGCCCGGGCCCTTCACCGGGCCGCCGTCGTTCCCATAGGGGAGGCCACCGCGGAGGGGCTCCGGGGGATGGGCGTCGTACCCGATCTTCTCCCCTCCCGGTACACCTCGGAGGGCATCGTTGAAGTGCTGAAGGGGCGCGATCTCAGGGGCAGACGGGTCCTTTTGCCCCGGGCTGAAGAGGCGAGCGATGTGATCGAAACCTTCGTTGAGGAAAAGGGCGGCCTCTGCCACGTCGTCCCCGTGTACCGGACGGGCCTCCCCCAGGACCGCGGCACCCTCCCCGCACACGCGGATGTCATCACCTTCACCAGCTCCTCCACCGTCAGGAACTTCATCCACCTCTATGGAAAGGACTGCCTTGACAGGTCCCTTATCGCCTCCATCGGTCCCGTCACCTCGGAAACCCTGAAAAGAGCGGGTCTGCGTGTCCATATGGAGGCCGGGAAATACGACATCCAGGGCCTGGTGGATGCAATCTTAGCCTACTTCGAACGATGAGAGTGGCCTACAAAGTCTGGCTCGACAGTGACGGCAAGGCCTTTGGAGAAGGCCCTTACCTTCTTCTCATGGGTATCGAGAGGACCGGCTCCCTGCACCAGGCGGCCATGGAGATGAAGATGTCCTATCGGAAGGCCTGGGCCATGATACAGGCAAGCGAAAAGAGGCTCGGCTTTCCTCTTCTCGATCGCAAGGTCGGGGGGCACGCCGGCGGGGGCTCCCGCATCACCCCGGAGGGCCGCAGGCTCATGGAGCGGTACGGCCTCTTCCGTAAGGATGTGGAGGCCGTTCTGGAACGGACCTACGCAAAACACTTCGGACCGTGACGCCCCTGTGCTTTCTTTTCGATTATTTTCCGATGCAGAAGCGATCGAAGATGGTGTTGAGCACTTCCTCGGCACAGGTCTCACCGGTGATCTCTCCAAGGTGAAAGAGGGCCTCCCTCAACTCGAAGGCCACCACCTCCAGGGGCAATCCCCCTGTGGCCCCCTCCAGCGCGCGGTCAACCCCATCCCGCGCCCTCGTAAGGGCGTTTTTGTGCCGCAGGTTCGTGATGATCAACCCTCCAGTTCTGCCCCTCCTGCCGAGAAAAGACCCGTACATCTCCGCCTTCAGTTCTTCGTGACCTGTCTCATCCCTGCACGACACTGCCACGACCCTCTTCAGTGAGGCGGGCAACCCGGACCGGTCCAGCCTCAGGGGAAGGTCCACCTTGTTGATCACGCCGAGTACATCCGCCCCCGAAAGAAGGTCTCCGATGGCACGATCCTCCTCCGTCAGAGGTTCGGACCCGTCCAGGACCCAGAGGATCAGGTCCGCCTCAGGGATCTTCTTCTTTACCCGCCCGATACCCTCCTCTTCCGCCACATCCTTCGGGTCCCTTATGCCGGCCGAATCGACCAGTATCATTTTGATGCCCTTCACGTGAAGGGTACCCTCGACCATGTCCCTGGTGGTGCCCGGCAGGGGGGTGACGATCGCCTTTTCCTCGGCCATCAGCATGTTCAGAAGACTCGACTTCCCCACGTTGGTCCGTCCCACGATCAGGACCTCATACCCGTGCCGGATCCCTCTTCCTTCGTAGTAGGAATCGATGAGCCGGGTCAGATCCCGGGAGGCCTTTCGCAGCCCCTCCACATAGCCCTGCCCCGTCAGTTCTATCTCTTCCTCGGGGAAGTCGATGAGGGCCTCTATCTCCACGAGGGCCTCAGTGATCGCCTCCCTGAACCGGCTCACCTGCCGTGAAATGGACCCCTTCAGACAGGACACCGCGTGCTTCAGTTCCTCTTCCGTCTCGCTCCGGATCACATCGAGGACCGCCTCGGCCTGGAGGAGGTCGATTCTTCCGTTCAGGAACGCCCGTCTGGTGAACTCTCCCGCCTCGGCGGGACGGGCACCGGCCGCGACGACGAGGGACAGGATCGCCCTCAGGACGGCGGGGCCTCCGTGGGAGTGGATCTCTCCCATGTCTTCCCGCGTGTAGGTCCGGGGCGACCTCATAAAGACGGCAAAGACTTCGTCGAGAGATATGCCTGAGTGGGGATCCGTGATGTAGCCGAAATAGAGACGGCGTGGCTCAAAGTCCTCACGTGCCTCCTTCGGCTCGAAGATCTGTCTCAGAATGGCATGGGCCCTGGGCCCGCTTATACGCACAATACCGATTCCACCTTCACCTCCGGGGGTGGAGATGGCGCAAATGGTATCAGCGTCTTCCATCCATGCGTCCGGTGGGATAGATGATCACCTTCTTGGTGTGACCTTCCCCCTCGCTCTTCGTCGACACATGCTTGTTGTGCTTGAACATGGTGTGGACGATCCTTCGTTCGTAGGGGTTCAGGGGATCCGTCTTCAGGCGTCTTCCCGTCCTTTTGACCTTGTCGGCCAACCTCTTTGCCATGGTGGTGAGGACCTGTCTCCGCTTTTCCCGGTAACCGTTGATATCGATCAGGACCTTCTGTCCCTCCTTGAACCTCTTGGCAAGGGCAAGCCGCAGGACATACTGGAGGGCGTCGAGGGCCTCCCCTTCCTTCCCCACGAGTACGTCGCCATCGTCGCACTGGACGAGGAACATAAGCCTGTCGTGGGTCTCCGTCACCTTCACGTTGAGGGAAAGGCCGATGAACTGACCCACCTCCCGGAGAAACTGCTCGCCGTACTCCTGGGCGGTGATCTCCTTTTCTTTCCGTCGTGCCTTGATACGCACCTTCTTGCTTCCCAGAAGGCCGAGGATGCCTTTCGTGTCAACTTCCGTGACTTCGATATCGAGGTCTTTCTCTTCGGCGTTCAGCTCCGCCGAGGCCTTTCTGATCGCCTCTTCGTACGTCTTACCCTCGACTTCCACAAAATCCATGCTTCCTCCTCATCACACTTTCTTGTTGATGTAGTACTGCTGGGCGATCGATATCACGTTGTTGACCAGCCAGTAGAGCACGAGGCCCGAAGGAAAACCCCAGAAGAGGAAGGTAAAGAAGATGGGCATGAAGAGCATCATCTTTTCCTGCATGGGGTCGGCGCTGGTCGGCGTCATTTTCTGCTGGATCACCTGGGTGATGCCCATGACGAGGGGCAGGATCCTGATGGGCAGGGTGTACCCGGCCACGGTGAAGGAGAAGAGGTCTTCCGGCGCCGACAGGTCATTGATCCAGAGAAAGAAGGGGGCGTGACGCATCTCGATCGCACCCGAAAGGGCCTTGTAGAGGGCGAAGAAGACGGGTATCTGTATCACCATGGGCAGGCACCCGCCCATGGGGTTGACACCCTTCCTCTTGTACATCTCCATCATCTCCTGGTTCAGTTTCGCCCGGTCATCCTTATACTTCTCCTTGAGCTTCAGGACCTGAGGCTGCATCTTCTGCATCTCCTTCATGGACTTGTAGCTCTTCACACTCAGGGGATAGAAGATGATTTTGATGAGGATGGTGAGAAGGATGATGTCGATGCCGTAATTCCTGGTCACCCGGTTCGACAGGTTCAGACCGGCAACCATGGGCTTGGCGATGATGTCAAACCAGCCGAAATCGACGATCTTCTCCGCCTTCACGTCCAGCGTTTTCAAGATGTCCGACTTCTTTGGGCCGAAGAAGAGCCTCCCGGCCACCGCCTGCTGGTCCGTCGCCAGCCTCATGAGGGGGATGTCGTTCTTTCCTTTGAGGATGCTGAGGGACGGCTTTGTCCCCTCCGCAGGGATCCAGATCATGGCGAAGAAACCCTCATCCAGACCTGCATATTTGTACTCGCTCCCCAGATCCACGGTCTTGTCAAGCTTTTCGATCTGCTGGAAGCTCTTACCGTTGAAGGTGAAGGGGCCCTTGAAGGTGTAGCTCGACGGGTTGGTCGCCGAGATCATGGCAAAATCGACGGTGGTCCTGGCAGCGGCAGCCGGATCGGTCTCGATCCTGGCATCCACCACATACCGGTCCGGATGGAAGGTATAGATCTTCTTGACCCTGGTCCCGTCGGTGAGGGTACCGGAGAGGGTAATCGTTTCGGGCTTATCCTTCACCTCGATCGTCTGCCTGTCGGCGGTAAACAGGGTGCGGTCATCGGCGGTTCCCCGGGAGACGGTCGGGAGGAAGGTGTAGGGCTTCACGTCCTCGACAAGCTCCTTGTTTGCCGGCCGGTCCACCGTCTCCTTGTACCGTTTCAGCTCAACGCTGGAAATGCCCCCTCCAAGGTCCGATATCTTGACCTTGATGAGGGGGGTATCCACCACAAAATGTCTGGACGCCTTCACTTCCGCCGCAGCCGGCACACCCGTTTGCTTCTCCGGTACGCCGCCCTTCGGGGCCTCAGTCCCTTTCGGGGCTTCTACCTTCGGGGTCTCCTTCTTCGTTTCCTGGGAACCAGGAGAAAAATACATCTGAAAGACGAAAAGCAGAACAATCGTCAGGACCAGCGCGATAACTGTCCTTTTTTCCATTCCCTACCTCCGTTACTTCACGGGATCGTACCCACCGGGATTCAGAGGGTGGCATCTGAGAAGTCTCTTTACGCCCATCACAACGCCCCGCCACACACCCTTCTTCAACACAGCCTCTCGCATGTAGGCGGAACAGGTTGGATAGAACCTGCACTGGGTTGGGATATGAGGAGATATAAGAAGCCTGTAAAGATCCAGCAGGCCGATTACCAGTCTACTCATTACCGACCGATCGTACTCTTCGTCAGTACCTGCAGCTCGTCCCGTGTCGAACTCCAGTTCAGGTCGTGGGGCAGCTTCTTCACCCTGATAAGGTTGTCGGAGCCGTCGACAAACAGGTTTTTGTGCAACCTGAAGAATTCCTTCACCAATCTTCTCATCCTGTTCCTGTGAACTGCCCCCCCCAATTTCTTGCGCACACTGACCGCTACCCGCGCAATGCCCATGTGGTTGTCATGGCCCATAAGCATGAAGTGCGCCGTTTCGGCGCGCCTGGCCCACCGCACATTCCGGAAATCCCTGTTATGGAGCCTTTCCTCTCTGGTGAAGGTGTATGCCATTTACGGAGCGTCCTGCTGTCTGTACCCTCTATCCCTCCCTCACGTCATAGGAGCTCGGGTCACAGATCAGATTATCACAGATTATGGGCGGCTGTTAAACGGCGAGTTGCTTCCGGCCTTTTGCCCGTCGACGCCTGATGACGTCCCTCCCTGAAGCGGTTCGCATCCGTACGAGAAAACCGTGTGTTCTCTTTCTGCTCTTGTTGTGGGGCTGATAGGTTCGCTTCATCACTTCACCTCGGTATATGTTGGACTATTACTTAACCATAACAAGTTGAATATTGTCAATGACAACAAACATTTCCGCGACGACAGCCGACACTCTCAGCCCTTCCCTCTTCCCTTCCCATCCACCCCGACCCACCCTTCCATGGATAGGTTTTGGGCTTGATTTTCTGGGGCAAGATATGTAAACTTCACAGGATTCACCAATCCATACCACCGCCGAAAGGAGCCCCCGATGAAAAAGTATGAGCCCGACGCCATAAGAAACGTAGGTATTTTCTCTCACGGGGGCGAAGGAAAGACGTCCATCGTCGAGGCCATGCTTTTTCTTGCCGGCGAGAATACCCGTCTCGGCAGGGTGGATGACGGCACCTCCCTCATGGATTACGAACCGGAAGAGATTGAACGGAAGGTCACCATATCCTCCTCCCTCGCCTGCTTCGACTGGGGAAAGACCAAGATCAACTTCATCGACACCCCGGGCGACGACAACTTCATCTCGGACGCAAAGCTCTGCATGAAGGTGGTGGACGGGGCCATCGTCGTGGTAAGCGCCGTGTCCGGGGTCAAGGTCCAAACGGAAAAGGTCTGGGAGTATGCCAACGAGTTCGCCATCCCCACTTGCTGCTTCGTCAATAAGCTGGACCGTGAGCGGGCCGACTTCGAAAGGACCGTGGAGGATCTGCAGAAGAACTTCTCCGACAAGTCCATCGTGGTGGTCCAGTTGCCCGTGGGAAAGGAAGATGCCTTCAAGGGGGTGATCGACCTCCTCACCATGAAGGCTTATCTCTTCAAGGGCGACGGCTCCGGGGATTACCAGATTGCCGATATCCCGGCGGACATGGCTGCCATGGCCTCCTCCTACCGCGAGAAGCTGGTGGAAACCGCCGTTGAGATGAACGACGAGGTGATGGAGCGGTACCTCAACGGCGACGAGGTCTCCCAGGAAGAGATCGAACAGTGCCTGAGACAGGGTATCTGGGACAGAAAGCTCGCCCCGGTCTTCTGCGGTTCCGCTACACGGAATATCGGCGTGCCCATGCTCCTCGACGCGATCGCGGCGTACTTCCCTCCCCCCACCTTCCGGAAGGAAGTGGAAGGGATCGATCCCAAGTCAGGCAACAAGATCAAGAGAACCATGGCAGCGGACCAGCCTTTCAGCGCCTTTGTCTTCAAGACCATCACCGACCCCTTTGCCGGCAAACTCACCATGTTCCGGGTCTATTCCGGGGAATTACATCCTGATATGACCGTTCTCAACCCCAACAAGGATGAAAAGGAGAGGATCGGTCAGATCTTTTACCTCGTCGGCAAGAAGCAGAAACCCGCTGGCTTTGCTTCGGCCGGAGACATCGCGGTGGTGGCCAAGTTGAAGGAAGTGGGCACCGGCGACACCATGTGCGACGAGAAGAACCCGATCAAATACGAGGGTGCCACGGTCGCGAACCCCATCATCTCCTTTTCCCTCCAGCCCAAGGCCAAAGGAGACGAGGACAAACTCAACACCTCCCTTTCCCGGCTTATGGAAGAAGACCAGACCATCCGGTACTCCAGGGAGGAGCAGACCAAGGAGTTCATCCTCTCCGGTATGGGACAGGTCCACATCGAGGTGATCGCGGAGAAGCTGAAAAGGAAGTTCGGCGTCGAGGTGGAACTGAAGGAACCGAAGGTACCCTACAAAGAGACCATCAAGGGCTCCACCAAGGTCCAGGGCAAGTACAAGAGGCAGTCGGGCGGCCGGGGACAGTACGGAGACACGTGGCTCGAGATCGAGCCCCTTCCCAGGGGCGGCGGCTTCGAGTTCGTGGACAAGATCGTGGGCGGCGCCATCCCCAGGCAGTATATCCCGGCCGTTGAGAAAGGTTTGGTGGAGGCCATGGAGCAGGGCATCCTCGCGGGCTACCCCACCACCGACGTAAGGATCAGCCTCTACGACGGGTCCTATCACGACGTTGACTCTTCCGAAATGGCCTTCAAGATCGCCGCCTCCATGGGGTTCAAGAAGGGCATGGAGGCCTGCAAGCCCGTACTCCTCGAACCGATCATGAAGATGGAGGTGATCGTCCCGGACGAGAACATGGGCGACGCCATGGGCGACCTCAATTCCCGACGGGGAAAGATCATGGGTGTGGAGACCAAGGGCAGCAACCAGGTGATCAAGGCCACGGTACCCATGGCCGAAGTGCTCAAGTACGCCCCGGACCTCCGTTCCATGACGGGCGGCCGCGGCACCTTCACCCTCGAGTTCTCCCATTACGAAGAGGTCCCCGGCCAATTGGCCGAGAAGATCATCGAGGCAGCCAGGAAGGAAAAGGAGCAGGAGAAGTAGCCTGCCCACCTGAAAGGGTACCGGATCAGGACATCTCATGCGGGCCGTCGTTCAAAGGGTAAAGTCTGCGTCCGTCACCGTTGAAGGCACGACGGTGGGATCCATCGGACCGGGTCTCCTGGTCCTCGTGGGCGTCGGCAAAGACGACACCCTCCGCGACATCGACTGGATGGTGGAGAAGGTCGTCAACCTCCGCATCTTCGAGTACAACGGCAAGTTCGACAAATCCCTCCTCGACATAAAGGGCGAGATCCTCGCCGTCTCCCAGTTCACCCTCTTCGGCGACTGTGCGAAGGGCCGCAGACCCTCCTTCAGCGACGCCATGAACGCCGAGGATGCCCGCCGTCTCTTCGAGGTCTTTCTGGAGAAGGCCAGGGAACGGGTCGGGAAGGTGGAGACCGGGGTCTTTCAGGCCATGATGGATGTCTCCCTCGTCAACGACGGGCCCGTAACCCTCATCATCGACTCCAGGACCTGAACCGTCCTCTTCACTCATCCCATCTCAACTGCCATACCCTTCGAGCACCCGCGAGTGGACGATCATGGACATGGTGACCACTGTCGAAGAAACAAAGCCTCTCCCACGCCCCTTCGCCCCGCCTTCTGTGTGGACTCACTTGAGCGCACCGAGAAGAGCAT
>CAYOQF010000002.1:0-246798 GCA_964406055.1 uncultured Syntrophorhabdaceae bacterium
GGGGCTGCTCCCCTCATCTTCCCTGGAAGAGGGGTATGAGTGGTATATAACGTTCACGTCATCGTAGACGGAGGTGACGGTGATATCGGAGACCTTCGTGATGACCCTGCCGATCTCGTCATAGGTGAAGGTGGTGGTCTGACCCCGGGCGTCCGTCTGGGTGAGGAGGTTCCCTGCCTTGTCGTAGGCGTAGGACCAGGTTCCCATATCGGGATCGGTCATCTGGGTCTTTTGGGAGAGGCTGTTGTAGGTCATGGTGGTGGTGTTCTGCTCGGTGCGGTTCCTGGCGGCGGTTACCTGGATCAGGTTACCCAGGGTGTCATAGGTGTACTGGGTCTCGGTGCTTGCGGGGTCGGCCACGAGGACGAGCCGTTGGAAGACGTCATAGGTATATTTGGTTCTGTGGTAGTTCTCGTCCTGCGTTTCCTTGACGAGGCCTTTGTACCAGGTTCGGGAGCTGGTGCCATCGGGATTGTACCGCCTTGTGACCCGGGAGAGACCATCGTAGATGAAGGATGTATAGGCCGAGGACGTACCCTCGTAGTACGGGTTGGATTTGGTCTCGACCCTTCCTACCTCATCGAACTCCGTATCGACGCGGGTGGTACTCACGCCCGCTCCCCCGCTTCGGACCGTATAGACCCTTCCCAGACCGTCGAAATAGTCTTCGCGGAAGGGCTCAAGGCTCGTGCTTCCGCCGAGGATGTGCTCGGTGGTGGCGACCCGCTGCAAACCGGGGCTTCCGATAGCCACGTATTCCCACGTGGTGTACCCTCCGTCCGGCCGATCCTCCCTGGTCTTCCTGCCGAATACATCATAGGAGTAGCGGAACCAATGGGCGGGATCGGGATCGCCCTGCAGGTGAGGCGGGACCATTTTCACGAGCCTACCCGTGCCTGCATGATACTCGGTGGTGGTGATGTGCCCCTTGGCATTGATTTTTTCCAGGGCGTACGTCTTGGTAGAGTCGTAGTTGATGGTAGTGTACCAGTTGCAATTCCTCGGGTCGGTAATATATTGGACATTGCCCTCGTCGTAGTACTGATAGGTGACCATGGGGTTCTGGGTTGCATTCCGGGTGTCGCATCCTGAGGAAGGCGTCTGCGTGCTGCACAACTCCTCGGCGAGGAGATGACCCTTCGTCTGGTGGTAGTCCATCCACTTCCTGCTCTTGATGGTTCCCGCATAGTTCTTCACCGTAATCATGGTGGGCTTGGAGAGAATCCACGGACCCGTATAGTTCGTGTAGGTGAAAAAGGTGTGGACATCATCGGCGGTGGTACCCGTTGCGGCTCCGATCTTGGACTCTTTGGTAAGGTTCAGGAACCTGAGGTAAGACTGAATACTACGGTAAGCCCCCATATCAGAGAACGAAACCGCCTCAGGGATGTCGGCCGCATAGAGTGCTCCTTTCAGAAGGATAAGGAAGAGGGTAAACCAAATGGGGGACGCTGACTCTTGTCTCTGTCCCCGGGGGATCGACAGACTTCTCCCCTTGGAAAGGTTCACTTCCCTTCACTGAGAATCAACTCACCATCACATGTATTCCGATATCCTTCACCTTACATGAGCCCAAGAAATCCTGTCAAGAGAGTTTTTCATGAAACATAACGCAAGTCAGTCAGTACGTCGGTATTGACAGTCCGCCGGGATTCCTACCATAACTGTATGCACACACAGCTTAGCATATGGGTTGAAAACGGCTTTAGGATTTCCCGGCGCCGTTGCAGATACTGCCTGCACCTGATTCCGGGGGCGCCAATGGTCAGGCTGCAAGGATCACCCTTGTCGGAGACCTGGGACTTTCTTTCAGGGAAAGGGGAAGCGGAGCGAGAAAGTGGTGCCGCCGGACCTGAAGCATTCCTCGGCTGACCTGATGTGGGGACACAGGGCGATCCTGCCCGGACAGATATCCTTTTCATCGGGAACATACCTGCACCGCCGCGTGGTGAAACTCACCTTGAATCCGTACCGTTCCGAAAAGACCTTGGTCCTCAACAGGTCTATGCCCGACCCCCCGGCGTTGAAGGCGTAGGGGTCCCTGGAGGCATAGTCCTCCGTATCCTGGGTATGAAAAAAGCCGCCGAATATGAGGTTCTGGTTTGCGACGGTGATGCCGGTGCCGAAGTCCCGGTACTCGATGACCACTTCACTGTTTCTCTGGAAAGCGGCCACCTCCACCTTTCCGCCGTCAGGGGAGTTCTCGATGGCGTTCTTGAGGAGGCCCTCGCAGACCTTGGCGAGGACGTTCCTGTCCATGATCACGACGGCCTTTTGGTCAAAGTCCCTCACGATGTCCACGTCGCGGCCACCCATGGCCTCGACCGTGTCGTCGCATACCTTGTCGAGGAACCGGTGAAGCGTGATGGTTTCCATCCTCACCTTATCCACCCCGTACATGGCCTCGATCCGTTCCGAGACGAGGCCGAGCACCCTGGCGTGATCCCCGGGGTTTGCCTCCTTTGCCTGCTCCACGAACCAGAGGGCGTCTTCCACGATGGAGAGCATATCCTTCTTATGCTCCGAAGTCCTTCCGAGGAAGACGTCATCGATCTTGGCCTGAAGCTTGAGGAGGCGATCGATATTCCTGAAGCCCATTTTTGCCATGCGCTCGATCCCGGCGGTGTCACCCCTTGCGGATTTTCCGGTGATCAGGTGGAGCACGCTCGATATGATGGAGAGGGGTGTCCTCAGCTCGTGGGAGAGGTGGTGGAGGACCTTCTCCTTTGCCCTGTCGAGGCTTTTGAGGTCATCGTAGAGTCTGGCGTTCTCCAGCGCAATGGTGACGTAGTGGGAGACGGGCGTGAGAAGCTCAATATCGCCCTCGTCGAAATCCCCGGACTTTTTGTTCAGGGCCTCGAGGGCTCCGATGCACTCCTTCTCCCGGTTGATGAGGGGGACACAGAGAAGGTTTCTCGTCCGGAACCCCGTCCTTCTGTCGATCCCGTCGAAGAACCTCGGATCGCCGTAGGCATCGTTGATGATGACAGGTTCTTTACTCAGGAAGACCCAGCCGGCCACGCCGCAGTCCGCGGGTATCCGGATCTCCTTCCTTTTCAGCCCCGTGGCGACGAGGGACCAGAGCTGGCCGGAATTCTGGTCGTGGAGGAAGACTGTGCTCCGCTCGGTGCCGAGGATATCGTTCGTCTGCTCCATAATGAGTTCCACGAGGACATCCATGTTGATCTGGGAGGTCAGGATCTGGATGACCCGGAAGAGCCTTCGGTCCCGTACGACCTTGTCCCGCACGTCAAAGTCTTCCTTGCGACGGCCGATAGTGCGGTGCTTCACCTGCTGCCGATCCCGCGTAACCATAATCCCCCGCCTGTCTCTCCGGGTTTGTTGTTAAGTGTAGCGCCGCAAGGGGGGATTTGCCACAGAATAGTGACGAAGATCACCTTTTGAGGGAAAAGGGAACGGGCGGAAGAGGGAACTGAGAAGATGAGAGAAATGCTGAATCCCAGAGGCTTGGAGTGTGGCATTCTGTGCTGTCCTTTGGATTTCGAGCTTAGTATTTGGAGCTCGTTTTACTTGTCGATGAGGATGATCTGGAGATCCATCACGTTGGTGCCCGTGGGACCGGTGATGAACAGGCCGCCCGCTTTCCTGAAAAAGGTGTAGGAGTCGTTCCGGTCCAGAAAGAGAGCGGGGTCCAGACCCCCGGCCCTCGCTCTCTTTGCCGTATCCCCGTCGGCGAAGGCGCCTGCCGCGTCCGTAGGTCCGTCGGTACCGTCGGTTCCCGCGGAAAGGAAGGTGATGCCCCTCTGACCCTCAATGTGGAGGCTGAAGGCCAAGGCAAGCTCTGTGTTGCGCCCCCCGAGCCCGTCACCCTTCACCGTGACCGTTGTCTCGCCCCCTGCAATGAGGCACGTGCCGCGCCGGCCCCTGACAGGTGGGGTGCGGCGTGTTTCGAGGGCTTCTCGTGCAAGATAGGCGGCCACCTCCCGGGCCTCCCCCTCCAGGGTCGAGGAGAGGATGCGCGCCTCAAAGCCGAGTGCCACGGCCCTGGCCCGGGCCGCTTCCACGGCCCTGCCGTTACTCGCTACGATCATGTTCTCCGTGCGGAGGAACGCCGGGTGTCCACCCTTCGGGGTTTCCCTGATCTCCCCGCGACAACCCTCAAGGAGTATCCGGGCCGCGGCGGCAGGTATCCGGGAAGCCAATCCGTATTTCTCGATCACCCCCCAGGCCTCGGCGAAGGTGCTCTCGTCCGGGGCGGTGGGCCCCGAGGCGATGACGTCGAGTCTGTCACCGATCACGTCGGAGAGGATGAGGGATGCGACCCTGGCCGGATAGGCGATCTCGGCCAGTCGCCCCCCCTTCACCTGGGAAAGGTGTTTCCTCACCGTATTCAACTCTTTGATATCGGCGCCTGCCTTGAGGAGGAGACCCGTCAGTTCCTGCTTTTCCCCGAGGGTCACCGGGGGGTAGGGTGCCACGAGGAGGGCCGACCCTCCCCCGGAGATAAGGCACACCACGAAGGTCTTCCCGTCCGCCTCCCTTGCGAGTCGGACGATCTCTTCCGTTGCCCGGAAACCCCGTTCATCGGGCACAGGATGGGCCGCCTCGAAGAGGGCAACCCGGGGTGAGAGACTCGCCTCCTGTGTATGACCGTATTTCGTCAGGACCACGCCCTTCGTCACCATCCCCGCCATGTGGTCGGTGACGGCCTTTGCCATGGGATAGGCTGCCTTGCCGAAGGCCGCCACGACGAGACGCTCGAAGCCTCCTTCGAGGTATGCGGCCGTAAGGTGGGGGAGATGATCGGTTACGCAGCGGTAGGGCTCGACCGCCTCAAGGGCGGCAGCGAAGATTGCCTGCGCCAGAGGGAACGAGCGGGACTGCATGACGGTCATTATACCTCGATGGGCCTGAAGATGAGCACAATACCCATGACTATGAAGACCATGGTCTCGGCCGCCGGGCCCCAGAACCTCCCCGTAATGGCCATCACCATCCCCAGGACAAAGGCGGAGACGAAGGTGCCCTTGATGTTGCCCAGGCCCCCCACGAGGACCACGGCAAAGCTGATGAGAAGGACCATCATGCCCATGTAAGGGTGGACCGACGTGATGGGCGCGTAGAGGACGCCGCCTAAGGCCGCAAGACAGCTCCCGATGACAAAGACGTAGGCGAAGTACTTGTCCACGTTGATGCCGAGGCTCCGCACCGCATCCTTATCTTCCAGGGAGGCCACCACGATCTTTCCCACCATGCTCTTTTTGAAAAAGAGGGAGAGGGCGAAGAAGATGGCCAGGGCCAGGATGATGATGATAAGCCGGTAGAGGGGCAGGGTGACGGACAGGATGGAGACATCCATCCCCACGGGGTCGGAAAGGGGGATGGGCGACGCACCCCAGATCCACTTGATGGCGTCGATCCCGATGAGGACCACGGCATAGGTGGCGATGATGGCATAATCGATGGAGACCCCGTACAGCTTCCGTATGACGAACCGTTCGATGCAGTAGCTGACAGGAATGACGACAAGAACCGCCCCGGCGGCGGCAAGGATGAAATTGTTCCGGGCGAAGGGGAGGGAGGAGACGAGGAGGTATGCCCCTATGGTGTACACGAGGCCGTGGGCGAAATTGACGATCCTCATGGTACCGAAGGTGAGGGAGAGGCCGATGCTGATGATGTAGAGGATGGCGCCGATTGTCAGGCCGTAGGCTATGGTGTTGATCATGGCAACCTCACTGGCAGCTCACCGCGTTCTTTCTGAATCGCTCGGTCACAAAACCCCAGATGCCTGTCCGGAAACGGAAGACCACGATGAGGAGGGCGAAGCCGAGAAACATCTCCCACCGAGGGATGTAGGATGCGAGATAGTTGCTGATGGCCATGTACACAACCCCGCCGATGATGGCCCCGTAAAGCGTGCCCGCACCCCCGATGAGGGCGGCAAAGATCACCTCCACGGCCCTTGAGGGATCTATGAAACTCGGGGTGACGTATCCGTAGTTCAGGATGGACAGGGCACCGGCAAAGGCCGATATGGCGGTGGAGATGACGAAGGTGACGTATTTGTAGGCAAAGGTGTTGTAACCCAGGAACTTGACCCTCGTTTCATTCTCCTTTATGGACCTGATGAGCACCCCGTAAGGCGACGAGGTGAACCTTTTCAGGAGGTAGTAGGTGAGGAGGAGGCAGAGGAGCACAAAGCCGAAGATGACAGGTTTGTTCTGGAAGTTGAGAAAACCGAGAGTGGCGATATTGGCCGACATGCCGTCTTCGCCGCCCGTCTGCTTGGAAAAGGCCACGAGGACCAGGAAATGGCCCACCTGGTTGAAGGCGAGATTGATAAGGGCGAAGCAGGCCCCTGTGGTTCGTACCACGATGGGGCCGAGGATCAGGCCCAAGAGCGCCCCGGCGCAGATGCTGGCTGCGATGGCAAGCAATGGGTTCCGCGAGATGTGCTCCGTGAAGAGGGTAAATCCGTAGGCCCCGCACCCCAGATAGAGCATGTGGCCGAAGGAGAGCCTCCCCATGAAGCCGTAGAGGAGATTGAAGCCGAGGACAAAGATGCAGAAGATGATGAAATCGGTGGTCCGGTTGATCCCGAGGATGGGGAGGACGGCAAAGAAGCATGCCGCGATGATCACCATGTCGAGATAAGCCCTGACCCCGGTGGTGCTGTAAATCGCCTTTGAATCAATGTCCCTGTTCAAAGTACCCTCCCAGGTACGCCTCCCCTTGGGGGGAACCCCGGAGGTGCTGGGGGGATGGGGGTATACGGAATCGTATGCCCCAGCACCCCGGGATGTATGAGGGGAAGGGGGAAAAGCATCTTATTTCAGGCTTGCAAGAAACTCCTTGTACGTCATTACCGTGCCGATCTTGGGGAAGATGAACTTCTCGGCATAGTTCTGTTCCTCGTCCGTGTCCGTGCCGGTGCAGTCGCCGATGACGATGACCCGGTAGCCCTTGTCGTAGGCGGACCGTGCCGTCGACTCGACACACCAGTTCGTGTGAAAGCCCACGATGGCAACATACTCGATCATGTTGACCCTGAGGGTGTAGTCGAGGGCGGTAGACCAGAAGGCGTCCAGGGTCTTTTTGCCCCTCACGATGATGTCGCCCTTTGCGGGGGTCAACTCGGGAATGATTTCGGGACCAGGGGTCCCGGCAACCCAGGCACCGAAAACCTTTTTGCCCTTGATCTTCCAGCCTGTAGGCATATCGATCTCCAGTCCCCTCAGGCCCCCCATGCCCGGGCCCTTGGGATCGATCTCAGGGAAGCCGGGCTCAAAGGCCTCGAAAGGCACATAGATGATCTTCTTAACCTTGCCTCTGGCCTTGGTGACAAGGTTCACCAGGTTGGGGATGACCTGCCGCTTTTCAAGCTGGTCTGCAATGAACTGGTACATGGAACCGCCGGGTTTCAGGAAATCGTACTGGGGCTCAATCAACACGATCGCGGTTTTTGCTGCTTCGATCTTTTTTGACGCCATACCTGTTCCCTCCCTTATTGGTCTGTCATCGCAGGGTTCGGTACGCCCTGCACCGTCGTTTTCACAAATACTGTTCCATCGCTTCCTTGTTGTTGATCTCCGATTTCTCGGTCAACTCCTTGACGATGTTGCCTTCCCGCATCATGTAGACCTTGTCCGCCAGCATGCCTACCACCGAGAGGTTCTGCTCCACGATTACCATGGAGACCTTGCCCTTCATGAGGGCGAGGACGTTCAGGATGTCGTTGATGGTCCCTGCCGCGAGACCCTCGGTGGGTTCATCGATGAGGAGAAGTCTGGGGTTTCCGATCAAGGCCCTCCCGATGAGGAGTATCTGCCGCTGCCCGCCGCTTAAGCTCCCGGCCCTGAGGGTGAGGAACTTGTCGATCTTCGGGTAGATGCTTACCACCCTGCCGATGGCGTCCGATATCTTCTCTCCCACGGGATAGGCCGCCAGCTCCAGATTCTCCCGCACCGTGAGGTTGGAAAAGACCCGTTTGTCCTGGAACACATAGCGAACCCCCAGGAGGGCTATCTGTTCCGGCCGCATTCCTGCGATGGACGTTCCTTCGAAGAGGATGGAGCCCTTCGTGGGTTTCAGAAATCCGGCGATGGACTTGAAAAGGGTGGTCTTTCCGGCGCCGTTCCGGCCTGCCACAAAGACCATCCGTCCCTGCTCCACCTCCATGGAGATGGAGTGGAGCACCTGGGCCCGGCCGTACCCGACGTCGATGCCGCTCACACTGAGCATGTGAGGCCCTCCTCTTTTCCCCAGTAGACTTCCCGCACCAGGGGATTGCACAGGACCTCGCCGGGCAGGCCCTGGGCGATGAGCTTGCCCTCGTGCATGACGCAGAGACGCTGCACGAGATCGACGATCCTCGATATCTTGTGTTCGATGATGATGAAGGAGAACCCCGTCTTGACCCTCCGGATGATGGATGCCACTTCGCCGATCTCGAAGTCCGAGAGCCCCGCAAAGGGCTCGTCGAGCATGAGGACCTTCGGTTTCAGGGAGAGGGCCACGGCGATCTCCAGCTTTCGCTTGTCACCGTAAGATAGTTCCGAGGTCATGAGGCCTGCCTTCTTCTCGATGCCCATGGTGGCGAGGGCCTCCATGCACACGTCGACGACGTCTTTCTTGTGGGCGTCGCTCAGGAGGAACCGTCCCGCAGAGCCGCGATCCTTCCTGAACCTGATGACGGAAAGGATCAGGTTGTCCACCACCCGCAGGGAATCGAAGACGGAAACGAGCTGAAAGGTGCGGACGAGACCCGCCATGACCCGTTTGTGAGGAGGCATGGAGGTGATGTTTCTTCCCTGGTAAAGGATCGTGCCGTCGGTGGGGATATAGAGTCCCGTGAGGAGGTTGAAAAAGGTGGTCTTTCCCGCGCCGTTGGGGCCGATGATCCCCACGGCCTCACCCTCCCCCATGGAGAAATCCACGGAGTCCACGGCGGTGAGGCCGTTGAATCGCATGGTGGCGCCCTTTGTTTCTATGACGGCCCGAGGTTCCATGGCGTGTCTTCTTTCAGTACCCCAGACTCTTCAGCGTGGGCAGGTAGTCCTCGCCTGTATAGGCGCCGATGATCTTCACCAGATCCCACTTCTTGTCCTTTCTCTCGCCGGGGCCCTTGCCGATGACCACGTAGGCCCCGTACTTGAAGAGGGGCTGATGGTCGGCCCTCCAGGTGCCCTGACCCTTCATGGAATCAAATTTGGGATTCGCCATGAGTGCCTTGGCCATAGCCTTGCCGTCCGTCGACCCGGCAAGCTCCATGGCCCGCACCGCTTCCTGCACCCCTTCGTAGGCCATGGCGGAGTAAGGATCGGGGGGATACTTGTATTCCTGCATGAACTTCCTGGTGAAGGCATCGGAAGCCTTGACGATGGCCGCATCCTGAAAACCCTTCATGTCGTAATACCAGGACATGAGGGAGTAGACGCCTTCCAGTGCCTCGGCGGGTACACCGCTCCCGAAGGCGTTGGTCATCCAGTCGAACCAGATCTTGGAGGTCTTCTTGAGCCCGGTCTCGTAGGTCTGCTTCAGCACATTGATGGCATCGACGCCCCAGTGGGCCAGCATCACGATATCGGGCTTCTTTTCCTTGATCTTCAAGAGGTAGGAGGTGTAGTCGCTCGTGCCGACCGGAGATTCCACGTATTCCACCTTGATGCCGCGCTTGTCAAAGGCGGCCTTTGCGCCTGCCCACTGGTCACGGCCGAAGGCATAGGCGGGACCGAAGAATACGATGTTCTTGAGGTTGAGTTTGTCGACGATGTAGGCGGCCCCGGCATAGCCGATGGAATAGGCGGCCCCGTGGATGGCGAAGGTGGTCTCCGCCATTTCGCCCTTCTCAAACATGCCCAGAGCCACCACGTTGACCGGGAAATAGGCGACGGGCGTCTTCTTCACTTCCTTGTTCAGGGCGGCCGAGATGGGGGCGAAGGTCTGTCCCACGATGGCATGTACCTTGTTTTCATCAATGAGTTCCCTGAATCTCCTGATGGCGATATCCGGCTTTGATTCGTCATCCTTCACGAGGAACTCGATAGGCACCTTCTTGTTGCCGAATTTCACTCCGCCGGCGGCATTGATCTCCTTGATGGCCAGTTTCGCCCCGTCGAGCTGGACGGGACCGATGGGGGATGCCGCACCGGTGAGACCGAACATGAGGCCTATGCGAACCTTGTTGGGGACCTGGGCCGCCGCCTCGCGGGGCGTCACGAAAGCCACCGCCAGGACAATGAGAAAGGCGGTCAAAAGCGTCGTTCTCACACTTCTCTTCATATCGTCCTCCTTTTTCACTCAGTCATCCGATCTGTCCGGATCGTCGCCGCTGCCGGCAAAAATGGGGTCTTCTATTTGCTCCGGGGGTTTTTCCTTGCCGTCCGTGACGCGCCCTTCCTGGTTTTCTTGCCGTCATCCTGGTCCTGTTGGGCATCTTTCCACTGGTCGTTTTTTGAGGCGTTTCTGATAAGCTCGATCATCTCGAGGTTGTGTCTCCGGAAGGCTGCTTCGGCCCTGACCGCATCTCTTTGCTCAAAGGCCGCGAGGATCTCCAGGTGATCCTCGAAGAGGCGGGAGAGGATCTTGTTTACCTGCATGGCCAGCGGGCGCATCTTGTTCTTGATTGCCCCCAGCAGCTCCTGAAGGGTACGATTGCCGCTCGTTTCGTAGACCAGGGCATGGAACTCATAATCGAGGCGGGAGTACCCGACCAGATCCTCCTTCTCCACTGTCTTGCGCTGCTCTTCAAGGATCTTGGCCATTTTCCGGACAGTCCGGTCGGTGGTGTTCTGAATCGCCAGTCCCGCTGCCAGCGCCTCCAGGACCTGCCGCACCTGATAAAGCTCAATGGCCATGGTGGGCGTGAGGGAGACCATAAATACCCCGCGATTGGGGATATTCTCGAGGAGACCCTCCTGGATCAGCCGGTGTACCGCCTCCCAGACGGGTGTCCTGCTTGCACCCACCTCTTTTGCCACCTGCTCCACGTTGACCCGTGCGCCCGGGGCAAAACGGTAGTCGGCGATCATGTCTTTCAGGATATCGTACACCTGGTTGCTCAGCCTCAACCTGCTCACCTTCATAGTCATGATCAAAGTATATCCCTCTCTGAATTTTTGTCAAGCTATTTCATGAAATATTTTTCATGGCATACATGATACACAATTATTTCGGGGTCTTCTTTTTCCATCCACGACTCGACATACAGCTTTCAAAGAACTCCTCATGCATCCCGAGAAGGAGGAGCGCCTCGGCAACCCCTCCATGGGGAGGCGATCCCGGTACCTTGAGGCCCTTGCCCTGCTCGTTGGTCATGTCCCGGGCCAAGACCCGACACTCCCGGATATCCCTTTTGAGACGGTCCGTGTCACAGCCCTCCGGGTGCTGCCAGGTAACCGGGCTCTCGCACCGGGCAAGGACGAAGGGCAGAAGAAGAATTGCCCCGAGCCTGTTCATAGTCCGACTCTACTACACTCTACACGAAAGGAAGAATACTGCATGAGCCGGCGGCGAAGGGGGTGGGAGAGGAGACATTGAAAAGGCGGGGTCGGAACTGGTATCATGGGTGAGATGGAGCTTTTCAATACCGACGACTTCAGGAAGAAGGAGGGCCGCCAGCCCCTGGCCGACAGGATGAGGCCGAAGACCCTCGATGAATTCATGGGTCAGGAACACATCCTGGGAGAGGGAAAGCTTTTGCGCCTTCTCCTTGCCCGGAACGATGTGCCGTCCATGATCTTCTGGGGCCCGAGCGGCGTGGGCAAGACCACCCTGGGCTGGCTTCTGGGGAGGCACATGAAGCTCCCTTATGTGGCCTTGAGCGCCGTGAACATCGGGGTTAAGGAAGTCAAAGAAGTGATCCAGAAGGCCAAATTCCAGCGTATCATCCTTTTTGTCGATGAGTTCCACAGATTCAACAAGCTCCAACAGGATACCTTCCTTCCCCACGTGGAGAACGGTGAGATCATCCTCATCGGCGCCACCACCGAAAACCCTTCCTTTGAGATCATCGCCCCCCTCCTTTCCCGCATGCGGGTCCTCACCCTGAACCCTCTGTCCGAGGACGACCTGGTGAGGATCATCGAGCGGGCCATGACGTCTGACGGGGAGCTCAGATCCCTCGGGGTACGCCTCGAGGGAGAGACGGCCGGTGAGATCGCGGCCCTTGCCGGCGGCGACGCAAGAAAGGCCCTCAACCTGCTGGAAGTGTGCGTCAAGATGGCATCCACCAAGGAACGGTCCGATCGCCTGGTGACCCACGAAATTGTGCAGGAAGCCTTTCAGAAGCGGATTGCCCTCTACGACAAGAAAGGGGAAATGCACTATGACCTGATCAGCGCCCTCCACAAGTCCATGCGCGGCTCCGACGCGGATGGGGCCCTCTACTGGCTTGCCCGCATGATCGAGGCCGGGGAGGACCCCCTCTACATTTTGCGGAGGATGGTGCGCTTCGCCTCGGAAGATGTGGGCAATGCCGATCCCTATGCCCTCACCCTCACCGTCTCGGCCATGCAGGCCTTCACCTTCATCGGCCCGCCCGAAGGATACCTTGCCCTTGCCCAGGCCTGCATCTATCTCGCTCTCGCCGAGAAGAGCAACGCCATCTACGCGGCCTACGGGGCCGCGAGCCGGGACGCCCGGAACCTGCCTGAGTATCCGGTCCCCCTCCATATCCGCAACGCACCCACCAAACTGATGGATGAACTGGGTTATGGCCATGGGTACCTCTACCCCCATGATTATGAGGACGGCATGGTGAAGCAGGAGTACCTTCCTCCGGAAATGAAGGGACGGACCTACTACCGTCCCACGACGCGGGGATACGAGAAAAAACTGCTCGCCTTCATGGAGAGGGTGCGAAAGGTTCGCACCGGTTCGTGATCATTATGGGTGGGCCGTCGGCGGGGAGGTCCCGGCCCGCGCCGTCCGCAATCAGCGGGGAGGCTCAGCCCCCGTCAGTCTGGGGGAAGGCGGTGTTCGAGTAAAGGTACTCCATCTTCTCCTTGTGTTTTGCCTCTTCGTTCGCCATTCTGAGCAGGACTTCCCGCGCCTTTCCCTCGGGGTGCACGGCGGCCAGGGAGGTATAGAAGTTGTAGGAATGAAGCTCCCTGTGGGCGGCGATGAGATAGACGTCCTTGCTCTTCATGGAGCCTGAGGCATCCGGTTTCTCCAGATGTTCGGCCACCTTGTAGTCCACCACCGCGCTCAGCCTGAGGGCGTCAGGGCCCAACCCGCCCTTCCTGTAGTCTTCGAGAAAGGCCTTGTGCTTCCGCTCATCGGCGGCCAGGAACCGGAGAGTTTCCCCCGCCTCTCCTTCCTTCACCACATCAAGCAGGCTCGTATAGAACTCGTATGCCTCCTCTTCCTTCTTGATCGCCATTTCCAGGATCGCCGCAATGTCCTTCTGTTCCATCTCGTGCCTCCTTTCGATGCTCTCGGTAGCCATAATATAGTGCATCAAGGGGTAGGATACCAGTGCCCCTCCCCGGAGGGAGCCGGCTTCCTTCGTCCCCGCCTCTCCCCGGTCATCGTCGTTCAACCGAAAAGACGGGCGGTTTGATGAGATTGCTCCGGCACATGGGGCACTTTCCCGGCTTCGAGAGCCTTCCTCTTTTCCGGAAAAGGTAGCCGCAGTTCTGGCAGGCCGCCGGCTCGACGGCGAGATGGGTATTGTCCTTGTTGAGACTGTGTCTGATGTGCTCGAGGTGCTCGTAGATGTCCCGCTCAGGGATTTTGAGGAAGGTGGAGAGCTGGTGGGCGGTGAGACGCTCCTGCTCCAGGTAGGAGACGATGTACTGGCGGATGGTGCTGAACCGTTCCGCCGGTACCCGTGGTTCTTTCGGCCTTCGTCTCATCATGAGCGATTATACGCCATGACCTGCCCTTGCGCCAGTGCCCGCCTTTCCATTTGACCCGGGGAGCATTATATTCTGGAGCGACACACATTTTCTCAAGGAGGTCTTTATGGGAGCAACGATCAGGTGGGAAACGGATTTCAAGGGGGCCCTCGACAGGGCCCAAGCTGAGAAGAAACCCCTCTTCATCGATTTTTTCAATCCAGGCTGAATTGGCTGTCAGCAGATGGATACGGTCTCGTATCCGGACACAAAGGTATCCGAATTCATCTCCGCCAGTGTCATCCCTCTCCGCCTTGCCTTCGACGCCCAACCCTACTCCACCGACTTCAACGTCAAGTGGACCCCCACCCTCGTCACTGCGGACTGGACCGGAAAGGAGCACCACAGGACCGTCGGTTTTCTCCCCCCTGAAGAACTCATTCCCTCGGTCATGCTCGGTATTGCCAAAATCCATTTCGATCTCGACCTCTTCGACGGGGCGATCCCGATACTGGACAGGATACTGGCCGAGTATCCCAGGTCGAGTGCGGCCCCGGAAGCGATCTTCCTGCGGGGTGTTGCCGGATACAAGGGCACCGGTGACCCCGCCCCCCTGAAGCAGGCCTACGAGAGGCTCGCCAGGGAATATCCCGACAGCGAGTGGGCCAAGAGGGCATTGCCCTACCGTCTCATCCCCTAAAGTCTTGTCCCCGGGCTCCGATTACTGGTAATCTAAGGAGGGGCGGCGCAAAGGCGTCCGCTCCTCCGTTCCACACATCCGGTCCGGCGGGTCAGACCTTTGGGCATCTACAACCTCATATCGGCGGCAGGGGTCATCCTCCTCATCGGTGTTCTGGTCCTCTTTTCCAGGGCAAAAAGACAGGTGAGCCTCAAGGTCATCCTCTGGGGCGTCCTGCTCCAGGCGGTCTTCGCCCTTTTCGTCTTTCTCCTGCCCGTGGGGGTGAGGGTCTTTTCCCTCCTCAACGACGCCACCATGGCCGTCATCGACAATTCCTTCGAGGGGATCAGGTTCCTCTTCGGACGCCTCGCCGTCTCGCCGGGCAAACCCGATTCCCTGGGATTCATCCTCGCCTTTCAGGCCCTCCCCTCCATCGTCTTCTTCGCGGCCCTCATGGAACTCCTGTACTACCTCGGGATCATGGAGCGGATCATCGCCCTCTTCGCCCGCATCTTCGTGAAGGTCATGGGCATCAGCGGCGCAGAGGCCCTCTGTGCGTCGGCCCAGATATTCCTCGGCATTGAATCGAACCTCACTGTCCGCCCCTATCTCAAGGAGATGACACAGTCGGAGCTGATGGTGGTGCTCACCACGGGCATGGCCACCATCGCGTCGAGCGTCCTCGGCTTCTACGTGATCATCCTCTCAGGCACCTTCCCGAACGTGGCGGGGCATCTCATTTCCGCCTCCATCCTCCTCGCCCCCGCGGCGATCCTCTCGGCAAAGATCCTGATCCCCGAAACCGGGAAGCCTCTCACCCTGGGAAAGGTGGTGAAGGTGGAGTACGCCCGGGCAGGCAACGCGATTGAGGCCATCATCAACGGCGCCACGGCGGGAGTCAGGATGGTGGTGTCCATCGGGGCCCTGCTCATCGCCTTCATCGGCCTCATTTCCCTGGTGGACGTCGGGCTTGGCTCCATAGGCAGGATGATCGGCGCTTTCCTGGGGACCTCCGTGGATCTCACCCTCCACAATCTCCTCGGATATCTCTTCTATCCCTTTACCCTGGCCATGGGCGTGCCCGTAGAGGATGCCCCCGCCATCGCCCGGATCATCGGGGAGCGGATCATCGAGACGGAGGTGAAGTCCTACCAGGACCTGGCCGCCCTCGTCAAAGAGGGAAAGATCCATTACGAGAGGAGCGTGGTGATCGCCACCTATGCGCTCTGCGGTTTTGCCCACATCCCCTCGCTGGCCATCTTCGTGGGCGGCACCTCCAGCATCGTACCCGAACGGACCAGGGATATCTCGGTGCTCGGCCTCTGGGCCCTCTTCGCCTCAAACGTGGCGTGTTGTATCACGGGTTCGGTGGCAGGGATCTTTCACACCGGAGGCGGCGGGCTCCTCCTCAGGTAACGGAGCCCCGAGGGTCTTGAGCTTCGCCGGCAAAAAGGGTAGAGTTTTCGGGGGTCGGGACATGAAGAAATCGACGACGGTGACCTTGGTCTTGGTAACGAGCGCCCTGATCCTCGGGTGCCAGGACAAGGTCCGGAACCGGTACGACAGCCTCGAGGATTGCCTCCGGGACTACAAGGACCCCACCCAATGTTACTCCGAGCCCGCCACCACCGGCGGCAGAACCGGCTTTTATTACTACGGGCCCTGGTACCGGGGTTCGATGCGGTCCAACCCTTCCTACAACCCCTCTGTGGTTACCCATCGTGCTACCGGCGTGGTGCGGGGAGGATGGGGTTCGACCGGTATCCGTTCCGCATCATGATGTCATGGTGAATCGATGAAGAGGGTCTCAGTTCCCAAGATCCGGGAAGACTGGAAGGAAAAACTGGAGGGCCTCGGGTTCCACTTCTATGAAATGGACGGGGAGACCTACTGGGACGAGTCGGCCTATTACGAGTTCGGACCCGACGAAATTGACCGCCTCGAGGAGGCGACCAACGAGCTCTATGATATGGGTCTCGCCCTCGTGGAGCGGGTGATCCGGGAAGGCCTCTACGGCCGCATGGGCATCCCCGGGCACTGGGCCGACTATATCGAGGCATCGTGGCGGAAGAGGGAACCCACGATCTACGGCCGCTTCGACCTCTGGTACGACGGGAGATCGGAGCCGAAGCTCCTTGAGTTCAACGCCGACACCCCCACGGCCCTCTTCGAGGCGAGCGTGGTCCAGTACTTCTGGCTTCAGGATTTCGATCACTCCATGGACCAGTTCAACTCGATCCACGAGCGGCTCCTTGAGGTCATGAAGAAAGAGATCAAGCGCTTCGTGGGCTTCAATACCCTCTACTTCTCCTGCGTCCAGGACAGCGTGGAGGATCTCACCACGGTGGAATATCTCCGGGACACGGCCATCCAGGCGTGGCTCGCCACCGAGCACATCTATATCGACCATGTGGGGTATGACCACAAGGGTGCACGATTCGTGGACACCCGGGACAACCCCATACGGTACATGTTCAAGCTCTACCCCTGGGAGTGGCTGATCCGGGAGGAGTTCTCCCTCTTTCTCAAGGACTCTGAGATGCGCCTCCTCGAACCGCCCTGGAAAATGATCCTGAGCAACAAGGCAGCCCTCCCTCTGTTGTGGGAGCTCTATCCCCACCACAGGAACCTGCTGCCGGCCTATTTCGAACCTCCCGACGACGACAGGTTGTACGTGGAAAAGCCCTTCTTTTCCAGGGAAGGGGAGGGCATTCGGGTGGATCGACGGTTCCCGGCGGGGAAAAGCGAGGTCATCTACCAGGAATACCGCGAATTGCCCCGCTTCGCCGGCAATTACCCGGTAATAGGATCGTGGATCATCGGGGACGAGGCGGCAGGTATGGGCATCAGGGAGGACACCACTCCCATTACCAATAACCTGAGCAGGTTTGTCCCACACCTCTTCGGGTAGGCTGTGAGGCTGTCATGACGCGGACAAGGGGGTTTTCGAGATGAACGGATCGAGCGGGAACAGAACATACGAGTTTACGTCGGACCAGAACCTTTTGCTTCAGGGGCTCGCCGGGGGGCTCATCAGGCTCGGCGTCACCATCCTCGTTGCCGGCCTTCTCTTCGCCGCCTACATCCTCGTCTCCTTCTTCGATCCCATCCCCATCCTCGACGTAGGGGAGGCAAAACACTATGTCCTGTCCACCGTGGACTACGGCCTCTGGGTGCTCATCTCCCTCCTGGTGGTCTACCTGAGCGTGACGGTCATCCGCCTTGCCGGGCCCATACGGATGATCACGGCCACTACCGGCGCGGATGTCTCATTTCTCATGGATTTCGTGAAAAGCCTGACCGGACTCTGTAGCCGCGCTTTCGTGATACTCCTCATCGTCTGCATATTTCTTGTGGTGAGCCTCCTCATGATGATCCTCGTTTTCTGACCCCGGGCGATCCCGCTACCGGACCCGGCCGGACGATCCCGTGAAGGCCCCTTACCGTCTCATCTTCTTTGCGTCCCTGGCGGTCCTTGCCTACGAGGTGAGCCTCGTCCGTCTTTTCTCCATCAGGTTCTCCTACCACTATGCGTCCCTGGTGGTGAGCATCTCCATGCTCGGGCTCGTGGCCGGTGCGCTCACCCATTCCATCAGGCGTGCCCCCGGAGCGAAGGTTACGGGACCTGAATCGCCGTCCGGCCCCATGCCCGCTCAGTCCGCCCGTACCCTCGTCTTCGGTCTCAGCATTTCCTTTCCCGCAATCCTCGCCATCTCGTCGCTTCTCCCTTTCGACCCTTACCGCCTGCCCTGGGAAGGCACGGAGGTGCTCCATCTTCCATTCCTCGTACTCCTCCAGGCGGTGCCCTTCTTTTTCTACGGCCGGTTGCTCTCGGCGGTTTTCTCCATGCCGGAGGGGAACCCCTTTCGGATCTATGCGGCCGATCTGGCCGGTGCCGCCGCCGGGGTGCTTGTTCTTCTTCTCCTTCTGGAGGTGGTGCAGCCTGACCGCGTGCCGCCTCTGCTCTCCATCCTCCTTGCCGTCGTCGGGGCCTTCGAAGGGCAGAAGAGAGGGAGGAGGATTCTTTACTCTCTTCTGCCTGTGGTCCTCTCGGTCTTTGTCCTGACCCTTCCGGCAACAGGCCGTATGTCGCCGTACAAGGGCCTGATGCAGGCCTTGAGCGAAGACGGGGCCTTTCTCGTGGAGACCATCCACCGTTATGACGGAAGGATGGATGCCTTTGAAAACCAAAGGATGAAGTCGGCTCCGGGTCTGTCCCTCGCCTGGGACAGACCCGGAGCCGAAGGGCACCGGGATCGCCCTGGACGGAGATATCGCAGGGGTGATCATGGGTGACCTCCCGGCCCGTGACCGGGATTTCCTGTTCCATCTGCCGTCGGCGCTGCCTTTCACGCTCCGGCCTCCCGGTCACGTGGTCATCGTCGACTCGAGAAGCGGGGCGGACCATCTGATCCCCGGCGCGGCCGGCGCCCGTCGGGTTACGGTGGTGGAGGAAAACTCGGCCCTGGCCGCTTACCTGCGAAAGAGGCAGGCGGGCGGGGCGCAGGCCGGATCGAACCTGGTCCACGGGTCGGGCCGAAGGTTCCTGGCCCGCCTTTCCGACCGGCCTGACGTGATCCTCCTGTCCCGGGTCGGTTTCGTTCCTTCCGGCGCGGGTGGGCTCCCGGAAGACTTCCACACCACCGTGGAGGCCTTCCTGCTCTATCTCTCCGTCCTGGAGGAGCAGGGTCTTCTCCTTGTTCAAACCTATCTGCTCCCTCCGCCCCGGTATGAATTGCGCCTCTTTGCCAATCTCACGGAGGCCCTCAAGGGGTACGGCACGTCGGGCGCGCCCTCGGACCTCGTTGTCTACCGGAGCTGGGACACGTTGAGTTTCCTCGTCAAAAAGGGCCGGTTTACCGGGCGGGAATGGTCGGACATCAGAGGCTTTGTCCGGGATAGGCAGTTCCAGGTCCTTTTTCCCGATGGTGAGGAAGGCGGGCCTTTCGTGGGTGGACCGGATTACAGGTCCATGTTCCGGGACCTTGCCGATCCGTCGCGTGCCGCGGCCTTCAGGGAAGGGTACCCTTTCGGGGTTGGCCCGACCACGGATGACCGCCCCTTTTTTTACTACCTTCTGAAGGTGGACAGGCTTCGAGAGGTCTATCACCTGTCCGGCCGCAAATGGGCCTATTTCATCCACGAGGGCATGGCATTACCTTTTCTTCTCATCATTCTCGCGGTGCTTTCGGTTGCCATGTTCCTCGGGGTGTTCGCGGCCACGGAAAGGAATGCCCGCCGCCTGACCTCCCTGCCTTATTTCGGCGCCATCGGCCTGGCCTTCATGTTCCTTGAGGTCTTCTTCATCCATCGGCTGATCCTTGTCTTCGGTTCCTCTCCGGCCTCCTTTTCGGTGACCCTCCTGTGCCTCCTGGCCGGTGCGGGAGGGGGCAGCATGACGGCCCCTCTTTTCGGGCCGGGCGTGGGGCGAACGGCCATGGCCGGCGCCCCTGTACTGGCATGCCTCCTCTATGCGGTCCCGGATCTCCTTTCGGGTCCCTTCTCTTCCTGCCTTGTTCTCGTGATTACAGGCTGTGTCCTGGGGATCTATTTCCCCTTGGGCCTTGCCCGGTTCGGCCGGTCCGGCCAGGGGGTTCCGCTTCTCTACGCCACCAACGGCGCGGCCTCCGTCATCGCCGCCCCCCTTGCCTCTCTCATCGCCGCGGCGTGGGGCCTGAAGATGCTTTTGCTTCTCGCGGCGGGGTTCTATGTCCTCTCGCTGGTCATCACCTTTGTTGTGCCTGCCCGGTCATAGGCACAAAGGCGACGCCGCCCAGCTCCCTGACCGTGTACGTGCCCGATGGTCCCTTGGTCACCACGGTGAGGTTCTGGTAGAAGAGGGTGCTGCCTAAGGGGATGATGAGCCTGCCCCCTTCCTTGAGCTGGCTCAACAGGGGCGGCGGAATGTGGTTGGCCGACGCGGTGATCATGATGACATCGAAGGGGGCGTAGTCTTTCCAGCCGAAGTAGCCGTCACCGTGCTTGACGCGGATGCTCCCGTACCCCAGGCGCTTGAGGCGGGCGGTCACCGTGTCGAAGAGGCCCTTCTTGATCTCGATGGTGAAGACCTCTTTGACGATCTCGGCGAGCACCGCTGCCTGGTAGCCCGAACCGGTGCCGATTTCGAGGACCCGCTCCTGCCCCTTAAGGCCCACCGCCTCGGTCATGAGGGCCACCACATAGGGCTGGGAGATGGTCTGGCCCTCGCCGATGGGGAGGGGATGATCGTTGTAGGCTTTGGCAACCTGTGATTCATCCACGAAAAGATGGCGCGGCACCTTTGCCATGGCGGCAAGGACGCCCGGGTCCTTCACACCCCTGCCTTTGATGTCTTTTTCCACCATCTCCGCCCGGCGCTGCTCGAAGGTGTCGGCGGCGAAGGAGGAGGAAGTCAGGAGAAAGGGGAAGGGGTTAAGGCAAAAGGGTGGACGGGTAAAAGAGCCGAAGAGGGAAAGAGGCGAAGAGGGGATGAAAAGGAGGGCGGCGAGAAGGAGAGGAAAGCGGTAAAGGTGTCGATTCATGGAGGAATTCTATCACGGCGACGGGGAAAGGAGAAGGTACGGGGGGGTGGATTTTCAGGGGGACGGGCAGTACCCTAAACGAAGAAATCCGGATAAAGGCGGGGAAAGCGCGGGCGTTGCGCGCCACGCCCTCCCCGCAAGAAGATCCGAACCGATAGGCTACCTTGGAATGGTTTGAAGATTGACCGGCCCTTTCTGATCGCCGGCCTTCCGGAAGAAGCCCTCGACCCGCCCCTTTTCGTCCGGCGGGATCGGTTCGCCGTTCACCGCCGCAAAGCCTCGACCCCCGGACTGGCTGTTGTGAGACCAGCTTGCGGGATGAGAATCTATGATCGTGTACGTGTCTGCCGGGAAGACAAGATTGGGTTTGGCTACCCAGTAGGTGGCATAGGCTGTGGTGGAGTAGGGGCCGAACACCTTGCCCGACGCATTGCGCAGGCTGATGGTTCCCAAAGGCTGACCCTTCCCGCCGTTCCAGTGATAGGTCCGCACGTACGTGATGACCATGGGTTCTCTGAGGGTGAAGACGGTAGGGCTGGTCGGATTGTTCTGCACGGCGGCGGGGTTCTCGTTGTTGAAGATGGTGACCTCGCCGAAACCTGAGGACGCGCTCCCCAGAAGAACGGCCAGGAACACCAAAAGCCCTGCCAGACGAAGTGACGTTACCATAGTGAAACCTCCCTTGACGTATTCTGTGACCGTGTAAATATACATCCCGTCTCGGGTCTTGTCCACCGGTAAGCCCCCTTCGCTTTCTCTCTTCCTGTCCGGGAACATTGCCCGCCCCCTTGAGGATACTTTGGAGTAATCTTATTTCAACGGAAAAGCAGCGAACGATGGCAGGATAAAGCGAACAGAACCGCCCGGGCCCGGCGACGACCGCAAACCGGTTGCTGCGACGGTGGTTGGTGCCATCTATGTACTCACAGTCAAGGATGAGTGGCACGATTCTCCGGGTAATGGAGGGGATAGTGGAACTGAAACAACGCGCTATTGGCTGGTGAAGGACATCGGCCCGGTTCAATTCGAGGCGGACGGCATTATATACAGGCTTTCCACCGCTACGGTCAACGGGGTCAATATCCCGTAGGGAGGGGCACGGGACAAGACGACCACATTTTCTCCCGCTTGTTGACAACTTTGTCCGCTTCTCGGTTTCATGAGTTGTAAACAAGTCGTATACTCCGCAGGAGTTCCCGGACCATTTCCTGTCGAGTAAAAGGCCCGACGTGCCCGGTGCGCCCCCCCTGCCTCGTGTACCCTGAGGAGCCGGATCAGACCTCACGGAGCCTGCCGGTCTGTATTTCGCGTTCGAGCTTGAAGACGAGGAAGGTCATGACGCCACAATGATCAAGAACGTGAGATTCAAAAAACCTCTCCGTGGCGTCGGCATCGAGGATGGGAAAGAAGGCTGAAGTATCGACGAAGCCGGTCATCCGCCCGGGGTCCCGGCCGGCGGGATCTGTGTTCTCACCCTGATGTCCCCGTCACTCCCCCTCAACCGGTATGTCGGTCAGGCCCGCCTGCCGGAGGAGGTCGGCGGCGAGGGCGCGGGTCGTACCATCGGCCGGATTTGCCCGTAACGCCTCCATGACCGACGCCCAGGCATCGTACCAGTAGCCGTGCCCCGCGTAGAGGACCGCGACGTCTGTTCCCCGGAGGCCCCTCAGCCTTTCCTCAAGACCCGCGGCCGGTTCTTTCACCATGATGGCCCCGCCGCAGAGGATATCCTTCGACCGCTGTTCCGGGTCGGGGATGAGGGAGACGAACCAGTCGTACTCCACGCCGGGGGTGAGGGAGACGCCGAAATCCCCGAGGGCGGCGCAATGGATGCCGTTCTTGAGCAGGCCCGGGAGACGCCGTTCGATAAGCGGTGTGGCCGCCCTTCTCACGCCAACGGTGAGTTCCGCGGTCACGGCCGCCGGTTTGGAGAGGTACCAGCAAAGAACGGGCCGGGGTGTCGCCGCCCATGCCGTGTGGTCAGGGACGACGGCAACAAGCCTCGGGATCTCGCCCTGCGTTCCCCGTGTCGCTCCTCCCACCCTTTTTCCGGGCTTACCCACCTTCGGCGGTTCGTACTTGATGAAGAGACCCGGGGGCGCTGTTCCTTCCTTCTCTTCGGCCTTCTTTTCCCGGTCGCTGCCCGTGGGAGGCGCCAGGAGCAGCACCGCAACCAGGAGCGTCCACGCGGTTGTCAAAGCCTTTCTCGCGTCCATCAGTTTCCTCCTCTTCTTGTGGTGACGAGGTACACCCGTACCGCCTCCTTCCTGCCCTTGAGGAAGACCTCGCCCACCGGGACGGTCTCGAACCGGTCGCCGAGGCAGGCTATGGTGGCTTCACCGGCAAGGATCCGGCATTCTCCGCCTGATGCGGCGAAATCGGCCGTGTCTTTGCCGAAGCCCTCAAGCCGGGAGGCAACGTTCACCGTGTCCCCGAGGACCGTGTATTCCAGACGATCCGGGCCCCCGAGGCATCCCGCCACGAGGGGGCCCGTGAAGATGCCCACCCTGGCACGGATCAGCGGCAGACCCTCCGCCTCCAGTCGCTCGTTGAGCGCAGTGATCCGCCCTCTCATGTCGACGGCGCACTCCACCGCCCTCAGCGCGTCCCGGGCAATATCGCCTTCAGACTCACGGGCTATCGGCACGCCGAAGACGGCCATCACGGAATCGCCGATGAACTTGTTGATCACGCCGCCATGGGCGTTGATTACCCGGACCATGGCCTCCATATAGCCGTTGAGCCAATCGAGCAGCTTCTCGGGTCCCAACTCCTCCGATATGGTGGTGAAGCCCTGGAGGTCGGTGAAGAGCACGGTGGCAATGAGCCGTCGGGGCAGGGGGCGCCCGTTCCGGGCAAACCTCTCCCGATGCTCCCAGAGTGCCTCGGCCACGTCCCTGGACACGGATTTGGAAAAGAGGGCCATGAGGGCCTGCTTCTCCTTTTTCTCGGTGTAGGACACACAGGTCACCATCAGGCCTACGCTCACGAGAAAGGACAGCAGAGGGGGCACCGAGGGGACCCACAGGCCCCCGGAGAAGGAGAGGGACGAAGCTCCGTAGATGGCGGCGATGGCCCCGGCCCCGAAGAGGGAAAACCGGGTCGCCGAGCGGGCGAGAAGACCGAGGAAGGAACCCGCCAGTCCCCATCCCAGGATCCAGAGCACCTCAAGGTATTCGCTCATGAAGAGCACGGGTTTCGTTTCCCCCATGGCTGACCGGATGAGTTGGCTCACCAGGGCGGCATGGACCTCCACCCCATACCACGGGGGCCCCTGCGGGAATCTCCTGTCGAGGGGCGTGAGGACTAAGTCCTTCAGGCTCTCGGCCGTTGATCCCACGAGCACGACCTTCCCCGCGACATCGGGAGGCGGTCCGCCTCCGGAGTAGAGATGCCGTGCGGACCAGGAGCGGAAGGGACGCCCCCTGAAATCGAGGAGGATCTGGTAGCCCCGGGCATCGATCCCCGCATATCCGCCGTCATGACCCTGGAGGGGAAGGACCGTGGACCTGCCGAGTTTCAGATGATGAGGGTTCTCATCCCCCGGCGACGGGGAGATGCCCTGGCCCTGAAGGTAATGAAGGGCCACGAGGAGGGCGAAGGAGGCGTGCACCTCCCTTTCATCCTCCATAAACAGGAGTCCGCGGCGCACCACCCCGTCAGGGTCGACGGGTATGTCGCAGAAACCCGCCTGTTCGTGATCCTTTATGGGGTAAGGCCTCCCGATGCCTTCCCCGGGTTTGTCCCCCATCTTCCAGACCCCTACGATGGGGTGTCGGGTCGCGAACACTTCCCCCAGTTCTCCGGCGCCCGACCCGACGGGAAAATCACGATAGATGTCGAGGCCGATCACCGAAGGGCGAAGGTCCAGGAGTCTGCGGATGAGCCGCGCCAGTTCGCGGTCCGTGAGGGGCCATCGGCCCAAGGCCCTGATGTCCTCTTCCCCGATGGTGACGAGGACGATGCGGTCATCCGGCTTTGACCCCACCGCCTGGGGACCGAGGAACCAGTCGTAGGCGAGAAGTTCCATGAACTGGAGAAACCCCCCGTACCGAAGCCCCAGGACCACCAGGACCGCCGCCAAACCGGTCACGAGGGCCGCCACGAGGCGGCGGCGGTTTCGCCGGAAGGCGGTGGTTGCCGTCGGTTCCTCTACCACCAGTCACCCACGAGGAGAAAAGGGGCCCAGTAAGAGGGATGGTCGTACCGTTCGCCGTCGAGGAGAGAGAGCTGGGCCTGTCGGAGGGCCTGGGCCTTGGACGTGCCAGGCCTGCGAAGATGGTGGTAGAAGGAGGAGACAAGCTCGGAGGTGGCATCGTCGTGGACGTACCAGAGGCCGGCCAGGGCGCTTTTCGCACCGGCCTGCACGGAGAGACCCGCGAGACCGAGGGCGGCGCGGTCATTGGTGGCCCCTGACTGGCAGGCACTCAAGGTCAACAAGTCCACCGCCTCTCTCCGGTATCGGGTCCGGGCCATGAAGCGCTCCAGGGTGTCCATGGTCACCTTTCCGTCCCAGGCGAGGAGATAGGTCTCCGCTGAATTGTCCGAGAACTCGCCGTGGGAGGCCACGTGTACGATGGTATAGGGTGTCGTCTCCAGTTCCTTCCTGACGGCCGCTATGCTCATGGCGTCGTTCACCAGGCTCTTCCCGGGGAAGAGGTCTGCGACGGCGTTCAGTTCCTGCGGCACCGAGGGCAGGGCGGGGAACCCATGAACCGCATCCGAGAGCCCGGCGAGGAGCGCCCGCATCCTGCCCCTCGGCGCCCCGGTGGTGTGCTCGGCAAAGGTAAGTCCCGGAACGGTCACCACCCCGTAGCCGCGGACGAGGAAGTCGGATCCGTCGTGCAGGGCGGCGAAGGGGATGGTACGAAGCGGCCCGTCAGGGATAACGACGACGGTCTCGACCTTCTGGGTTGCCAGTTCCCGGGCCAGGGGGCCGATGAGGAGTTCGTGGAGTCTCCGGGCCCGGGGAAGGTACTCCCGGGTGGTCCTCTTCTCCAGACTGTGCCGGAAGGCCCGCACTTCACCGGTAAGGAAGGCCTTTCCCGGGGGCATCTCGAGGGTCGTGAGTCCCTTGGGTAACCCGGCGATCACGGCGAGACGGTCGTCAAAGGGGACGAAGTAGACCACCGCGAGACCGGGCCGCACAAGATCGCTTTTCCCGATCCCCATCCTCCGAGGCGAGACGCAAGTGTTCTGCAGGTAATCCTGGAGTTCGGCCCCCCTCATCAGCTCAACCGCCTGGGTTGCCTCCAGGATCAGGGGCTCCGCGGCAACCGGGTCCGCGGCCAGGCGGGCCTGACGGAGCAGGAGGTCTACAAAGCCTGTGAAGACCGGTTCGATGGCGTCTTTGTAGGACAACTGGTTATAGATCCTGCAGTCTCCGGCGAACTCATGCCTGATGGACTGAAGGGTGAGCGCCGCCCTCCTGTAGGCCCGTGTGCCCTCGTCCATGCGCCCCAGGGTCTTCATGAGTCTCCCGGCCTGCCAGTGCCAGAGATAAGCCGACTCGGGGGCGGCGGCAGCCTGGGCCTCGAAGATGGCGCGCCGCGTGTGGATGAGGGCATCCTCGAAGGATCCCTCATCCTCTTTCAACTCCCCGGTGTAGCCTGAGGCGTAGGATGCCAGGCGGTGGTCATCGATCTTCCGGGCCGTATCGAAGGCCTCGCGTAAGGCCCCTGATGCGCGGTCCCGAAAGTACCGGCCCCGCTCGGGCAGGCGAAGGCTCATGGTGCGGTACATCCTGCCGATGCCTGTGAGGCCGTGCGCCCTGTCGTGGGAGTCGGGCAGTGCGGTGTGTGACCTGTGGGCGGCGTCGAGATACGATTCGGCCTTTACGGGGTTGCCCTCGAGCAATCGTGCACGGGCTGCATTTGCGGCGATCCTGCCGGACAGCCCGGGAAGATCTGTTTTTTCCGAGAGCCCGAGAGCTTCTCCGTACAGTTCCATGGCGCGGTGGTATCGCTTCTGAAGCACGGAGAGGTTGCCCGTATCGTTGAGGATGGAAGCGAGAAGCCCCAGATCCCTCTCCTTTTCGGCCAGGCCGAGGGCCTCCGTCAGGGTCCGCTCCGCCTCGGACAACCGGTTGGTCAGAAGATACCCGTTACCGAGCCTGCCGAGGACCAAAACGGCCATGCGCCTGTCCCCCGATCCTTGTGCGATCTCCATGGCCCGGTTGAGCGTCTCCATGGCCGCCTGGTACTGGCCGAGGGACTGCAGGGCCGATGCAACCTGCACCAGGACCTCGATACGCTCCTTCGCCATACCGAGCCTCCCGAAGGAGTTCTCGGCCTTCACGCCGTGATCGACGGCCCCCTGGAAATCACCCTTCTTCATGGCATCGGCCATGCGGCCCGTCAGGAGGCGGGCGGAAAGAGGATCGGGGGCATCCCCGGTCCGGGAGTCAACTGCGCCGGGGGCCGTCGGCGGAAGGCTTGGGAGCAGGCTGTCGGGTTGGGGAGGCAACCCGTCCCTGCCCCTGACGACAAAGCTGCTTGCCTCTTCCGCGCTTTCCACGCAGGGCTTGGGTAACAAGGCGTCGATGTTGAGGAGGCTTTCGGGCAGGTCGGCCATGTTGCCCACGAGATCGACGTAGGGTGCGCTGATCTCCACCGTGCCCTGGAGCCCGAAGCGGGAGGAGGCGCTCACCGTGCTGTCCGGGCTTGCAAGGAAGACGGTGGAGGCGATGTCGATGTTGCCCCCGTTGCCGAATTCCGCATTGGCGATGATGGCGCTGTGATCGAGGATCACGGTCCGGGCCAGGATGTCGATGTTGCCCCCGTTGCCGGTCCCTCCTTTGACCGTGGCGGTGATGCTGCTGTCGGTGAGCCGGAGGAGGCGGGGGTCGATCCGGATGTTCCCGCCGTCCGCGTCCTCGGTGGCGGTGGTCAGGGAGCTTCCCCGGAGCTGGATGAGATCGCCCACGGTAAGGGTGATGTCCCCGGCAAGGCCGGTACCGGTACTCTCCGAGGCGATGGTGCTGCCCCCGGTGAGAGTGAGTTGCGTCGCCTCCACCGTGATGTTCCCGCCCTGCCCCGTTGCCCTGGTGGAGGTGGAGATACGGCCGCCCCTTTCGAGGCTGATCACGTCTCCCTTCAGGAGGACCTCTCCCGCCCGCCCGGGACCGCCCGTCGACGCCCCCACGGATGCCCCGTCGCTAATGGAGATGGAAGGGGCCGATACCATGACCCTGCCGGCGTCGCCTTCTCCAAGGGTTTGGGCCGAGAGGAGGCTCGGCGACCCGTGGCCGGCCCCCGACAGGGACACCGAGTCGCGGGCCCTCACGGTGATGGCGCCCCCCCGTCCGGGACCGAGGGTGGCGGCGGCGATCTGCGCCCCTGTGGTGACCGAGAGGCTCCCCACGTCGAGGTCGATGTTGCCCGCGTTCCCTGTGGCTGTCTCCGATGATACAGCCTGGATCATGGCGCAGTCGGACAGGGTGAGGGTGGGTGTGGACACCGAGATGGTGCCCCCGTCGCCCCCCGAGTAGGTGTTGACGAAAAGACCGCTCCATGAGCTGAAGTCCTCATTGGCCCCGGAAAGAGCGAGGGACCGGGTTGCCTTGAGGAGGATGGACCCTCCGCCGCCGCCGCCGCTCGTGCCGGACATGATGGCGGCACCTCCGGTGAGGATGACCGCGCCCCCGTCTACGGTAATCGTGCCGGCCCGGCCTGCGCCCACCGTGTCGGTGACCACGTATGATCCGTCTCCCGACAGATGGATCCGCTCCGCCTGGAGGGTGATATCGCCGGCCCGTCCCGTTCCCCAGGTTACGGCCTGAATCTCGGCGCCCTTATCGAGCCTCAGAAGGGGGGTGGTGATGGTGATGCTGCCGCCCTTGCCGCTACTCGTTTCCTGGGTACTCGCGAAGAACCCTGAGAGCGGGTCGGCGGCGCTCACGGACCGGCTCGCGCTGACCATGATGGGCCCACCCTCACCGGTCCCTGCCGTCGAGGTCGAGACTTGCCCGCCGCCGCTCAGGGTGAGGGTGCCCACGTTGAGGGTCACGGTGCCGGCGGCCCCTTCCCCCAGCGTGTTTGCCCATATGAGGCCCCCGTGGACCGCGAGCTGCGGGGTCGCGATGGTGATGTCCCCCCCTTTGCCTGCGATGTAGGTGTCGGCATAGACCCCTGAGGGCCATCCGTCCCCACCCGCACCGGTTATGGTGACGGATTCCGCGGCGGTGATGGTGACGGCCCCGCCTGACCCGGACCCACCGGTGGTGGGCGCCATAATCGTCCCCCCGCCCGCGATGGTGAGGGAACCCACGGTGAGGTCGACATTCCCCGCCTTGCCGTCCCATGTGGTCAGGGCCCGGATGGTGCCGCCGTCGAGAATGGAGAGGGATGGTGCCGAAAGCGCAATGCTTCCGCCGGTGCCGCTTCCGTGGGTGTCGGCGAAGAGGCCGCTCGGGTACTGCCCTTCAGCCGTCCCCGATATGGTGACCCCATCGGTGGCGGTGACGGTGACGGCCCCGCCCGATCCGGACCCGTCCGTCGATACCATAACCTGGCCGCCGTTCCTGAGGGTCAGGGTCCCGACGGTGAGGTTGATGGTTCCCGCCCTGCCCTGATAGTTCGTGCCTGCCGCGATCTGTCCGCCGTCGACGACGAGAGAGGGTGTCGTGATGCGGATATCTCCGCCGTCGCCGTCCGCCCATACCACACCGGAGAAGATGGAGCTCCCCCTCCCGAGGATCTCCACCCGGTCCCCGGCAAAGATCGTGATGTCACCGTTCCGGTAGTCCCCTGTAACACTGCTGCTCGTGATGGTGGAGCCGCCGGTCAGCAAAAGTCTGCCCACGCGAAGGGTGATGGCGCCGGGTGTCCCGGACCCGAGAAGCCACGGTGAGGAGGATATCTCCGCCCCGTGATCCAGGGTGAGCACCGGCGTCGTGATGTCTATGGTTCCGCTCACCCCGCCCTCGTGGGGCTCCGTGGTCACCGATCCCCGGCTCATGGCGACCGACTCCGTGGCGTTGACGGTGATGTTGCCGTGCCCGGTGCCGTAGGCGGAGGTCATGATGTTGCCCCCCTCCGCGAGGGAGAGGCTCCCCCCGTTCACGGTGATGCTCCCCGCGTTGCCGGAGCCCCATGTGACGGTCTTGACGGAGCCATAGCCGCTGACGGCCACCACGCTTCCGTTGATCGCGATGTTCCCGCCGGCGCCTGACCCGTCCGTATAGGCTATGACCCGGGCCCACTCATCGATGAAGACCGCATCGGCGTCGATCACCATGTTCCCGCCGTTACTCCTGCCCTTTATGCTTGTGTTGACGGAGGCCCAGTCCGCGAGGGACACAGAGCGGGCCCGTATGATGATGTCGCCGGCGTCTCCGCAGTCATCACCGTCCGCATAGGCGATGGGGCCGGTTCCGTATCCCGTCATCATGACGGTGTCGGCGTTGATCGCGATGGTTCCGCCGGAACCCGCCCCAAGGGTGCCGGTTACCATGCGCGCCCAATCGGTCATGGTCAGATCGCCCGCGTTCACCGTGATGGCACCGGCGTCTCCGGTCCCCTCGGTCTTCGACTCCAGGAACGCGCCGTTGAGGGTTACCGTGGGTGCGGAGATCGCAATCCCTCTCCCCCTGCCGCTCGAAAAGGCATCGGCAAGGAGTTGGCTGCCCCCGATAGTAACCGACCGGGCGGCGTCAATGGCGATGGGTCCTCCGGCCCCGGATCCGTACGTGCTCGTATTGATCTCCACGCCGTCGGTGATGCGCAGACTGTCCACCTGAAACCTCACCCCCCCGGCAGAGCCCGCACCCAGGGTGGCCGACTGGATCTGGGCCCCTTTCGTGATCGTGGCCTCGGGCGCCGCAATCACGACGGCGCCGCCTTGTCCGTCGAAGAAGGTGTTGGCGAGGAGGTTGCCCTGATCCACCGTGACCGACTCCGTGGCGGTGAGATAGATGCCGCCCCCCGACCCGTTGCCGAGGGCGGTCGTGTTGACCGAGGCCCCGCCGGTCATGTCGAGCCGTTTCGTTGCGATCGTCACATCGCCGCCCCTGCCGTCGCCGCTGCTCCAGGTCCAGAGGGCGCCGCCGTCGACAACACCGTTCCCGTCGAGACGGACGTCCTCCCCGGCACCGACGTGGATGCCCCCTGCCGCATCGAGGTGACCGGTGGTCGCGGCCACGCGCCCCCCGAGGAGGAGGAACCTTCCGCCCCTGATGAAGACCGAGCCGCCGCCTTGAGCGCTTCCCGTTCCGCTTGCGTCCACGTCGCTCGAGTCATCCCGGTAGGTATCCCGGTACAGGGTGATGGTTCCAAGGGCCGTGAACCCTGTCGGTACCGGGGCGCCGCTCCCCACGGCCACCTCACCGGCCGATGCGGTGGCGACCAGGTTGATGGTGCCCCCGGGCGCGTTGAGGACACCGTTGTACATCTCCACATCGCCTCCGATGAGGGAGAGGGTCTTTCCCGGGGGAACCGCAAGGAAGCCTTGGTCCACCGAAACCCCGGCGGGGGTGGCGGAGAGAAAGCCGAAGGCGGTAGGGGGATCGACGGTGAGCACGTCGGCCGCCGGGTTCAGGGCGTCAAACCGGCCGTTCTGGCCGAGCTTCAGGTAATCGGCGGTACTGACATGAAAGGAGCCGCTCACGTCGAGGGAGGCGTGGGGACCGAACATGACCCCTCCGGGATTGATGAAGAACAGATTGGCGCCCGGGATGGTGGAGCGGAGCAGGCCGTCGATATATGAAGCGTTCCCGCCCGTCACCCGGGAGATGATGTTCTGGACGGAGGAGGGTCCGGAGAAGGTGGCACTTTCGTTCCGGTAGATGCTGAAGCTGGAGAAGCTGTGAAAGAGGTTGCCCCCCACCTGTCTGCCCAGGTTGCCCGTGACGGCGTAATGGGGACCGGCGAGCGGCCCCGCCGCTCCCAGGGTCCCGTCGAGGATGACCTGGGCCGGAAGGCCGGAAGGGAAGAGGAGCATGAAAAGGGCCGTCACGATCGTGAAGGCCCTTCTTCTCTGTCTCATTGGTTCACCCCCTACAGGAGCCCGCAGACGAACTGGAAATGGATGCCCTGTTCCTGAAGTGCGGTGCTCGTCCTGTCGAGCTTCCGAAACGGCAGACCCCAGAAGAACTGGAGGTTCGCGCGGTCCGCCATGTTCCACAGCACCCCTATGCCGGCGCTGGAGATGCTCTTGGGCTGCGGGGTATCCCGTTTCGAGTTCCACGCCCAGCCGATATCGGTGAAGGGCACGAGGTGGACCGTGTTGGCACCCCCGGCGGAGGACCAGACAGGGATGCGCAGCTCAAGGCCGCCCGCCGCGCCGTTATCCCTGACGAGCTGGTTTTCCGGATACCCCCTCACGCTGTTCATGCCCCCCAGGGAGAATTTTTCGAGGGGCAGAAGGGGATCCCTGGTGAACTGCATGTCGGCGCGGAAGAGGAGCTGAAGACCCCCTCCCGCCAATCGTCTCACCCACTTTACTTGGCCGAGCCAGGAGAGGAATCGGCCGTCAGGACCCGGCGCGTCGGTGTGGGTCGCGTTGAAGGCGTAGACACCCTGACTGAAGACGGAACGGAGTGCCAGCACCTGTTCGTTGCTCCTCCATATCCAATCCTGGCTGAAACGGATCACCGTCACCTTCGTGGTGCCCTCATCGGCCCCTTCGGAGAAGGAAAAACCCTCGCCCAGGAGGTACATGTCGCTCCTGCGCAGCTCACCCCCGAGAGAGAGCCAGAGCTCCCGGTAGGGGGTCCTGAAAAATGGGCGGCTGATGGTGAACCCGAAGGTATTGGTCTTACTCTTGATGTCGAGGCCCCTGAACTCCTCCTGGACCACCGTGGTGTCGCCCTTCCGGAAATGGACGGTGAGGGTGGTGTCCGAAGAGGTGACCGGTATGGAATAGGAGGCCCGGTACTCATCAAGGCCCTCGGATTTCCCGTAGCTGCCCTCAAGGATGTCTCCCAGGCCGAGGAGGTTCCGGTGGCTCAGGATCAGATCCCCCCGCACGTCGCCGATGCTGGGATGGAGGTTGTTGCTTGTCCCGAGGGCCACCCTGAAGGGAAGATTCTCCGAGACCTTCACGTTCATGACGCTCTCACCCGGGGTTGCCCCGGGCTTCAGCTCCGCATTCAGCTGCCTGATACGGGGGTCCTGGTTCAGGATCTGGAGCATCTCCTGGAGCTGCAGCGCATTGACCGGCGGACCCGCGGCCCTCGTGATACGGTCGATGAGATACCCGGTCCGGAAGTACCGGTTGCCCTCGACCGAAATGCCGGTAAGGGAACCCTCGATGACCCGGAAGGTGACGACCCCGTCCGTTACCTGTTGATCGGGGATGATGACGCCCGAATTGATGTATCCCAGGTTCACGTAGTGGAGGGTGAGGGCGTGGCGCAGCGACTCGAGCTCTTCGAAGGAAATCTCCCGGTTCTCGTACGGTGCGGCGATGCCTTTGAGTCGCTCGGTCGGGACGGCCCTGTTGCCGGTGAAGCGGAAGGATCGGACGAAGATTTTGGAAAGGGTCGCGATGGAATCGCCCGGCTCCTTCACCTCCTGCCGGTGCCCGGACAAAGGCCTGTCCGCCGAAGCGTTGTCCTGGCCGAGGACAGGGAAGGTGAGGGTCGACCACGCAAGGAGAATCGCACCGAGCAGGATAGACCGTCTGAGCCTTTTCATCCGGTTCCTTGCCGACCCCTCAAAGGAGCAAAAGCACCCGTGCCTCTCCACGGGAAGTCCCGCCGACACCCTTTTTCGATCACGATGGATAAGGGTGCGGAAGAATGAACGAAAGACAGCTTGAAGCCCTTAATCCAATTCTTCTCTACACAGGACGCCCTGTCAAGCAGATTCTGGGGCGGGATCGGCCGGGTCCGACAGACTCATTTGGACCAGGTCTTTACCCCTGAAACACAGCAGGCGTTGGATCGTGCCCCAGGGATGCCGGACTTGAGCCAGCACCTGGCGTTCGGTCCCTGAATCCCGGGCTTCACGTACGTGTATGCCTCGCACCTGGCATCCTGATTGCAGGCCTTCCGGCAATCGATGAGGTCCTGCCCGCCCGTGAGGTCGAAATTCCGGTAATCCATGCCGGGTCTGTCCTCGTTCTCCTCGGCCGTCGTCGTCGAGGCTCTCCTTTCCGACATGCAGCAGGGGTTTGCCACCCCCGCAGGAAACCCGTTCTTCAGCCAGCAACGTGCCTTGGGTCCCTGGAAACCCGGCTTCACATAGGTGAATGACCGGCATTGGGCGTCCGCCTTGCAGGCTTGCCGGCACAGGAGCGGGTCGGCGTTGGGCAGGTCGAAATTCCGGTAATCCATGCCGGGCATGTCCAGGTTGTCGACAGGGGCGTCTCCCTCGATGCCCTCAAGGTAGAAACGTGAAAAGGTTCGTTGCCCATAGCCCGGGCCGGCGAGGACAAGGGAAAAGACAAGGCCCAGAAAGACCGGTACGAGGAGAAATCGTTTCATAGGTATCCTCCTTCTGCGACGTGGGTTGTATGCCTCCATGATAGCGAGATGGAACGAAGCTGTCAATGACCGATTGACCGGGCCTCCTTCGGGACCGTTGACAACCGGCGGTCCCTGTCTCAAGATTAAAGACCATGAAGATCTCCTTGGCCCACCCCTGTGTTACGGAGGAGCAGGAGGGGTTCCGGGACGGAAGACGGGCAGGGACGGCACGCCCATTGACGACCGGGCTTGACACCCCCCCGACCCCGGGGCTATGTTTCTTCATGACCCAATTTCCCTTTCTACGGGGGACGGTATGAGCGGGGATGGCGTCATCGTAACATGTCCCGGCTGCGGGGCCAGGAACCGGATCCCGAAGGAACGATGGGGCGGCAAAGGGGTGTGCGGCAAGTGCAGGGCACCCCTTGTCACGTCCCGTCTCTACCCCGACCGTCTCATTGATATAGGGGATGGGAACTTCCGGGAAGAGGTGATCGATCACCCCGGCCCGGTGGTGGTGGAATTCACGGCCCCCTGGTGAGGGCACTGCCGCACGCTGGCCCCGGTTCTGGATGAACTGGCCATTTCCTATGCGGGCAGGGCGAAGTTCGCGGCCCTCGACGTGGACCGGAACAACCACACGGCGGCCGAGTACGGGATCAGGGGGGTCCCGGCGCTCTTCTTTTTCAAAGGTGGGAGGCTTGTGGACCGTGTCATGGGCGCCCAGTCCAGGACCGAGATCGAACGTCGGATCCGGGGCCTCCTGTAGGGGGCTGCCGGCCGGACCCTTCCGGCCTCCCGGGGCGTCCCGCCGGTCGGGGTTTTCGTTGACAGCCGGGCGATTACCGTGTACCGTTCACCTACCGGCCGCGGGCCGGACTAATCTTCTCAGCGAAAGGAGAAAGGACCATGAACGTATGCCGTGTGACGCTTCTCGCCTTCTGTTTTCTTGTCTTTTCCGTGGTTGTCACATCTGCCCAGCAGGCCGAGTACTACAAGACGCCCAGACCCATGGCGCTTCCTTTTTCGGACGCGGCGCGGGTAGGTAACATCCTGTTCCTCTCCGGTGAGATCGGCGTGGACTACAGCACCATGAAGGTGGTGCCGGGGGGTATCAAGGCGGAGACCAAACAGTGCCTCGACAACATCAAGGCCACCCTGGAGAAGTACGGCTCCTCCATGGACAACGTCTTCAAATGCACGGTCATGATCGCCGACATGAAGGAATGGCCCCAGATGAACGAGGTCTATGTGACCTATTTCAGGAAGGACCGTCTTCCGGCCAGAAGCGCCATCGGGGCGAACGGTCTTGCGCTCGGGGCCAAGGTGGAAATCGAGTGCCTGGCCACGGTCAACAAGTGACGGAGGGTCTCCATCCTGTCACACTGAGTCCCTGATCACCGGTCCGGTTACGGCATCCAGGACAAGCTCGGCCACGAGGCCGTTCTTGTCCGCGGCGGCGTAGGCGGCCACGGCGCCCGTGTAGACACCGTCGAACACGTATACGTCGTAGAGTGAATCGTGGGTGAAGGCCGCGAAGACGGTGCCTGAGGGGTCAAGGCTCCCTTCGAGGGAAAACCGCCTCACCTCGCAGGTGCAACCCCAGGCATTGCCGAAGACTTCAACATGAGCCTCGGCCCTGTCCGCGGACGAGAATATGCCGAACACTCCTTTTCCGAAGTATGCCTTATCCAGAACGACGAAAACATCCACCCCTGCTCTCCTTTTCGGTTCGAATCGGCCAGTACCGGTCAAGACCATGAAAATAGTGAAGCAGGGAGGGGCTTTCTGTCAAGACCACATCCCGTCATCCCGGACCGCCCATCCCTAGTGGGGTCAACAGGATCGGCCGTAGGGGGCCAAGCAGAGCCGGCCCGGCGTCAGGAGGGGCGGTGGAAGAGTTCGGCGATCTTGCGGGCGAGAGGTTTCCTGATGCGGACGGTGAGGTAGAGGTCTTCTTCTCCCCCGCCCTCTATCCCATTCATCGCCCCCTTCAGTCTGATCTTTTGTCCCTCCCTGACTCCGGCGGGGATTGAAACGTAGACGTCCATGGTGCCGAAGGGATCGGTGTAGCGGACTCTTCCGCCCCGCGCGGCGATTTCGGGTTCGAGGGTGATGGAGTCGTGCCAGTCCTTGCGCGGCCGTTCCCTGCCCGGGCTCAAGACCTTCTTCATGGCGTAACCGGCAAGCTTTGCCATCAGCCCCTGGAGGAACCCCGGCCTTGCGGTCGCCCTGGTCCCGGCCTGCCCGCCGAGGCCCGGTCCGAAGACGAAGAACCCCCTGCCCCTGAAGCCCGGCCGGTCGAAATGGAAGGTGTGGTATCCCTTGCCGTATGACTCTTTGAAGACGTCCTCGAAACCCCGAAATCCGAAGGCCCTGGCCATCTCTTCGAAGACCTGGTCGATATCCGAACCCCTGAAGATGTCCTCCTGGGAGTGGCTCTGCCTGAAGCGGTCATAGGCGGATGAGCCGTATTGCCGGGAAAGGAGGTCATACCGGCTTCGCTTGTCCGGATCGGAGAGGACCGCGTAGGCCTCGTTCAACTCCTTCATGGTCTCCAGGGCGGCCGGGTCGCCCTTGTTTCTGTCGGGGTGATACTGCAGGGCGAGGCGCCGGTAGGCCTCCTTGATCTGCTGTTCCGTTGCCTTCTGGTCCACGCCCAGTATGCGGTAGTAGTCTTTGCCGGTCATCTGCCCATCCTGCCCCGTCCTGCTCTCCCGTGCCGGAATGATAGTGTAACCCGGTCTGCGGTGCGATGGGAAGGGCAAAGAGGAGGGGCGGGACCCGGCCTTCACCTTGCCCTCACCGCAGATTTGCGATAGAATGGCCTGAAGCCTGCGAGAGATTGAGTCGTGCGGGCATCACCGCGATCCCGATAAAGTGGAGAGAAAAAGGGGGTACCATGAATCTGCAGGGTCTGACGGCGTTGATCACCGGGGCAGGGCAGGGAATCGGGGAAGCCTGCGCAGAGGTCTTCGCGGAGCGGGGGGCGTCGCTGGTCCTCCTCGACAAGAACCGGAAGACCCTTCCCCGCGTGGCCGAAAGGATCAGCGCCATGGGTACGACGGTAACCGCCCACATCATCGATCTCACCCAGACCCGGCCCCTGGAGCGGCTGATCCAGGATATCCTCGACACCACGTCCGTCAACATCCTCATCAACAACGCAGGATTTGATCGTCCGGGCGTGACGGCCCGGATCGACAAGGAGGATTTCAACGCGGTCCTGAGTATCCACGTGATGGTGCCCTTTCTGCTCTCCAAGTGGCTCCTTCCCGCCATGCGGGCGCGGAAATGGGGCCGCATCATCAACATCAGCTCCGTATACGGGCTCCTCGGGGCCAAGGGTGAAGTGGCCTATTCAACGGCCAAGGCAGGGATCCTGGGTCTCACCAAGACCACAGCGCGGGAAGGCGGGGCCGACGGCGTGACGGTGAACGCCATAGTCCCGGGCCTCATCCGCACGCCACCCATGATCAGGATGCCCGATAAGTATAAGGAGCCCATCATCCACCAGACCCTCCTCGGAAGGATGGGAGAACCGGCGGAGATCGCCAGGGTTGCCGCCTTTCTGGCCTCGGAAGACGCCTCCTACATTACGGGCACCACCATCACCGTGGCGGGGGGATGGAACATTTAGGCCCCTGGTGTCTGTAACCCCCCAACCTTTCTTGATTTTCCGGCCCTGTTCTGATATAAGATTGCGACTGAATGAGGAATCTCATCGTACGTCTTTGGAAAGGAGAAGCGGAATACGCAAGACTCCTTCTGGTTGTCCCTCTTACCCTCCTCTCCTGGATCTACGGGGCTTGCCTCAGGTTAAGAGACGTTATGTATCAATCAGGAGCGTTGAAGGTGCAGGAAGTCCCCATCCCGGTCATCAGTGTAGGCAACATCAGCCTCGGCGGAACCGGCAAGACGCCCGTGGTGGAGCGAATCTCCATCATGTTGAAGGAAAAAGGGTTCCATCCCGGGATCGTGACCAGGGGATACAAGAGGAAAAGAAAGGGCGTCTTCGCCGTGGACCCGCACAGGGATAGTGCCAGAATGGCGGGAGACGAGGCCTATATGCTGGCCCGGAGAACCGGCCTGCCTGTGATCGTGGGCAGTGACAGGGCCCTCGCCATCGTGGAGGGGATGAAGAACTTCCATATCGATATTGCCCTCCTGGACGACGGCTTCCAGGTGCGGAACCTGCGAAAAGATGCCGAGGTGGTGGTGTTGAACCCCGGTCGGGGGAGACTCTTCCCACTCGGTTCCGACAGGGAGCCCCCCGCGAAATTGCGGAACGCCACCGTGGTCCTCGCCAACAAAGGGGACCTCGATGACAGCGTGAAGGGGATGATCCCGGGAATCCCGGTCTTCGCCATGCGATACAAGCCGGTCTACCTCCATAACATGAAGCGGAACCTGATCGGTCCCTGCGGATTCCTCAAGGGTAAGCGAATAGCCGCCTTTTCGGGGTTGGGTGATAACGCCTCCTTCTTCAGCCTTCTGGAGGACCTGGGTGCCCAGGTGGTTGAGGAGATGGAATTCCCCGACCACCATTCATATACGGCCCGGGACATGGAGAGGATACGGACCTTCAACCATGTGGACGCCCTCGTGACCACCGAGAAGGACGCGGTGAAACTGGAGGAAAGGGATGTACCGGACAACCTCTTCTATCTGACCATAGAGGCACAGATCGAAGGGGAGGCCGAGATGCTCGAGTTACTGCTTGCGAAACTGAGAAAGACCTACGGGTGCATCCCGAAGGGAACGGCATGCCTCATGGCCGACGCGTGACCGGGGCCGAACAGGAGGAAAGGAAGCGATGGCTGAGCGAGTGAAGATCTTCGATACCACACTGAGAGATGGAGAGCAGTCGCCGGGGAACACGATGAATACCCCCGAGAAGCTCCGACTTGCCAAGCAGCTTGAGGCCCTTGGCGTTGACATCATCGAAGCGGGGTTTCCCATTGCCTCGGAGGGAGATTTTGACGCCGTCAGGCGGATTGCGGAAATCATCAGGGAGAGTGAAGTGGCGGGCTTGGCCAGGGCCAACGACGAGGACATCGACCGGGCCTGGGAAGCCATACAGGGTGCCGCCAAACCGAGGATCCATACCTTTATCTCCACCTCCGACATCCACCTCAAACACCAGCTCCGGAAGGACCGGGACGAGGTGCTGAAGATTGCGGTGGCCGCCGTCAAGAGGGCAAAGAGATATACGGCGAACGTGGAATTCTCGGCCATGGATGCCACCCGGAGCGACTGGGACTACCTGTGCCGTGTCTTTGCCGAGACCATTGACGCGGGGGCCACGACGATCAATGTCCCCGACACGGTGGGCTACGCATTGCCCCACGAGTTCGGACAACTGATCAAGTACATCGTGGATCACGTTCCCAACATCGGCCAGGCGGTTATCAGCGTCCACTGCCACAACGACCTCGGTCTCGCCGTTGCCAACTCGGTGGCGGCGATCCACAACGGGGCGCGCCAGGTGGAGTGCACGATCAACGGCATCGGCGAGCGGGCGGGCAATGCGGCCCTGGAAGAGATCGTCATGATCCTGAGGACGAGAAAGGACAGATTCTCCGCGGAGACGGGCATCGTTACGGAAAAGATCTACCCTACCAGCAGGCTGATCACCTCCATCACCGGTGTGTCCGTCCAGCCCAACAAGGCGATCGTCGGCGCCAATGCCTTTGCGCACGAGTCGGGCATCCACCAGGACGGGCTTCTCAAATCAAAGTTCACTTACGAGATCATGACGCCCGAATCGGTGGGCATATCGAAGAGTTCGCTGGTCCTGGGAAAGCACTCGGGCCGCCACGCCTTCAGGCAGAGAATCGCGAACCTGGGCTACACCCTGACGGATAAGGAGTTGAACGCCACCTTCAAGCGCTTCAAGGCCCTCTCCGACATGAAGAAGCACGTCTATGATGAAGATATCGAGATGATCATCATGGATGAAATCTACAGGGTCCCTGAGAGGTACAAGCTGGTCTACCTCAACGTGAGTTGCGGCAACACCACCGTCCCCACCGCAACGGTGAAGATGGAGATCGACGGCGCGGTCTACCAGGACGTGGGGACCGGCGACGGCCCGGTGGACGCCGCCTTCAAGATCATCAGGAGGATGGCGAAAACGACCGCCAAGCTGGTGAAATTCTCGGTAAACTCCATAACCGGCGGTATGGATGCCCAGGGAGAAGTCTTTGTGAAGCTCGAAGAGAAGGGGCAGTCGGTGATAGGGAAGGGCGCCGACACGGATATCATCGTGGCGAGCGCGAAGGGCTATATCCATGCCCTGAACCTGCTCGACTACATGAAGAGAAAACGGATCGAGGAGAAATAGATGGGAATGACAATCACGGAAAAGATTCTGGCTGCCCACGCAGGCAAGACAGGCGTGGAGGCGGGTGAGATCATCGATGCCCGGATAGACATAGCCCTCGCCAACGATATCACCGCACCCCTGTCCCTCGAAGAGTTCGAGAAGGTGGGGGCGAAACGGGTCTTCGACCCCGAGCGGGTGGTCTTCGTCCTGGACCATTTCACGCCGAACAAGGACATCCCTTCGGCGGAGAACTGCAAGAAGATCCGCGAATTTTCCGAAAAATACGGCATCACCCACCTCTATGACGGCGGGGCCTGCGGGATCGAGCACGCCCTCCTGCCGGAAGAAGGCCTGGTGGTGACGGGAGACCTTGTCATCGGCGCCGACAGCCACACCTGTACCTACGGTGCACTGGGTGCCTTTTCCACCGGGGTGGGAAGTACCGACCTTACCGCCGGCATGGTGACGGGCCGGATCTGGCTGAAAGTGCCGGAGAGCATCAAGTTTTTCTGCTTCGGCTCGTGGCAGAAGTGGGTGACGGGAAAGGACCTGATCCTCCACATCATCGGGACAATCGGTGTCGACGGCGCCCTGTACGCGGCTATGGAATATGAAGGAGAGGCGATCTCGGCCCTCTCCATGGACTCCCGTCTCACCATCGCCAATATGGCCATAGAGGCGGGTGCCAAGAACGGTATCTTCAGGGTTGACGACACAACCCTGGCCTACGTCAAGGAACACGGGCAGCGGCCCTTCACGGTGTACGAGAGCGACCGGGATGCCCGGTACCGGGAGCTTTTCGAGATCGATGCCTCGAAGATCGGGCCCAAGGTCGCCTGTCCCTCCCTTCCGTCCAATGTGAAGAACGCGGAGGATCTCAAGGGGGTGCGGGTGGACCAGGTCGTGATCGGTTCCTGCACGAACGGGCGTCTGGAAGACCTGGAGACGGCCGCCGCCATCCTGAAGGGGAACAAAGTGGCCACCTCCACCCGGTGTATCATCATCCCGGCCACACCCAGGATCTACCGGGAGGCCATGAGAAGGGGCTATTTCGAGACCTTCCTCGATGCGGGATGCATCATTTCTCCTCCCACCTGCGGGCCCTGTCTCGGAGGGCACATGGGTATCCTTGCCAGGGGAGAGAGGGCTGTGGCCACGACAAACAGGAATTTCATAGGCCGCATGGGCCACCCGGAAAGCGAGGTATACCTTGCCGGACCGGCGGTAGCGGCGGCAAGCGCAATAAAGGGAGAGATCACCCATCCCGGGGAAGTGGCGTAGGGTGAGAGATAGAGTGCGGCGCATACCGAAGAGCGAATCGTGAAAGGGGAGGTTGTATGATTCTGAAGGGAAAGGTCTGGAAGTTCGGGGACAATATAGACACGGACATCATTATCCCTGCCCGTTACCTTGCGTCGACGGACCCCGAGGTCCTCGGCGCCCACTGTATGGAACCGGTGGCACCGAATTTCCACCGGGAGGTGGACCGGGGAGACATCATCGTGGGGGGGCTCAATTTCGGCTGCGGCTCGTCGAGGGAGCATGCCCCCATCGCCATATCGGCCCTCGGCATACCCCTCGTCATTGCGAGGAGCTTCGCGAGGATCTTTTACAGGAACGCATTCAACAAGGGGCTTGCCCTTCTGGAGGCGGATATCGCGGACAGGGTCAAGACGGGCGACACCCTTGAGGTAGACCTCTCCTCAGGGACGATCAAGCTGAACGACCAGGAGGTCACCGCCAAGCCGATCCCCCCTTTCATGCTCGAACTGATCAATGAGGGCGGACTGATAAATCACCTGAAAAGGAAGTTGGAGGAATCAGATGAAAAAGTATAACGTAGCGGTTGTCGGCGCCACGGGCGCAGTGGGTAACGAGATGGTGAAGACCCTCGAAGAGAGGGATTTTCCCGTCAAGAAGCTGAAGCTTCTCGCCTCGGCGAGAAGTATCGGGGTATACCTCACCTATAAAGGCAAGGAGGTCCCGGTTGAGGAGCTCACGGAAGATTCGTTCAAGGGTGTGGACATCGGGCTCTTTTCCGCCGGCGGGTCCATCAGCCAGAAGTTCGCCCCCATCGCGGCTGCGGCTGGCTGCGTCGTGGTGGACAACACGAGCGCCTGGAGAATGGACCCCGACGTGCCCCTCGTGGTGCCGGAAGTGAATGCCCACGCCATTGCGGACTATACGAAGAAAGGCATCATCGCGAACCCTAACTGTTCCACCATCCAGATGGTGGTGGTGCTCAAGCCCCTCCATGACGCGGCCAGGATCAAGAGAGTGGTGGTCTCCACGTACCAGGCCGTGTCCGGAACAGGGAAGAAGGCCATCTACGAACTGGAACAGCAGGTCCTCTCCATCTACAACAACAAGAAGGTGGAAAAGAAGGTCTATCCTCACCAGATCGCCTTCAACATCCTTCCCCACATCGATTCTTTCCTTGAGAACGGGTATACCAAGGAAGAGATGAAGATGGTGAACGAGACAAAGAAGATCATGGAGGACTACTCCATCCAGGTTACCGCCACAACGGCACGGGTCCCCGTCTTCTACGGTCACTCGGAGTCGGTGAACGTGGAGTTCGAGAAGGATCTCTCCCCGGACAAGGCCCGCAGGCTCCTGAAGAAGGCCCCCGGCGTAAAGGTGGTGGACAACCCCGCCCTCGCCAAGTACCCCCTTGCGATTACCGCAGCGGGAAAGGACGAGACCTTCGTGGGCAGGATCCGCAGGGATGAGTCGGTCCCCTACGGCCTCAACATGTGGGTGGTGGCGGACAACATCCGGAAGGGCGCCGCCCTGAACGCGGTTCAGATCGCGGAAGTACTGATCGATAAGTACCTGTAGCCAATTACCCTGTTGACTGGTTTACTGGTTGAGCGGTTGATTCGTTCCCGAGTCAACCAATCAGCCAGTCAACCAATCAGCGGCGACTCTCCTCTTCGCCGTGCTTCGGCGGCACGGTCTTCTGAATCTCGTCGATCTCGTCCTCAATGTCCCGGATCTCCAGCTGCATCCGTGATACGGCGGCCACCCGCTCCCTGAGAAAGGGTGCTTCCTTGTCCACAGATTTTCCGGACGAGAACTGGTCATACACGTATTCACCCATCTCCGCGAAGGTCTTTTGGATGGAGCGCTGTATGCGGGTGATATCCACATATTTCTTCTTGCTGATCTTGGCCTGCTTCTCTACGTTGAAAGCGAGATCCTGGGCCGTCTCCTTGAGCGTTTTCAGCCCCTCCTCCGTCTTCTTCCTCCAATCATCTATAATGGCCATGGCCTCCCCCGGCTTTTTTTCAAGAATATACGATTGACGGGCCGCCCTTTTCAATACGGTCGCTGCGACCGGCCACGTGATCCGTGGTTTCGACGTCCGGGCCCTCAGGTGGTTTTTCGCTTCAGCCAGAAATCGAATGAGCGGCCCGGCACGAAGATATCGATGCCCACCGAGGGCGCGTCGAGGGGGTTGGTGACGATGTGCCGCTCGTTGCCCGGGATGTATACGGCGTCTCCTTCTTCGAGAACCTGCTCCTCGGTCTCGGTGGTGATGGTGAGCTTGCCCGTCAGGACGATCATCACCTGGGCGTTGGGATGATCATGGTTGGGGGACGCGTGGTGAGGCGGCTTGACGAAGTGCTCGATAGAGATATCTTTTTCGCTGCAGAGACTCACGCGCTTCCAGTCTTTCTCCGGCTCGTAGCTCTCGGCGCTCTTGAAACGGATCACCTTCATGTCTGTCCCTCCTTATGGGCGAGTGTTCCACGGCATGTGACGAATGTACCGGGGAACCGGTGGATTGTCAAGGCGGATTGTCAAGGCGGATTCCTGAGGACCCTCCCTTTCTTTGCTTGAATTTCTGCCGGCCATTTTTTACACTCTCCCTATGCCCAAAGCGTGTTGAAGGATGGTCCCGGGGCCGGACCGGCTTCGTCAAGCGGAGAAACCGCACAGCGCCCCTCTCCTCGGGCAGAGGAGGATGAAGAGAGAAAAGGAGGTTGACATGAAAAGGTTGAGATGGGTGAGGATGGCGGCGGTGATCAGCATGATCCTGTTCCTGTCGGGTACGGTATGGGCCTTTGAAAAGGTCAAGTTTGCGGTCATATCGGACCCACACATCTCCATCCCCCAGCAGAAGGGGGTCAGTGACGGGTATAAGCTCGGCCTGAAGACGGTAACGCTGACCGAAAGCGTGGTGGCGGAGCTGAACAAGATCAAGGACCTGAAGTTTGTCCTCGTGGCCGGCGACCTGACCCAGGACGCAGAGCCGTGGAACATCGACGAGCTGCGGCGGATCCTTGATGAGTTGAAGGTTCCCTATTATGTGGTCCTGGGGAATCATGACCTGAGCCGTGTACCACACGAGAAGAAGGATCAGCCCGTGACGCTCTCCAAGTACACGGTGGCGTCCGCCTTCATCGGCCGTTCCGGAGGGATGGTCCCCGGCATGACCTACTATTCCCATGAGGTGGCCAAGGACCTCGTCCTTGTCGCCCTCGACACCTCGAGGGCCCAGGTCTTTGTGCCCGAAGCAGGTCTCAATGATTACGGCGGAAAACTGGATGCGGGGCAGATGAGATGGCTGGAAGAGACCCTCAAAAAGAATAGGAACAAGACCGTTATCCTGCTGACCCACCACAGCCTCGTGCCATGGTGTGAGGGGGATCGGACAAACCACAACTACTGGGGCTGGTTCAGGATCGATAACTCGGAGGACGTGAGGGCGCTGCTGAAAAAGTACGGGGTGAAGCTGGTGTTTTCCGGCCACCGCCACATCTCGACCCGTTACCAGAAAGCTGACGACATGTACCATTTTGTGAGCCCCGCCATCTCCACCTATCCCATGCGGTACACGGTCTACGATATGACACCGAAGGAGCTGGCCTGGGAGGCCAAAAATATTCCGGCATCCCCCGAGGTCTGGGAACTGGCCAAGAAGAATTTCCTTGCCGACAAGTGGTGGAGGGGCCCGGACCACCCTGACACGCCGGAGGGGAATCAAAAGTACCTCGAGTTCTATGAAGGACCGACAACCATGCAGGGAAAGATAGGCTACAGGTAGTCCAAAACCCCGGGGGCCGCCCGTAGCAGGCCGCGGTCCCCGGGAGCTCTGAAAAGGCAGGCCCAGAGATGGGGGGATGGAGGTGTACATGAAGAGATCCGTTAGGCTGTTTTTTCTGGTTGCCCTGCTTTGTGTGCCGGGAATTGCCTGGGCCGATCAGGCGGGGGCCGGGGCCCTCGTGAAGGACATCCACTGGCTGGGGCACGATGCCTTCAGAATATCCGGTGAAAAGGTGATCTATACGGACCCCTTCAAGCTGAAGAGTACAAGCCTTCAGCAGAAGGCGGACATCATCCTCATTACCCACGAGCACCGCGATCACTGCTCGCCTGATGATGTGAAGACGATTCAGTCACCCCGGACCGTGATCGTGACGACCGCATCCTGTGCGGCCAAACTGACGGGGAATATCAAGACCGTGAAACCCGGGGACGTGGTCGAAGTGGAGGGGATCCGTATCGAGGCGGTGCCCGCCTATAACATAGGCAAGAACTATCATCCCCGGGAAAGGGGCGATGTGGGCTATATCTTCACCGTGAAGGGCCGAAGGGTCTATTTGGCGGGGGACACGGACCACATACCGGAGATGAAGACCTTCAGGGATATACATATTGCCCTCCTCCCTGTGTCGGGGACTTACGTGATGACGGAAAAAGAGGCGGTCAGGGCGGCCCTCGACATCAGGCCGGACATTGCCATACCCATGCACTACGGAACGATTGTGGGCACGAGGATGAATGCCGAGGTCTTTGCCGAGGATCTGAAAGGCAAGGTCGAGGTCGTGATTCTGAAGGAAGAGTAGGGCGGGGTCCCGCCAACCGTACCGACCGGACCCGGAGGGTCCCGAACCTCCGGTATCGGTTGAAATCATTATGTTCCTGTGATAAAGTAGGTCTTTGAATGGGCCAGGGGACGCTTCTTTTCGGGATTTCCGGTCAAAGGTTCAATCAATGAATATCCGCGAAAGATTGGAAGAGAGGGAAGGACTGATACTCTCGCCCTTTGCCCAGAGAAGCAGCAGGACGAGGGGGCGCCTGAAGCCGGAACCGGAATGCGACATCAGGCCGGCCTTCCAGCATGATCGGGACAGGATCACCCACAGCAAGTCTTTCAGGCGGCTCAAATACAAGACCCAGGTCTTCCTGGCCCCCACGGGGGACCACTATCGGACCCGACTGACCCACACCCTCGAGGTCTCCCAGATCGGACGGACCATCGCCAAGGCCCTGGCCCTCAATGAGAACCTGGTTGAAGCGGCTGCCCTGGGTCATGACCTGGGCCACACCCCCTTCGGCCATGCAGGCGAGGCGGTGCTGAACGAGATCCATGAGGGCGGGTTCAACCACTACGAACAGAGCCTCAGGGTGGTGGATATACTGGAGAAGGACGGGCAGGGCCTCAACCTCACCATCGAGGTGAGGGACGGAATTCTTCGCCATTCCAAGGGGAAAGGCGAGATCATGCTCAGGGAGGAGTCGGACAGGCCCCTGACCCGGGAGGCGGAAGTATTGAGGATTGCCGATATTATCGCCTATATCAATCACGACATCGACGACGCCACCCGTGCAGGGGTGCTGTCGGCGCAGGAGATACCTGCAGATTCTCTCGCTTTCCTGGGGACCTCCACCTCCGACCGCATCGACACCATGGTAAGGGGCGTGATCGAGTGGACCCTGGCAAGTCCTGAATGCAGGGTGGGCATGGGTCCCGATCTCGAGCACCACATGGTGAAGCTGAGAGACTTTCTCTATGACCGGGTGTACGATTCCCCCGTCGTCCACGGGGATTTCATCAAGTGTTCCCGGATCATTGAAGACCTTTATTCCTACTTTCTCTCCCACCCCGATGCCTTTCTCAGGGAGACGGGAAGGAGAGATTTCTACGACGACCCGAAGACCTGCGTATGCGATTTCATCGCAAGCATGACGGACCGCTACGCCTTCAGCCTTTTCGAGAAACTTTTTCTCCCTCTGCCCTGGAGCATTCCGGTTTGAGGGGGGCGGGAGGCCGGTCCGAATCATTATGACGGGAACGATCATTTGTGACAGGAGTGTTTGAAAATGGAAAAAGTGTATGACCCTCATCAGATAGAGGGAAAATGGTATGCCTTCTGGATCGGACACGGCTGTTTCACCGCCGACAGCGAGTCCCCGAAGCCGCCCTTCTCCATGGTGATCCCGCCGCCCAATGTGACAGGATCCCTTCACATGGGTCACGCCCTGAACAACACGCTTCAGGATATCGTGACAAGGTACAAGAGGATGGCCGGTTTCAAGGCGCTCTGGGTCCCCGGCATGGACCACGCCGGTATCGCCACCCAGAACGTGGTGGAGCGGGAACTGGCCAGGGAAGGGAAGCACAGGGACATGCTCGGCCGCGAGAAGTTCGTGGAAAGGGTCTGGGAATGGAAGGAGCAGTCGGGTGGTACCATCATCGAGCAACTGAAGAGACTGGGCTGCTCCTGCGACTGGACGAGAGAGCGCTTTACCATGGACGAGGGTCTCTCCCGGGCCGTCAGGGAGGTCTTTGTCCGCCTTTACAATGAAGGACTTATCTACCGGGACAACTACATCATCAACTGGTGCCCCCGGTGCAAGACAGCCCTCTCCGACCTCGAAGCAGAGCATGAGGATGCCCAGGGTTCCCTTTACCATATCCGTTATCCCCTTGCAGACGGGTCAGGGTACCTCACCGTGGCCACCACACGACCGGAGACCATGTTCGGCGATACGGCCGTGGCGGTCAATCCGGACGACGAACGATACGGCCGGTACGTGGGGACCGACGTGATCCTCCCCATAGCGGACAAGCGGATACCCGTCATCGGAGACAGCTACGTGGATATGTCCTTCGGCACCGGCGTCCTCAAGGTCACCCCTGCCCACGACATGAACGACTTCGAGATCGGCAGGCGCCACAACCTCCCCATCGTGAAGGTCATGGACGACGACGGCCGGATGAACGGGAACGCCGTCCACTATAACGGCATGGATCGCTTCGAGTGTCGCGATAAGGTGGTGGAAGAACTGCGGGAGAGGGGCCTTCTGGAAAAGATCGAGCCCTACGCCCTCGGTGTGGGCAAGTGCTACCGGTGCAAAACCGTGGTGGAGCCCTCTCTTTCCCTGCAGTGGTTCCTCCGGATGAAACCGCTGGCCGCCCCCGCCATCGAGGCGGTGCGCAGCCACCGGGTCCGCATCATCCCCGAGATGTGGGAGAAAGTTTACTTCGAGTGGATGGAGAACATCAGGGACTGGTGTATCTCGCGGCAGATATGGTGGGGCCACAGGATACCGGTGTGGTATTGCGACCCGTGCGGGAAGGTGTATGTGTCGGTGGACGACCTCACCGCCTGTGAAGGGTGCGGCGGCCCGTTGCGCCGGGAATCCGACGTCCTCGACACGTGGTTCTCCTCCGGTCTCTGGCCCTTCACCACCCTCGGGTGGCCGGAGGAGACAAGGGATCTGAAGGCCTTTTACCCAACATCCCTCTTGATCACGGGCTTCGACATCCTCTTCTTCTGGGTGGCCAGAATGATCATGATGGGTCTCCACTTCAGAAAGGACGTGCCGTTCAGGGAGGTGTACATTCACGCCCTGGTACGGGATGCGGAAGGCAAGAAGATGAGCAAGTCGAAGGGCAACGTGATCGACCCGCTCGTCATGGTGGAGAAATACGGCACCGACGCCTTCAGGTTCTCCCTCACCATGCTTGCCGCCCAGGGTCGTGACATCCTTCTGTCCGAGGAGCGCATCGAGGGCGTACGGAACTTCGTGAACAAGATCTGGAACGCGGCGAGGCTCTCCTTCGCCCTCCTGGACGCCAATCCTCCGCCGCCGGAGCCGGTGGAATCGACCTTTCTTCCCGACCGGTGGATACGATCCCGGGCAAGGCGGGTTGCGAAAGAGGTGGCCGCATCCATCGACACCTATCGCTTCAACGACGCGGCCACGATACTCTATGAGTTTGTATGGCACGAGTTCTGCGACTGGTATCTGGAACTGATCAAGCCGAACATGTACGGCAAGGTGGACACCTTCGACAGGAAGGGAACGAGCTATACCCTCTTCGAGACCCTCCGGGACATCCTGAAGCTTCTCCACCCCATCATGCCCTTTGTGACGGAAGAGATCTACCAGCGCCTTCCGTACCGGGACAGCGAGAGCATCATGACGGCCCCGTTCCCGGCAACGGACGAGAGGGATGTGAGTCCGCAGAGCGAAGACCTGATGGGAACCATCATGGGCGTGGTCGATACGATACGGAATATCAGGGGCGAGGCGGGCATCGCACCGAACGTGCGGGTCGACGCGGTAATGCGGGCCGACGGCAGCGAAGAACTGCTGCGTTCCTACGCCTATTATGTGAAGGAGCTCGCCAAGGTCGGCAACCTTGATTTTACGAGGGAGAAGGGTCCGGAACACAGCGCCATCGGTATCTTCAAGGGCATCGAGATCTTTGTCCCCATCGGCGACCTCATCGACGTGAAGGCCGAACTCGCCAGAATCCAGAAGGAACTGACGAAGCTGGAGGAGGATATGGAAAAGGCCTCCAACAAGTTGAACAACAGGGCCTTCAGGGAAAAAGCGCCCCCGGAGGTGATCGCGAAAAACGAGGCGAACTACCGGGCGCTCATGGAGAAGAAGGAAAAGCTCATGACGAGCAGAAAGATCTTCGAGGGGCTTTCAGGGAACTGAGAGGAATATGGCCCTTACCATCAGCCTCATAGAGAACTTTCTCGCCGAGAACGGCGCAACCCTCAGGGACAGGTCCCTGTTGCGCCACGACCGGTACAAGATCCTCTTCCGCCTCCGGGACGAGATCGACGAGGCCTTGAAAGACTATGAATCCTTCGAATCGGAGTTTGCCTCCCTGGTGATGAACCGGATCCAGGTGGCCACGAGCTATGATGAACTCCTCCGGTGTCACCTGAGGACCGTGGGGGGCGTGACCAGTTTCTTCCTTGAAGAGGACACGGTCATCGATGTCCACGACCTTTTTCGCCTCGTCCGCGACGCCATAGCGGTGAGGGTACTGGAGCTTGTGGAGCAGGAACTTGAGTCGGAGGGTCTCGGGAAGCCCCCTGCCGATTACGTGTGGGTGGCCTTGGGAAGCGAGGGCAGGGATGAGCAGACCATGCTCACGGACCAGGACAACATGATCATCTACAGCGACCGACTCAAGCCGGCCTCAGCCGATCACCTGCTGGAGCCTTATTTCCGTTACCCGGGAAAAGGCGGTTGGGGTAAGGAGCCGGGCGCGGTGACCGACAAGGGCCTTGCCGATTTCTACTTCGAAGTTCTCTCCGAGAGGGCCGTGGAGAGGCTCCACGAAGTGGGATTCGAGAGGTGCAAGGGAAATGTGATGCCCGTGAACCCGAGGTGGCGGGGATCCGTGGATGACTGGCTCCAACGGATTGACGACCGGCTGGTCTACCAGAAGGGGTTCCTGGAGCCCCTTGATCTCATCATCCTCTCCGACGCCCGCGCCATCAAGGGAGACGAAAGGATGCTGGATCGGGTGATGGAACGGTTTTTTCACTCCTTGAGAGAGAACAAACAGGTGATGAAGGATTTCGTGGAGTCGGCGGTGCTCATGCCTACAGCCCTCAGCTTCTTCGGGAATTTCAAGACTGAAAAGAGCGGGGAGCACAAGGACAAGTTCAATGTAAAGTTGATGGGATGGGCGCCCCTCATCCTCGCGGTCCGCATGGCCGCCCTCTCCCAGGGTATCCTGGAGCGCAACACCCTCCGGAGGGTGAGAGGGCTCAGGGCCGCCAACATGATCAAGAAGGAGATGGAGAACGACCTCATCGAGGCCTACCTCATCTTTGTCCGTTTCAGGATCATGAATCAGATCGAACAGAAGGACGACCAGGTCAGGGACCCCAACTGGATGAACCCCGACAACCTTACCGGCCCGGAACAGGAACGGATGCGGAAGGCCATGAAATCGGTGGAGTCCTTGCAGAAATACATGCAGGAAACGTTGCTTTTCGGGCAACCTATTTAAGGAGGTGCGCATGAAGGTGGTGGAGTTGATGAACAGGAACGTGGTAACCTGCCATCCCGGCGAGACACTCAGTGTGATTATAAACAAGTTCGAGCTCTTCAACATCGCCGGCATGCCGGTGGTGGAAAAAGGGAAACTTGTAGGGATAATATGCCAGAGCGATGTGCTGAAAGGGCTCAAGGGGGGATCCATGCAGGAGCTCCTGGTGCGGGACGTCATGGTGCGGGACGTGATCACGGTGCCCCCCACCGAATCGGCCGTGAACATCGCCAGGATCATGGTGGAAAAGGGGGTCAACCGGGTGCCCATCGTGGAGAACGATGTGGTGGTCGGGATCGTGACCAGGGGCGACATCATCAAGGCCGTGGCGGAGTGCGGCTGAGGGGAGGGAGAGCAGCAATATGAAGATCACGAGAGACACGATTGAATATGTCGCCCACTTGGCACGACTGGAGCTGGACGCCGAGGAGATCGACCGGTATACCGGGCAGATCGACAGGATCCTTGAATACATGGATACCTTAAACGCCCTCGACACGGAGGGCATCGAACCGACGAGCCACGCGGTGCCCATCGACTGCGTGCTCCGCGAGGACAGGGCGAGGGATTCCTTCGCCGTTGAGTCATCCACCGGGAATGCACCGGACAAGAGGGGTTCCTTCTTCAAGGTGCCCCCGGTCATCGAAGTGGACTGAGAGGTGGAAAAGGAGATGCCGTGGACACCCTGCTTGATTTGAACATCCTTGAACTGAGGAAGCTTCTCAGGGAAAAGAAGGTCTCTTCCGTGGAACTGACCAGATTCTACCTCGACAGGATAGAGAGACACGATAAGGATGTGCTCTCCTATCTTCGCACGACCGAAGAGCTTGCCCTTGACCAGGCGGAGAAGGCGGACGCCCTGATCCGGGAGGGCCGTGACCTGCCCCTTCTGGGCATACCCATGGGGATAAAGGACATTTACTCCACCAAAGGAGTGGAGACCACCTGCGCCTCCAGGATCCTGCAGGGCTACATCCCCCCCTACGACGCCACCATCATGGCGAAGCTGAACGACGCGGGCTACATCCACCTCGGAAGGCTCAACATGGACGAGTTCGCCATGGGCTCGTCCACCGAAAACTCGGCCTTTCAGACCACAAGGAACCCCTGGGATCTCTCCCGTATACCGGGCGGCTCCAGCGGCGGCTCGGCCGCTGCAGTGGCCGCGGGCCTCTGTGCCGCCTCCCTGGGTACGGATACGGGTGGCTCCATCAGGCAGCCCGCGAGCCTGTGCGGCACGGTGGGCCTGAAACCCACCTACGGAAGGGTGTCCCGGTTCGGTCTCGTGGCCTTTGCCTCCTCCCTGGACCAGATCGGCCCCATCACAAGAAACGTGACGGACTGCGCCGTCCTCCTCGGCGTCATCGCCGGGTACGACCCGCTCGACTCCACCTCCATCCCCGAGCCTGTGCCCGACTACACCTCCTTTCTGGGTAAGGACCTGAAAGGCCTCAGGATAGGGGTGCCCAGGGAATACTTCATCGAGGGTATGGAGCCTGACGTACGGAACGCCGTGTCGGGGGCCCTGCGATTCTTTGAAGGCCGGGGGGCCACGGTGGTGGATATCAGCCTTCCCCACACCGACTATGCGGTGGCAACCTACTATATTGTCTGCACTGCCGAGGCGTCGTCCAATCTTGCCCGGTATGACGGGGTCAAGTACGGCCTCAGGGTGCCGGGCAAAGACATCATCGACATGTACAAGAAGAGCAGGCTTGCCGGCTTCGGCAAGGAGGTGAAAAGACGGATCATCCTCGGCACCTATGTGCTCTCCTCAGGCTACTACGACGCCTATTACCGCAAGGCAGGCAAGGTGCGGACCCTGATCAGGAGGGATTTCGAGGAGGCCTTTGCCCGCTGCGATCTCGTGATGACCCCTGTTTCCCCCACCACGGCCTTCAAGATCGGCGAGAGGACGGATGACCCCCTCACCATGTACCTCTCCGACATCTTCACCATCCCCGTCAACCTGGCAGGCCTCCCGGGCCTGTCGGTGCCCTGCGGTTTCGACGGGGCAGGCTTGCCGGTGGGGCTCCAGATCATAGGTCCCCCCCTTCAGGAAGGCCTGATGCTCCAGGCAGCCTTTGCCCTTGAGCAGGAGAAGAAGCTGAAGGCCATCCCCGACAGGTTCAGGAGCTGAAGACCGGGAGGCCGTAGATGGAAGGCGAAATCCGTGTGAAGGGGTTCCTCTCCGCCCTCAGGGACATGGGGATCGAGCGCTATGTCTATGACAGACCCGGTCGCGATACCCTGTCGACCCTTCGCAGGAAGGCCAGGGCCTGCACGGGATGCCGTCTTTCTCAAACGAGGAACCGGGTGGTCTTCGGGGAGGGTAACCCCAGGGCGCGGCTCCTCTTTGTGGGGGAGGCCCCGGGAGAGGAAGAGGACCTCCAGGGAAGGCCCTTCGTGGGAAAGGCGGGGAAACTCCTCGATCGCATGATTGAACGGATCGGTTTGCGGCGGGAAGATGTCTATATCTGCAATGTGCTCAAATGCCGGCCGCCCCAGAACCGGGACCCGGAGCCGGAGGAGGTGGAGGCCTGCAAAGGATACCTCACTGCCCAGATCGACCTCATAGCCCCAAGGGTGATCTGCACCCTCGGCAGGCACGCCTACAATGCCCTTTTCAATGTGGAGGAGCGGATCACCCGGATACGGGGGATCAAGAAGACCTTCCGGGGTTCAGTGCTTCTTCCCACCTACCACCCTTCTTTCCTCCTTCGCAATGACGAACGCATGCCCGAGGCTCAGGCCGACATGGAAGAGGTGGGGAAACTCCTCCGGGCGTGATCGCCCTTTCTCATCGCAGGCTTTCATCTGCGAATGTCAGGGGATCCCGCAGGGAAGGCCTCTGCATCCAGACCCACCCGACGCCCTGCTGGTGGACCTGTTCGGGAAGAACGTAGGGGTTCGCCTGGCGGAGCCAGTGGATCATGCGGTCCCTCGCCTTCTCAGATACTTCGGCCCATCCGACGCGGTTGGCCGGCAGGCGCGGGTCCCCGAGACCCTCGAAATTGAGAACAAACCTCTGGATCATCTCCCGTGCCCTGGGGTCCACGGGCCTGTGGAGGATCAGGGCCCCGATTTCCCTCTTGAAACGGGAGGGTTCCCAGCCGGGCCAGGGCAAAAGGTCTCTGAAGAGGAGGACGAGGAGGTTCCGTGAGGGCTGTCCGAGCCTGTTGCGGCAGGCCGCGGCCGCGATCTCAACCACCCTGCGAACGAAGGGCGACCGGGATTCGATGCGCCACTCCCGGATGAAGGAGGCGAGACCTTTTCCGCTCCTGAGGAGCATGGCGGCCATGACCCCGGGGCCTTCTCCCGTGAGGAGCATGTCGCTGTGGCCCCGCCATTTTTGCAGAATCCGGTCCGTCCCCTGATAACGGTCAATGAGGCCCCGGATGATCCCGGGCGAGGGGCTCCCGGAGGGGATGCTCTCCCACATGGCGTGGCACGATCGGACGAGGCCGACGAGTGAGCGCGGACCGAGTTCGATCCCGGAGGTCTCCACGTACCCGAGGAACCTCATGTCGGTGGCGATCTCGGGCACCCAGGAGAGAAACCTGACGGTCCTCTCATCGAGGGATTCCCTCATGCCGCTCGTGAAGTCGGTCCAGTCCGCCCTGTGGCGTTCGTGGGGCGGCGGACGGTGCACGACCGGGGCATCTATGCCCTGGACCGCGCTTTGGAGGTTCTGAAGCCGGTCGGCTGCCGGCCTTTTCGTGAGACGCCGGGCCGAATCGGTCAGATCGGCCATCATCTCCCGAACCGCGAGGGAGAGACCTTCCGTGAGGAGACCGTCATCGCGCCGTACCTTCCCCATTCTATCCCCTCAGTGTCCTCAGGACTTCCTCTGCCGGTATCTGTTCCACGGAGCGGAAACGAAGCTTGAATATGACGCGCCTGCTCATGGCCGGGTTCTCTTCCCCTCCGCCGTCCCTGACGAGATCGGCGCTCCCGCGACCCGAGGCCGAAAGAAGGCGGAGGAAGGCGGCCTTCTCCTCCTTCATGCCGCCGTCGTCGAGGATATTCAGGCTGGCCCGGACAACGGACATGGATCTTTTCTGGCTCAGGTCCCAGTTGTGCCGGTCCCTCCCCGACGAATCGGTATGTCCCTCCACGACAATGGAGTTGACCTCTTTTTCGAACTTCGGGGAGCAGACAACGGCGGACAGTCGGGGTATGAAGGCCTTCAAAAAGGCGTGGCCTGCGGGGGAGATGTCGGCCCGATCCAGTCTGAAGGCCAGGAGGTCTTCAGGGACAAGGATCAGGAGACCGAGGGGATCCCTCGGGTCTGTCTTCACCTCGATACCCCCCGAGACGAACTCTTCCAGCACCCCCCTCATCTGGGCGAGGACCGAGTGCCTCGTCCTTTGTCTGTCCTCGTGGGCATTGTTCAGAGACGCACAGAGGAGGAGGATGAAGATGACGGCCAGGGAGGTCATGAGATCGATGAAGGAACCGGATAGGACGGCACCGCTCTTGTCCCGGGACATGACTACCTCAGACCCTGGGATACAGAGGCCATCTTGTTCACCGCGTTGTGGAGCACATCGAGTTGCTCTCCCAGTTCATCGATGGAGCCCGAAAGTCGCCCCGTGGCCTGGGAGATGAAGTTATCGGCCGTCGAAGCGAGGAGATTGAAATGCTTTTCCGTTACGCTCGAATACCCGCCCAGATGCCCGGCGATCTGGGCGAGCAGTTCCCTGGCGTGGCCTTCCACGGTCTGAAACATGGCCTCGTAGCCTGCCATGGTTGACTCGATCCGGCGCCATACGTCCTCCTGCTCACGGGCGAAACCCTTCAGGGATTCAATCTGCCCCGAACTCGAGGACGAAAGGCGCGCCGCCGTCTCCTGCGTCTCGGCAACGGACCTTGTGATGTCTCCCAGGGCCGTTATGTTTCGGTTCACCTCGGCGGTCAATCTCTCCAGGGCCTCGGTGGTGGCGGTGTGCCGTTCCATGGCGCCGGTGAACTGCCTGAGGGTGCCTTCGACGGCGTCCCGCAGATCGTCCACTTTTGCCATCTCGGCGCTGTGCTGTTCGAGGAGCGTGGCGAGCTGTTCGGTGCTTCTCGATGTGAGCAGGCCCGCCTGATCGAGAACCTCCCGGACGGTGCCGGTTGATCGCTCCGACGTCTTCTCGATGACGGCGGCCATGCGGTCTGAAAGGTCCGTCATCCTCCGGGACATATCAAGGGTAATGGCGGCCATGGCCTTTTCCATGGAACTCATCGATTCCCCCGTATGCTCCCCGAGACGCCCCATGAGGTTACCCACAGCCCCGGTGAGCTCCTCGATCTGGGCCTGCCTGCCGGCGCTTTCAGCCGCTGCGTTCCGTCTGGCCATCTCCACGAGTTCGTTAAGGATGGTGCCGGTCAGGCTCAAACGATCGTTCATCTCCTGGAGCATACGGGAGGCGCTTCCGAGCGACTCGGACATCTGCCCGAACTGGCCCCTGGCTGCCCCGGTGAGGGACTCGTTGAAGGTGACGGCCATATTCTTCAGGGCCGGCTCGAGCGTGTCGGCCAGACCCTGCCCCAGGTCGAGGGCAAGCGCCCCATCCCTGTTCCGAAGGGCCTCCAGGTGGTCCACGATCTCCCTGTGGCTGTCGAGCAGTATCTGGGAGGGCGTCAACCTCGGCAGGAGGTTTCTCAGCGTTGCGCCGAGGGCAAGGGCGCGCTCCCTGACAGGATGGAAGAGGCCCTTTTCGAAGAAGGCGAGGGTGGTCGCACAGGCGATGGCAACCACGGAGGAGAGAAATTTCCCTGAAAGGCCGTGGATGAGCAGATCAAGGCCCAGGATGCTGTTGTGTGCCAGGCGCACATCGAGGAGGGAGACAAGGATGGCAAGAAAGGTGGCGAGAAGGCCGACCCCCGTAATGATGGCCGATGCATTCCCGTAGCCCAGGCCCCCGGCCGATACCGGGTCGTCGAAGGCATTGCCTATGTCCTCGGCCACCCAGAAGCGTTCCTCTCCGTGCCGGTCGGTTCTGCTGACAAGGGATGCAGAGATGGTGAGCCACCCGGCCCTCAGGGAGGGCAGATCGTCGAAGACCCTGCCTATTTCGAGAACCAGATGTCCCGAGATGCCCTTGCGGCGATCTTCAGTCGAAGGCCTCGCCGCGTAAAGGGATGTAAGTCTCCTGTCAGCAATGGAGAGGGCGCGGTGTCGGATTTTTGACTCCCGCAGGTGACGCAGGAAGATCCATCCGCAATAGGCGATGAGTCCGGCAGAGACCAGCCATGAGAAAGCAGGCGCCCGGAGGCCGAAAAGTTCCCACTGGACCTTGAGAAAGTAGATATTCATGATGACTCCCCTGCAACGCGTGTAGTCGGCAACGACTCTTCCCTCGGTGCGCTGGGGAGAAAAATGCAATAACCGTGCCGAATCAAGCCGTTGACGGGAAGGTGGAGCGTCGGGTGGTCGGGGGTTCAGTAGTCCGGTTCACCGGGTGCCCTGATATCGCGGTAGTCTTTGAGGTCCAGGGCATAGTCGTGGCCGGGCTGGATCGTGCCGTCCTGGGAATAGCCGAACCTGGCCCAGTATCCCATCCCTTCTCCGGCGACCAGATCCATCCTTGTGATGGCCTTGGCGCTCTTGTAGCCGTATTTGGGGGGAACGATAATGCGCAGTGGACCTCCGTGGATGTCCCGCAGGGGACCGTCGTTCATTTCGTACACGAAGAGGACCCTGGGCTTGAGGATCACGTCCAGGGGGATATACTCGTAGTAACCGTCGGCACATTCGATAAAGAGATGCTGTGCCTCGGGCAGGGGTTTCACGATCCGGAAGAGTGATTTCGCCGTGAACCCACCCCATCCGGCCTTGCTTGACCATCCCTCCACGCAGGTGAGCCTCGATATCTGCCTCACTTTCGGCAGATTTCGCAGGGCCGCGAGATCGAAGCTCTTCTGCTCCCGGCACAGGCCCCCCACCTTGAGGCGCCACGTCTTCGGATCGGGGGCCCGGACAGGCCGGTACCAGCGGATGTAGAAACCCTCGAGGTCCTCATTATCGAGGAGTCGTCCCATCTCCCTGCCCCGGGCCGAGTGGGGTATGAGAAACCCTGCTGCGAGGACGGAGAGAAACCTGATGAAATCGCGCCTGCCCGTGGTTCCGTTGAAATCCGACATATCCGTATTATATTATAAGCCGTGCCCTTCCGGTTGTGAAGGCGAGGGGCACGGGGAGGAAGGAGCATGCGGCGGAGAGATTTCCTGAGAGTTGCGGCGGCGTCGGTCGCCCTCGGTTCCTTTCCGCTGAGCCTTCAGGGTGGGGAACAGTCGGTCGTTTCCGTTGCCGAGGGCAAGGACTACGGGGCGATCACCAGGAACGCCATCGATGCGGCAGGTGGTATCCAGCGATACGTCAAGCAGGGTGACGTGGTGGTGGTGAAGCCGAACATCGGATGGGACAGAAGGCCGGAGTACGGGGCCAACACCCACCCCCTCGTGGTGAAGGCCGTGGTGGAGGAGTGTCTCCGGGCAGGGGCCAGACGGGTGAAGGTCTTCGACAATACCTGCAACGACCCCCGGCGCTGCTATGAAAACAGCGGTATCGCCGCCGCCCTGAAAGGCATGGGCAACGTGGAGGTGAAGCATCCGGAAAACGACCGGTACAAGAAGGTCAGGATCAACGGGGTCTTTCTCAGGGAGTGGGAACTCTATGACGAGGCCCTCTCGGCCCAGGTCTTCATCAACGTGCCCGTGGCCAAGCATCACGGCCTCACGACCCTTAGCGCGGGCCTCAAGAACCTCATGGGCATCATGGGGGGCAACAGGGGGTACATCCACCGGAGTATTGAAGAGGCCATAGCGGACGTGAACAAAACGGTGAAAAGCCACCTCGTGGTGATAGACGCCACCAGGATCCTCCTCAACCACGGCCCGCAGGGCGGGAACCTGAAGGACGTGAAGATTGTGAACAAGGTCATGGCCTCCCCCGACATCGTAGCAGCGGACGCCCTTGCAACGACCCTCTTCAATCTCGACCCCGGAGAGATCCCCATCACCGTTGCCGCCCACAAGAGAGGTCTCGGGGAGATGAACCTGAACAGGATCAAGGTGGTGAAGGCTTAGGCCGGTGCCATGATTCCTCGGGATTCCGGAACCTCTGAACCTGAAAGCCCCCGTGGGCATCTGCTCCGCCCTTTCCTCTTCCTGCCATGAAGATCCGGATCCCCCTCATATCCCAGCTTTTTTTTCTCGCCGTCTTCCTCTTTCTCTTCGTCACCACCGAATACCGGGGAAAGGACGAGATTTCGGCTGCCATCAACAGCTTCTTTCGTGCCAACCCCCTTGTCACGGTGAGCTACCTCCTCTCCGTCAAGGGGTTCACCATTCTCCTTCTTCCGGGACTGCTGGTTCTCCTCTTTTCCATTCCCCTGGGAAGGTTCTTCTGCGGCTGGATCTGCCCCCTGGGTACGATCATCGACCTGGTGACCCGGAGGATCAGGAAGACGGCTCCACTGAAGGTCCTCAAGACGAGGCTCAAGTATTTCCTCCTCCTCACCCTCCTTTCCGCCTCCCTCTTCGGTGTCAACATGAGCGGGATCCTCGATCCCATCGCGATCCTCGTCAGGGCCCTCACCTTCTTTTTCTATCCACTCCTCGGGGAGGCGGTCCGTTCCGGGTGGTCCGGACTCTACGGCCTTGCAGGCGAACACCGGGACTATCTCGGGTTTTTCTACGAGTTCCTGAGGACCTATCTGCTCCCCTTCCGTGAGACCTTCTATCCTCTTGCCTTTCTTTCCTCCGCCATGCTCGGGGCCGTCCTCTTTCTGGAGCGATACGAGGAGAGGAACTGGTGCAGAAATCTCTGCCCCCTGGGTACACTCCTGGGGGTGGTGTCGAAGTTCTCCCTCTTCAGGAGGGTCCCCGGCAGGCTGTGCAAAGACTGCGGGGACTGCAAGGACCTGTGCCCCACGGCCTTTGACCGGGAGGTGATCCGGAAGGAAAACTGCATTCTTTGCATGGAGTGCAGTCTCAGGTGCCGCTTCAAAAGGGCCGGGTTTCCCCCGGGTCTTCCCGGCAGGAAACAGGCGGAGCCCCTCATGGGGCGCAGGGTCTTTGTGGGTGGTATGGTTTCGGGTTTTTTTCTGTCCCGCCTCTTTTCCTTTGCCTTTCCCGGATCTGCGTCGGCCCGACTCCTGAGACCTCCCGGCGTGGGGGACGAGAAGGAATTCCTGAAGAAATGCGTACGATGCGGCGAGTGCATCAAGGTGTGCCTCAAGAGCGCCCTTTACCCGGCGGTGCTCCAGTCAGGAGTCTACGGGCTTTTCACCCCTGTTCTTATCCCAAGGCTCGGTTACTGTGAGTACAACTGTCACCTCTGCGGTCAGGTCTGCCCCACAGAGGCCATACCCAACCAGTCCCTGGAGAAGAAGAAAAAGAGTGTGATAGGGGTGGCGGTTTTCGATGAGAACCATTGCCTGCCTTTTGCCAGGAAGATAAACTGTATTGTCTGCGAGGAACACTGTCCTATCCCGGAGAAGGCGATCCGCTTTCAGACGGTGAGGGAGACGAATGCGGAGGGCCGTCAGGTGGTGCTGAAAAAGCCCTATGTGGTGGAAGAACTCTGCAATGGTTGCGGGATCTGCGAGAACAAGTGCCCCATCGAGGGAAAGGGGGCTATCGAGGTTTTTCCCAGAAAAGGAAACCGTCAGGTTTAGGCCTATGAACGAGAAGGGCGGACAGACCGGCATTCTTTCACAAAAACTTGCAGAAACGAGACGGAAGGTGGAAGAGATCGAGAGGCTGCGGCAGGAGATGAAGGGATCTGACGGCAGGCCACTGGAGACGGAGGACCTTTTCCACACCGTCTTTGACCGGGCCGGCATCGGCATCGGCCTGGTCGATCTGGAGGGCCGCTTCCTGAACGCCAACCTCTCCATGCAGAGAATCCTCGGGTACTCGGTCGGCGAGCTGCGCCGTATGCGCTTTTTTGACCTTACCTATCCTGAAGACCGGAAGAATGAAGAGGGGGTCTTCCGGAAAGACCGGGAGACAGAGGGTCCGGAAACCTATTACGAAGCCGAGAAACGGTATGTCCACAAGAGCGGAAGGATCATCCACGGCGAACTGGTGGCCACCTTTGTCCGGGATGATCAGGGCAGGCCCCGCTATGGTATCGGCATACTGAAGGATGTGACGGCCAGGAGACAGGCCGAAGAGGAGCTGAGGAGAAGTGAGGCGACCCTGAGGACTGTGTTCCGGACGGCACCGATCGGGATAGGCCTGGTGGCGGACGGAGTGATCAGGTGGATCAACGATCAGGTTTCCACCATGACGGGTTTCCCCCGGGAGGACCTGGTGGGCCGGAGCTTTGCCGCACTGTATGAGGACGACTCCGCCTTCATGGGTGCCGAGGAAACGCGGATGCGGGGGATGAAAGGAGGCTCCCCGGGCTCCTTCGAGACCCGGTGGAGGCGACGGGACGGCAGTTTCATGGACGTGTACCTGAGCGCGTCCGATGTGGACCCCTCGGACCGGGGAGCCGGTTTCGTCTTCACCGCCATGGACATCACCCCGCGGAAGGGGTACGAAAAGCAGCTCGCCGAATCGGAGGAACGGTATCGCACGGCCATCGAAAACTCGAACGACGGGGTGGCCATCGTGCGGGGAGACGTTCACGTGTACGTGAATAAACGGTTCGTGGAGATGTTCGGTTTTCGCAACGCCCTCGAGGTCCTCGGGACGCCGGTATCCACGGTGGTACACCCCGAGGATCGGGCACGGGTCCTCGAAATCAACAGGATGCGGCAGCTCAGCCAGCCGGTTCCGCCGCGGTACACCTTCAAGGCCGTCAAGGTATCGGGCGAAGCCCTGGACGTGGAGGTCTCGGCGTCCCGTACCACCTATTTCGGGGAACCGGTTTCCCTGGTGAACCTGAGGGACGTCTCGGACCGCAAGAACCTTGAGTCCCAGTTGAGGCAGGTCCAGAAGATGGAAGCCATCGGCCAGCTCGCCGGAGGGATCGCCCATGACTTCAACAATATCCTCACCGCCCTCATCGGCTACGGCAACCTCCTTTCCATGAAAATGGGGTCGGACGATCCCCTGCGAATCTATGTGGACCAGATCCTCAACTCCTCCCAGAAGGCGGTCCAGCTCACCCACAGCCTTCTCGCCTTCAGCAGAAAGCAGGTGATCGAACTGAAGCCCCAGAAGCTGAACGCCCTGGTGCAGGCCATCAGCAAGCTTCTCGGCCGCCTCCTCACGGAAGACATTGAATTGAAGATTCTCCTCGCACCCCAGGATATGGTGATCATGGCCGATGTGACCCAGATCGACCAGGTCCTTATGAATCTGGCCTCCAACGCCCGGGATGCCATGCCCCAGGGTGGTTCCCTCACCATTGAAACGAGCATGGCCGAGATCGACGGGAAGCTTGCGCGGGACCTCGGGCTGGACGGAACCAGGGGCCATGCCCTTCTTACGGTAAAGGACACCGGTGCCGGCATCCCGGAACACCTGAAGGAGAAGATCTTCGAACCCTTTTTTACCACGAAGGAAACGGGGAAGGGGACCGGGCTCGGTCTCTCCATCGTCTACGGCATCGTGAAGCAGCACGATGGGTATATCCGCGTCGAGAGCAAACCGGGGGAAGGGACAACCTTTTTCGTCTATCTCCCCGTGGTGCGGGCAACGCCGGTTGAGGAGCAACCGTTTCGCGTCGCGCCGCCCAGGGGCTCGGAGACGATCCTCGTGGCAGAGGACAACAGGGACGTGAGAAGGCTTACCACGGGGTTTCTCGGCGAATACGGTTACAGGATCGTGGAGGCCGGGGACGGGGAAGAGGCGGTCGACCGTTTTCTTGCAAACCCCGGGGCAATCGACCTGGTCCTCCTTGACGTGGTGATGCCGAAGCGGAACGGGCGGGAAGTGTACGAAGAGATCACCAGGGTTCGTCCCGATGTCAAGGTCATCTTCATGAGCGGGTATACCGCCGACATTATGGTGGACAAGGGGATCGAGAACGGACGTTTCACCTGCATGTCCAAGCCTGTGGCACCCGACGAACTCTTGAGGAAGATACGGGAAGTACTCGATAAGCCGTGAGGAAGGGGATCACAGGAGGATCGTGCCTGCCGGGCCTTCCAGGAAACGGCCCACCACCCAGAATTCCACCTTCCCGGCCGTCGCCGTCTTTTCGAAGTCGTGGAGGTCGTCGGGATCCAGTGCAAAAAGAAGTCCTCCCGAGGTCTGGGGATCGAAGATGATGTCATAGAGGAACCCCTCTGTCGTACCGCTCACGTGGGGCCCGTAGAAGTCACGGTTACGGTAGAGACCGCCCGGCACGAGACCGGATGCGGCGAGCTCCGGCGCCCCGGGGAAGAAGGGGATCCTGTCGGGGAAAAGCTCCACGCCGAGGTTCTCCCTGATCATCTCCTTCAGATGGCCGGCGAGACCGAACCCGGTGACGTCCGTGGCGGCGTGGGTCCTCACGGAGAGCATCGCCTCCGCGGCCCTGTTGTTGAGCCGTGCCATGGACTCCATGACCTGCCGTACGGACCCGTCCTCCACCATGTCGGCCTTTATGCCGGTATTGAGGATGCCCGTGCCGAGGGGTTTGGTAAGGATGAGGAAATCGCCCGCTTCCGCCCCCTCGTTGAGCATGACCCTGTCGGGATGGACGAGGCCCGTGACCGAGAGGCCGTACTTGATCTCCTCGTCGTCCACGCTGTGTCCGCCTAAAAGGCTCACCCCCGCCTCCCTGAGCTTGTCGATGCCGCCCCTCAGGATCTCTTTCAGGGTAGCGATCCCGTAACGCGGTATGGAGAAGCAGACGATGTTGAGGGCTGTTTTCGGTACGGCGCCCATGGCGTAGATGTCGCTCAGGGAGTTGGCCGCCGCGATCTGGCCGAACCAGTACGGGTCGTTGACGATGGGGGTGAAGAAATCCACGGTCTGGACGAGTGCGATCTCGTCCGTGATTCTGTAGACGCCGGCATCCTCGAAACCCTCGATGCCGATGATCACGTTTCCGTCTGCGGGGATATCGATGCCGCAGAGGATGGTGGCGAGGTCCCCCGGACCTATCTTCGACGCTCAGCCCGCGCCGCGCACGTACTTGGTGAGTTCCTTATCGACCTTCGTCATTCTCTCCGTCCCGGGCTCCCCGGTTGCCCATCTTCTCCACGCCGGCATAGTAACAGCAGTTCCCGCTCTTGAAGTTGTTGTCGAAGACCCGCACCTTGCCGTCCTGGAAGGTGATCCGCACGTAGCAGAAGCCGCCGGGCAACTCCGATCTCCGCTCCTCCACCACGAGGCCGACACCCCAGCGCATATATCTCCTGTGGAATACCTGGTCACCGACCTTCAGGTAGAGGGAATAATCGCCCGCCATGGACTATTCTAACCTTTACCTGAGGGGTCGGGCAAGGCCAAAGTGGGCGGGCCGGTCGAGTGGTTGAAAGGTTGATTGGCTGACCGGCTGAATCGCGGCGTTTTGTGGAAAAAGAAAGGCAGGACCGGGTGGTCCTGCCTTGTTCGTCGGCGGGGAGGGTGTTACAGGGCCCGGCGCCGTGCCACCGCGAGACCGGGAAGTCCGATGGCGACGAGGAGCGCGGAGAGGGGCTCGGGAACAGGGTTGGGCCCGGGCGGGTCGTTGGTGCCCGTTCCCTCGGAAACATCGATATCCAGGGTGGCCCAATAGTCGGTGCGGGACCAGGTTTCGTCGAAGCCGGTCTCATTCAGGCCGATGTAGCTCATGGCGCCGCCACCGCCGCCAAAGGCGGCATAAAGGTAATACTCCTGCCCCTGTTCGAGGGCTACCTGAGCCGACGGGTCACCCTCACCGAGGGACCAGGTGAAGAGGCGGTTATAGTCCTTGTCAAACAGGGTGTACTGCGCCCACTCGTAGAAATTGAAGCCGTACTCCGTCACGGAGACCGTGGCCTGCGCAGGCCCTGGGGTGCCTGCGTCCGAGGCGACGGTGAGCTTGAAGGTAAAGCCGCTCATGAAGCTGAATTGGGCGCTCTCGTAATAGTCCTGGTAGGTTTCCCGCACCGAGGGGTCGTATTGGTAGGGGGAGAAGTAGTATTCCGTGTATCCCCAGTGGTCGAGGTGAACGTTGGACCAAGGGGTTCCGTTGGATACGGAGGAGATAAGATCCATGTACGTATCAACGTAGGGTTTTCCGTAGGAACTCCAGGAGTCGTCGCGCCCCGGCCGCTCGTTGTCGAGGAGGGCAAAGGCTTGGGCGGGGTTATTGGCTTTGTCCTGGGCCGTTACGGAATCGAGTGTGGTCGCCCCCGGCGTGAAGTACCCGTTCGGGTCCACCCCATACCCTTCGGAAACGGTGGCCTTCGTGACGTTGAACCAGTCGTCGAGGAGTTCGAGGGTGAAGGTGTACGCCTCAACCGATACGGTGGACACCAGGAAAAGGGTTGTCGCGGCGACCATGGCCAGCCATACCTTTGTTGCGGGTCTCCTCATTGTTTCCTCCTTACATGGGCCATGAATAGACAGACCGGTTACCCTGTAAGGGAGAAGACTGCAAACACCATGCCAGGCTTGTAACGATGCGAGAGCACAGGGTATCTGAAAAGGCTCCCCGGGGCGAGGGAAAAGAAAAGTGTAAAGAAGCGCGACGATGGTATCAATGGGTGAAGCAGGAAGTCCTGTGATGACGGTCAGTTGCCGCGAGACAGGTGGTACCGCGGCGTGTCGGCGAAGTCGACACCGGTCTGAGTTGTCCTGTGATGAGGGCAGGACAAAAAAAGCGGGGGCCGGGGCCCCCGCCTGTGGATTACAACGTGCCGCGCGATCTGCTTACGTATGGTCCTTCCACATACCGTACCGCTCTCTCAGAATCCTGTGGAGGATCTTGCCGGCGCCGCTTCTCGGCATCTCTTCGTCCTTGATGAAGATGATGTTCTTGGGGACCTTGAAGCCGGCGATCTTGCCCTTGCAGTAGCCCGTGATCTCTTCCGGTGTGGCGGTCTGCCCCTCATGGAGGACGACCACTGCGGTTACCTGCTCGCCCCATTTCTCGTGGGGTACGCCGATGACGGCCACGTCCTTGACCTTCTCATAGCCGCCGACCACGTTTTCCACTTCGGAGGGGAAGATATTCTCGCCGCCGGAGATGATCATGTTCGCCTTTCTGTCAACAAGGTAGATGTAACCGTCTTCATCCCTGTAGCCCATGTCGCCGGCGCTGAAGAACTCGCCCTTCATGGCCGCTTTGGTCTTCTCCGGTTCCTTCCAGTATTCCTCGAAAACCATGGGGCTCCTGGAGTAGAGCTCACCCACCTCGCCGGGCTTGGTGATCAGGTTGCCGTCTTCGTCGTAAAAGCGGATGTAGTCGGTGCCGATGACCTCGCGGCCGCAGGAACCGAGCTTGGTGAGCTGTTCGTGGGGCTTGAGGACGGTGACTATACCGGCTTCAGTGGACCCGTAGGCCTCGTTCAGCTCCGAATTGGGGAACATCTTGAGGACGCCGAGCTTCGTGTCCCTTCTGGCAGGAGCTGAGGAGATGAGCAGTTTTTTGACCGAGGTGAGGTCGTATTTCTTCTTCACTTCGTCGGGCAGGGCGAGCATCATGATGTAGTGGGTGGGGACGAGGGAGGTGAAGGTAACCTTCAGATCCTGGAAGGTCTTGAGCAGGTTCTCGGGGTTGAAGCTCACCATGTTGTAGCAGGCGACGCAGCCGCCCACCCAGGTGGCCACGAAGGAGTAGAAGAGGGAGTTGACGTGGCAGCAGGGCATGACCAGGAGGTTGCAGTCGTCATAGTTGAACTGGTGGTCGTAGATCATGATGAAGTACTGGGAGAAGAGGTTGAGGTGCGTCTTCACCACGCCCTTGGGCCTGCCGGTGGTACCGCCCGTGTACATGATGACCCACGGGTCGTCGGCGTCCACAACCGTTGCCGGTTCCTCGGGGCTTGCCTTCGCAAGGGCTGCCTCGTAGGGAACATAGCCGTCGTAGGTCTCTTTGCCGACTGCAAAGGACATGTACCCCGTCACGGTGGGGAGGTTCTTCTTCATCTCGTTGACCTGCTTGATCCAGGGGAATTCCTTGCCGTCCGCCGGGTCGATACCGCCCTGGACGATGAAGACCTTGGCCTCGCAATGGTTGATGATGTATTCCATGTCAACCGGTGCAAGCCTGAACATGAGGGGCACGCAGATGAAGCCGCCCTTTGCCGCCGCCGCGTAGATCTCCATCCACTCCACGCAGTTGTATGCGAGAACCGCAAAGCGGTCGCCCTTCTTCATGCCCATATCGGCGAGGGCATTGGCGAGCCTGCAGGATCTCTCGTCCCACTCCTTGAAGGTGTACTGCTTGTAGAGGTCCTTGATGCCTATCTTGTTGGGAAACTTCAATCCGTTGACCCGTACTACGTCTTTTGCCGTCAACCAACGTCCGTTCTTCATGGTGCTTCCTCCTCTATCCTTTCAATGTATTTTGGTATAACAATACAACACGGCCAATCTTTTCGACTTCGCGAGCTACTCGATCAATTCCAGAAAGTGATGCACCTGCTGGGGCATCTGTGAGCGCTTCACGTTGTCCATGAGGTTGATCATGCAACCCGGGCACGCCGTCACCACGATGTCCGCGTTGGTGGCCTTGATGCCCGCCATCTTCTTGTCGGCGATCTTTTTCGTGAGATCGTAGTGATCCACGCTGAATGATCCGCCCATGCCGCAACAGGCATCCGCGTTCGCCATCTCCACGAAGGTGAGCCCCTTGAGTCCCTTGAGGATGGCCCGCGGCTGATCCTTGATGTTCTGGTACCGGATTAGGTGGCAGGGGTCGTGCCATGTGGCGGTCTTCCCCTGAAATTCCCTTCTCAGTTTCAGGTCTGCCGGGTTCACCTTCATCACATCGATGACGAATTCGGTCAGGTCCTTCACCTTCTTCGCGAAGGCCTCGTACCGGGCCTTCTGGTCTTCGGTGTCGGGAAGGTACTTGGCGTAGTCCTTTAGAGTGGAACTGCATGTGCCGCAGCCGGTCACGATATAATCGTATTTCTCGAAGGCTTTGATGTTGTCTTCCGCCAGTTTGCGCCCTGTCTCGAAATCGCCGCTGAAGTAGACTGCGGCGCCGCAACAGTTCTGGCTCTGGGGATAATCGACCTGAATCCCTCTCTTGGTGAGGAAGTCGATCACCTTGAGGCCCGTGTCGGGGTACACAAAATCCATGGCGCACCCGGAAAAGAAGCCCACCTTCATGACCGGCTCCTTCCCGCCCTGGGGTTTGTTCACCTCCTTCACCTGTTCGCGGAGGAACTTGTCCGCGATCTCGGGGATATTCCTCTTGCCGAACCCCTTGATGAAGTCGGGAAGATGACGGATCTTGCCTTCCGTCTTGGGGAGCATCCACTGGAACTTCTGGGCGAGCTTCACATACCGGCCGAAGGCCTTCCGGTCCGACATCACCTTTTTGAACGCGAAGTTCTTGGGGAAGGGAAGTCCCTTCTCCTTTACCTTCTCCGCCCTTGCGGCCACGACCACCCGGTCGATCTGGGTCTTGGCGGGGCACATGGCGACACAGCGTTTGCAGAGAAGGCATTTCCCGATAATCTCGCTCATCTCGGGGGTAAACTCCTGCTTGCCGGCAAGAATCTGTTTCACCAAATAATTCTTTCCCCGGGCCACCGATGTTTCTGTCTTTTCCTCCTGGTAGACGGGGCAGAAGAAGCTGCAGAAGCCGCATTTCATGCACTGATCTGCGTACTGCTCAATCTTCTTGAGCTCTTTGAGTTCTTTCATATTCTCAGCTCCCCCTTGCCTATTCCCAAATCTTCCCTGGGTTCATGATGTTGTTCGGATCGAAGAGGGCCTTGACCCTCTTCATCATGTCGATGACCGTCGGCTCAAGCTGCCGTTTGAGGAATTTCTGTTTCTCCAGGCCGATCCCGTGTTCGCCGGAGAGCACGCCGCCCAGCTCCACGGCATTCTCGATGATCTCGTCCATGGCCTTCACGGCCCGGTCATAATGTTCCTTGTTGTTGATGTCGGTCAGGATTGCAGGGTGAAGGTTCCCGTCACCGGCGTGGCCGAGGACCACGATCTCTACGTTGTACTTTTTGGCAAGCTCCTTGCACTTGTTGATCAGGGCGGGGATGTTGCCTCTCGGGACCGTCACGTCCTCGGCGAAGACCGTCTTGGCCTTGCCGAAGACAGCCGCAAAACCGGCCTTCCTCGCCATCCAGTACTGGTCGGCCTCTGCCTGATCCTTGGCTACCCTCACGTCGGTTGCGCCGTATTTCTTGGCGATCTCCACGATCTTCTCGGTTTCCTTCTCAACGGCCTCGGCGATACCGTCCACTTCAAAGAGGAGCACCGCGTCGGCATCCTTCGGAAGTCCCATGGGCATCATCTCTTCGATCCTGTTGATGACCCAGTTATCGAGGAGCTCGATCTTGTCCGGGATGACGCCGTTTTCGAGGACGCGGAACACATTCTCGCCCGCCTTGGCCACGTCGTCGTAGACGCCCATGATCGTCTTCTTCGCGGGGGGTATGGGATTCAGTTTCAACTCCGCCTTGGTGATCACGCCGAGGGTGCCCTCGGAGCTGATGAAGATGTGGAGCAGGTCGTAACCCACCACGTTCTTGAGGGTCCTGCCGCCCAGGTGAACGATCTCGCCGGTGGGGAGCACGACTTCGACGCCCAGGATATACTGCTTGGTCACGCCGTACTTGACGCAGGCCGGTCCACCGGCGTTTTCGGCGATGATACCGCCCAGGGTTGCCCCGAGAAAGCTCTGGGGGTCTGGAGGGAAGAAAAGTTTATCCTTGGCGAGCTCCATGGTCAGGTGCTGGAGCACCACGCCGGGCTCCACCGTGGCCGTCAGATTTTCCTTGTCGATCTTGAGGATCTTGTTCATTCTGGTCATGCACAGCACGATCCCGCCCATGACGGGAATGGAGCCGCCGCTCACGTTTGTGCCGCCGCCTCTCGGGGTTACCGGGATTTTTTCCGTATTGGCTATCTTCATGATCTGTGAGACTTCCTGGGTGCTTGTGGGAAAAATCACGACATCCGGTTCGTGCACCCAGCTCGTGGTTCCGTCGTAGGAGTACGCCTTCAGCGCCTCGGGTGAGGTAAGCACGTTGTCTTTACCGACGATTCTCTGAAAGTCCGCGATTAAAGATTCTTTTATCATCCAAACCCCCTGTCTCGAACAAGATTTGATATTGGTACTAAATTCGCTTACTTATATCCTTTTCTCAAGGAGCTTGTCAAGTAAATATGGCACGCCCGTTTACAAGCAGTTTTTTACCTTTAGCAATGAGGGGTTAAGAGACGACCGGGAGGGGTATGGCACAGGTCGGGAACAGGGCCTCCGGGCCGGTTTGATGCAAAGGTGTTGCATCCGTCGGGAGGTCGTGGTAAAGATTCTCCCTGCCCTTGCCCGGATGGCAAGAGAAAAGGTTTCACATGTACCCCGGCCCTCGAAGGGGGAGGCGCCTTGGCTGTAATCGAAACCATAGTCCCCATCTTTCTCCTCATCGCTTTCGGGTATGTCGTTCAGAGACTGGATCTCGTGAAGGCCGAATTCATCTCAGAGGCAAACAGATTCGTCTTTCTCTTCAGTCTCCCCTTCCTGATCTTCACGGGGATCGCCCGGTCGAGCCTTAAGGATGTTGCCCTCACCCACGTCCTGGCCGTGTTGATGCCCACCGTTGCGGTCATGATACTGGCGTCCCTCGCGGGATTCCTGGGAGGGCTGAAAAGAGGGAGGCTCGGGACCTTTGTTCAAACCACCTTCCACGGGAACGTCACCTACATCGGTCTGGCCGTCCTTCTCTACATGATCGGGGAGGAGGGCCTCAGGAGGGGAAGCATACTCATCGGGTTTCTCATACTCCTCAACAACACCATGGCCATCGCCATACTGTCCTGGACGTCACAGAGGCATGGGGATACGGGAAAGGCCATGCTCGCCGTCGTAAAGTCGCCCGTCATCATCGCCGCCTTCCTGGGTCTCGCAGTCCTCTATCTTTCGATTCCCGTACCCGGGATCCTCCTGAGGAGCATGACGCTCCTCGGGAATATCGCCCTGCCCCTCGCCCTCATGATCATCGGTGCATCCATGTCCCCGGAAAAGCTGCGCTCTTCCCTCGGGGCCTCGGCCGCCATCAGCGCCATGAAACTCTTTGTTCTGCCCTGCCTCTCCGTCCTCGCCTGCCGGGCCATGGGCATCTCCCCAGGGGACGGTCTGACGGGGGTGATACTCCTTGCCACGCCCGTAGCCACGACCTCCTATATTCTGGCCCACCAGCTGGGAGGAGACAGAGACCTTGCCTCCGGAGCGGTCACCCTCTCCACGCTCCTGTCTCCTGTGGTGTTCGGTCTGTGGGTGTACGTGCTCCGGGGATGAAGGAGGTCTACGGTGAGACGGGTGGCGGCCTGAGGGAATCGAGTTTTTCAAGAACAGCGGGTATGCCGTGTTCCTCCATATCGTAACTCTCGATGATCACCTTGCCGTCGTATCCCAGTGAGTCGAGGGCCCTGAGGATCCTGCCCATGTCCATGGAGCCCCCGAGGAAGAGGTGATCGTCCCGGACGCCCGTGTTGTTGTGGAGATGGACATGGAAAAGGTTCTCGACGCCGATGCGGGTGATGTCCCTGATGATGGCGTCCTCCGGATCAGGGTGACGGCGCATGCATTTGCCCACGTAGGCGTGGCCGGCATCGAGGGTCATCCCTATGAGCGGAACGGCCCGCTTCAGTTCCAGGAAGTCCGGAAGGTCATAAAAGAAGAAGAAGGGCATGTACACGTTTTCGAGGGCGATTCGGACCCCCATCCTTGCCCCGTATTCGGCCATCTCGGCAAGATCGTCGATGAACTGGCTTCTGGTCTGGTCTTCGATAGATTTGACCTTGTTGATGAGGAAGGTGTAGCCGGGATGGATGACGACAGGGTCACACCTGAGTTCCGCGGCGAGGTCAAGGGCCTCGCGGATCCTCTCCTTTGAAATGGACCTGATACCCTCGATGAAGCTTCCCAGGTTGAGTTCAAAGAAGGGGGCGTGGACGGAGAAGGTGAACCCCTGGACACTCATGTCCGCCACCTTCCTTCGAAAATCCTTGTCCATGCTGAGGCCATGTGGTATCTCGCAGGATAGCTCCATGGTGGTGAGCCCCGAGGAGGCGATGGCGTCCAGGACCCCCGGGAGGGGCTGTTTTACGAAAAAGTATGTAGAGAATCCGAACTGCATTGCCTGTTACCGACCGGGGTAGATCGTTCCAAGAAAGATGTGGAAAAAGAGGGTGACAGGGTCCGTGACCCCGACCCCGTCACCCTTCCTTTCCATTGAGTCGCTTCCCTGCAGTGGTCCTATTTCTTAAGGGCCGCGACGATCTGGTCTCTGATCTCCTCGCTGCTCATGGAGAAGATGGACTTGAGGATGCCTTCCTTCTCATAGAAGCTGATGAGAGGCGCCGTCTTCTCATTATAGGTTTCGAGGCGTTTCATGATGGCCTCTTCCGTTTCGTCCGCCCGCTGGACCGCCGGGGATCCGCATTTGAAGCACGTTCCGTCCGCCTTGGGGGGCTTGCTCTTGATATTGTAGATCTCCTGGCAGTCAGGATTGGAGCAGGTCCTCCGGGTGGTCAGCCTGTCAAGGATCACGTCTTTGGGGACATCGAGGTTGACGACCACGTCCAGCTTCATGTTGAGCTTGAGAAGGAGTTTCTTCAAGGCCTCCGCCTGGGGGATCGTCCTCGGGAAGCCGTCGAGAAGGTATCCCTTGGCGCAATCGGGTTCTTGGAGTCGTGCCTCCATGATGTCCATGATCAGCTCGTCGGGAACCAGTTCGCCCCGTTCCATGAAGCCCTGGGCCTTTTTGCCCAGTTCCGATCCCGCCTTGACCGCATTCCTCAGTATGTCTCCCGTTGATATCTGCACCGACCCGTCGTAGTCGGTGAGCAGTTTGGCCACGGTGCCCTTACCGGCCCCTGGTGCACCCAATAATACGATTCTCATTGCCTGTGCCTCCTCTATATATGGATTCTTATCGAAGCCCTGCCGTGTCATGTGTCCGGCCTTTTTCCTGCCGGACCCCTCAGTCTATCAAAAAACCTGAGAAAAATCACGGAGAAAATCGGTCCCCCCGCCGCTTCTTGTGGGCCCACGGGAAATGAGGGCTTATGGCGGGGGAAGAGTGAAGAAGACGGTGGCGCCCTTGTCCTGCTCCCCTTCCGCCCAGACCCTGCCGCCATGGCGCTCCACGATCCTTCGGACGATGGCGAGGCCGATGCCCGTTCCCTCGTACTCGTCTTTACTGCGGAGCCTCTGAAAGACCTGGAAGATCCTGGCGGCATCCTTCATGTCAAAACCTACCCCGTTGTCCCGGACATAGTACGTATTCTCGCCCGGCCCGGGGGAGCCGCCGACCGTTATGACCGCCCTTTCCTGTTTTCTCGTGAACTTGAGGGCATTGGAGAGGAGGTTGGAGAACACATGGCGCAGCATGGCACCGTCTCCTTTCGCAGGCGGGGGGTTTTCGAGGACAAGGGAAACCTGCCGCCCCTTTTCGAGCACCTCAAGCTCTTCGAAGACCTCGGCGGCCAGGGCGCCCATGTCCACCCGGTCGCTCCTCATCTCCTGCTGTTTCAGATGGGACAGGGACAGAAGGTCGCTGATCAGCTGCTGCATGCGCCCGACCGAGCCCTCGATGGCCGCGAGATAGTGCCGCCCCTTCTCGTCCAGAAAGGCGGCATATTTCCTGCCGAGCATGTGGGAGAAGCCCTCTATGGTAAGGAGCGGCGTCTTGAGGTCGTGGGACACGGAGTAGGAGAATGCCTCCAGCTCCCTGACCGCAGCCTCCAGTTCGGCCGTCCTCTCCTGAACCCGCGCCTCCAGCGCCTCGTTGAGCTCCATGACCTCCCTCTCCGCCCTTTTCCGCTCCGTGATGTCGAGAAAGGAGAGGACGCTTTGCTCTGTCCCGGGGATCATGCCGACCGTGATATAGATGTCCCTTTCCCGGCCGTCGCTGCGTACAAAGGTGAGTTCATAATTGCGGGGCGCCCCGTAAGGGTGGACCCTTCGGACCGCGTGGTACTCTATCATCCTGTCCACGTCCCCCGGGCTGATGAATTCCACCCACTTCCGCCTGCCTTCAAGGTCCTGCCTGGGGATCCCGGAAAGTCTCTCGAATTCGGTGTTGGCCAGGGCGATGGTCGTATCTTTTTCGCTGATGATGGTCGCCGTGCCCGTATACTCGAATATGGCGCGGTACATCCCGTTCGGCTCGGTGCCATGCGTGACCGTCCCGCCTGTTTGGGGATTGGAAGGCCCGGTGGGATCCCCCGCAGTTTCGGTGACCCTCCCGTCTTGTCTTTTCATCGCCGCCTCCTCTGCGGGCCGCTGGAGTATCTTGATTGTACGAAAACGGGGAGGGCAAGTCAAAGAGTCCTCTCCGGACTCCCGGGCAACACCGCTTGGGTGGAGTTGGAAAAAAAGACCCACACGATCCGGGGAACCGTGTGGGTCGATATGGCTTGAGGAGGGTTTTAGTGTTTGCGGTAGCGGATGAATCCCAAGGCCACAAGACCCGCACCGATGAGCAGAAGCGAGGAGGGCTCAGGAATAGGGTTGATGGTGGCTGAGCCGTTGATGGTGGCGATGTCGCCGCCGCCGCTCAACTGGAAATTCAAGTCGATGCGCAACTGGTTCCAGCCGAGCCATGACACGGGCCCTGCACCCGCCTCATTGTACGCCGCCCCGGAGGCAGAGCCGCCCTGGGGCATTATAAAAGCCTGAGTGAGTCCCACGTCGCGACCTATGTTCGCCCACGCCACATCGTTGACGGTGGCGACCTGAAACTCAACATTCCCGTCCAGATCGACAGGAATGCCTGCCGGCGGAGGAAGGGCGGTGATTGTAACGGCACCATTGCCGCCGTCTGTGACGCTGAAGGACAAGGAGCTCTTTACCACATTCGGGCCCACCACCGGCACGATGGGTGTGGAAAAGACAAAGGAGAATACGGACGGTGCTCCGAAGTCTGCCACCGCGATGCCGTAGGAGATGAAGGGATCCTGGTCGTACTCGAACCAGAGGGATGTAATCTCCCATTCATCATTCTTGATGGAGTTCTTCAATCTGCCGAAAAACTGGCCGGGTCTGGTACCCTCTTCGTACACGAACCAATTGTGGGAATTCTCTAAGTCGTCCAGTCCCGGTGGGGGAAAAGGAGGACCGTTACCATTATTGTGATCATTTGCCGCAAACACAGGGGCGGCAGCCAGAAGAAGGCCCATCATGATCGCCAACACCATCACTGACCGTTTCATCGTTCCCTCCTTGGTGGTACCGTTGAGTGGAATCATTTCCATGTTGGTAGAGGCTGCACAAAATGTGCCGGAACAGAAACCATAGTAAATTCATCATGAAAGTCAAGATAAGGCCACTGTGGCAGCGGCCTTCTGTAAAATAATCCGACGATGACCTTGCGTGAGGATGTGTTCCCCTTCCGCCCAGTGATTCCCGTAAGCACAGTATTGACGGAGAGTTGCCGTTGAAAAGGGATCCGGGGAGCGGATAGTAACCTCTGTAAATTAAGTCGACATAGCCTCCGAAGTCTCTCGGGATACCACGGGTTTGGATGCAAACCAAGCGAGATCATTGGTCTCTGTTTATCAGAAAAATGTAAAGCTATTTTACACTTGTCCGGGTCCGGCGGGATATCGGGTCATCGTGTCCGGTCGTTCATGACGAGGTGGACAACAAAAGAACAGAGAAAGGACATGGCGAGGGATAGGAGCGTCCCCAGCCAGATACCAAGGGGGATGTAGGTATACCGGACCGCGGCACCGTAGACGACCACGCTGACCGCCCCCAGCACGGATGCCTTCATCACCGCCGCGGAGAAGGCCGGCCCGTGGGTGTAGTAGGTGATCACCAGGGTCCCGATGAACATGGCGGGAAAGACGGAGAACATGCCGCCCAGAAGAGGGCCGCCCACCTTTGCCATGATTACGGCGACGGCGATGACGGAGCCGCTGAAGAGGGCCCTGAAAAGAATGACGGGGAAGGCGTATTTCATCTTCTTTCCCGGCTCCGACACCACGGCGAGCCATTTTTCCACGATGATATGGGCCGCCAGGAGCAGGAAGAGATAGAGGCCCAGGGAGAGACCAAAGCTGTCGAACCTCGCAAGGACCAGGAGATAGGCGCAGAAGCCCCACAGAGTGAGGGCACCCGCGAGGGCGAGCCAGAAGTTGAACCGTACCAGGACGATATAGACCACGGCAAAGAAGGAATTGATGCCCATGACCACCGGGATGACTGTGGTTGCCTCCGCCGCCACCGTCGTGGACTGGGTCCAGGCTATGAAAAAGAGGGAAACGAGGATGGTTGCCGGAAGTCCCGCCACGAGACCTCCCACCCTGGAACCGTAGCGCTCGGCAATCACGGTACCGGTGGTGATCCAGATGCTCCCCACAAGAAAGGAGAGGACAAGTTTGAGGATGAACTGGCTGTCCATGGGCCCTGAGTAAGCCGATACATGGTAGCAGAGCCTGTTTCCGGGTGTCAATGCGGGCATCCCCCTGTGCTCACCCCCTCTGATCGTGCTATACTGAAGGCCGTCATGGCACACAAGAAGATCATCTCCTTTGACCTTGACGGTACCCTGGTGGACGGTACCTTCGGGGACCAGGTCTGGAACCACGGGATTCCCGAAGAGTATGCCAGGAAGTACGGCCTGTCCTTTGACGAGGCCTTTGCCTTCATCCGCGGGGAATACGAGGCGGTAGGCGACGGGGACCTCATCTGGTACGATATCGAGGTATGGCTCAGGCGGTTCGACCTCCCCGTCCGGCCGGAAACACTTCTGGACCGCTACGCATCCCACATCAGGCTCTTCCCGGACGCGGAAGAAGCGCTCTTGCGCCTCTCCGGCCGGTACCGTCTCGTCATTGCCTCCAACGCGGCCCGGATCTTCGTGGACAAGGAGGTGGCCCACACGGGCATCGGCCGGTATTTCGAGTACATCGTCTCCGCCACCACGGACCTCCGAATGGTAAAGAAAGGCCGGCCTTTCTACGAAACCCTGTGCCGGGAACTGGGCGTGGGTCCGGGAGAGATCGTGCACGTGGGCGATCACCCGGTCTATGACTGCGAGGCCCCGGTCAGTGCCGGCATAGAGGCCTACCACCTCCTTCGTCCGGGGTCGGGCCAGGGACCCGCGGGGGGGCCGTCGGGAAACGGCAGGACCATAGCTGCCCTTACAGAGTTGCTCGAAAAGCTGTAGGAGAGCGGGGGGCGGGTAACCGGGCGGGAGGCTCGTGACGTTGAAGATATGCCACAAGTGTAAGGCCTTGATTACAGCGGAGAAGGTTTTTCGCCGCGACGAGTGCCCCTCCTGCGGTGCCGACCTTTATGTGTGCCTCAACTGCCGCTTTCACGACCCCATGCGCTCCAAAGCCTGCCGGGAGCCCCAGTCGGAACTGGTGAAGGAAAAAGACAGGGCCAACTACTGCGATTATTTCCGGTTCAGGGATTCGGAAGAAGCAGGGGTGGGAGGCTCCGCCAGGGATGAGGCGGAAAAGTTATTCCGTGAATTGTTCCGGAAGAAGTGACGGTAGGCCTGCCGGCTTCGTGGTGTGATCGTTGCGTTATTCGGCCCGTCTTCTCGTGAAGACGATCCGGTACTTTTCCCTGTCGGCATCGAAGCAGACCGTGCATCCCCCTTCACAGTCCCCGGGATCCACTTCCTCCCTGGGCGGCAGCGGTTCGAGATGGACCTCGAAGCCGATGGCCTCATAGGCCTCGACCATATCCGAGAGTCGTGGCTCGCAGGCCACGGACCTTCTCTCCCATCCCCCGTCGATAAGCTCCCTCTCCCTCATGGGCGGCCCTCCAGTTCTTTCCTGAAGTAGTCGATGGTCTCCGGCAGGCCTTCTTCGAGTGATACGGAGGGTTCCCAGTCGAGGAGGTCCCGGGCCCTGGCAATGTCGGGACAGCGCCGTCGAGGATCGTCCTCGGGCAGGGGCCTGAACTCGATGGTGGAGGTGGAACCGGAGATCTCCACGATCTTCCGGGCGATCGCCAGGATGGGTGTCTCCGCGGGGTTGCCCAGATTCAAAGGGCCCGGAAGGCCGGAGAGGTAGGGTTTCGTATAGTCCGTCTCTCGTGCGTGTTCCCCTGTCTCGTAATCCATCATGCGGATCATGCCTTCCACCATATCGTCGATGTAACAGAAGGATCGGGTCTGGGACCCGTCGCCGTAAATGGTGATGGGCTCATTCCTCAGGGCCTGGACGACGAAATTGCTGATCACCCTTCCGTCGTCCGACCGCATTCTGGGCCCGTAGGTGTTGAAGATGCGCACCACCTTGATGTCCACCCGATTCTGCCTGAGATAGTCGAAAAAGAGGGTCTCCGCCACCCGCTTCCCCTCATCGTAACAACTCCTCCGTCCTATGGGGTTCACGTTGCCCCAGTATTCCTCCGCCTGGGGGTGGGTGTCGGGATCGCCGTAGATCTCGCTGGTCGAGGCCTGCAACACCCTTGCCCGAACCCTCTTGGCAAGGCCCAGGACATTCAGGGCCCCGAGGACGTTGACCTTGATGGTCTTCACGGGATTGTACTGATAGTGGATCGGGCTTGCCGGACAGGCAAGGTTGAAGATCCAGTCCACCTCAAGAAGTATGGGCTGGGTGATGTCGTGGCGGATCATCTCGAAGCGGGGATGGGGGAGGAGGTGGGCGATATTCTTCTTGAGGCCGGTGAAATAATTGTCGAGGCAGACCACATCGTGACCGTCGGCAAGGAGTCTCTCCACCAGGTGGGAGCCGATGAAGCCGGCGCCGCCCGTGACCAGGATCCGCTTCGGTGTCCTATAGCTCCGGTACCGGTACACGAGGCCTCCCGATGCACAGGTAATGAAAACCAAGACGGGCCAGTGTGGCAGGCCGATACTGGTTTCGCCCGTCAAAGATGACCGGCACCTTCATGAGTGATTTCATTCTCTCGAAGTCAGGCTCCCTGAATGAGAGCCACTCGGTAACCAAGATGAGGCCGTCGGCGCCTTCGAGCACCTCATACTGGTTCTTGCCGAAAGAGACGAGAGGGTTTCCCTGAAAGATGGGGGCTGCCACGCCCATGGCCTTGGGGTCGAAGAGGGCGCATGCGGCCCCGCGGTCGGTGAGGGATCGAACGATATCGATAGCGGGGGCTTCCCTCATGTCGTCGGTGTTGGGTTTGAACGAGAGACCCCAGAGGGCGAATTTTTTCCCCTTCACGTCGCCACCGTAAAAGTCGACGATCTTCTCGAGGAAAGAGATCCGCTGATACTGATTCACCTCCATCACCTTTTCGAGAATCGAGGGGTCATATCCGAGGCCCTGGGCTGTCTTCACAAGGGCCCGAACATCCTTCGGAAAACAGGAGCCGCCGAACCCCAGTCCGGGAAAAAGGAACTTCGGTCCGATCCTCGAATCGCTCCCGATGCCCCGCATGACCATCATCACGTCGGCGCCCAGTTTTTCGCAGACGGCGGCGATCTGGTTCATGAAGGAGATGCGGGTGGCGAGCATGGCGTTGGCGGTATATTTCGTCATCTCGCTCGACCGCACGTCCATAACGATAAAAGGTGCCCCGGTGCGGATGAAAGGGGAATACAGCTCCCGGAGGATCTCCTCCACCCGCTGGTGTTCGACACCCACAATCACCCGCTCGGGCTTCATGCAGTCGTCCACCGCCACGCCTTCCTTGAGGAACTCGGGGTTGGAGGCGATGTCGAAGGGGATATCGGCATCCCTTGCCTTCAACTCTTCGGCTATGATGGTCTTCACCGTTTCGCACGTTCCCACGGGGACCGTGGATTTGACGATAACGATCCGGTACTTGGCGATGTTTTTTCCGATGTCGCGGGCCACCCGGATCACGAACTGGAGGTCCGCGGATCCGTCTTCATCCTGAGGGGTATTGACACAGATGAAGATAAGCAGACCGTGGTTGGTCGCCTCTCCTATATCCGTGGTGAACCGCAGCCTCCCCTCCCGGATGTTGTTCCTGACCAGTTCTTCCAGGTGGGGTTCATAGATCGGGATGATCCCCTCCTTGAGCCCTTCGATCTTCTGCTCATCGATATCCATGCATACCACATCGTTACCTGTTTCGGCGAAACAGGCGCCGGTCACGAGACCCACGTATCCTACTCCGATAACCGATATGTGCATAACACCTCCCCCGTTTCCTTTTTTACCCCGCAAGTTCCCGTAAAGTCAACATGTGGCAAGGCCTCAGGGACCGTGCCGGAGGGCGCACCGGGGTCAACCGGCCTCTTCCCCTCCTCTTCCACGATGAGACCTGTGGACGGTGACGTTATTATAGTTGAAATAAAGTTGCTCTTGTGGTAGTATGTCACCGTAAGTGGGTTCGGCCCACTTTTTTATTTGGGGGGTTAACAACCTCGCCGGCAGTTTCAGCTACCACCGGGAACAACACGCAGGCAAGCTGAACAGGGGTTCAAGTCAGGGGCGCATCTGCAGCGGCATTATACTCCAAAGGGCGATGGCCGTATCCGGTCGGCAGGTTAGGGGCACTCTGCAGCCATGATATCGGACAGCGAGACGGTTGAGAAGATTGAGAAGGTCCTTGACCCCCTTTTGTGGGAAGAGCGACTCGCGCTCGCGGGAATCGAATTCCGTCCTTCCGGAAAGAGGTGGCTCCTGAGGATCTTTATCGACAAGGACGGCGGCGTTACCATCGGAGACTGCGAGCACGTGAGCAGGGAACTGGCCAGGATCCTTGACGTGGAGGATTTCATCGACCACCCTTACACCCTTGAGGTCTCCTCGCCGGGGTTGACGAGGCCCCTGAGCGGTCGAAAGGATTTCGAGCGGTACAGGGGGAGGCTCTGCAAGATCGTTACGAGAGAGAAGGTCGGGGGGACGAACGACTTCGTCGGAACGATCGTCGAAGTGACGGAAGATGAAGTGAAACTCCAGGGGAAAATTGGTGTATTTGCAATCCCAATTTGTGCTATAAAAAAGGCACATTTGGAGTACGAACCGTGAGGGGTTAGTGAGCATGTACTTTGATCTGAACTACGTCATCGAGCAGGTGGGTAAAGAGAAAGGGATACCCAAGGAAACGCTCATCGAGGCGCTCGAGGAAGCCATACTCTCCGCATCAAAGAAGAAGTTCGGGAGCCACCTCGACCTTGAGGCGAAGTACAACCCGGAACTCGGTGAGATCGAGGTCTTTCAGTTCAAGACCGTGGTGGAGGAAGTGAAGGAGCCCGATACCGAGGTGTCCCTGGAAGAGGCCCTGACGAACGACCCCGAGTGTATCGTGGGGGACAGCATCGGCATCAAGATGGACACATCGGTCCTCGGCCGGATTGCCGCGCAGACAGCGAAGCAGGTAATCGTGCAGAAGGTCCGCAACGCGGAAAGCGATGTGATCTACAACGAATACAAGAACAAGAAGGGCGAGATCGTAACGGGAGTGGTCCAGCGTGTCGAGAAGAGCCACTATGTGGTAAACCTGGGCAAAACCGAAGCCCTCCTTCCCTATAAGGAGTCCATCCCCGGCGAGTCCTACCGCCAGCGCGAAAGGATCAAGGCTTATATCCTCGATGTGGAGAAAAGCCAGAAAGGTTGCACCATCCTTCTTTCCAGGACCCACCCGGGATTTCTCGGCAAACTCTTCGAACTTGAAGTACCGGAGATCCAGGAAGGCATCATCAAGATCGTGGGTGCAGCGAGAGAACCGGGCGAAAGGGCCAAGATTTCCGTGTACAGCGAGGACAGCGACGTCGATCCGATCGGCGCCTGTGTAGGCGTGAAGGGATCGAGGGTCCAGGCCATCGTGCAGGAGTTGAAGGGAGAGAAGATCGACATCATTCCCTGGAGCAGGGACAACGCGAAGTTTGTGTGCAACACCCTCGCCCCTGCGAGGGTTTCAAAGGTATACATCAATGAGGAAGAGCACGGGATGGAGGTGATCGTCAACGACGACCAACTCTCTCTCGCCATCGGCAAGAAAGGGCAAAACGTACGGCTCGCCTCTAAGCTGACGGGCTGGAAGATCGACATAAGCAGCGAGTCGGAGGTGGAAAAGACATCCCGCAAGACGATCGATGAACTGATGGAAGACCTGAACGTGAGCGAGATCCTTGCCCGGGTGCTGAACGACGAGTACCTGAGGGATTCTGAGGATATCGCGAAGCTCACACCCGAGGAGATGAACAAGATCACCAGCATCTCCATAGAAGATTGCAAGGTGATCATAGAGAAGGCGAAAGCCCTGAGAGACGGCAGCAAGGAATCGCCGACGCAGGAAGGGTAGGGCAGGAAGGGCCAGCATGTCGAAAATAAAGATCACCACGCTTACCGATAAGACCAGCGATGAGGAGATTCTCACCAAGCTGCGAAGCATCGGTGTGAAAATAAAGGAGAAGGATAAACAGGCCGAAGGGGTTGCGCAGGAAGAGCCCAAAACGAAACTCTCTCCTGCCGGCGAGACCATGGTCGAAAAGAGGGTGGCCTCCACCATCATCAGAAGGCGGGTTCAGCCGCCTCCCCCTCCCCCGCCGCCGCCTCCCCCGCCCCCTGAAGAAAAGAAGATCGAAGAACCCGCAGCCCCGGTGAAGAAAGAGGCGGCCGAAAAGAAGGCCGCAGAGAGAGGGAAAAAGCGGGACCTCAGGGTTGTGGAGAAGCCCGTCCTTACCGAGATATCGAAGGAGCCCGGAGAGGAGAGAAGGGTTCCGGCCGGCGAGGAACATAAGATAGTCGCCGTCGAGATGATCCCGGTGGAGGAAGAAAAGGTCGGGACCGAGGGAGAGGCCGCCACAGCCGAGGAAGAAAAGGTCAAGGCCGAAGAGGCCCTTCCCAAGGGTGACATCGAGATCATCGGCGAAGAGAAAGAGAAGGAGATTACCAAGGTCCTGGAAGAGGCTTACAAACAGGACCTTGAAAAAGACTTCACCCTTGCGGGGGATGAAGAGGACAAGAAGAAAAAGAAGACCGAGAAGCTCCTCAAGAAGATCGAGGAACAGGAAGTAGAAGAGACAAAGGGAAAGAAGAAGGGCGTCCTTAAGAGAAAGGTCGTCATCAAGGAGGAGGATCTCTATGCCTTCAGGAGGCAGAGAGGGAGGCCTGTTCCCGGCAGAAGGGGTGGCGCCAGGGGCGAGGAGAGACGCCACGAAGAGGACAGAAAAGGTGAGGCGATCCCGGCCCGGAAGATCGTCAAGGTCAACGAGACCATCCAGGTTGGAGAGCTGGCCAAGAGAATGAGCGTCAAGGCCCAGGATATCATCGCCAGACTGCTGCCCCTCGGTGTGGTGGCCACCATCAACCAGAACGTGGATTTCGACACCGCCTACCTGGTAGCGGCCGATTTCGGCTTTGAACTGGAAAAGATCCTTTCCATCGAAGAAGAGTTTCTCGCCAAGGAAGAGGAGGAGAAGGAAAAGGCTGAAGACCTGAAGCCCAAGTCACCCGTGGTCACCATCATGGGCCACGTGGACCACGGCAAGACGCTCCTTCTCGATACGATCCGCCACTCCAATGTGGCGGAAAGGGAGGCGGGCGGTATAACCCAGCACATCGGCGCCTCTGTCGTCAATGTGGATGGGAGGGATATCACCTTTGTGGATACCCCCGGACACGAGGCCTTCACCGCCATGAGGGCCCGCGGTGCCAAGGTGACCGATATCGTCGTCCTCGTGGTGGCGGCCGACGACGGCGTCATGCCCCAGACCATTGAGGCCATCAACCACGCAAAGGCCGCCAAAGTACCCATCATCGTGGCGGTCAACAAGATCGACAAGCAGAACGCAAACCCGGACAGGGTGATGAAAGAGCTGGCCGATCTCGGCCTTGTGGCCGAGGAATGGGGCGGTACCACCCTCACGGCCCGCATATCCGCGAAAAAACAGATCGGTATCAAGGAACTCCTCGAGCTGATCATTCTCCAGGCAGATCTGCTGGAACTGAAGGCCAACCCCGACAAGCTCGCCCGGGGTATCATCATCGAGTCGGAACTTGACAAAGGTCAGGGTCCGGTGGGTACGGTCATCATTCAGGAAGGCACGCTGAAGATTCAAGACCCCTTTATCGCCGGAACCATGTTCGGGCGGGTCCGGGCCATGATCGATGACAAGGGGAAGAGGATCCAGAAGGCGCCTCCCGCTACGCCGGTCCTCGTGGTCGGTTTCCAGGATGTGCCCCACGCAGGGGACAGGTTCATGGTGACCACCGAGGAGCGGTACGCCAGGGAGCTTTCCAAGTTCAGGCAGGAGAAGGCCAGGGAAAAGGATATCCTCACCCGCTCCCGCACCACGCTGGAAGACCTCTACTCCAAGATGGGCGAATCGGAAAGAACTGTCCTGAACGTGATTGTCAAGGCGGATGTGAGGGGCACCACGGACGCCATCGTGGAGGCCCTGAAGAAGCTGTCCAGCGAGAGGGTGGAGATTCAGATCGTTCACGGAGGGGTGGGAGCGATTACCGAAACGGACGTAAACCTCGCCCTTGCGTCAGGGGCGATTATCATCGGTTTCAATGTGAAGCCCGTGGGCAAGGCCCAGGTGCTTGCCGAGCAGGAAAAGATAGAAATCAGGACCTACTCCATCATCTACGAGCTGATCGACGAAGTGAAGAAGGCCATGGAGGGACTTCTGGAACCGAAGATCGTGGAGATCAATATCGGTAAGGCAGAGGTACGGAAGGTCTTCGCCGTCTCCAAAATCGGTACGATTGCAGGATGCGGTGTCACGGACGGAAAGATCACCAGGAACTCCATAGCCCGGGTGGTGAGAGGGGGCAGTGTGGTCTTTACCGGCAAATTGGCCTCCCTCAAGAGGTTCAAGGATGACGTGAAGGAAGTCCAGTCGGGATACGAGTGCGGCATAGCCCTCGAGGACTACAATGATATCCGTGAGGGCGATGTCCTGGAGTTCTTCATCCAGGAAAAAGAACGGCAGACCCTTGATGGCTGAGAGGTCGCGGGTGATCGGTCTCTATGATCGTCGGTGTTTCACGGATAGAGCTTTTTTTTCCTGAAAATCACTCCCTCAAGGACAAACGGCAGGCCCTCCGGAAGATTGTGGAAAAGACGAGGGCAAGGTTCAACATATCCGTGATGGAGATAGACCAGTCGAATCTTTGGCAGAGGGCTTCAATCGGTTTCGCGGTGGCGGGGGTCAAGAAGGACCACGTCCATTCGACCATGGAAAAGGTCTGCGAATACGTGGAATCCCTCTATCTGGCGGAGGTCATCGACTCGAAGAGCGAGATCATCGTCATGGGGAGTGAGTTGTAAGAAGGCACCCGGCGTATCTGCCTTCCGGTGGAAGGACGGGAGAGATGAAGTACAGAAAACTGAGGGTGCAGGATCTCCTCCGGGAGGAGATATCGTCCATCATTCACCGGGAACTGAAGGACCCCCGCGTGGGCTTCACCACGGTGGTCGAGGTGAGGATGACGGAGGACCTGAAGATTGCCAAGGTCTACTGCTCCGTGTACGGTGCCGAGGAGGTCAAGAAGGAGACCATGGAGACCCTCAAGCGGTCCAGGGGCTTCATCAAGCATCTGCTGGGCGAGCGGGTGCGGCTCCGCTACACCCCCGACCTGGTCTTCATTCTGGATGATACGGCCGATAAGGCGGCGAGGATCGAAGAAATACTGCAGAGGACGAAAGGTGTTCCAGGAAATCAGGAAGATCATTGACGAGGGAAAACGGTTTCTCGTGACAACCCACATCGACCCGGACGGGGATGCGCTGGGTTCCGTCTTCGCCCTTGCCCTCGTCCTGGAGCTGATGGGCAAGGATCCATGGGTCTATCTGAAAGATCCCATCCCCTACCGTTACCAGTCCCTTCCGAGACCGGAGAAGGTAAGCCATGTGATACCCGGGGGTTCTTTCGACGGGCTTTTTGTCCTCGACTGCGGCAGCCTTTTCAGGGTAGGGGAGGGGTACGAGGCCCTGAAGGATATCGCCACCATCGTGAGCATCGACCACCATGCCACCAACGACGCCTACGGGACGGTGAACGTCCTGGACGAAGGCGCCTCTTCCACGGCCGAGATCATCCATCGCCTCATCGAGTCCCTGGGGATCAGCGTGAACCCTTCGATAGCGGAGAACATCTACACGGGCATCTTTACCGACACGGGCTCCTTCCGCTACGAAAACACGAACCCCGAGGCCTTTCTCATCGCCGAAAAGATGATGCGCGCCGGGGTGGAACCTTCGAAGGTCGCACGGATGGTTCACGAAAACCATCCCAAGGAGCGGTTTCTCCTCCTCGGGCTCGTGCTCAACACCCTCGAGTCTTTTGACGGTGACAGGGTAGCCATGGCGCAGGTGACCACCGAAATGTTTGAGAAGACGGCTACGACCAGGGAGCACACGGACGGATTCGTCGAGTATATCAGGGAGATCAGGGGTGTTGAGGTGGCCGTCATGGTTCGGGAACTGGGTGAGGGGCGGTACAAGGTGAGTATGAGGTCCAAGGGGCAGGTGGATGTGGCGGATGTGTGCAACCGCTTCGGAGGCGGCGGCCACAGGAATGCGGCCGGATGCCAGATCGAAGGGAGTATGGAGCAGGTGAGGACGAAACTGAGAGAGGCGCTGGGGGTTTAGGAGCTGTCTATGATGAATGGTTTTCTGATAGTGGACAAGAGGGCGGGCATGACGTCCTATGATGTGATACGGCGGCTGAAGAAGTTTGATCGTTACAACAAGATCGGTTACATCGGGACCCTGGACAGGAATGCAACCGGTGTGCTGCCGGTGGCCATCAACGAAGGGGTGAAATTGATCCCCTTTCTGGAGAACGGGATGAAGATGTACCGTGCCCGTTTTCTCCTCGGCGTGACCACCAACACCCTGGACATAGAAGGGGAGATTCTGACACAGAAAGAGGTGGAGCCCCTGGAAAGGGGGTTGCTGGAAGGGGTGTTCCACAAGTTTGTCGGAAAGATCAGCCAGACTGTTCCCATGTACTCCTCGAAGAAGGTGAACCGCAAGCCCCTCTACAAGCTCGCCAGGAAGGGAATCGCCGTGGAGCCCATCGTGAAAGAGGTGGAGATCTACGCCATCGAGATCCTCGATTACAGCCATCCCCATGTGGACGTAAGCGTTGCCTGCTCCAAGGGAACCTACATCAGGGCCCTGGCCAACGATGTGGGGAACGAACTCGGATGCGGAGCCACCCTTTTTACCCTCAAACGGACCCGACACGGCGATTTCGGAGAGGACATGGCGGTCGATATAGAGTCTTTCAAATCGAAGGAAGACGTGCTAACGTATTTAATTGCCCCCGAAAAGGTTGTACAATCTTTCAGGGAGACTATCGTTGAGACCGCCCTCGAACGGTTCCTCCGACACGGCATGCCGGTGCCTCTTCAGGGGAACCCCAGGGATTGGAAACACGGTGAGGTGACGAAACTCATGGGAAGGGGCGGAAATCTCCTCGGCATAGGGGTGGTGGACGCGCCCACCAAGACGATAAGGATCAAGCGACTAATCAACAGGTAAGGAGGATGTATGGCTTTATCGACGGACAGGAAGAAGGGGGTCATCGAGGATTTTCGGATCCACGAGAAGGACACGGGGTCTCCGGAAGTTCAGATCGCCCTGCTCACTGAGAGAATCAACTCCCTCACCGAGCACTTCAAGAAGTACTCCAAGGACCACAATTCCAGGAGAGGGCTCCTGGTGTTGGTAGGAAGCAGACGGAGGCTTCTCAACTATTTGAAGGCCAAGAGCTTTGACCGGTACAAAAAGGTCATCGAGAGGCTCGGGCTGAGGAAGTAGCGCCCATCAAGGGAAAGGAAAACCAGTTTATGAAAGAGAGCATCACTATTGATTTTGCGGGAAGACCGCTGACGGTCAGTACCGGTGAATTGGCGAAACAAGCGGACGGGAGCGTCCTGGTCACCTATGGGGAAACCGTGGTCCTCGTGACGGCCGTATGCGAAAAGACCCCCAAGGAACTCGATTTTCTCCCCCTCACGGTGAACTATCAGGAGATGTCTTACGCGGCAGGCAAGTTTCCGGGCGGCTTCTTCAAGAGAGAAGGGAAGCCGTCGGACAGGGAAGTGCTCATGTCGCGGCTCATCGACCGGCCCCTGCGGCCCCTGTTTCCCAAGGGATTCCGCCAGGAGATACAGGTTATCGCCACAGTCCTGTCCGCCGATCAGATAAACGACCCTGCCATACCCAGCATTCTCGGGGCATCCTGTGCCGTGACCCTCTCCTGCATACCCTTTGACGGTCCCCTCGCGGGGGTCAAGGTGGGGAGAAGGCAGGGGCAGTTCGTCATCAACCCCACCAACGCCGAGGACGATGAGAGCGATATGGATATCGTGGTGGTGGCCACCAGGGACGCCATCATCATGGTGGAAGGGGGCGCCGAATTTGTGAAGGGCGCCGACCTTATCGAGGCCATCCATCTGGCCCACGAAAAGATACAGCCCCTCATCGATCTCCAGGAGGAGTTGAGGAAAAGGGTCGGCGTGGAGAAGCTGCATATCGAGATCGACGAACGGCCCCAGGCCCTCGAGAGAGAGTTGCGGGGTCTCATCGAGGGCCGGCTCATCGAGGCCTATGCCCTTCCCGGCAAGCACGCCAGGGCCAAACGGGAGGGGGAGATCCTGGAAGACCTGCTGGCCGGCCCATACGCCGAGACAGAGCCGGTGGTGGTGAAGAAGGCCTTCGAACTCGTAAGCAAGAACGTCATGAGGGACCAGCTCTTTGCCACCGGGAAGAGAATCGACGGAAGGGGAACGGAGGATATCCGCCCCGTCAGTTGTGCGGTCGGGCTGCTTCCCAGGACGCACGGGTCAGCACTCTTCACGAGAGGGGAGACGCAGGCCCTGGCCGTGACGACCTTCGGTACCTCGGAAGACGAACAGAAGATCGAATCGCTCCACGAGGGGCTCTCCTTCAAGTCCTTTCTCCTCCATTACAATTTCCCGCCCTTCTCCGTGGGAGAGGTGGCTATGCTGAGGGCCCCCACGCGGCGGGAGGTCGGCCACGGCAATCTGGCTGAAAGGGCGCTTCTGAGGATCCTGCCTGCCAAGGAAGATTTTCCCTACACGATCCGTGTTGTCTCAGAAATCCTCGAGTCGAACGGCTCTTCCTCCATGGCCACCGTGTGCGCGGGCTGCCTCGCCCTTATGGACGCAGGAACACCGGTAAAGGAACCGGTGGCCGGGGTGGCCATGGGACTCGTCAAGGGGGAGCAGGGAGAGATCATTCTCTCCGACATCCTGGGTGACGAAGACCACATGGGTGACATGGACTTCAAGATAGCGGGCGGCCGCAGCGGGATCACGGCCATCCAGATGGATATCAAGATCAAGGGGATCAGCAAGGAGACCATGTCGAAGGCGGTCCAACAGGCAGAAAGGGGGGTGGCCCATATCCTCGGTATCATGGAACAGACCATGCCTGCGCCCCGCACCGAGCTTTCTCCCTATGCACCGAGATTCTACAGCATCAACATCAGGCCTGAGCGGATCAAGGATGTCATCGGTCCCGGCGGAAAGATCATCAAGAGTATCGTGGAGCAGACGGGCGTGAAGATCGATATCGAGGACTCGGGAGTGGTCCGGATCGCTGCCCAGGATGTGACCTCGGCGGGCCTGGCCATTGAAATGATCAAGAAGCTCACCCGGGAAGTGGAGGTAGGGGCCATCTATCTTGGAAGGGTCAAGAAGGTCCTTGACGCGGGGGCGGTGGTGGAGCTCTTCCCCGGGGGAGACGGTTTCTGCCATGTAAGCCAGCTCGCCGACGGTTATGTGAAGAAGGCTTCCGATGTGGCAAAGGAAGGAGACGAGATGCTCGTGAAGGTCCTCGAGGTCGAGGCGAACGGGCGCGTCAGGCTCTCCAGGAAGGCTGCCCTCAAAGAAAAGCAGAAATCGCAGCAGGAATAGATGTACAGGAAATCCGTCCTGTCAAACGGGATCACGGTGGTCACCGAATCGATCCCGTACTTCCCTGCCGTCTCCATCGGCCTCTGGTGGAAAACCGGAGGCCGTTTTGAGAGCGGCGAAAACAACGGCATCTCCCATTTCATCGAGCACATGCTCTTCAAAGGGACAGGGCAGCGGAGCGCCTACGACATAGCACGGGAAATCGACGCGGTGGGAGGGACCATCAACGCCTTCACAGGCAAGGAATACACGTGCCTCTACGCAAGGGTCCTCAGGAAAGACACGGACATCGCCCTTCATATCCTCTCCGACATGTATCAGCATTCCACCTTCCTGGAAGAAGACATCGAAAAGGAGAAGCGCGTCATCGCCCAGGAGATCAAGATGGTGGAGGATAATCCGGAGGAGTACATCTACGACATGTTCAACGCCTCCTACTTCAGGGGGCATGCCCTGGGCATGACCATACTGGGGTCGGAGAAGGTGGTCGAAGATCTCACGAGAGAAGGGCTCGTGGATCATTTCAGCAGGCACTACACCCCGGGGAGCCTGATCATCACCGCCACCGGCAGGATGAGCCACGAGGCCTTCGTCGAAAAGGTGGAGGCCCTCTTCGGCAGTCTCCGGAACCCGGCAGCGGCCCCTGAGTCTCTGGGAAATCCGGTCCCCAACCCGAGCGTGGACATTATCGAAAAGGAACTGGAGCACACCTATCTCTGCATAGGTACCCACGGGGTAAGCCAGGTGGACCCGAAGCGGTACTGCCTCTACGTGATCAACGCCATCCTGGGTGGCAGCATGAGTTCCCACCTCTTTCAGGAAATCCGGGAGAAACGGGGCCTGGTCTACAATATCTATTCCTACGTGAACTGCTACCACGACACCGGAACCTTCGGTATTTCCACCTCCACGTCGGAGGAATCGGTGGAAGAGGTGGTGAAGCTCATCAGGGGCGAAATCCACCGTGTGGCGGAACAGGGCATCACGGATGCGGAGCTGTCCTTCTCCAAGGAACATATCAAGGGGAACCTCTTCATCTCCCTCGAAGGCTCGGAGACCCGGATGGGAAGGCTCGCGAAGAACGAGATCTACTTCGGGACCTATGTGCCGCTCAGGGAGACGATCAGGGAGATCGACAGGATCAGGAAAGAAGAGGTGGACGAAGTGGCCCGGTCCATCTTCAGGAAGAGCGAAGAGTTGTCCCTCACGGTCCTGGGTGACGTGGACGGCGAAAGGATAGAGGCCCTGTGGAAGAGCTGACCGTTGTGGTCACGGTGGAGCAAGGGGCCAAGCTGCCGGACTACGCCACGGCTTCGTCGTCAGGGGTGGATCTGACGGCATTCCTCAGGGAGCCGCTGCAACTCAATCCTCTTGAACGGGCGCTGGTTCCCACGGGCATCAGGGTGGCGATCCCGGAGGGATATGAGGCGGAGGTGCGGCCCCGAAGCGGGATCGCCTTTCGTCACGGCGTCACGGTTCTCAACACGCCGGGGACCATCGACGCCGATTACCGGGGTGAGGTGAAGGTCATCCTCATCAATCTCGGCAAAGAACCCTTTGTAATCCGTGACGGCGACAGGATCGCCCAGATGGTCTTCCGGAGCGTCGCAAGGGTCCTCTGGAGGAGGTCGGACTCCCTGCCGGGCACCGAGAGGGGTGACGGCGGTTTCGGGTCCACCGGCTCCTGACCCGTTCCTTTGCCTCCGGGCCACTGTTCTTGCCTTTTGACCACCGGGTCTTCTTTATGACCACCGCTCGTTCTCTCTGGTCACGGGTTCTGCCTCCCCAGTACCGCATCGGCCATTAGACTCGCCCCTTCCTTTGACTTTCCCCTCCGTGATTCTGTATGCTGATTTGAGGATACCGGTCTTCCCATGAATCTCTGCCACGATCTCGACCGCTTCGTCGCCCACCTCGCCTCGGAGAGGGGTTCTTCCCCCCACACGATCGAGGCCTACAACAGGGATGTGCTCCGCTTCCTGGAGTTCATGGAGAAATCGGGTGAGGGTCCTCCCACCCCCGGGACGGTGGAGCTCTATATGGGCTTCCTGAGGGATTCAGGGAAAAACACGAGGAGCATTGTGAGGGCCATGTCGGCGCTCCGGAATTTCTTCAACTTCCTTGTGGCGGAAGGACGGATGGCAGGAAATCCCATGGCCGACGTGGAGGTGCCCCGTTACAAGGCCCCGATCCCGGACGTCTTGAGTCAGGAAGAGATGGTCGTCCTCGTGGAAATGCCCGAGGGTGGATCCAGGTCCCTGCGGGACCGGACCATTCTGGAGCTCCTGTATGCGACGGGCCTGCGGGTTTCAGAGGTGGCCAAGCTGAGAAGAAGCGATGTGAACCTCGAAGCGGGTTTTCTGATCGCCTCGGGAAAGCGCTCGAAGGAGCGGGTGGTGCCCCTGGGGGAGACCTGTAAGGCCGCCATCCGTACCTATCTGCACCAGGAGAACCCCCGGGGGCCGTACCTTTTCCCCAACAGGAGGGGGGGGATGCTGAGCCGCCAGGCCCTCTGGAAGATCATCCGCAAATACGCCCGCCTCATGGACAAGCGCCATCTGTCTCCCCACACGATACGTCACACCTTCGCCACCCACCTGTTGGAGGGTGGGGCGGACCTCCGGTCCGTCCAGATTCTTCTCGGGCACCAGGATATCTCGACCACCCAGATCTATACCCATGTAGACAGCAAGAGGCTGAAGGAGATCCACAAGAAACACCACCCCAGGGGCTGACCCCGCACCGCCCGCCTCGACCTCCTCGCCCGCCGGGGAACAATCCATTTGGTCGCGCCCCCCCCCGGAGTCTCGCCGCCCACACGCCCCTTCCGTTCCGTCGCCTCCAGGCACTCGCCTTCGCCTTCGGAACTTTGGCCTTCCCGGCCTCCCCATCCACCCCTTCCCCCATTCCCCAGCCTCTCCGGACGCGGGTTGCTCTTGAGGAAAGAGGCGATACGGGTTACCATGTACCATGGGTTGTATGGTTCCGGAGAAGGAGAAGCGGTGAAGGTCATCACCTCTCATCACAATGCCGATTTCGACTCCCTCTCGTCCATGGTGGCGGCGAAGAAGCTTTATCCCGACGCGGTACTCGTTTTTCCCGGCTCCCAGGAGAAGACGCTGCGGGATTTTCTCATCCACTCCACCTTTTACATGTTCGACTTCGAGAAGGTGAAGAACCTCGACTACGACGCGGTGGACACCCTGGTCCTGGTCGACACCCGCCAGCGGGACCGGATTGGTGAGCTGGCCAGGCTTGTGGACAAGCCGGGCATGAAGATCCACATCTTCGACCATCACCCCGACGGTCCGGGGGACATCAAAGGCGCCGTGGAGATCATCAGGAGCACCGGCGCCACGGTCTCCATTCTGGTGGATATGCTGAAGGAGGCGGGCGTCTCCATTACACCGGAAGAGGCCACCATCATGATGCTCGGCATCTACGAGGAGACGGGGAGTTTCCTCTATCCCTCCACCACCGTCGAGGATTTTGAAGCCGCCTCATACCTGCTCTCCCGGGGCGCCAACGTGAACGTGGTCTCGGATATGCTCATCAAGGAGTTTACCCCCGAGCAGATCTCCCTCCTGAACGAACTGATCAGGAATTCAGTGACCGTGAACGCGAACGGCGTGGACGTGGTGATCACCGAGGAGAGCACCGAAACCTATGTGGGCGATATCGCCGTGATCGTGCAGAAACTGAGGGACATCGAGAACATCAACGTCATCTTCGCCCTCTTCAGGATGGAGGACCGGGTGTACATCATCGCCCGGAGCCGCATCGCCGAGGTGGATGTGGGGTTCATCCTCTCCCTCTTCGGCGGTGGCGGACACAAGGAGGCGGCGTCCGCCACGGTGCGGGACATGACCCTGCCCGAGGTGAAGGACAAACTCCTCGAATACCTCCAGACCAATGTGAAACCCCTTTACCGGGCCAGAGACATCATGTTCTTCCCCGTCAAATCGGTGGACGCCCAGGACACGATACAGGAAGCGAAGAGCATCATGGTGAAGTACAACATCAACGCCCTTCCGGTGCTTTCCAACGAGAAGGTGGTGGGCGTCATCTCGCGCCAGATCGCGGAAAAGGCCGCCTTCCACAAGCTCGAATCCATGCCCGTGAAGGAGTACATGTCCACCGACGCCATGACGGTCAAGGAGGATGACTCCATCGAGAAGGCCAAAGACATGATCATCGGGGGTCACCAGCGTTTCCTTCCGGTCACCCGGGACGGCAGGCTCGTGGGCGCCATTACCCGCACCGACCTGTTGAGGGTGCTGGAGGACGAGATCGGCAAGGCCCTCAGGGGAAAGGTGGATGTCCCCGAGCCGTACCACAAACGCAAGAACGTGAAGAAACTCATGCAGGAGCGGCTCGAGGATGAAACGTACGAAAAGCTGGTCCGCATCGGCGATCTGGCGGACGAGATGGGGTACCACGCCTTCCTGGTGGGGGGCATCGTCCGGGACCTCCTCCTGAGGATCGACAATTACGATGTGGACATCGTGATCGAGGGGGAAGGGATACGGTTTGCCGAAGAGATGGCGGACAGGTGGAACGCGAAGGTGCGGCCCCACAAGGAGTTCGGCACCGCCAAGGTGGTCTTCCCCGACGGTTTCAAACTGGACATTGCCACGGCCCGGCTGGAGTACTACCGGTCGCCGGCGTCCCTCCCGGTGGTGGAGCACAGCTCGCTCAAGCTCGACCTCCAGCGGCGCGATTTTACCATGAATACCCTCGCCATTGCGCTCAACCGGAACACCTTCGGTCAGCTTATCGACTTCTTCGGCGGCCAGAGGGACATCAAAGAGAATACCATAAGGGTCCTCCACAGCCTCAGCTTCGTGGAAGACCCCACCAGGGTCTTCAGGGCGATCCGGTTCGAACACCGCTTCGGTTTCCAGATCGGCCGCCACACCATGAGCCTGATCAAGAACGCGGTGAAGATGAATTTCCTCTCCAGACTGCGAGGAAAGAGGATCTGGGCGGAGCTGAGCCTCATGGTCCTCGAGGAGGAACCCGAGAAGATCCTGAAACGGCTCCAGGGGCTCGACCTCCTCAGGTTCGTCCATCCCGCCTTGGTATTCGACAGGGAGAAGGAGAAGCTCTTTGCCAGGATCAACGTGGTGAGCAAGTGGTACGAGCTTCTCTACAAAAACGGGCCCTGTGAGAGGGGCCCCCTTTATCTCATCGGCCTCCTCGACCGGATGAAGGAGCCGGAGATGGAGGAATTTCTCGAAAGGCTCGAGGTCCCGGAAAGGCTGAAGGTGAGGACCAGGGCCAACATGGCGCAGGCGAGGGAGACCCTGAACCGCCTTTCAACCGGGTTCTATCTCATGAGGAAGAGCGAAATATTCCGGCTCATCGATCCTCTCTCCCCGGAGGTGAAGCTCTTTGTCATGGCCAAGACCCGGTCGGAAGAGATCAAGAAGGCCATCTCCAATGTGATAACCTATTCCGACTCCTTCAAACCCATCGTCACGGGAGCGGATTTGAAGGTCATGGGGGTGCGGGAAGGGCCCCTGTACAAGGAGATTCTGGAGCGACTGCTTGACGCAAAGATAGACAGGGGGCTGAAGACGAAGGAGATGGAGATGGAGTTCGTCAAAGCCTACCTTTCCGAGAGGATGACCATTCAATGAATCTGACCGTTCCAACCCTGGAAGTGCAGATGGAGTGTTACGAAGGGCCGCTGGCGGTCCTGGTCACGCTCATCAAGAGAAACAAGCTCAGCATCTGGGATATCCCCCTCTCCAGCCTGACGGAGAGGTTTCTTGAATACGTGGATGTCGTCCAGGAGATGAACCTCAAGATCGCGGAGGATTTCATCGATATGGCGTCTCTCCTCATATTCCTCAAGTCCAAGCTTCTCTTGCCCCTGGAGAACGGACACGGCGAGGAGACGGGTCAGGACGAGCTGATCGAGCGGATCATCGAATTCGAGCGGATCCGCTCCATGGCCGAAAATATAGGGAGCCTGCCGGTTCTCTACCGTGACACCTTCTGCCGGGGCACCAAGAGGCTTGAAGGTGAGGAGGATTACGACCTTCTGGGGCTGTGTGTCGCATTCTTTGAGCTCATCGCGAGAAAAGAGGAGCGCTTCATCGTGGTAAGGGAGATTCGGCCCACCCTCGAGGAGAAGATCGAAATGCTCCGCTCCATCCTCGATTCCCTGGGCGAGTATGTGTGGGATATGCGGGATGGGGAAGGCCACAATGAAAAGGTGGCCACGATCCTGGGCATCCTGGAACTCACCAGGCAGCGGCAGGTCACCCTGTATCAGCGCAGGCCCTTCGGCAGGATTGTGGTGAAAAAACGTATGGCCGCGGATAGCGGAGCGCCGTACCGGGCGCCCGCCGACTACGCGGCCAATTAAACGGGAAGGAGTTGCCATGGCCGCATCGAGGATCAAAACCGCCTTTCTCGTGATCCTGATTCTCATCCTCCTGGGCTTTGTCGCTTCCTTCATCATCGGCCTCTCGGGCCGCTCCTTCGGGGATAAGATAGGGGTGGTCAGCATCGAGGGGGTGATCGCCGATTCCCGGGAAGCCATGGAGGACATTGTGCGGTTCAAGGAGGACGGGGGCATCAGGGGGGTGATCGTCCGGGTCAATTCCCCGGGCGGGTCCGTGGCCCCGACCCAGGAGATCTTCCGGGAACTGAAGAAACTGGGGACCAGAAAGAAGGTCTACGTGTCCATGGGGTCGGTCTGTGCCTCGGGCGGCTACTACATCGCCACTGCCGGGGAAAAGATCTACGCCAACCCCTCCACCATAACGGGTTCCATCGGCGTGATCATGGAGCAGATGGTGGTGGAGGAACTGCTCAAGAAGATCGGTCTCCAGACCAACACTATCAAGTCCGGCGAGCTGAAGGATGTGGGTTCGCCCTTCAGAAAGATGAAGGATGAAGAGCGGGCCTATCTCCAGGCCATCATGGACAGCATCCATGACCAGTTCATCAGGGATGCCGCAGAGGGACGGAAGATGGCGGTGGAGAAGATGAGAAACCTGGCCGACGGCAGGATCTTCACGGGGATCCAGGCGAAGCAGGCGGGGCTGGTGGATACGATCGGCACCTTCTACGATACCGTGGACGACCTGAAGCGGGCCCTCAACATCGAGGGAAAACCGGTGCTGGTTTACGGAAAAAAGCCCTTCTCCCTCATCCGGTGGCTCATGTCCTCCATGGCGCACGAGATCGGGCAGGCCCTGTCATCGGCCCGCCACAGTTCGCCTTTCGAGTACCGGTACGTGCCGTGAAGGAAGGGGAAGGGTTGTCCGACTACCGTGCCCCCGACTTGATGAAGCGGATCAGGTCCTCCGTCTCCCCTGTGTATCCGTGGGGCGGCATGAGATAAAAGCCGGCGGTGAGGCCCCGGCAGGCGCGGACGAAGTCCTGGGCGATGGTAAACCCTTTCCTGACCCCTTCGACGCCGGATAGGCCCCCCATAGCCTCCCTCACCTCCGCAGGGATCGTGATGCCCGGCACCTCGTTGTGGAGATATTCGGCATTCTTCCGGCTCTTCAGGGGAAGGATGCCCACGAGAATGGGGAAATCGAGATGGGCCACGGCCGCCATGAACCGCTCCAGGACCTTCAGGTCGTAGACGGGCTGGGTCATGGCAAAGTGGGCGCCGGCAAGGATCTTCTCTTCAAGCTTCTTCACTTCAGCGTCCAGGTCCTCGGTCAGGGGGTTCACGCCCACGCAGATAGCGAAACGGGAAGGCCTCTCCAGGGTCCTTGAGGAGAGGTCGATACCCCGGTTCAGGTTCCGGATCATGCGGATAAGGCCGGCCGTGGAGATGTCGTAGACCGACGTGGCAAAGGGCAGGTCGCCCATGACGGCCGGGTCGCCTTTCACGGCCAGGATGCCGTCCACTCCGATGGCTGCGGCGCCGAGGAGGTCGGACTGGGTGCCCAGGAGGTTTCTGTCCCGGGTGGTGAAGTGGACGATGGTCTTGATATCCATCTCCCGTTTTACCAGGGCGCAGAAGATGATGGAACTCATGTGCATCCGCGCCATGGGGTTTTCGGTCACGTCGACGGCATCGGCCCCTGCGGCCCTGAACCGGCGTATTTCCTCCATCGCCGGTTCCACGTTGAGATCCCGTGGAGGGGTTACCTCCAGGGTCACGAAGTTTCTCTCCTTGAACCAGGAACGGCAATCGACCGTATCCTCCTCTGTGGAGTGTGCGCCGCTGTCGATCACCACCCTCTCCCCGGCGACCGTATCCGGCCTTTTCACCGGCGGTCCGGAGACTACCTGTGCCATCGCCCGGATGTGGGCCGGTGTGGTCCCGCAACAGCCGCCGATGATGGATACGCCGAGATCCCGGTACCGGGAGGCGTACCGCCCCATGTACTCGGGAGTTGCCGTGTACTGGGATATCCCGTCCTTCATCCGGGGAAGTCCGGCGTTAGGCTGTATGGAGATGAAGCCGGGAAAGGTGGCTGGAATAGAGCGAAGCAGATTGAGCATCACCTGGGGGCCGAGAAAGCAGTTGAGCCCCACCACATCGGCCCCGAGATCCGTAAGCTCGCCAAAGGCCTTGACCAGCTCATCGCCGTATACGGTCCTGCCGTCATCCGTGAAAGAGAGCTGGCAGACCACGGGGATATGGGGGAACTCCTTGCACACGAGGAGGGCCTCCTTTGCCTCGGCGAGGCTCGTCATGGTTTCGATCATGATAAGGTCCACCCCGCTCTCGACGAGGGCCCGGACCTGTTCTCTGAAGGCCTGGTGGGCCTCCACCACGCTCAGGTTGCCGTAAGGGGCGATGAGGACGCCCAAGTTTCCCACCGATCCGGCCACAAAGGCCCTGCCTTCCGAGGCCTCCCGGGCGATCCTTGCCCCTTCGCGGTTGATCTCTTCAACCCGGTCCTCCAGTCCGAACCTGGCGAGCTTGAAGCGGTTGGCGGCGAAGGTGTTGGTCTCGATGATCCTCGCCCCGGCATCGATGTACTCCCTGTGGACCTCCTTCACGAGGTCCGGGTCGGTGAGGTTGAGGGCCTCCGGACAGGCTCCCGGGCTGAGACCCTTCGTTGCCAGGTAGGTGCCCATGGCCCCGTCGGCGAGAAGCACCTCCTTCCGGAGGGTGTCCAAAAAAGTTTTCCGGGGACCGGAAACGCGTCCGGCCTCTTTCTTTGCAGCGGGTGCGCCATAATACCCCTTTTCCATGTTCTTGATCCTTACCCTTTCGTATTCTCCGTCTACATCAAACTTCTTTTCTCTCAGGATCCTCTCCATCATCTCCACGGCGTGCACGAGATCGACGAATTCGTCCAGCCATGATTCGGGATCATCCTCGTGCTCTGAAATCCGCTCCTTGAGGTCGTCGAACTCCCGGCTCATCATGGCGAATTGTTCTTTGACCCCGTAGGCCACCTGGACCCGGGGGAAATGGAAAAAGCTGGAGAGATTCTCCTGAAAGTGTCTCCGGAAGATGAGCTTGTCCACGTACCAGAAGACGCAGGCGAGGCAGAACTGATTGAGGAGAAAGGCCGGGATGGTGTGGATCCTGAGAAGGTCGGCGAAGAAGTATTGCACCATGGCCCCGGCGAATCCGGAGATCAGTATCCAGCGGCCGAAAACGTAAAAAAACCATTCCTTCGAAAACATGGCACCCTCCTCCTCTGCCTAAAGCATGGCGGGAAAGGCCCCGTTTTTCAAGGATATTCGTATGACCGGTGAAGGCGTCCTCCTTCTGAAGCAAGGACGGTTACTTGAGAACCGGTTTGGGTAGACCCTCGAGCACCTGCTCCGCCAGTCCGAGTTGCTCGGTCAGCACCGGGATGAAGCGGGAGGCGAAGGCCTTCACGTTCTGGTCTGTGCCCCGGGCGGCCTGGGTTTTGCACTCCCTGAGATCGTTCCTCATGGAGTCCATGACGATGCTCATGTACTCCCGGTCCAGGGTGGCGCTGTGAAGTGTGGCCAGGTAGCCGAGTGTACTGTCGCGGGCCGTCGTGGCCTCCCGGCTCACATCCAGCCCTGCGTCGGACGCAAGGCCCATTGCCTCCTTCCGGAGGGCTGTGTAGGCCTCCACCAGACCGGCGCCGAACTTCCGCACCGCACCGCTCGCCGCCTGTTTTGCGGCGATCGTGCTGGCCCCCACATTCCAGGAGGCGGAGGCGACCCGGTTCCTCAGGAAGGTATGCTCTTCCGTGGGTGCACCCTCGCGGCCTGCCTGAACGCAGAGGGCACCGAAAAGAACGGCAGCCGCCACAAGGACCGCCGCGATCGTGATTCCAGTCTTCGTCCTTGTCACTGTTGCCTCCTTGCTTTAGGGACCCCCTCCAAAGGTCAGGGGGAAAGTCAGGGTCTGGAGTGCTGCCGGTGGACCTGCCAGTTGGCCTCGTAGGCCCCGGCAGCCTTCCTGGACCGGATGATCACGAGATCCGCCGCGTCGATCTCCTCTGCATTCCTGGTGAAGGTGAAGGAACCGGTGAGAACCGTCCGGCCGTCCACGATGATCGCGTGGATTCTCGCCGCACCGTGGTTGCCGTCATAGTAGACGGGTACTCCGGCCATGGAGAGGGTGACCCCGGGTGTGAGTCCTTCCTGTCTTTCCGATTTATCGAGAATCACTTCCACCTTGACGCCCCGCTGGTGGGCCTGGAGCAGGGCATCCGCCACCACGCTCGAAGTGAAGGCGAAGGCCTGGACGCGGATTCGGGATCGGGCCTTTCCAATCTCCCTGGCCAGTAGGTCCAGGCAGTTGCCGCCGCTGAAGCAGGCCTGCACATCCCCTTCCGGTGCCTCCCGCTCTGCGCCCTCTGAAAGGTGGACAAAGGAAAAAAGAAGAAGGATAAGGAGTGCCGGGCCGAAAAGCCTGCGTCCGTCCATGGTGCTCTTATATACCGTGCGGCCACGGCCTAAGTCAAGGACCGGCAGTCCCCTCCCATGGCCGGCAGGCCGGTGATCATACGGCGGTTCGGGGCTCCCGGAGGGACCATGGGAAACACGTTTGCCTGAGCCGGCACCGGAATGTCGATGATGCGGGGTCCCGGCGAGTCGAAACCCTCCTTGATGGCCTCGAACGGTCTGTCGACGATCGAAAGGTTACAGCCCTCTATACCGAACTCCCTGCCTATGGCGGCGAAGTCGAGACGACGGCCATACCGGGATGCCACGTAATTCATCCCGTAAAAGAGCTCCTGCTGTTGACGCACCAGGCCGAGGTGTTGGTTGTTCATGACCACTACGGTAACATCGAGGTTGAGGTCCGCCAGAGTGGCCAGTTCCTGGATATTCATCTGGATGGAGCCGTCTCCGGTGAAGCAGAGAACCTTACGCTCCGGGTTGGCCAGAGCCGCGCCTATGGCCGCCGGGAGGCCGAAGCCCATGGTGCCCAGGCCTCCCGAGGTAAGGAACGTCCGGGGACGCCTGAAGGGATAGGTCTGGGCGACCCACATCTGGTGCTGCCCCACGTCGGTGCAGACGAGGGTTTCGGGTCCTGCGAGGCCGGCCAGGAACCGGATGATATTGGTGGGGTGGAAAGGTCCTTCCGGCGACGGGTCGTGGGAGGGATGGCGGGCCTTGAGAAGGGCCATGCGCCGGCGCCATGCCTTACGCCCCCTGGGAGGGATCTGGGGCAGGAGTCGTTCCAGGAAGTCTCCCACATCACAAACCACAGGAAGGTGGGATTGTTTCAGCTTGTTGATCTCTGCCTGATCGATGTCCACGTGGACGATTGTTGCACGGGGGCAGAATTCCGCGACCTTTCCCGCGGCCCGGTCGTCGAAGCGGACGCCGAGGGCTAAGACGAGGTCGGCTTCATCGAGGACTACGTTGGTATAGGGTGCTCCGTGCATGCCCAGGAGACCCAGATAGAGAGGATCGTCGGGAGGGAAGGCGCCAAGACCCATGAGGGTGAGGGCAACGGGTATGGAGTTCCTCCGGGCCAGCCGCCGGAGCGCTTCAGACGCCCCCCCGTGAATGATGCCACCCCCGCCGTAGATGACCGGCCTGTGGGAGGAACGGATGAGGCGCGCGCATTCGTGGATATCCTCCTTGTCCCCCGGCGTAGCGGTGACGATAGGGGGCGTCCGGTCCGGCAGGGAAGGGGGGTCAAACTCTGCGACAGCCATCTGTACGTCCTTGGGCACGTCCACCACGACCGGCCCCTTCCTGCCGGTCCCGGCAATCATGAAGGCCTCGCGGAGGACGTGTGTCAGGCGGGATGCGTCTTTCAGGAGGTAATTATGCTTGGTGATATTGAGGGTCATGCCGTAGGTGTCCACCTCCTGGAAGGCGTCGGTGCCGATCATGAAGGTCGGGACCTGGCCGGTGACGGCCACGAGGGGCACCGAGTCCAGCTTGGCATCGGCCACGGCGGTGAGGAGGTTCATGACCCCGGGGCCGGATGTGGCAAAACAGACGGCCGTTTTTCCTGTGGATCGGGCCACGCCGTGAGCGATGAATCCTGCCCCCTGCTCGTGGCGGGCCAGGATGTGACGGATCCCGCTCCGACTCAGGGCATCGTAGAGGGGCAGGTTGGCGCCCCCCGGGATCCCCGAGACAATGCCGATACCTTCTTCTTGAAGAACCCTGATGATGATCTCCGCTCCCGTCAGTCTCATGTCCCTTTCTCCTCTCCTGGGCAAAATAAAAGCCCCTGCCGGTTTGCACCGACAGGGGCCGCTCGTGCCGCCTTGTACGGGGTCCCTATCCCGGACCCACCGGCGCAAACCCGCCCGAGGCGGTAAGCACTACCACCGCTACGACGACCATGGTCTTGCCCGTAATTGCGCCTGCCTTCATCATACTCCGTAAACTATACACGCCGGTACCGGAGGAGTCAATAGGCTATGCGTTGTCTTCCCCGACGAAGCGGTACAGGAGTCCTCCCAGGATGGCCCCGATGAGGGGGGCGATCCAGAACAACCAGAGCTGGCCCAGGGCCCATCCCCCTGCGTAGAGTGCAACGCCCGTGCTCCGTGCGGGGTTAACCGATGTATTGGTGACCGGGATGCTGATGAGATGGATAAGGGTCAGCGCCAGGCCGATGGCGATAGGCGCAAACCCCTGGGGGGCCCTTTTGTCCGTGGCCCCCAGAATGACAAAGATGAAGATGAGGGTCATCACCACTTCCGTGACAAAGGCGGAGAAGAGAGAATAGCCCCCCGGTGAATGGGCACCGTACCCGTTGGATGCGAAACCTGCTGTAACGTCGAAACCGGTTTTCCCGCTCGCTATGACGAAGAGAACCCCGCCGGCGACGATCCCGCCCACGACCTGGGCGATGATGTACGGGATGAGATCTTTTGCGGGAAAACGGCCTCCCGTCCAGAGACCGACGGAGACGGCCGGATTGAGATGACAGCCTGACACATGGCCTATGGCAAAGGCCATGGTGAGCACCGTCAATCCGAAGGCGAGGGACACACCGAGGAGCCCTATCCCTACCTGAGGGAAGGCCGCAGCCAGGACGGCGCTCCCGCATCCCCCGAGGACCAGCCAGAAAGTACCCACAAACTCTGCCGCAAGCTTCTTCATTTGTGGCCTCCTTTTTGCTTTAGTGTCCCGTCAGGTTCCAGGACCCACATGGCCGAATGTTTTTTCCTTATCCCGGCGACGCAATGCCGGAACTCTTGTTGGTCGAGTCCCTCTGTAGTTACTGTAGCACGGGAATTGAGAAAGGTCACGCCGGACAAGTCCGGACCCGACGTCCGGGCGGGCCATGGGCCTCGGTCAGGGGCAGAGGTCAGGGGGAAGCGGGGCTATGGTGTGCCGAAGAGTCTGACCAGAAGGCGCCCCATGGCCCGGTAGAAGTCGGTGTCTGCCTTGTCGGCGATCCGTTGTCCCAACGCCAGGGCGAAGGACCGGAGGTGTTCGGAGAGTACCTTGAGCTGCATCGCCCGGGCATATTCCTCCTTTTCTCTGTCTCCGCCTGCCCGCGCCTCTCCCTCGTTGAAGGCGAGATAGGCCATGAATTCGAACTCAACGGCGATGTGGTCAGGGGGCAACTTGAAGGCCTCGTTTACCTTGAGGCCCGTCTCGTGGTACAGTCGGGCGATTTGAAAGGTGGATTCCTGGTAGAGTCTCCCCTCGTTGTACACCGATTCGAACAGGTAAGCGATGCGGGGCTTTGAGGCGAAGAACATGCGCGTGTAGTCCCGCTCTAGGTCAAGGAGAAGGGCCTCACGATCGGCGCCGCCGTACGCCTCGAGTGGCTTCAGGATCTCCTTCTCTTCCGCCGGAAGAAGGTCCGGCGGCTCCGTCATGAACAGACCCTCCGCCAAGGCGCCTGCCAGACTCTCGTCAGGATAATTGAAGGCTTGGGCGAGACTGCCATACAGGACCGTCTTCATTGCAATTTCTTTCGTTCTTCTATCCGGATCGCTCATGAGGTTCTCCGACGGGAAGGCGGGAACTGAGGAGAAGGGGCGGGCGAGAGGATTGGCCCGCCCCTGAAAGGTCAATCCTGACTGCCCTTCTCTTTTTCGGCGGCGATACGTTCCTTCCGTTCCGCCAGCTTCTTGAGTCCGCCGAAGGCAATGGCCGCCATCACCGGGACATCGGCCACGCCCTCCAGCGAGGATTTTCTGACCGCCCCGGCCTTTTTCGCCACCTTGGGGTAGCCCATGGCTGCAGGGTTCCCCTTCACGAGGATAAGGCAGTGGGTGCCCCCGGCCTCCTGTGCCCCGTAAAGGGTCATTTTGCCTTTCGTCGCCAGTTCCCGGGCCTTCGCCATCATGGCCTTGTACTCCCCGAACTGGAGCGCTCCCGTGGGGCAGGCCTCGACACAGGCCGGCTGGGTTCCGTTCCCCACCCGCTGGGCACACATGCTGCATTTGACGATCTTCTTCTTCGCCGCGTCAAACTGGGGGATGTGGAAGGGGCAGACCTTCACGCACGTCTCGCAGCCGATACAGGTATCGATGTTGTAGAGCACCGGTCCGTACCCGCTCTTGGTGAGGGCGTTGACCGGGCAGTTCTTGACGCATTCCGGTTCGAGGCAATGCATGCATCTCCTGTGATAAAGCCCGTCGTCATTGGTGGCCACAAAGGTGCGGAAGAGTCCCTTGGCGGCCTGGTCGTGGTATCTGAATTCCTGGATGCACCTGTAGGCGCAGGTGTTGCATCCGGTACAGTAGGTACTGTCGAGCAGAATGGCGTATTCCTTCATAGTCTGTCACCTCCCTTAGGCTTTCCTGATGCGGACGTGGACGTCCTCAACCCATCCCATACCCGTGGGATCGTGTTTCTTGGCGATGGCAGGGTCTTTCTGGGGGATGAGATCGCCGTCCCGGTAACCCCAGTTCCCCGCCACCTTGAGGTTCTTGGCCCGGTGGCCGATGCCGTGGAAGGTGAGGACGCAATCCTTGCGGGCCACCCGCTTCGTGAGGTGGACCTTGGCTTTCACCGGTCTCGGAAGGTCCTTCATGTACTCAGGGTTGTTCTCGAGGATGACCATATCTCCTTCCTTGATCCCGAGCTCCCTGGCCGCCTCCGGGTGAATCCACACGCAGTCCATAAAGGCCTTCTCAGTTATGTGACGGAGCACCGGGTTGTTGATGAAGTTGGGATCGGCGTGGATATTCCACGGCGCCCTCGTGATGAGGAGTGAGAACTTGTAGTCGCCCTTGGGTTCGTGCCACCGCGGTGCCCAGACGGGGAGGGGTTCGAAATTGACCTTGCTGAACTCGTCGATGAACATCCTCACCCTGCCGTTCGGTCTTCCGTAGCCGATCTCCCGCAGGGTCTTGTAGTTTTCGTAATTCTTCCTGTCGATCCAGAAACCGCCCTTGTTCATGAACTCAGCCGTGTTTTCCGCGATGCCCGCCTGTTTCACGGCCACGTCGCTCATGTTGAGGGGGACCCTCTTCTTCGGGTCATTGCTTCCGTCGGTGGTCCAGTATTCCGGCGCCATGGCCATGCCGATCTTCACCGCCAGGCCTCCCCAGCCGATCTGGTCGCCGGCGGTCTTCTGGACCGGGGCGCCGCCCACATAGCAGGGCCACTTGGGAAAATAGAGACGGATATCGAATTTACCCTCCTCGAACTGGTGTGGTGCCGCGAGCACGTAGTCAGACCAGTAGCCTAAATCGTCCAGATAGAGGTTCCAGTCCACCACGAGTTCCATCTTTTCCAGGGCCGCCTCCACCATCTGGGGCTGGATCATGGCGAAGAGTCCCCGGTAGGGGTTCCTGAAGAAGACCGCCTTGGTCTTCGTGGTCTTGTAAAGGCCCCAGCCCACCATGCCGTAATGACCGGGAGCCGAGAAGTCCTTGTTCCGGTAGATCTCGTTGGTGACGGGGAAGAGGTTCCGGAAATCCACAGGCTCCTTCGGGAGCTCGGGATAGGGCTTGACCGGCTGCGCGAGGTCCTCGAGCCACGGTATTTTGACACCATGGAGAAGAATCACGCCACCCTCATGGTCGATGGCGCCGGTGAGGGTGTTGAGTATGCTGATGGCGTGGCGGAGCCGCCAGCTGTTCGCGTAGTTGGGTCCGGCCGCATCGCGCTTGTAGGTGGGTATGAAGGCGTAGGGTGCCGCGGCCGCAAATTCCCTGGAAATCCTGCTGATGACAGGGGCAGGTACATCGCTGATCTTGGCCGCCCATTCGGCGGTGTACCCTTTCACCGTTTCCTTGAGAAGCTGAAGGACCGGTTTTGCCTGGACTTCCTTCCCGTCCACCATGACCTTGAAGGGGCCTCCCTCCATGGCCGGTACGTGGCAGGTGTCGATGGGCTCGGCGGCCTTATGGGTCGTGCACCAGGCCATCATGGAACCGTCGCTCGCCTTGAGGGCCATCCTGGTTGTCGTGTCCACCAGGGCCTGGGCGTCGCTGTAGTCCTTCAGGAACGTGGCGTTGTATTTCTTGCCCGAGACGATGGTGTTGATCATGGCCAGAGCGACCGCCAGGTCGGTCCCTGCCTTGATGGGGTGGTATTCCGTGGCAAAGGCATCGGCCATGGGCGTCCTCAGGGGGTTGAACATGACTATCTTACAGTTGTTTCTCTTCCCTTCGGCCCAGTGATTGAGCATGCCCGCCTTGCCGCCTTTGGAGAGGGAATCGAAGCCGAACCAGACCTGGTATTTTGCCTTGTCGAAATCGTATCCCGCCACATGGTGGGAAGGCGTATAGGTGCTGGAGTAATACTTGTTCGGCGGATTGGTAAGGGTGAGGCAGTTGATGTAATAGTGGGTCCCGAAGCACTCGGTCCTCTGGTCGCTCCGGGTGGTGCCCAGGGACCGGGCAAGCTTGTTCGTGTACGGATCGCCGGGGGAGGCCATGAGGATCTCTTCGGGTTTCAATTTCTTGAGGATTTCGATGATTTCGTTTGCCGCGTCGTCCGTCTTGATCGTGACCCAGCCCGGGTCGTTGTCGGTTCCCTTTTTCGCCTTGGTCCTCTTCAGGGAGACGAGGAGTCTGTCGGGGTCGTAAAGGGAGTCCACGAAGGCAAGCCCCTTGATACAGAACTTGCCCCTCGACACGGGATCTTCCTGTCTGCCCTCCAGGGTGATGGCCCGTTCGAGGCCCGTCACCGGGTCCACACCCACGACCACGTTGTAGGCGCAGTCCGCCTCACATGCCCGGGCACAGACCTGAGGGACCTTTTTCCTGACCACATAGGGTTGCTGCTCCTGGGGATGTTTGCCGAAGGGTGCCTGGGCCGAAAGATTCCTGAAGGGAAAACCGATCATGGATGCCGCGGCGCCTGAGACACCGAGTACCTTGAGGAAACTTCGTCTGCTGATGTTCTGTTCGTCACTCATAGTGTCCACCTCCTGTGTGGCATAGGCTCAATAGGCCCGCTTGAGTGCTGCGGGCCGAGCCCTTTTGTACGGAAAAGTACATAGTAGAATTAGAGCGCTCCCGACCCACAAAGTCAAGCGGAAGTGAGATGTTGCAGAAGAAATGAAATACCCTGCAGCATATCAAAGATACTATCGATACGTATTGGAAGACAGTGGGCTGCAATCGGTTGAACCGCCGTCCCCTTGCGCGCCCTTGTAATCGGGGTAACGGTGCTGCTACTATGGGAATGAAAGAGAGGAAGAGAATGGGGAGAAGAACGAACCTCCTTTGTCGGTTAACCGGACGGCCCGAGCGATGTAATGGTGGAGGTGGTGGATGATTGACCTGTTGGCGTCCGTTCCGGGACCCGCTTTTCTCGTTTTCTACGCCTGCCTGACCCTTGTCTGCGTGGTGGCCGGGAGATGGATGATCGGCAGGGATAGCAGCACCGGGTTCACCATGCCCGACTTCGCCCACTTCGATTCCATTACCCTGGCTACACTGACGGGAGGGTGGTCCCACGCGGTACGTACGGCCCTCTTCGATCTCTGGAACAGAGGGCTCGTCACCATCGACGGTTCCGGGACAGAGGCGACGGTCCGGCAGGCGCAGATAAGTGCGGCGGAGGCATCCCGGGGGCTCAAATCCGTGAAACCCCTTACCGCAGCGGTCTATCGCCACGTGACCGGCACGATGACGGCCGGGGATATCTTTGCGGCGCCGGGTTTGAAGGAGGCTGCGGAGCAGTACCTCTCCCTCGTGTACCGCGACCTCGACCGGTACCACCTGATCAAGAACGATGACGACAGGAGGCGGGCATGGACCGTCTTCGGGATCTTTCTCGCCATCATGTATGGAGTGGGGTTCTCCAAGCTCATCATGGGTATGTCCCGGGGAAGACCCGTCCTGTTCCTCATGATCTTCCTGGCGGCATCCTGTGTCCTTCTCCTTCTGGGCCTAAGACCCTGGGAGCAGGCCTCTTCCCTGGGCAGGCGGTATCTTTCCGCTCTCAACGACCATTTTGCCTGGACGAAAGAGAGACTGAAGAGCCGGTCCCTTGCGGCTGGTATCGATCCGACGTTCGTGGTTGCCCTATTCGGGGCAGCGGTCCTGGCGGCGACGCCGTATGACCGGTTCCAGTCTGCCTTCCACAAATCTACCGGGAGTGGCTGCGGCGGTTGCAGCGGAGGCGGTTGCAGCGGAGGCGGCGGATGCGGCGGTGGATGCGGGGGGTGCGGCGGATGCGGCGGTTAGGGTTTTTCAAGGACCTGGTAGAGGGCAACAGGGCGGCGCAACAGGTCGTCACACAGAGATTCCTCCTCCAGTGGCACGTGACGGAGCGGTGCAACAACCGGTGCAGCCACTGCTACCAGGAGTCATACGGTGGTGCCGAGCTGTCCTTCGATGAGCTCACAAAAGTCGTGGATCAGTACCGGGAGCTGCTTGACATGGGCCGACAGCGGCGGGGCCACATCAACATCACCGGGGGAGAGCCGTTCCTGCGGGAGGATTTCTTCGATTTCCTGGCGGTCCTGGCGGGAGAGAGCCCCCGCTTGAGCTTCGCCGTGCTCACCAACGGGAGTCTCGTCGATGACGCTGCGGCCCGGCGCCTCGCGTCGCTCAAGCCTGCCTTCGTCCAGGTCAGCCTGGACGGGAACGAGGAGAGCCATGACAGAATCAGGGGAAAGGGTGATTTTCGAAGGACCGTGAAGGCCCTGGGCTGCCTTCGGACACACGGGATCAGGACCATGGTCTCCTTCACCGCCCACAGGGGCAACTACCTGCAGTTCGGGGAAGTGGTCCGGCAGGCCGCAAGATTCAGGGTGTCGCGGATCTGGGCGGATCGGTTCATACCCTGCGGCGGTGCCCGGGAGGCGGCCCGCCTCGTCCTTGCCCCCGAGGAGACCCGGGATTTTTTTCATGCCCTGGAGCGTGCCCGGAGGAGGGCGAAACATATACCCTTTTTCAGGACCGAGGTGGCCGCGTCCAGGGCGCTCCAGTTCCTGGCCTCCGGAGGGGAACCGTACCGATGTGTTGCGGGAGACACCCTTCTGACCGTTCAGGCCGACGGGGATGTGGTTTCCTGCAGGCGTATGCCTATCCCGGTAGGCAACGTGACGACGGCTTCTCTGGCACGGATCTACCGCGACAGCGATCTCCTCGCCGCCCTGAGGGACCGGGACAGGGTCAGCGAAGGATGTGAGGGGTGTTTTTACGCACGACTCTGTCGGGGAGGGCTCAGGTGTCTGGCCTATGCCATGACCGGTGATCCCTTCCGTCGGGACCCCGGATGCTGGATGGGGATAGCAAGGCACAGGGGCGGGGAGCCCGGAGGGGGAGAGAAGACCCGGCTGCGGGCACGCAACCATTAGGAGGGAAGAGATGGACAAGCAGATCACCATTTCCGGAACGGGGCTCGGACCGGAGGAACAAAGGGGGCTCACGGAATTTGCGGAAGACCTCCTCACCATACCTGATCTCGGGGTAAAATCCCTCATCCTTTACGGGAGCGCGGCCTCAGGCTCCTATCGGCCCGGCAGGAGCGACATCAATGTCCTTGCCGTGGTGGACAGGCTCACCACCGGGTCTCTGAGGAGCGTGCTCGATCCTCTGACGAAGGGAAGGAAGTACGCCATCGCACCCTTCTTCCTTACCGTTGACGACATTCGGTCCACAGCGGAGATCTTTCCGCTCAAGTACCTGGCCATGAGACAGCACTACCGGGTCCTCTACGGAGACGATGTCCTGGAGAAGCTCGCCATAGGCCGTCGGTTCGTCCTCCTCAGGATCAAGCAGCGCATCGCGAACATGCTCCTCAAGATGCGGCGATACTACCTCATCAACCAAGGTCAGCGGCTCACCGCCATGATGGCGGGACAGATCAGGCGTTTCGTGGAGACCCTCGGTTTCATCCTTTCCTTGAAGGGTGTCCAGGCGGAGACGACCGACCGGATTGTGGAGGAGTCGGCCAACGTCTTCGGCCTGGAGAGCGGGGGAATAAAGGAACTGTGCGGTCTGGTGAACCAGGAGACGGCATTGCCGGGTGATGAGGCCGAGAGGCTCTACGGCCGGTTTCTGGAGGCTGTGGAGAAAACCTCAAGGGTCCTGGAGCGTATGGAGTGAACTCAAGGGATCCGGACAGCGTTACCCGTCCCCGCCCGCCGATCCCTCGCTGAGGAGTGCCGCCGCAAGGGTCAGGGCATCCTCGCGGTCCTTCAGCTCCCCGGTGATCTGCCGTTCCCGCACCGTTGCCAAGGCTTCTCCCAACCGGGGACCCTGTCTGTAGCCCATGGAGAGAAGATCGCGACCGTTGATGAGGGCGGGGAGGGGCTCCTTCTTCCACTCCTCGTAGACCTTCAGCACCTCCTTGCACCGTCTTTTCACGGCCCGGGTCGATGGGTTCTCCTCGCCCCGGGAGCTTCCGTACATGTCGCAGAGGGTGAGAACCACAAGGGGCGGAGTGAGATCCCCCATCTTGTAAACAAGTCTGCGTGCGGCCTTTTCAGAGGAACCACCTGAGCTGATGAGAAAAATCCTCATGTGCTGCTCGACAAGGGAGAGGACGGCCCTCATCTCGTGGGTGCTGAACCTGAGCCGTTCCATGATGGGGGTGGCAAGGGCGACGGACTCCCTCTCGTGAAAGAAGAAGTGGACCGCGTCTTTGGTCTCGTCGTAGGAGTAGGTCGATGCCTTGCCGAGGTCGTGGAAGAGGAGTGCGTAACCTGCCTCGCGCAGGGCCTTCCCGCTCAGGCGGTAGGTCCTTGCGTACCTCCGGAGATACCTGAAGGCATCGCGCATGTGACCGTAGGTTTCAAGGACGAACCCCTTCTCCTTGTCAAGGGCCCTGAGGGGCAGGAGTTCCGGAACAATGTGGAACAGGAGGCCTGTTTCCTCGAGGATGAGGAGTCCCTCGTATACCCCGGGGGCAGTCATGATCTGGTCCAGTTCGTACTTGACTCTTTCGGGCGCCACGGTGGAGATGAGGGGGCCCATTTCCGCGATGGCTTCCACGAGCAGGCTGTCGAGACGGAACTTCTTCAGCGTGGCATAGTGTCGGACCGCCTTGAGCATCCTCAGGGGGTCGGCCCTCACCGTCTCCCTGTGGGGATAGCGGATCAGATGGCGCCTGATGTCCGCCATGCCCTGTTCCGTGTCGATCACCTCGTCGGCCAGCACGTCGTAGGCCATGGCGTTCATGGTGAAGTCCCTGCGGAAGAGATCCTCCTCGATGGTGGCTTCAAGGATCGTGATGTCGAGGGTGGCCTCGCCCGAGACGATCCTGTACGTCTGGATCGGTTTCTTTCCGAGGAGGAAGGCGGGGGCACGGAAGATCTTTTCGAAGCTGCGGAGGTCTTCCGGGCTGGTCAGGGCAAAATCGTAGTCCCGGGGCGCGTTACCCAGGATAAGCTCCCGGATGGCGCCCCCCACAAGGTATATCTTGCCGGAAAAGGTGTGATTGAGAATCGGTTTGAGTATCCCCTGACCCCTGACTCTCCTTCTCAGTACATCAAGAGACAGGGTCACATTCAGACCTTCTCGATGAAGTCGTTGAGCCCCCGGGCGATCCTCTTAAAAGAGTCGGTCATGTCAAGGTAAAGATAGGACGCCTTCGGCATGCAGACGCCCGTGACGAGCCTCTGCTGGTGGACCGTGGCGTACTCATCCATGAGTTTCAGCATCTTTTCCTTGCTTGCCATTACCATATCCTTGAGGTGGCCGTTCCCGGTGAGCAGATAGTCTCGCGCACTCTTGAACTGATCCATCATGATGTCGTACAGCGTCGTCAGTTCCTGCATAGCCTTCTCGCTGAAGAGTATCTTTCCTTCCAGCTTGCTTTCCATCTTGCTGGACAGGTTCTCCAGGCCGGAGGCCACCTTCTGGAAGATGGGAACGAGAATAATGTATTTCTTCTCGTACGCGTTCTTCTCCTTCTTTTCCATCACGTCCTCAATGTAATCCAGGCGGGAAAAGATAACCTTCAGGAACTTGTGCCTTCCTTCTTTCAGGATGGCCTCTTTTGTTCCGAAAAAACCCTTCTGCATCTGTTCGAGGGCAGGTATCAACTCATCGAAAACCTGGTAGTACCGTCTGGTAAGTTCTTTCTCCTCCATCTCTCCTCCTCGAAAGTGTTGGTTCTTCTTCTGATTCTTATAGCACAGGAAGGCCGGGAAGTCAGCATTATGAAGGGTGCGGCCGTGAAGGTCAGTCCGTGATGAGATACACGGTGTCGTGATCCCTCACCGTCTCCTTCACCTTGATGCCCACGTCCTTGCCCGCCTCGACCTTCTCCACGGAGGCATGCTCCACCTGCATGGACTGGACCACCTGTTCAAAATCCGTCGTGTGTCCCCGGATCCTGATGCGGTCGCCCACCTTGAGTTCACCTTCAGTGATCCTGATGGCCGCCACACCGATCTTGCCGAAGTACCGTTCCACTCGCCCTACAGCCTTTTCCTCCATACCATCCTCCTTTCCTTTGGTCTTGTCGGTCATCCCTTCCTGTTGTTGTGAGAACCGTTCCCGGAACTCTTCAGCTGGAGTACTCCCAGGAGACCAAATACCAGTGCGATGATAAAGGTAAAGAAGCTGTTGATGGTGCCGCCGAACCAGATGGTGAGGAAGAGGAAAACGGCGGCCACAACAAGAAAGACGATGGGTTTGATTTTTCCTTTCATGATGATATGTACCATTTTAGGACCTGACCCCCCGTTTGGCAAGTCTTTTCTCGCCCCGCCTGCCCGCGGGCAATTGGGTTGAAAACAGGCCTGTTTTGCTGCTACAATATCCCGGTTATGTTATGGCGGATTTTGATGTCATCGTAGTAGGTGCCGGCCACGCCGGGTGTGAAGCCGCCCTCGCGGCATCCCGTATGGGCGGCAAAACCCTCCTCCTCACCATCAACATCGACCACATAGGTTTCATGTCGTGCAACCCCGCCGTGGGAGGCCTTGGCAAAGGTCACCTCGTGAAGGAGGTTGACGCCCTCGATGGGGAGATGGGACGGAACGCCGACGTTACCGGTCTCCAGTTCAGGATACTTAATATGAGAAAGGGTCCGGCTGTGCGCTCGACGAGGGTGCAGACGGACAAGGCTCGGTACGCCTTCCGGATGAGAAAGGTCCTTGAGGAGCAGGATGGAGTGCAGGTGCGGCAGGGCATGGTGGAAAGACTTGTGGTGGAGAAGGGGTCGGTGATCGGGGTGGTAACCCTGTGGGGCGAGCGGTTCACGGCGAAGGCCGTCGTGCTCACCACGGGAACTTTCCTGCGGGGTCTTATCCACGTTGGTCTCGATCACATGGAGGCGGGCAGGATGGGCGACGCGCCTTCCGTCGGTCTTTCCGACTCGTTGCGTCATATGGGTTTTCAGATGGGCAGGCTCAAGACCGGGACCTGTCCCCGCCTGGACGGAAGGACCATTGACTTCTCCGGCCTCGAGCCTCAGCACAGCGACGATCCGCCCCGGCCCTTCTCTTTCCTGGGCAGGGTGACGGACAACAAGCTTCTTCCCTGCTATCTCGCGTACACGAACGGCCGGACCCACGACGTGATCCGCTCGGGACTTGACCGCTCCCCTCTCTACACGGGCAAGATCACGGGAACAGGGGTCCGATACTGTCCCTCTATTGAAGACAAGATCGTGCGCTTCCGGGAGCGGGAGCGGCACCGCATCTTTCTGGAGCCCGAGGGCATCGACACGAAGGAGTATTATCCCAACGGCCTTGCCACGAGCCTTCCCCTGGATATCCAGGTAGCCATGCTCCGTACCATACCGGGTCTCGAGAGGGTGGAGATCACGCGACCCGGCTACGGCATCGAGTACGATTTCGTCCACCCCACCCAGCTCTATCCGAGCCTCGAGACGAAGGTGATCGCAAACCTTTTTCTGGCGGGCCAGATCAACGGGACCACGGGCTACGAAGAGGCGGCGGCCCAGGGTCTTGTGGCAGGCGTCAACGCGGTGCTGAGGGGTCGGGGTGAGGAGCCTTTTGTGCCGGGCCGTGACGAGGCCTACATAGGTGTCATGATCGACGACCTGGTCACCAGGGGCGTGGACGAGCCTTACAGGATGTTTACCTCCAGGGCGGAACACCGGCTGTTTCTCAGGGAGGACAACGCCGACCTGAGGCTCACCGAAAAGGGCTACCGCCTTGGTGTGGTGGGGCGGGAGCGATACGATGTCATGGCGGAAAGACGGGCGAAAATCGAAGGCGTTCAAGAGATCCTGCGGTCCGTGCGCCTCATGCCCACAAAAGAGACCAACCTGAGACTTAAGGGTTTGGGGTTTGAAGGGATCAACAACCCCCTTACCCTCGAGGAGCTCCTGAAAAAGCCGGAGGTGACCCTCCAGGACCTGAAAAAATTAGAAGAACGCCTCTTCGGCGTGGACGAAGACGTGGCCTATCAGGTGGAACTGAACGTCAAGTACCGGGGATACTCGGAGCGGCAGAAGGAGATGGTGGCCAGGACGCGGCGGCTCGAGGGGAAAAGGCTTCCCGCAGATCTGGACTACTCGGCGGTATCCGGTCTCTCCAGGGAGATGGTGGAGAAATTCACCAGGGTGAGGCCTTTTTCCCTGGGCCAGGCCTCCAGGATCCCCGGGGTGACGCCGGCGGCCATCACCGCCCTCATGATACACCTCAAGAAAGGCGAGGGTGAAGCGTTAAAGGTGAAAGAGTAAATGATGGAAAATCCTGAATCCCAATATCTGAATCCTAAACGTTTCGGGCTTAGTTTGGTGCTTTCTTTGAGAGGACGGCGTGTCCGGGACTTATAACGGGATGATTGACGACTTTATGGGGGCCCAGGCGATCGATGTCTCGGGTGTCGCCGACCTGGCCCTCTATCCCCTGGAGTTCTTGGCCCTGCCCGACTCGGTCAGGGAAGATTACGGGTACGCCGTTTCCTTCGGCCTTGTTTTGAGCCGGGGCATCCTTGAGACGGTGAGGGAGGGTCCGAACCCTCTCTACCTCCACCACTACCGGCAACTGAACTACAAACTGGACATGACCGGGTATCTCCTCGCAAGGGCGATTGAAGAGAAAGGTTTCAAGGCCCTGCCCTTTGCCGCCTCCCAGCTGGTGGACTGGCAGAACCAGAAGGGACACATCTCCCACAAGAAGATCGCTGAAATGGCGGGTCTGGGCTGGCTCGGCCGGAACAACCTGCTCATCCATCCGAAATACGGCGCCCGCGTGCGGTACAACACGGTCCTCACCGACCTGCCCCTTGCCGCGGCTGCGCCCGTGGGACGGGGGTGCGGTACCTGCCGGGCCTGCGTGGCACGGTGCCCTGCCGGTGCCATCCACGACGATCCGAAGGACTTCGACCACACAGGGTGTTACGAGATGTTGAACCGTTTCAGGAAGGAACGAAACATCGGACATCATATCTGCGGAATATGCATAGAAGCCTGCAAGGGGGAGAGATGAAGGCTCTCATCGCACTGGAAGACGGCACCGTCTTCGAGGGTACAAGCTACGGCACGGAAGGGGAGAAGGAGGGGGAGATCGTCTTCAACACGAGCATGACGGGATACCAGGAGATCATGACCGATCCCTCCTACAAGGGTCAAATCGTCACCATGACTTATCCCCTTATCGGCAACTACGGCGTAAACAGCGAGGACATCGAATCGGCCGAACCGAAGGTGGAAGGCTTCATCGTCCGGGAGTTCAGCAAGGTGGTGAGCAACCACCGGGCGGAGGGCGATTTGCTTCACTACTTCAGGAAGCATAACATCATTGCCGTGGAGGACGTGGATACGAGGGCCCTTACGCGCCATATCAGGGTGAAGGGGGCCATGAAGGGGATCATCTCCACCGTGGACCTGGACGGGAAAAGCCTGGCTGCCAAGGCGCAAAATGCCTTGGGCATCGTGGGTGTCGATCTGGTGAGCACGGTAACGTGCACCAAGCCCTACGCCTGGGATGAGGGGGATGGTTCGGGGCTCCACGTGGTGGTCATGGACTACGGGGTGAAGCGGAACATCCTCCGCATGCTCAAAAAGATCGGGTGCCGTGTTACGGTCATGCCGGCCTCCACCACGGCCGAGGACGTCCTTGCCGCGGGTCCTGACGGAGTGCTCCTTTCCAACGGACCGGGAGACCCGGAGGCGGTCACCTACACGATCCCGGAGATCAGGAAGCTCTTCGGCAAGGTGCCCATCTTCGGTATCTGTCTGGGCCAGCAGCTCCTGGGCCTTGCCTACGGAGGAAAGACCTATAAGCTGAAATTCGGCCACCGGGGCGGGAACCAGCCCATCAAGGAGCTGGCGACGGGCAAGGTGGATATCGTGTCGGAAAACCATGGCTTTGCCGTGGACATCGACTCGGTGAAGGACCACCCGGTACGGGCCACCCACATCAACCTGAACGACAACACCATCGAGGGCATCGCCCACGAGACCCTGCCCATCTTCTCGGTCCAGTACCACCCCGAGGCGTCGCCGGGACCCCACGACTCCTACGGGCTTTTTGCGAGATTCAGGACCATGATGGCAGAGTGGAAGGACGGGAAGAAGGGTGGATGAGTAGACGAGTGAACGGGAAGATGAGGAAGAGAGAGGATAACTGAGGGAGGTCTATGCCCAAGCGGACGGACATTCAAAGCATCATGATCATAGGTTCCGGTCCCATCGTGATCGGACAGGCCTGCGAATTCGACTACTCGGGAAGCCAGGCCTGCAAGGCCCTTCGGGAGGAGGGGTACCGGGTGATCCTCGTGAACAGCAACCCCGCCACGATCATGACGGATCCGGACATGGCCGACCGGGTCTATGTGGAGCCGCTCATCCCCGAGGTCCTCGAAGAGATCATAAAAAAGGAGAGACCTGATACCCTCCTGCCCACCATAGGGGGCCAGACAGGCCTCAACCTCGCCACCATCCTCTCCGAGCGGGGCATCCTGGACAAATACGGGGTGGAGCTCATCGGCGCGGATTACCGGGCCATCAAGAAGGCCGAGGACCGGGAGGAATTCAAGGCCGCCATGGAGGCGATCCATCTCGATGTCCCCGGGAGCGGCCTCGCCCACACCATGGAGGAGGCGAGAAGGGTCGCGAAAGAGGTGGGTTTTCCCCTCATCATCAGACCGAGCTACACCCTGGGCGGTACCGGGGCATCGGTGGCCTACAATATCGAGGAGTTCGAGTCCCTGGCCCAGAGAGGTCTCGAAAGCAGCATGATCAGCGAGATCCTCATCGAGGAGTCGGTGATCGGGTGGAAAGAGTTCGAGCTCGAGGTGATGCGGGACAAGAGGGACAACGTGGTGATCATCTGTTCCATCGAGAACTTCGATCCCATGGGGATCCACACGGGCGACAGCATCACGGTGGCCCCGGCCCAGACCCTGACGGACAAGGAATATCAGGCCATGCGGGATGCCTCCATCGCCATCATCAGGGAGATCGGGGTGGAGACGGGGGGCTCCAATATCCAGTTCGGCGTCGATCCCGCAACCGGCAGGATGGTGGTGATCGAGATGAATCCCAGGGTGTCGAGAAGCTCGGCCCTGGCCTCCAAGGCGACCGGTTTCCCCATCGCCAAGATCGCGGCCAAACTGGCCGTGGGGTACACCCTCGACGAGATTCCCAACGACATTACCAGGAAGACGCCCGCCTCCTTCGAACCGACCATCGACTACTGTGTGGTCAAGATACCCCGTTTCGCCTTCGAGAAATTCCGGGGCGCCGACGAGACGCTCACGGTCCAGATGAAGTCGGTGGGAGAGGCCATGGCCATCGGCCGTACCTTCAAGGAGGCCCTCCAGAAGGGCCTGCGCTCCCTCGAGATCGGCACCTTCGGTCTCACGGCGGATAGCCTCCCCGGCATCGGGGACCCCGAATTCATCAAGCAGAAACTGATCGTCCCCAACAGGGAGAGGATCTTCTATGTGCGCCACGCCATGCGGGCAGGGATGGACCTGGAGGAGATATACAACCTTTCCCAGATCGACCGGTGGTTCCTCAAGAATATCGAGGAGATCGTCGCCTTCGAGCGGGAGATCGAAGCCTGGGGCAAGGACCTGCCCATGTTCTCCCATTCCGGGGAGGGCCTGCCGGCAGAGGTGATCGAGAAGGCGAAGAAGTACGGTTTTTCAGACCGCCAGCTGGCCGGCATCCTCGGCGTCACCGAGGGGGATGTGCGGACCTGGCGGGAGAAAAAGGGCATTGCCGGCGTTTTCAAGCTGGTGGATACCTGTGCCGCCGAGTTCGAGGCCTTCACGCCCTATTATTACTCCACCTACGAGAGAGAGGACGAGTCGAGGGCTTCCGGGAAGGAAAAGATCATGATCCTGGGTGGTGGCCCGAACCGCATCGGCCAGGGCATCGAGTTCGACTACTGCTGCGTCCACGCCGCCTTCGCCCTGAAAGAGCTCGGGTACGAGACCATCATGGTGAACAGCAACCCCGAGACGGTAAGCACCGACTACGATACGTCGGACAAGCTCTACTTTGAGCCTCTTACCCTGGAGAACGTGCTGGACATCGTGGAGCGGGAGAAACCGAAGGGGGTCATCGTCCAGCTCGGCGGCCAGACGCCCTTGAACCTTGCGGTGCCCCTCAAAAAGGCAGGCGTCCCTATCGTGGGGACGACCCCGGAGAGCATCGATATCGCCGAGGACAGGGACAAGTTCAAGACCCTCCTCAACAGGCTCGGCCTCACCCAGCCCGAGAACGGGATCGCCGTCTCCTTCGAGGAGGCGCGAGACGTGGCCGCCGTGGTCGGCTACCCGGTGGTGGTGCGGCCTTCCTATGTCCTCGGGGGCCGGGCCATGGAGATCGTGTACACGGAGGAGGACCTCAGGTCCTACATCGCACGGGCCACAGAGGCAAGCCCTGAGCGGCCCATCCTCATCGACAAGTTTCTGGAGGATGCCATCGAGATCGACGTGGACGCCGTGGCCGACGGCGAGACCTGCGTGGTGGCGGGCATCATGGAGCACATCGAAGAGGCGGGCATCCACTCGGGCGACAGCGCCTGCGCCCTGCCGCCTTACTCCCTTGACGACAGGGTGATCGAGCGTATCAAGGATTATACCTACCGCCTCGCCAAAGACTTGAACGTGGTGGGCCTCATGAACATCCAGTACGCGGTGAAGAACGATGTGATCTACGTGCTGGAGGTCAACCCCAGGGCGAGCAGGACCATCCCCTTCGTGAGCAAGGCGACGGGCGTTCAGTGGGCCAAGGTGGCGGCCAAGGTCATGGTGGGCCGGAATCTCAAGGACCTGGGCATCGTCAGGGAAGTGGAGATCAGCCACATGGCGGTAAAGGAATCGGTCTTTCCCTTCAGCCGATTCCCGGGTGTGGATACCATTCTCGGTCCGGAGATGAAGTCGACCGGCGAGGTGATGGGGATGGATACCAGCTTCGGCGCGGCCTTCTGGAAATCCCAGCTCGGCGCCGGTCAGAACCTTCCCGCCTCAGGCAATGTGCTCCTGAGCGTAAAGAACAAGGATAAGAGGAACATCGTTTTCATCGCCAAGAAACTCTCCGATCTGGGCTTCAGGATCCTCGCCACGAGGGGGACCGCCAAGGTCCTCACGAACAATGGGATCGAGGTGAAACAGGTCAACAAGGTCTCCGAGGGGAGGCCCCACATCGTGGACATGATCAAGAACGGGGAGATCCATTTCATCATCAACACGCCGAGCGGGAGAAACCCGAAGGTGGACGAGGTGCGGATCAGGGCAGGGGCGGTGCAGTACAAGATCCCCTACACCACCACCCTTTCCGCGGCCCAGGCCGTGGTGAACGCCATCGAGACCATGAAGAAGGGGACCCTCACCGTGAAGGCGCTGCAGGATTACTACGGGTGAGTGATGAGATAATTGATGAAAGCGACGGGATCCAGGTTCGCCGCACCACTGTCTCGCTCGCCTGCTCTCTTCAGAGAGTCGGTGGCTTCACCAGTCTGTGCGGCAGCAGATATTTTCGGGAACAGCTTCAATGCCGATCCGCTGAAGATTCTGTTTCGCCTCTTCCTTGAGGCCGCCGGCCCATCGGATCATCATTTTCCCGTTGCCCCGGGGAATCTTACGAGGAGGTCCTGGACCCCCCCTTTCATGGGAAACCTTGTGCTGCCGCAGAAGGGATGCGTTGTTCCGGAATGAATCGAGATCCGGTTTCTCATCTACCATGATGCCCGCGCAGGCGATACACGCAAGGATCGGAGACAGCGTCAAGGGTTGCGTCACATAGAGAAGTATCAAATCCGACACAGATAGTCCACAGACAATTCCTTTTCGATGCCGGCCCGTCCGTATTCAAGGACTCTTCCTGCCACATCCACAGGTTTGCTGGACCTTTTTTGCCGTCCTGTGAGAGAATAATAAGGACGGAGAGACAAAGGGAGCATTCAAAGGAGGAAGGATGCACAGGATAGCGGTGATCCCCGGAGACGGTATCGGCAAGGAGGTGGTGCCCGAGGGCATCAGGGTCATTGAGGCGGTAGGACGAAGACTCGGCATCGAGTTCGCCTGGGATTTTTTCCCCTGGGGCTGCGAGTATTATGCGGCTCACCATGAGATGATGCCGCAGGACGGGTTGACGATCCTGAGGGGCTACGACTCCATCTACCTCGGCGCCGTGGGATACCCGGGGGTGCCTGACCATGTCTCCCTCTGGGGTCTGCTCATCCCCATACGGAGGACCTTTCGCCAGTATGTCAACTTCAGGCCTGTGAGGCTTCTGAAGGGGATCACGAGCCCCTTGCGGGACAGGAAGCCCGAGGATATCGATTTCTGCGTGGTACGGGAGAACAACGAGGGCGAGTACTCCAATGTGGGCGGCCGGATGTACGTGGGGACGGAGCAGGAGATGGCGATCCAGGAGTCGATCTTCACCCGGAAAGGGGTGGAGAGGATCATCCGCTTCGCCTTCGAGCTGGCGGGGAAGAGACCCGGAAGGCACGTCACCTCGGCCACCAAGTCGAACGGTATCGTCTTTACCCTGCCCTACTGGGACGAGATCTTCAGGGAGATCTCCGGGCAATACCCCGACATCAGGGCCGACCAGTTCCACATAGACGGCCTCGCGGCGGCCATGGTCGGCCACCCGGAGCGCTTCGACGTGATCGTGGCGAGCAACCTCTTCGGCGACATTCTCTCGGACCTCGGTCCCGCCCTTGCGGGGAGCCTCGGGATCGCCCCGTCCGCAAACCTGAACCCTGAGCGGGAATTTCCCTCCATGTTCGAACCGGTCCACGGCTCCGCGCCTGATATAGCAGGAAAGGGCATCGCCAACCCCATCGGCCAGATATGGTCGGGCGCCCTCATGCTTGACCATCTCGGCTATCCCCGGGCCGCGCAGGCCATCGAGAGGGCCATCGAGAGGGTCCTGGCCGAGAAGGCGGTGAAGACCCCGGATTTGGGGGGCGGGGCAAGCACCGAGGAGATGGGAAAGGCCATTGCCGATGCAGCCGATGAGTTGTGTCGGTAAGGCTGCGTTTTTTTCACATAGACAACGGTTTTTAATGGGGGTAGTGTATAGGAAGCAGCGGGACCGGCATGTCGGTGCGGTGAAGCATCCGCCGCGCACCCGTCCCCCGTAGTCCGTACCTTCGGGAAGCGACCGCTTGCCTGAGGCATTATTGAAGAGGAGGTGCCTGTGCAGACACTGAAGCGTGCCGATATGGCGGTCGGCATTTTTGTCGCCCTCTTTGGTATTTTCATTCTCCTCGCTTCCATATCCATCACCGGGGGCGTGGCGGCCAGGCTTCCGCCGCGCACCTTTCCCGTGGTGATCGGCTGCCTCCTCCTAGTCTGCGGTGCGGCCCTGGCGATCAAATCGTGGACCCTCAAGGATGAAGGCCCCCGGGTGGAGTGGCCCGATAAGACGGGCTTCCGGACAATCGTGATTGTCCTCTTTGCCCTTGCCTGTTACATCGCCCTGGTCGATCGCATCGGCATGCCCATCGCCACATTTCTCTATACCGCCTTCTCCATCTGGTTCCTGAATCGGAAACGATGGTGCGTGGCCCTGATCATCGGGGTCATCTCCGGCCTGCTCCTCCACTACCTGTTTATCCGTGTCTTGGGCCTTTCCCTTCCCATGGGCCCCTTGTTCGAGTAGGAGGACGTCATGGGTTTCTCTTTCGATTATCTCATCCAGGGGCTCGTCACCGCCTTTTCTCTCCAGAACCTCTTCTGGGCCTTTGTGGGCTGCTTTGTGGGCACCCTTGTCGGGGTCCTTCCCGGCATCGGCCCGGTCTCGGGTATCGCCATCCTGCTCCCCCTGACCACGGTGCTTCCCCCTATCCCGGCCATCATCATGATGGCGGCCATTTACTACGGCGCCATGTATGGAGGCTCCACCACGGCGATCGTTGTGAATATCCCCGGCGAGGCCTCCTCGGTCCCCACGGCCCTGGACGGTTATGAGATGGCCAAACAGGGGAGGGCTGGACCGGCGCTCGCCATCTCGGCTATCGGTTCCTTTGTTGCCGGGACCCTGAGCCTCATCGGTCTCACCTTCTTTGCCCCAATGCTGGCCAACTTCGCCGTGGTCTTCGGGCCCCCTGAGTACTTCGCCCTCATGTTCATGGGGTTGAGCCTTGTCATCAGCCTCTCGGGCCGGGCCCTCCTCAAAGGGGTGATCTCCATGGCCATAGGGCTCGTCGCCGCCCTGATCGGCCAGGACCCCCTGACCGGAGCCGCCAGGTTGACCTTCGGTGTTTCGTCACTCCTGGCCGGGGTCGACTTCATCAGCGTCATCGTGGGGCTCTTCGCCATCAGCGAGGTGATGATCAACGTGGAGCAAAGGATTACCGCCATCAGCGACATGAAGATCACCAACTGGATGCCCACCTGGCCTGACGTAAGGAAATGCATCGGTACCATGTTTCGCTCCACGGGGGTAGGATTCTTTCTGGGGCTACTCCCCGGGTGCGCCCCTTCGGTGACCACCTTTGTGGCCTACGATCTCGAGAAGAGGGTGTCGAAGACCCCGGAGGAATTCGGGAAGGGTTCGATCCAGGGGGTATGCGCACCCGAATCGGCGAACAACGCCACCTCTACGGCGGGTTTTGTCCCCCTCTTCTCCTTCGGACTTCCCACGGCCCCTTCGATGGCGGTCCTCCTGGGGGGACTCATGATGTACGGCCTCCAGCCGGGCCCCATGCTTTTCGCCCAGAACCCCCAGTTCGTCTGGGCGGTCATCGCCAGCATGTACATCGGCAATGTCATGCTTCTCGTGCTCAATCTTCCCCTGGTGGGGATGTGGGCCAAGATCTGCCGGATCCCCTTCTATATCCTGGGACCGATCATCGTCCTCTGCGCCGTGATCGGAACCTGGAGTATACGGTTTCAGGCCTTCGACGTATGGGTGATGCTCCTCTTCGGGTTGATCGGCTACGTGATGCGAAAACTGGGTTTTCCCGTGGCCCCCATGGTGCTTGCCAGCGTATTGGCCCAGATGCTCGAGACATCCCTCGGCCAGGCCCTGCTCATTTCCCAGGGCTCGCCCCTCATCTTCTTCACCCGGCCCATCTCGGCCGTCTTCATGATCCTGGCCTTCCTCTCCATCGGCCGGGGCATCTGGTCGACGGTGCGGGCCAAGACGGCGGAGAAGGCCATCGAGGACCCGGATTGAAGCCGTGGAAGATCAGGCAATATGTGCACCATGCACAACAACTACTATGAGGAGGTACGCATGAAAAGATTCACCATCGGATGTCTCGTTCTTGTCGCCATCCTTTCTGTGGTTTGGCTCGGGACGGCGGATGCGGCCGATTTTCCCAAGAAACGCATTACCTACAACATCTGCTTTAACCCCGGGGGAGAGTCGGATATCACCGCGCGGTTCCAGGAACAACCACTCAAGAAGATTCTCGGCCAGGATATCAGCATTCAGTACAAGATAGGCGGCGGCGGCGCCCTCTGCTGGGCGGAGCTGGTGAAGAGCAAGCCGGACGGCTACACCATCGCCGGCCACAATCTGCCCCATATCGCGCTCCAGCCTCTGGAGATGGGCAACGCGGGTTACAAGACCCTGGATCTGAAGAACATCTATTTCTTCGAAAGCACCCCGTGCCTCCTGGTGGTCCGCAATGACAGCCCCTTCAAGACCCTGAAGGATTTCATCGACTACGCCAAGAAGAACCCTCCCGGCGTGGTGACCGTGGGCGGCAGCGGGTCGTCCACCGCCAACGACCTGGGTACTGCCATGCTCAACAAGGCGGCGGGCATCAAACTCACCTACATCCCCTTCGGCGGGACCGGTTCCGCGGTGCCGGCCCTCCTGGGTGGCCACGTCACGGCACTGATGACCTATTCCACCATGGGCGTTCAGTACAAGGACAAGTTCAGGGCCTTGGCCATCGCCTCGGATAAACGGATGGACGTGCTCCCCAATGTGCCCACCTTCAAGGAGCTGGGCTACGACATCGTCGAAGGCGCCTACCGGGGCGTCGCCGCCCCTCCCGGCACCCCCGACGACATAATCAAGATCCTCGCCGATGCCTTCGAGAAGGTCCACAAGGACCCTGAAGTAAAGAAGAAGATGGACCAGAACGGCTTCAAGACGGAATTCATGGGGCCCGAGGCATCGCTCGCCCTGGTGAAGAAGAAAATGGTCGAATACGAGACGATCATGAGGGAGCTGGGGCGGCTGAAAAAGTAAAGAAGAGGTAGATTCCGGGGAGGAATGGGGATGGCACGGATCAGTGACGTGAGGGTGGAGCTGCTCCATATGCCCATGCCGCGGCCCATGCAGTCCGGGTCGTCGAGCGGAAAGAAGGGCGGGCCGGTTACCCACATCTATATGCCTGTGGTTTTCATCACCACCGAAGACGGGGTCCGGGGCCTCGGCTATTCGTGGAGCCTTCTGGGGGGAGCGACGGCGACCCGGTGCGTCCTCCGGGATGATTTCGCCCCCCTCTTGACCGGTGAGGACGCCCTGGACCACGAACGGTTGTGGGACAAGCTGTACCGCCGCCTTCAGACGGTGGGACGCCGGGGGCTCGTCACCCAGGCCCAGGCTGCGGTCGACCTTGCCCTCTGGGATATCAAGGGAAAGATGAGCGGCCTGCCGGTCCACAAGCTTTTAGGGGGACGGCGGGAGAGCGCCCCGGTCTATGGCTCCGACGGAGGGTGGCTTTACATGACCGTCTCTGAGATGCTTGCGGCCTTCGAGGAATATTTGTCCCAGGGGATGATGGGTGTGAAGATGAAGATCGGTCACGAGGACCCCAGGGTCGATATCAGCCGCGTGAAGCAGGTAAGGACAGCCCTGGGCGGCCAGGTCTGGCTCGCCGTGGACGCCAACCAGAAGTGGGACCTCCCCACTGCCGTGTGGGTGGGCCGGGAACTGGAACAGCTCGGGGTGGCGTGGTTCGAAGAACCCCTTCTGTGCGAGGACATCCCTGGTCACGCGAAGCTCGCGGCGGCCCTGGATATCCCCATCGCCATGGGAGAGACCCTGGGCTCCCGTTTTGAATTCGACGCCTATATCCGGGCCAATGCCGCCGACATCCTCCAGCCCGACATCATCCGGGTGGGGGGCATCACGGAAATGGTCAAGGTGGCGGTCATGGCCGATGTGGCGGGGTTGCCCCTGGCGCCGCACCACATGATGGAGAGCACCATCCAGGTGGCCTGTGGGGTCATGGCGTCGGGTGCCATCGAATACATGCCTTGGGTGGCCGCGGCCTTTGCGGAGCCCGCCGATATCAGGAACGGCCTGATGTACCCGCCGGACAAGCCCGGTTTGGGGCTCGAGATACCCGAAGAGACAGTCCGGCGGTTCAGGATCGACTGACAAGGCATAGCGCCGGCAAGACCGGCGTGACTGGAATCTTCCGGATTTGACCGGCCCATGGCCGGTCAAATCTTTTTTCTGGCCTACGCCGTAATGAAAATGGAAAGGGCGGGCAGGTCGTCGGAGTTGTCTCGGAATTCCGACGGATGATCGGTCGGGCCTTGTCGAAGGGGGGAAAAAGAGGTACCATTGGGGGAGAAATGAAGAGGCTCCTTCGGTTTTTTATTGTTATTCTGGTGATTGTCCCGTGGCTCAACCCCTCTGACGGGGTCTCGTCGACAGGCAGGGAGGCCCGGCCCGGGGGCGTCAGGGTGGTGATGGACAACAATTATCCACCCTACGTCTTTCTGGACGAAAGGGGGGATCTCCAGGGGATCGTCATCGATCAGTGGCGTCTGTGGGAAGAGAAGACAGGTATCCCGGTAGCCATCACCGCCGTGGACTGGGCCGAAGCGCTGCGCCGGATGGAGGCCGGCGAGTTCGATGTCATCGATACGATCTTTTTCAACGAGCGCCGCGCCGGGATCTACGATTTTTCAAAGCCCTATGCCCGGATCGACGTTTCCATATTCTTCGACAAGGATCTCTCCGGTATCACGGACGCCGCATCCCTTCAGGGCTTCCCTGTGGCGGTGAAGGCAGGCGACGCGGCCGTCGACTACCTGAAGGCGAAGGGTGTCGGGCTTCTTCAGGAATACCCTTCCTACGAGGCCATCGCCAAGGCGGCACAGGAGCGCAAGGTCATCACCGCCGTCATGGACAACCCCCCGGCCCATTACTTTCTCCACAGGGCGGGCATCCAGGACGAGTTCCGTCACTCGCCCCCCCTCTATTCCGGTGCATTCCATCGCGCCGTGAGGAAAGGAGACACCGCCACCCTGCGGTTGGTCGAGGACGGGTTCGCCCTGATCTCAGAAAGCGAATATCAGTCGATAAACCGGAGATGGTTCGGCACCGAGACCCGCCTGTTGGAGCCCTATATCCGTCATATCCTGGCGGGGATGGGAACCATAGCCCTGATTATTGTGCTTCTCGGGCTGTGGAACCACACCCTCCGACACAAGGTACGGGAAAGGACCGGCAGACTGGAGGAACAGATCGCCCTCAACGCGGCAAAGACCGAGGCCCTGGAAAAGAGCGAAGAAAAGTACAGGGAGCTGGTTGAACATGCCAACAGCATCATTCTCCGGATGGACAGGGAGGGTACGATCACCTTCTTCAACGAGTTCGCCCAACGGTTCTTCGGGTTTTCCGAAGAGGAGATCCTGGGGCGGAACGTGGTGGGCACCATCGTGCCGGAAAGAGAATCGTCCGGCCGGGACCTGGCGGCCATGATAGCGGATATGGGCCGTCACCCCGAGACCTACCGCAACAACGAGAACGAAAACATGCGCCGCGACGGGGAGCGCGTCTGGATTGCCTGGACCAACAGACCGACCTATGATTCCGATGGGAAGGTTCGGGAGATCCTATGCGTCGGCAACGACATCACCGGCCGGAGGGAGATGGAGAGGCAACTGAGGGAGAAAACCGAAGAGATGGACCGGTATTTTTCCGCATCCCTCGATCTGCTCTGCATCGCCGACACGGATGGATTCTTCCGACGCCTCAACCCCCAGTGGGAGTCAACCCTGGGCTATCCGCTTCAGGAACTGGAGGGTCACCGCTTTCTCGAATTCGTCCACCCCGATGATGTCGCAGCGACCCTTCAGGCGGTATCCCGCCTCGACAGACAGGAAGAGGTCCTCAGTTTTACCAACCGCTACCGGTGCAAAGACGGTTCCTACCGCTGGATCGAATGGCGCTCCGTGCCGAGGGGTAACCTGATCTATGCCGCCGCCCGGGACATCACCGCGCGGGTGGAGGCGGAAGAGCGGCTCCGGGAGAGCGAGGAGCGCCTTGATCTGGCCATGGGGGTGGCGAACGACGGGTTGTGGGACTGGAACGTCGCGGAGAACCGGGTGTTTTTCGATCCCCGCTACTTCACCATGTCAGGCTATGAGCCGAACGAGTTCCCCCATGCCTTCGACGAATGGGCCAAACGGGTCCATCCCGACGACATCGGGCGTGCCAGGAAGGGGATCGAGGACCATTTCTCGGGCAGGAGCCCGGTCTTCGATATCGAATTCCGGTTCCTCCGAAAAGACGGGACATGGATGTGGATCCGCGGGAGGGGCAAGATCGTGGAACGCGACGGGAAGGGCGCCGTGGTCAGAATGGTGGGCACCCACACGGACATTACGGAGCGCCGTCGGGCGGAAGAGGAAAGGGAGAGGCTTCAGGCCCAGTTGATCCAGGCACAGAAGATGGAGTCCGTAGGGCGCCTGGCAGGGGGTGTGGCCCACGATTTCAACAACATGCTGGGGGTGATCATCGGCCACGCGGAACTCGCCCTCGCCAGACTCGATCAGGCGGACCCGGTCTTTGCGAACCTTCAGGAAATACGCCGGGCCGCCGAGCGCTCCTCCGATCTCACGAGGCAACTCCTGGCCTTTGCGCGCAAGCAGATCGTGACGCCCAGGGTGCTCGATCTGAACGCCACGGTGGAAGGGATGCTCAAGATGCTCCGGAGACTCATCGGCGAGGACATCCAACTGGTCTGGCTGCCCGGTGAAAAGGTGGGGTCCGTCAAGATGGATCCTTCCCAGATCGATCAGATACTCGCCAACCTCTGTGTCAACGCCCGGGACGCAATCGGAAGTACGGGCAGGATTGTCATCGAAACCGCTGCCGTGTCTTTAGACCGGGCCTTTTGTGCGGGACGGGAAGGGGCCGTTCCCGGCGAACACATACTGCTCACCATCACCGACACCGGTTGCGGTATGGACCGCGAGACCCTCTCGCGCCTCTTCGAACCGTTTTTTACCACGAAGGAGACCGGCAAGGGCACAGGTCTGGGCCTTGCCACCGTGTACGGCATCGTGAGGCAGAACAACGGTTTTGTTGAAGTCGAAAGCGAACCGGGCAGGGGGACCGTCTTCAGGATCTATCTGCCCGCACACTCCGTCGGGACAGGGTCGCCGAAGTCCAAGAGTCCCGACGATATCTCGACCTTCGGCCATGAGACCATCCTCCTCGTGGAAGATGAGCCGGCGATCCTGAACATGACCGCCATGATGCTGAGGAGCCAGGGTTACACGGTACTCCCCGCCGCAACACCCCGGGAAGCCATCAGCATGGCGGCAGAATACGGCGCCCCCATCCACCTGCTCATGACCGACGTGATCATGCCCGAGATGAACGGCCGCGATCTGGCGGAGACCCTTTTGTCCTTCCAACCCGGTCTCAGGCGGCTGTTCATGTCCGGTTACACCGCCGACGTCATCGCCCACCACGGGGTGCTTGACGAAGGGGTCGATTTTATCCAGAAACCCTTCAGTATGAAGGATCTCGCCGTCAAAACCAGAAAACTGTTGGACCGGGGGTAGGCCCGAGACCCATGGAACGGGCCGATGGCTTGCAGGTCTGTCTGCCGGGACGGATTGTTGAAGATGATTCTCAGCCCTTGACCTGGGAAACCTTCCGCCGGACGATCTTCCCCTTATCCTTCGGAAAGTCTGCCTTGATATAGACGGTCTTGGGAAAAGCCTTTACCACCTCGCCCTGCATCTCCTTCTTGGCGAATGTGAACGTTACCTTATCACCTGTTTTCATAGTCTCTCCTGTCTCAGTCGGCACTCTTCGTCTCTGTCGCAGCGGACGGGGACGTTTCGGTCTTTGTTTCCGTTTTCGATTCCTTCGTGGATTCCGTGCCCTCTTCCTTCCTTTCCACCCTCTTGCCGACCGAATCTACCGGTTTTTTGTAGTCCGTCGTATACCAGCCCGTTCCCTTCAGATGAAAGGCACACTCGGAAATCAGCTTGTGGAGTTTGCCATGACAGAACTTGCACTCCGTAAGCGGGTCATCGAGGATTTTCTGAAACTTCTCGAAGTGCTTGCCGCACTGTTCGCACTGGTACTCGTAGATGGGCATACCTGTGTAACCTCCCAGGGCAATCGAAAATTTTTCTTAATATAATGCTTTGAGGAAACCGGGTCAAGGCAGAGTTGTGAGGGGCGGGTCGAACCGGCTCGAAATCTCATTTGTTTCAAGGCGGGGAGATTGGTGTGCTATAATGTGCGGGATGTGAAAGAAGGTCGGGGAGGATAGCGAGATGACGGACAGCCCACAGGGTCCCGGGGATGAGAAGGTCCGGGAGCTCCTCACAAAGCTGGAAACCGGTTATTCCCTGCCCGCCCTGTCGGTGGTGGCCGTCCGGCTCGTGGAGCTTGCCTCCGACGATGCGTGTTCGGTTCAGGACCTGGTCAACCTCATCGAGAAGGACCCGTCCCTCGCCATCCGGCTCATGAAGCTGGCCAACAGCGTCTTCTTCAAGGCCAGCCTCCCGGTGACGACCCTCCAGCAGGCGGTGATGCGCATCGGTTTTCACCAGCTTCGCATCATGGCCCTCTCCCTTTCGCTGCGGGATACCTTTCCCATGGGGAAGGTGGGTCCCGTAGACTACGAGCGCTTCTGGCGCACCTCTCTTTACCGCGCCCTCGTGGCAAAGACCCTGGCACAGCACCTCCGGAACTGCAATCCCGAGGAGGCCTTTGTGGCGGGCCTCACCCTCGGTATCGGCTTCCTGGTCTTTTTCGACATCTTCATCAAGGGAAAACGCCCTGACCTCGAGCTGACCATGGAGACCCTCGATGAACTCCTGGACTGGGAAAAGAAAGAGTTCGGGGTGCATCACCGGGAGATCGGAGAGGTGGCCCTGAGATTCTGGAAGTTTCCCGAGCGGATCATTGCGTGCCAGAGGGGTTTCGCGGGTGAAGGGGCGGATGAGCCCCTTGCGAAGATCTGTGAAGAAGCCCGGGTCCTGTCGGGCCTGATGCTGAGAAAATCAACGGACTTCACATCCCTCTTCGAGGAGGCCCACGAGGCCCTCGGCCTCTCCGCGGATACCACCAACAACATCATCCTCACCACCTTCGATGAGGTGGAGGGGATCGCGGAACACCTCAGGATCGAACTGAACAGGGAGAAGGATCTTCTGGAATTGATGGAGAGGGCGAACGGGGCCCTGAGCGCCATTTCCGAGAAGCTGTCAGCCTGGCAATGCCGGAGTCCCGGTGAAACACTACCCTCCTTTGATGGAATGGAGGGAGGGAAAGAGGGCGCCCGGCACGTGGCAAGGACCCTTGAGGCGGTGGCGCACGAGATCAGGAACCCGCTCGTGGCGGTAGCCGGGTTCGCACGGAGGCTTGCGGGTTCCCTCGAGCCGTCGACCAAGAGCGGGGCTTATGCCCGTATCATTCTTGACGAGGCGATGCGCCTCGAGAAGGCCCTTACCCAGATGGGCGGGGCAATCGAACAGGGCGGCGCATGACAGAGTCAACAAATTAAGGAGGGATGACCATGAAGAAAACAGAGGAGATCGAAGAGAGGAGCAGGGAGGCCGGGCAGGGTCCGGCCGGGGCCGCCGTGACGAGGAGGCGTTTTCTCAAGGGTGCCGGTGCCGCGGCCCTCGGGGCTGCCGCGGTCCAGGTTTTTCCACGGGAATTGCGTGCCGTGGAACCGCCCAAGAAATGGGACCGGGTGACGGACGTGATCGTGGTAGGCACAGGTTATGCGGGGCTTGCCGCCGCCATCGAGGCGAAGGACGCGGGGGCCCAGGTGGTCATCATCGAGAAGGCCCGGGTGATCGGCGGCAACTCGGTGATCGCCAGCGGGGCGTACAACTGCGTGGACCCGGTCCGGCAGAAAAAGCAGAATATCGAAGACTCCGTGGATCTCCATTTCAGGCAGACCATCGAGGGGGGAGACTTCAGGGCGGATCAGGAAAAGGTGCGTTTCATGGTGGAGCACGGACTGGAGGGTCTCCAGTGGCTCGAAAGGCTGGGTGTCGAATTTGAGCCGACCGTCTATGCCGTCATCGGCGCCCTCTGGCCGAGAAGTCACGATCCCGTGAACAAAGGGAGGGGGGCAGCCATCATCAAGGTGATGAAGTCCCAGGTGGACAAGCGCAACATCCCCATCCTCATGGAGACCAAGCTCACCGGTATCGTGAGGGAGAAGCCCCTGGCCGGCAATATCCTGGGCATCGAAATGGAGGCGAGGGGCCGGAAGTACTATTTCAAGGCCCGGAAGGCGGTGGTGCTGGCAACGGGTGGCTTCGGCGCCGACGTGGCCATGCGCTCCCAGCACGACCCGAGGCTCGGCCCCGACATCCCCACCACCAACGTCTCCACCGCTACCGGCGAGGCGATCACCTATGCCCGGGACGGCGGCGCCGAGGTCATCGGCATGGATTACATCCAGTTACTCGTAGCCTGCAACTACTATACGAAGCAGTACGGCTCCCTGACCAATCTGGGTATCGACTCCGCCATTTTCGTCAATACCAAGGGTGAGAGGTTTGTGGCCGAGGACGGCCGGCGGGACGATATCGCCAACGGGGTCCTGAAACAGCCCAAGAGGGTGCTCCTCTGGGTGGCCGACGACAAGTGCACCAAGCGGTTCAACCCCCAGATGACGGAAAAGATCCTCAAGGACGGGTATGCCTTCAAGGCCGACACGCTGGAAGGACTGGCCGGGATCCTGAGGGAAAAGTTCGAGGTGCCCGAGCAGGCCTTCCTCGACACGATCAAGAAGTACAACGAGTCCACCCAGAGGGGGAAAGACGAGGCCTTCGGCAAGAAGCCCGCCAACCTGAAGCCCATCGTCCAGCCGCCTTTCTACGCCAGCCCCACCCAGGCGGGTGTCCACCACACCATGGGGGGCCTCAAGACCAAGGGGACGACGGGCGAGGTGATCGACCGTCACGGGAAGGTAATCCCCAGGCTCTATGCGGCCGGAGAAGTGACCGGCGGTGTCCACGGTACGAACAGATTGGGCGGCAACGCAACGACCGACTGCATCGTCTTCGGCAGGATCGCGGGTATCATGGCGGCGAAGGAGAAACCCTTGGGCTGACGGCCCTTCGCACCTTCCTGGTCAGAAAAACATTGAGGGCAGAGTCGAAAGGCTCTGCCCTCATGAGTCTCCGGTGTCCCCTTTCCCCAGACGTTCTCAGAAATTGCCTCTCTTCCGGAAGTACTCGTAGGCCTCCGTGATCTCCTTGGTCTTCGCCTCGGCCATGTCCTGGAATTCCCTGCCCAGGTGGTGCACCTTGTCGGGATGGTATTTCGCCAGGAGTTCCCGGTACTTGGCCTTGATGGTCGCCGGGGTGTCCTGATCCGTGACCCCGAGGATCTCCCGATACCGTTCTTCCGCGGCACGGCGGTCCCGGTTCTGGGGCGCCCCCGTTCGGGGCCCCTGACCCATGGCGTGTGCGAGCGTCCTCATCGCGTAGCGGAGGATGAGGAGTCCCGCCACGATGAGGATGATGATGGCGACGAACCGTGTCATCACCCTTCCTGCTTCACCGCGATCGCTACCTTGAAGAGGACGGTGAGGACAAGAAAGCCCAGGGACCAGACGCCCAGGGTGATGAGGACCTCGGGGAAGGTAGGGGCGTACTCGGTCATCTCTCCGAGGGGTGCGGGGATGAAGCCCGGCACGATGAGGCCGATGCCCTTTTCTATCCAGACCGCCGCGAAGACGGCGACGCAGGCGGCAACGAGGGTCCACTCCCTCGATCTCTCACGCCGGATGAGGAGGATGAGGGCCGCACCGAGGGTCAGGATCGCGGAGACCCACATCCAGGGCACGAGCCCTGCCTTGCCGTCAAGGCCGAAGAAGAGATATTGGAGATGGACCGCCTCCTCGGGGGGGCTCCCGTAACCCACGAAGAAGAGTTCCACGAGCTGGAAGAAGATGTGGGACATAAGGGCGTAGGCGACGATGCGGGAAAGCCTGGCTATGGGCTCTTTGCCCGCATCGAACCCGCTCACCCGTCTGGTGATGACGAGCAGGAGGATGAGAAGCGCCGGTCCCGAGGCAAAGGCGGAGGCCAGAAAGCGGGGGGCGAGAAGGGCCGTGTGCCACAGGGGTCTCGCACCGAGGCCGAGGTAGATGAAGGCGGTGACGGTGTGGATGCTTACGGCCCAGGGGATGGAGAGCATGACCAGGGGCTTGATCCACCGGGGAGGTGCCTGTCCTTTCGCCTCCCTGTCGAGGGAATACCACCCCGTCAAGGCGTTGAGGAGGAGATAACCGGAAAGGACGATCATGTCCCAGAAGAGGAGGGACCGTGGGGAGGGGTAGAGGATCACGTTGAGGACCCGGGCGGGCTGACCGAGGTCGACGAAGACGAAGAGGACGGACATGAGCACCGCAGTGACGGCGAGGAACTCGCCGAGGACGATCACGTGCCGGAACTGTCTGTAATCGTGGAGATAGTAGGGGATACCCACCATCACCGCGCTGGCGGCGACACCGACGAAAAAGGTGAAATTGGCGATGTAGAGACCCCAGGAGACATCCCGGCTCAAGCCCGTGATACCGAGACCCTCGGCAAGCTGGTAGAGGTAGGCGAGAAATCCGCACACGGTGACGGCGGCGAGGCACCCGAGCCAGGTCCAGTATCTCGTGCTCCCCTCTAAGGCCTTCTCAACCATGTATCCTCACACCAGATAATAGACCCGGGGTTCAGTGCCCAGGTGGGCCTTGCGCCGGATGGTGAATCCGCCCTGCAGGGCCTTTGCCACCTCAGAATTCCTGTCGTTCAGGTCGCCGAAGAGGATCGCCTTCTCCCTGCACGCCTCGGCACAGGCAGGCACAAGCCCCTTCGTGAGCCTCTCCTCGCAGAAGTTGCACTTCTCCACCACACCCAGCGTCCTTGTGGGGAATTCCACGTTCACCGCGGCGATGTGGCTCCTCGGGTCCCGCCAGTTGAAGCTTCGAGCCCCGTAGGGGCAGGCTGCCATGCAGTACCGGCAGCCGATACACCGGTGGTAGTCCATCATGACGACGCCGTCCTCACGCCTGAAGGTGGCCTTGGTGGGGCAGACTCTCACGCAGGGGGGGTTCTCGCAGTGGTTGCAGAGGACCAGGACCGGACCCTTTCCGGTCTTCTCGCTCGTGAGCCGGTGGGTGAGATCGGGGAAGACCTCCTGGAAGGGGGCGGTCCATATCCACTTGATTTCCTGCTTGGGATTCTTGATGGCGGGGACGTTGTGGACCGTGTGACAGGCGTCGATGCAGTCGCGGCAACCGGGGTGTCTTTCGCATGCCGACGCCCGGACGGCCATGGCCCACGCAGGACCGGCACCGGGCCCCTGGATGGGCTTCCGGGATAACGGGGCCGCCATGACCCCGCCCGTGCCGAGGGCGATGATGCTCAAACCCGCAGCTTTAAGAAAGTCGCGCCGTTTCAACGATCCCCCTCCCCCTTCGAGACACGCTTCCCATTCACCCCTGCCGCCGTCTTCACCGGCACGTTGTGGCACTCCCAGCAGGTCGGCCTGACGGCCGTATAGTCATGGCAGCGGTCGCAGAACCGGGCCTTGTCGGAATGGCACCTGAGACATGTCCCCGTCATGCCGATCACATGGGTCGTTCCATCTTTCGCGCGGTAGGTCCTTACACCCTGCCGTACCACCAAGTCCTTCCACTCATTGAGGAGCACCATGTGACGGCTCCGCATGAACCCCGTCTCCTCGACGCATCGCCTCTCCGCCGTGCCTGTTTCCAGGTCCGGGAGGGACCGGGCCTTGCCCGAGGCGAGGTTGTACAGGGTGGGCGCCGCCAGGATGAGCAGAAAAATGACGAGGCCGGTCAGGATCTTTCCACGGTCAGCCATTCTCGCCCTCCCTGCCCGGCAGGGGCTCGCCCCGGAGGTTGGTGGTCCGCTCTCTCTCCCCCTTCATGACGATCGCGTTGCCCAGAAGTTCGTGGACCCCGCAGACCTCCACGCCGGGGACCCAGTATTCGAAGAGGGAGGGCAGGGATGCCTTGTCGATGGCGCACATGCAGGCCACCATGTTCACGCCGTGTTTCTCGCGGACGTACTTCACCGCGTTCGCCCTGGGCAGCCCCCCGCGCAACCGCATCTCGATGTTCTCGTCCGCTCCGAGACCGGCGCCGCTGCCGCAGCAGAAGGTTTTCTCCCTGATCGTGTTCTCCGGCATCTCGAAGAAGTGGGTACAGGCGGCCCGGATCACCTCCCGGGGCTCGTCGAAGAGGCCGATGGCTCTCGCCGGGTTACAGGAGTCGTGGAAGGTGACCCTCCAGGCGTCGTTCCGGCTCTTGTCGAGGTTCAGTTTATCGTGATGGATGAGGTCGGCGGTGAACTCGGCGATGTGGACCATCTTGGTGGATCGTGCGTGTTCGAAGCGGGTCCCGGTGACGGGTGAGACCGGCACTTCGAGGAAATCGGCGGGGCCGTGGAAGGTGTCCATGTACTGGTGGACGGTCCTCCACATATGGCCGCATTCGCCGCCCAGGATCCACTTGACCTTAAGCCGTTTCGCCTCCTCGTAGATCTTGGCGTTCAGCCGGGCCGCAAGCTCACTGGAGTGGAAGAGACCGAAGTTGCCCCCCTCGGAGGCGAAGGCGCTCCAGGTGTAATCGAGGCCCAGTTCGTGGAAGAGTATGAGGTAGCCTAAGAAGGTGAACCAGTGGGGGCTCGCGAAGAAATCGGCCGACGGGGCGACGAAAAGGATCTCCGCCCCTTTGCGGTTGATGGGGGCCTCCACCGGGACGCCCGTGATATCCCGTACCTCGTCGAGGGCGAAATCGAAGGTCTCCTTGAGGGCGTGAGGCGGGATACCCAGGTGGTTGCCGGTGCGGAAGCAGTTGGAGGCGGGTTCCACCACCCACTGGATATTCGCCCCCACCAGGTTCAGCAGTTCCCGGCCCATCATGGTGATCTCGCAGGTGTCGATGCCGTATGGGCAGTAGACCGAGCAACGCCTGCACTCGCTGCACTGGAAGAAATAGTAGAACCACTCCTTGAGTACGTCCTGGGTCAGATCCCTCGCACCGGCGAGACGGCCCAGGGTCTTTCCACCCACTGTGAAATAGCGCCGGTAGACGGAGCGCAGCAGCTCCGCCCGGGCAACGGGCATATTCTTCGGGTCACCGGAACCGATGAAGAAGTGGCACTTGTCGGCGCAGGCGCCGCAGCGCACGCAGATGTCGAGGAAGAGGCGGAAGGACCGGTGCCGCTTGAGGAGCCTGTCCATCCCGTCGAGGATGATCTCCTTCCAGTTCGGGGGGAGCTTCCAGTCCTCGTCGTGGGGTTGCCACTCCCGGGGGTTGGGCAGGCCGAGGTAGTTCACGTGCTTGACCGGGGCGCTGTAGCAGTACGTGCCCTTGCGGAACTCGGGCCTTGTATCCGTCACGTCTTCCCTGCCCGGGAGGAGGTCGATGTCCCTGAGGAGTTCGTCCGCCTTTTTCATCTTTTCCTCGGCCATAATCCCCTAACTCTCCTTCTCCACGGGTAATCCCACCTCTTTCATGGCGTCCCTGAAATCGTCTTCCCACTCGCCGTAAGTGTGCACCTTGACCGGGTAGGCCCACGGATTGACGTGCCGCCTCGCCCGGCTGTCGTTGGCCAGGTTCCTCGTGGGACTCAAGAAGACCCCGCCCATGTGCATGAGCTTGCTCCAGGGGAAATAGGCCGCAAGGACAGACACGAGAAAGAGATGGACGTAAAAGGTGATGGTGAGGCCCTGGGGAAGGGAAGGGTTGAAGGTGACGAGCCCGGTGACGAGGGCCTTGGCGGCGAGCAGGTCCGCCTTGAGAACATGGCGCATGAGGATGCCGGAGACGATGACGCCCCCCAGAAGGAGGAGGGCGAAGTAGTCGGAGGCCAGGGAGATGTACCGGACGTGCGGCACCACGACCCGCCGCACGAAGAGGTAGGTCGCCGCCGCAAGGACCAGGACGTCGGTGATGTAGGGTGTGGGCAGGGCGACCTGGAAGAGACCGTCCAGGGCCTGAAGGAAGTGAACCGGCCGGGGGACCGGCTCCATGAAGAACCGGAGATGGCGCAGAAGGATGACGAGGAGGGACCAGTGGAAGAGGAGTGCGGCAATCCAGAGGAGACGGCGGGAGCCGGAGACGAGACGGCCCCGCTCCCTGTCGATCGCGGTGTGGTCGTTCCTGAAGAGCGAGCGGAAAAAGAGGATCTCGAGGATCATGCGGCCCACGACGCCCCATGTGGATGACGGGCTTTCACTGCCCTGCGGCTTGATCCAGGGAAGGGACTTCTGCTGGCCGCAGACGGTGGGGATGTGGAAGGGCACGGGGGAGCGCGCCCATATGATAACCCGGTAGATGAGACCTGCGAGGAAGACGATGAAGGCGAGATAGGGGATGACGATGGCGAAGAGGGTGTGAAGGCCGAAGGGGCCGGCGCCCAAAAGGGCGAGATCGACGAGGACGATGACTGCGGCGGTGCTTACCAGGATTCGCATGCGGGAGCCTGTCACCATAGGGGGTCCGACCACACCACATTATACCGGAAATAATTTTTTTGGGAAGAGGCAACTGTCGCGGCATCTCCCGTGAATACATCAGATTGTCCAAGCAACCGGTCTATGAATAATAACATCGCAATCCTTCTGGGCATATCCTGCCACCCACTCATTCGCCCTTTACCCCCTCCGTAATAGTCTCATCGTACACACGCCATGAAGATCAAGACCAGAGACATCCCTGCCGGGGATCTCCTCGCACACACGTTCCTTCGTTCCAGCGACTCCAGTCACTCGCGCTCGGCTGCGAAACTTTTGCCTTTCAGGCAAAAGACCAAGCTTTCTTGCCTCACGACGGTGTGCATCCTTAAGACCCCGACACGGATGTCTGAAAAACCGGGAGAAGAGGGATAGAGGAGAAGAGGTGGATGAGAATCTTCCTTACCCCTTGTGGCTGTCCTCATCAACTAGTCATCCAGTCAACTATTCAACGGGTCTTCAAGGCGGAGAATGGAAGAGGCTTTTCTCTCCCCGGGAACACCAGTCCCGAAGGGGGAATACCCTAAGCCTCTGTACTGACAAGCTACAACTGGCTGACTGGCTGAATGGGGAACAGAGGGTATGGGAGCGGATGGCGATAATCGTTGAGCGTGTGGGCGAGGAGATTCCGGCTGTGAGGAGGGTTGGGGCGTAGAGATAGAGCCGGTTCGAAGAGGGCTGCAACGATCCGGGAGGGGTGAAGGGGGAGCTCAGGTCTCTGCCGGGAAGGCCTGATAGGCGTATCGCAAGCGGTTGGCGATGATGCTCGTCAGGTTCTTCAGCAAGGCGAGCCCTTCGGCGGGATGCTCCGCGATGGCGCCCTCCACGAGGTCCCGGGATATCTTGATCACCTTCGTGTCCTTCGTGGCCTTGGCGGTGGCGGTGTACACGTTGGGGGCCACGAGGGCGGACCAGCCGAAGACCTCTCCGGCGCGGTTCACGGTGAAGCGGATACCTTCGCGCTTGCCCACGGTCATCTCCACGCTGCCCTCCACGAGGACGTAAAAGTGCTCGGCCCTCTCGGCGGCGTTGAAGATCACCGCGTTCTTTTTGAAGCTCAGCTCCTCGCTGTTCGTGGCGATTTTGGTGATGAACCTCTGACTGGTGCCCTTGAAGAGGTCCGACTCCCTGATTGCCATGGCAGGTCCTCCTTTCCGTGATCGTCTCTCTACTATCCTTTGTAGCACGGAGGAGGATTTCTGCAACTCCCTCGACTTGAGCTCCTCGATCTTCCGGCGGACCCGGGCGTCAAGGTCTACGGCCCGGGTGATGATGCGGTCCAAGTCGGTGAGAAGGTCTCTCGCCTCGGTGCCTGCCGGATCCCGGGCTGGGCCCCATTCCCGTGCCCCGTCTTCCATGACCGCCTCTTTGAGATGGAGGGAGAATGCCACCGATCCCTCCGGCGAAAACCCCTGGACCACCCTGATCTTGATGATTGCCTCAAGGGCATTGTCGATCCTGTCTTCGTCCATGGCGCCGGCGAGTGCGTCGAAGAGGTGTCCCATCTCCCTTTGGATGGTGAACCACACGGGGTTCTGGAACCTGTCGGTTTCGTTCCTGAGAAAATGGACCGTCTCAGGGGGGTAGGTGGACAGGGTCCGTTCCAGGGAACGGGCGAGGATCGACCACTTCCTTCTCCTGAGGAGGTCCCGCAGGGGATCCATGGATGATGCCCTAGCCGGACAGCGAGTCGGAGAAATACGGAGCCAATTCCTGCGCCAGAATCTCCGGCCTGACGACGCTGACCGCTTCGCCGAGGAGGGCCTGGTAGAAATTGAGATCAGGGGCGAAATCCCTGAGGTTGAGGAAGGTGCGGGGTGCGACCCTGAAATGGGGGGCGAAGTACTCTTCCTTCCCCGGAGGGAAAAAGAAGGAGGCGTTGAAGCTGAAGATCCCCGCGTCCGCGTAGTAGGCGAAGAGGGCGAGGAGCCCCGAGACGAGGTCGGTGAGCTCCTCCTGTCCGAAGCCTTCGAGACCTCCCGTTTCCGGGAAGACACAGAGGACATCGCCCAGGAGGCCCAGCGGCGCGAAGGCGGCAAACCACACCGAAGACCCCACCCTTCCGATATACCGTTCCTTTAGTCGTTCTTCCTCCTCCGCCAGCTCCCTCCAGTAACTGGAGCCGGACCGGTCGTAAAACTCCCGGGAGGCCCGGAGTTCGTTGTCATACTGATTACCCGGATGTCTGGTCACGAAATACTGCTGGTGGGGATGGACCAGGCCTCCCCCGGACGGCGGCATGTAGTTCCATGTCATGACCGGGTAGGGAACGGCAGGGTCTATTTCCCTGATCCGCTGCAGGAACTCAATGCCCACCGAGAAGGCGTCCGTCAGCCGTTCCCGGGTGAAGGCGCCGAGGGGCACCACGTGGTCATCCGTCATGATGGCCACACCGCCCCACTCATCGTAGGGAAAGAGGTTCGGGATGAGGCAGGTCTCGTTCCGGACAAACCGGCCCCCGGGGACGACGGAGGGTGGGAACTTGGGCGTCTTCCTGTCCCGGTTCTCCAGGCAGAAGGGGCAGAACCCCCTCACCTCGGGGGTGGCGTAGGCGTCGAGGGGGAGCTTCTGGGGTTTGATGGCGCCGAAGTGGGAGAGATGGCTCGTCCGGCCGGTCAGGGGGTCGCGTCGCACCTCGAAGGACTCTTCCGTGACCTCGAAACCCTTTCGAGGGTCAAGGAACCTGCTGACCGCAGGGAAACCGTGAAAAGTGATCGCAGATGAATGGGGATCGGTCTTCATGTCACCGGCCGTCACGGCCCGCGCTTTCCTTGTAGCAGGCGAAGCACAGCGGTGTGCCGGTCCCGAAGGTGTGACTGCTGCACACATACCTGTCGCACCGGGCGCACTTCACCACGCCCCGGGTGGAAAGGCAGGCGGGTTCATCACAGATCCTGTTCCCCTTCTCGTCGTGGGTACGCTCCATTTTGATCCGCAAGGCGTCCATCTCGTTTTGCCGGTCTTTCGTGAGGGCATCCATGACCTCGGGGTGAAAGACCTGGAGGTACTCGGCGACGAGGCACTCGATGAGGGCATCACGAACGTAAGGGTCGCTCTTGTCCCGGGTCACCTGGGCGGTGAGCCGCTCGATCTCCTCGTAATCCATTGTGTCGAGGGTGATCCCCAGCCTCTTGATGTCGTTCATGATACCCATAAGGCTGTGCTCCCGATCTATTTCTCGGCCGTTTTTTTCTTGTTCTTCTTGGGCCGTGTCTTGCCGTGACTTCCCTGAAAGATCTTGCCCTTCTTGGTCCTCTTATCGCCTCTTCCCATCTATACCTCCTTCCGGTTCAATTTGATCATAAACTAATTACTTCATTGTGGAGGAGCAAATCAAGAATTTCGTCCATGGAGGCGCCTCGGCCTACCGCCACCGTATCGGCAATACACAGGTCGGTGAGACAGAAACGGCCTGCCACGATCCTTACCCCCTTCTCCTCGAGGGCCTTAAGCCGGGGCACCGCCGGGGAGCCCTCCACGAGGAGTTGCACGGCGGTGTTCCAGAAGACGATGGCTACCGGCGTGTCCTCCCGCCGGGCAAGGGAGTCGAGCATGGTCATGACGATCTCGTACCCGAGGACGTCGTCGCCCCGGCCCGCGTATTCCGAGCCGAGGAGGATCACCTTGCCGCCCTTGTTATTCATTGAGTACCTCCTTGCACGATGAATCGAGTGCTGATCAGGGGCACGCTGCCCGGCCGGGCCACCCGAAGGCAGCAGGGTTCACGACGGTGTGCGTGCCAAGACCCCGAAACTCGCATTCAGAAACGAACGGCCCTCGGGGCCGTTCAGTGCCATTCCCACTCGATGAAGGGTTTCTCCAGGTCCGCCATGGCATTGACGATCAGCTCCACCAGGCCGCCGTACAGGATGTTGCACTTCCCGAAGACGTCGTAGAAGGCGAAGAGGTCCCTGATCTGCCCCTTGCAGTTGGAGCAGGGGGCGCAGACGTACTTGGGGATGTCGGGCGATATGACGGGGTTGAAGGTTTCGAGAATCTGTTTCAGCTTGATGCGGCCCGACACCATGGACCGCCAGTCGGGGAAATTGGTGGACTGGATGATGGCGAAGCCGCTGCCTCCTCCGCAACAGTAATTGTCGATCCCGTGCGGCTCCATCTCCCTGAACTGGGGGCAGATGGCCCTCAGGATCCTTCGCTGGGGCTCCACGATCCCCATGAGGCGCACCATGTTGCAGGGGTCGTGGAGGGTGAGGGGAAAATTGTTCCGTGACGGATCGAGCTTCAACGTGCCGTTGCAGACCAGGTCCTCCAGGAGGGGGAGCGCCCCTTCCCGGGGGATGTTGAGATCCCCTGTCAGGACGCGGTCCGCCACCACGATGGCGGCCTTGTGGGCGTGGCCGCACTCTCCCACGTTGATCTTCTTCACCTTCAGGGCCCGGGCGACTTCCGCGTGGCGCACCGCGACCCGGGCGAGTTGAATGTCATCGTACCAGACGCCATAGTTGACCGCGTCGTAGCCCACGAGATCGCTGGAGAGGGTCCAGTCGATGCCGGCCGCGTCGAAGATGATGGCGAAGGCCATGATGTTCTCGGGCCAGGCCACGAACTCCCCCGCATTGTGGAGGAGGAGGATCTCCGCCCCCTTTTTGTCTATGGGGATCTTGATCTTTCTGCCTGTCTTATCCTCGATCTCCTCCTCGATGAAATCGAGGATATTGGAAAGGGCCTTGGGTGCGATGCCGGTGCTCGATCCCACCTTCAACTGCTGGACCGTCCCCAGTTCGTGGAGTTCCCTCGGCGCGATGCCCATCTCCTCACTGAAGACCTTCCGTATCTCCCTGCTGATGAGGCCGTTGTCCACCCCCAGGGGGCATACCTGGGCGCAGCGCCGGCACAGGGTGCAACGGTAGGCCAGCTCGGCGAGACGGGCCACGAGGGTGAAGGTGGCCTTGATGTCGCTCCCTGTCAGTTTCCGGTACCAGAGGGGTTCCTTCTTCACGTAGGTCGCCACGAGACGGCGCAGGACCTCGGGCCTGAAGGTAGGCCGGTAGATCTCTTTCTTCCCGCTTGCCACATAGGCAGGACAGGAGTCACTGCAAAGCTGGCATTTGACACAGTACTCGAGGGAATGGACAAGGGGCTGGAGGAAGGTCCAGTTGTTTTCTTTCGAAAAGAGTTTTTCCAGGCCGTCCAGGAATTTCCTGACAAAGGCTTCTTCCTCCTCAGCGTTCCGGGGTTTCGGGATGCCGATGGCCATGACGCCGTCGAGGGATGCCTCGTAACGGGCCTTCTGCTCCTCCGACAGTTCCCTGAGCAGGGGGTCGGCTTCGGGTGTGTCGTAGGGGTAGGGGAGAGGGACCAAGTCCTCCCGCCGTATCTCGGCGACCTGCCCGCCTTCTTGCCCCATGGCCCTGAACAATGTCTTGTCCCTCACGGCCCACCCTCTCCTTTGGCCGCTTCACCCCAGGTTTTTCTGCCGCCGATGTGCGGTCCCGACCAGGTAATCTCTTTTCCGAGCAACTCCCGGAGCCGCTTCTCCAGGGGGCTCCCCCGGCGGTTGGGTTCGTCGTCCCAGCGAATGAGGAAGAAACCGAAAAAACGGGTGATGTAGTGCATGGACCGGGTGAAAGGCAGGTAGATGAGGAAGATGTTGAAAAGGATGATGTGGATCGCGGTACCGGGTTCAACAGGGACAAAGGATAGGGTGAGGAGGCCCTTCCAGAACCCCCGGTATTCGTCATGACCCGGATCGACCGCGTACCACGCGTAGAGGCCGCTCAGGAACACCGCCAGGGTGAAGGCATAGGTGACGAAGTTGAAGGGCGAGGCGTAGGCCCGCAGATCCTGATCGGTCCATCTCTTGACCATGAGCCCCGCACTTCCGAAGGCCCCGGTGACAAAGCTTGCCACCCCGGCGAGCAGGATGGCGTAGTAGAAGAAGACGCCGATGACATGGGGCGAGTCGGGGGCCACGGTGACGCCCGCAATGAGCGCGACTGCCCCGAAGAAGCAGAGGATGTGAAAGGTAATGATGAGCATGAAACCTACGTGCCAGGGGTAGAGAAAAAGCCAGTAGCCGGGATTCCGTTTGAGATATTCACCGAGGGAGAAGTATTCTTTAAGGAGGAAGAAGAACCCCTTGATGCGCCGTGTCCTTCTCTCCCTGGTCCACCAGTTCTGGTTTTCGAAGACCGAGCCGCCGCGCTCGAACTGCTCCTCGTGAATCACCGGGTAGAGCTCCCACCGGATATGGGTCGGAAGGCGGAGGTACTTCACCGCCTTCCTGGTGTACATGGCGATGATGAAGATATAGGCGAAGTAGGTGAAAAGGGCGAGAAAGGTGGTCACGCGATCACCGGTTCACCCCTTACACGCACCCCGTGGGTTTCGGCAACCCCGCGATCTTGCATGCCCCCTTGGCAGGTCCCGAGGGAAAGAGGGCGTAGATTTTTTTCAGGTCGAAGCCGGTCTGTTTGCAGAGCATCCGGATGGGAGGGGCGATCTCAAACTTCAGGTAATAATCCCGAAGGTAGTTCACCACTTTCCAGTGTTCCTCGCTCATGGGAAAGGCGGCCTCCACCTTTGCCAGATCTTCCGCGATGGCGTTGTTCCACTTGTCGGGCTCCTGGATGAAGCCGTCCTCGTCGATCTCGATCTCCATGCCGCCCAGGGTTGTCTTTGCCATTCCAAACCTCCTATTTCTTTGCGTATTGGGACGGGTTGCCGTCGAACTTCTTCTTGCACGCCTTGCAGCAGAAGTGGTACTCCTTGCCCTCATGCTCGGTGGTGGCGCGGGGTGCCGCCCTCACCGCCCCGTAGAGCTTGGCCACCTGCGATCCCACCTCTATCTCGGTGCCGCATACGGGACATTTGACCGTCTCTGTTCCCTCAGCCATACTCTTACCTCCTCTGATTGTCCGCAGTCGCCGGGGTTGCCCGGGACCCTGCCCACCGTGAGGCCAGGGCAGTGAAGGCTGTGGCCCACCCGGGGGTTCCAAGGGCGTGGATGTGGGTATAGGAGGCCCACACATTCCTGTACACTAGGCCGTCATGCTTCCCGTCCATCCCCCGGCCCCGCACCAAACGCAGGGCGCCGGGCGGCTGCTGCCCCGGACGAATCCTGGAATGGTGGAACTCATGACCCTTGATCCGGGTACCCGGGGCATAGAAGGGGTTGTCGTCCTCCACGACCGCCTCAACGTAGCCGTGACCCTGGGGGGAAGGGGTCATTTCCACGTCGAAGTGAAAGACCCCCGCCATGGGCCGGCTTTCCTCTTTTGTGGTCACGGACCGGGACAGGTACATGAGGCCGGCGCACTCCGCGTATACCGGCATTCCATCCTCGATCCGCAACGCGATGTCGGTCATGAGGCCCCGGTTTTCCGACAGGGCGGAGAGGTGGAACTCGGGGAACCCTCCGCCGATGTACAGACCATCGATTTCGGGCAGGACCCTTTGATGCACCGAATCGATGAAGACCGGTTGGGCGCCTGCCCTGGCGAGGGCCTCAAGGTTTTCGGGATAATAGAAGGTGAATATGCGGTCTGCCAGGACGCCCAGGCGGACGGAGGGGCACGCGGCCCCGTCCTCCTCCTTTGCCGCCACGGCCCAGGAAGGGGCCTTGCGGGCCGCGTCGATGACGGCGTCCATGGAGAGACATCGATCCATGGCGTCGGCGATCCGGTCGATAAAAGGCGCGGCGCCGCTCCCTTCACCGAAGGGGACGAGACCCAGGTGACGCTCCATGATGGTAAGGTCCTTGCTTCGCGGGACCGCGCCCAAGACGGGGAGACCACAGTATCCCTCCACCGCGTCGATCAGCTTCCTTCTATGCCTCTCTCCTGAGACGTTGTTGAGAATCACCCCTGCAATCGCGGTCCCCGGTTCGAAATCGAGAAACCCCTTCACGAGGGCCGCCGCGCTCCGGCTCATCCGGGCGGTATCGACCACGAGGATGACGGGGGTTCGGGTGAGGCGGGCGAGGGCCGCGGAACTACCCCTCCCCTCCCTGTCCATGCCGTCGAACAGGCCCATGTTGCCCTCGATGAGGGCGATGTCCGTATCGGCCCACGGAGACGCGAAGTTCTCCAGGAGTCGATCTTCCGGCATAAGGAAGGCATCGAGGGTCCGGCAACTCCTGCCCGAGGCCGCAGAGAGCCAGGAGGGGTCGATGTAGTCCGGGCCCTTTTTGTAGGCCTGGACCCTGAGGCCCCGCCTGGCAAGGGCCCGGCAGATGCCGATGGAAACGACTGTTTTGCCCGAGCGGCCGTGGGGCGCCCCGATCATGATACGGGGAGGGGACTGGTTCGCCCGGACCGCCGCAGAGAAAGACGGCATGGCGCCCTCTTATTCTTTCAGTTTGATAAAGGAGGCGCCGAGGTAGATATACTCGATCACCCCCTCCTTGCTCAACTCCGCGATGGCCTTGTCCACGAGGGTTTTATCCTCGTCCAGCGCCCTGGCCACTTCCTTGTTTTTGGCCTTGCTCACCGTCTTCAGGTAATCGATCACCTTTTGTTTCAGTTCAGGATCCACCGGATCTGCCACGTGCGTCCCCCCTTCCTACCATTTGAACTGGGTTGTCGTTCTGAAGGTCTCCCTCGCGTGGGTGAAGTCGTCGATGTGCTGCTCCGTAAAGGGGATGCCCGTGCGACTGAAGAAGGCCTCCCACCCGATGCGTTCGATCCATTCACCGAGCCTCTCCATGGGTTTTCCACCCGCGGCGTAGACCTCGACGATCTTCTTCACCACCGCGACCACTTCGGGCCACCGGGGCGGATTGTTGGGGATGAAGGGGACGACGAGGCGGGAGAACATGGGCGGCTTGCGGGCGTTCGGCACCTTACCCCCGGCATAAATGGCCACACCGTCGAAATCGGCGCTGGCGATGGGCATGGCCGGACAGACGGTAAAACAGTTTGCGCAGTACATACAGAGATCTTCCCGGATGACCACGCTCTTCACGTTGGGATCGGGGTGCCTCCTGATGGCGCCGGTGGGGCAGGACTGGATGGTGGTGGGCACCTCGCACTGGGCCAGCACCTTCTCGTGATCGGGCCTCGGCGGTTTCGTGTGGACCCCCACCACGGCGATATCAGAGCAGTGGACGGCGCCGCACATGTTGATGCAGCATCCCACGGCGATCCTCAGGTGGTTGGGGAGCTTCGCCTCCACGAAGTGGCCATGGAGTTCGTCCATGATCGCCTTCACCAGACCTGAGGCGTCGGTGGCCGCACTGTGGCAGTGGATCCAGCCCTGGGTATGGACGATGTTGGAGATGGAATGACCTGTGCCGCCCACCGGGAGTCCCAGCCTGTTCAGCTCGGCGACGATCAGGTCCACCTTGTTCTTGTCGGGGGTCATGAGCTCGATGTTGGATCGGCTGGTGAACCTCAGATAGCCGTCGCAGTACTTGTCCGCCAGGTCGCAGAGATCCCTGATGAAGTCGATGGAGACGAGCCTTGGGGAACCGGCTCTGATGGTATAGACCTCCTCCCCCGTCTCGGAAACGTGTTTCAATACCCCGGCACGGAGGTTTTCATGGTACTTCCAGTTGCCGTAATTCCGCCGCAATACGTCGGGAAGCATGGTGTGGTAATCAGGTGGTCCGATATCTGTTCTACCCATGGTTTACCCTCCTGCGCATGGATTCGCCCTGCTCAAAAGAACACATAGGGGTTGGCCCTCGGTTTCGTCACCATCTGGGGCAAGGGTTTCAGGCCGACCTCCTTCAGGAACTCCTTGAGGCCGATCCGCTCGATCAGCTCGGCAAGCCGTTCTCTGGTCCTGCCGTTCTCATCCCACCAGTCCCAGATCTTCCGGAGCAGGTCTTTCACCTCCGTGTAGGGAGGCTTCATCTCCATGAAGGGCACGAGGACCCAGGAGAGGTAGGCGCCCTTGACGATGGGGGCCTTTCCGCCGATCATGATGGTCGCCCCCCGGTCGGTGCCTGTCCGTATGGCCTTGGGCATGACGTTGATGCAGTGCATGCATCGGACGCAGTCCTCGGCATTGACCGTGAGGGCCATCTTCGTCCCGTCCCAGGTCAGGGCCTCGGTGGGGCACTTGTTCACCACGATGCCGGGGATGTCCAGGCCTGCGGCGGCGTACCTGGCAACTTCGGCCTGGTCGATCCGAAGGCTGTCCCGCCACGTGCCGATGATGGTGAAGTCGGCCCTCGCGATGGCGGCGACGCAGTCGTTCGGGCAGCCGGAGGCCTTGATCTTGAACTTGTACGGCCACCTGGGACGGTGGATCTCGTCCTGGAACTCCATGGACAGGTCATAGACGAGGTTCAGGGTATCGAAGCACGTCCATTCGCACCGGGCGGGTCCCACGCATCCCGCAATGGTGCGGAGCGCCGAGCCTGAGCCGCCGAGGTCGAAGCCCGCCTCGGTGAGGTCGTCGAAGCAGGGCTGGAGATGTTCCGTCGTGGTCCCGAGGAGGATGATATCCCCTGTGGAGCCGTGGAAGTTGGTCATGCCGCTGCCGTGCTTCTCCCAGATGTCGCAGATTGTCCGGAGCGCCCCGGTGGAGTAGAACCAACCTGCCGGCTGGTTCACCCTCATGGTGTGAAAGGAGGCTGCGTTGGGGAATTTCTCCGGGGCGTCGCAGTACCTGCCGATGACGCCGCTCCCGTAACCGGTGACCCCCACAATCCCCCCGTGCTTCCAGTGGGTGATCCTGTCCCTGTAGGACATCTCCTGGATGCCGAGGAGATCCTTGGAAGCAGGGTTTTTCCTGGCCATTCTCTTGATCTCTTTCACGTAGCTCGGCCATGGTCCCTTCTCAAGTTCGTCGAGTAGAGGGGTTTCGTCTGCCATGAATCTCACCTCCCTGAAAATTGTTGGTCCGTGACAATGAGGGGGAACGCCCCGGATCGTGAAAAATCAGAAAGACCACAACCTTCTCCGGTGTCGCGGAAATCCGTTCTGAGAGGACTTCTCGTGGCGCTGATCATTGACCTCGAAGAAGTTTGTGGTCTGCCATAGGGCAATACGGTTTATATAGCAATCAAAAAACCGGTTGTCAATCCACGTCCCCGTGCCGCCTCCGGGGTCAATTCTACCCCTTCTTCTGGTAAAGGGGCGACATGTTCCGGAGGAACGCGACGCTGTCTCTGAAGACCCCGAAGGCCTTGTCCACCTCCTCCTTCGTGTTCATGACCCCGAAGGAAAAGATCAGGGTGCCCTGGGCCGCAGAGTAGTCGCACCCCGTGGCGATGAGTACGTGGGAGGCCCGAAGGGACCCGGTGGCGCAGGCGGATCGGGTGGAGACGCAGATACCCTTTTCATCGAGCATGAGCACCATGGATTCCCCTTCCACGCCCAGGACGGAGACGGAGATGAGCCCGGGCAGACACCGGGTGGGATGGCCGTTCACCGTTATATCCTCCATGGTGGAAAGATGCTGGAGGAAGGCCTTCCTGAGAGAGAGGAGGTGGTTCACCCGGCCGTCCATCTCCTGACGGGCCAGTTCCGCCGCAACCCCCATGGCCACGATGCCGGGCATGTTCTGCATGCCCGCCCGCATGTTGTTCTCCTGAATCCCGCCGTCGATCAGGGGTACGATGGGGGTCTTGTCCCGCACGTAGAGGGCCCCCGCGCCCGGGGGGCCGTAAAACTGGTTGGCCGACATGCTGAGGAGGTCGACGCCCAAGTCGTTCACATCCACGGGGACCACGCCGGCAGATGCGATGGCGTCGGTGTGGAGGAGGATGCCGTGCCCCCGGGTGATCATGGAGATCTCCCTGAGGGGCTCGATGGTGCCGATCTCGTTGTTGGCGTGCATGATGGAAACGAGGATCGTATCGCGCCTGATCGCCTTTGCTACCGCCCCGGGGTCGACAATGCCGTGCTGGTCCACGGGCAGAGAGGTGACCTCGAAGCCGAGCCTCATGAGCATCCTGATGGACCGCAGCACGGACTGGTGCTCGATGTTGGTGGTGATGATATGTCTTCCCTTCTCCATGAGGGCCAGGGCCGAACCTTTGACGGCATGGTTCACAGACTCGGTTCCGCCCGAGGTGAAGACGATTTCCCCGGCCTGGGCCCCGATGAGGTCGGCCACCTTCCTGCGGGCCCCCTCCAGGGCATCCATGGCGGCATCCCCGATCCGGTGCTGGCTGATGGGGTTCCCGAAGTGATGCTCAATAAAGGCGGTCATCGCCTCCTTAACCCGGGGATGGAGCGGTGTGCCGGAAATGTGGTCGAAGTATATGGTTTCCATACTCTCCTCTCGGTGAAGAAATGAGGTCTATTTTTGTTCGATAAGGATAGGCTTCCCGCAGTTCCCGCAATAAGGGGTTTCCGAGGGCACCTCGACGTCGCAGTACGGACATTTGCACGCCCCTTCGTGGGTATGGACGTGTTCCACCCTTTTATCCGGCCTTAAGCCCTTTCTCCTGCCCTGCCGGTGGTAGTAGTCCATGATGGCCTTATGGAGGGCGTCGGTGCCCAGGTTGGCGCAGTGGAGCTCATTCTTGGGAAGGGCACCCAGTTTTTCGGCCACCATCTGGTTGTTGATCTTCAAGGCCTCTTCGAGAGACTTTCCCCTGGCCATCTCGGTCACCACACTTGATACCGCGACGGCTGCGCCGCACCCGAGGGTCTCGAAGGCGATGTCCGTGATACGTTCCCCCTCCACCCTGATGGTTATGGTCATCATATCGCCGCACATGGGGTTCCCCACCTCCCCAAGTCCGTCGGGATTCTCTATCGTTCCCTTGTTCCGGGGCGCCTTCAGATGTTCCAACACCGCTTTGCTGTACTCCATGGGACGCTCCTTTATCGAGAATTGGGCCGCTACGAAAGTATAAGTCTTTTTCTTCGGTGAGAAAAGGGGTGGCTTTTCGGTCCGGGAGAGGCGGTTGACAAGTGCAAAATTCAGTATATCATTGATAAAGGTCTCGTGACCGTTATTCTAACCCAACCACCAAGGGGGTCGTGTATGGCAGAGAAGGGCAAGATCGATTGGACCACGCTCTGGAAGAAAGACGACTGGATGTCGGTGTGGATCGGGTTCTTCATCCTCATCGTCTTCATGGCAGGGTTCACCATGAAGCTTCCGGGGTGGCGATGGATGACCGACGGTGCCTTCATGGAAAAGGCGGCCGAATGGGCGCCCAAGGCCGAATCGCTGGCCAGGGATGCGACAGGCAAGGGAGAGGCGGGTATCGGGCAGGCGGCCATGGCCCTGAAGGCGGCCTTCGACGGCAAGGACAGGAAGGCCATCGGCGATGCGGCGGGCAAGCTTGAGAAGGCGGCGAAAGAGGCCAAAGACAAGGATCTCATCAAAAAAGCGGAAAAAATGGGCAAGGATGTGAAAGGAGCGGCCGGCCAGACGGCGGGCAAGAGCCTCTCGGGCGATAACCTCCTCCGTGCCTTCTGGCTCCTCGTGGGCATGTGGGCCGTGGGCGGGGTGGGCATGCTGATCATGGGGTTACCCTTCGGCACCTTCACGATGGGTTTTCCCATTGTGTTCATCCTTTCCTGTCTTGCATTCTTTGTATCGGGCAACAGCACGGTGAACTATTACGGTCTCGAGGTCGTTTTCTGGGCCCTTCTCTTCGGCCTCATCATCAGCAACACGGTGGGCGTTCCCGGTTGGTTGAAAAGCGCGGTGAAGACGGAGTTCTTCATCAAGATCGGCCTCGTCCTCCTCGGCGCCGAGGTGCTCTTCACCACCATCGCGAAGGTGGGCGCCTACGGCATGGTCCAGTCCGTCATCGTGATTTTTGCCGTCTTCTACGTCTGTTTCTGGGTGGCCAAGAAGATGGGTCTCGACGATGAATTCGCCTCCATCCTCGGGACAGCCGTTTCCATCTGCGGCGTCTCGGCGGCCATCGCGGCAGGCGGTGCGGTGAAAGGCGACCAGAAAAAGGTGAGCCACACTATTTCCCTCGTCCTCCTTTGCGCCATCCCCATGCTCATCGTCCAGCCCCTTGTCGCCAAGTGGGCGGGCATGTCCCCTGCTGTGGCGGGTGCATGGATCGGTGGCACCATCGATACCACGGGCGCGGTGGTGGCCGCGGGCGCCATCGCGGGTGAGGCGGCCATGGCGGTGGCGGTGGTGGTGAAGATGGCCCAGAACGTGCTCATCGGATTCGCCGCTTTCTTCCTCGCCATCTGGTTCACCCTGAAGGGCCGGGCGGCAGGCGAGAAGCCCGGAGCTCTCGAAATCTGGTTCAGGTTTCCCAAGTTTGTCGTGGGCTTCATCATCGCCTCCATCGTCTTCTCTTTCTTCATGACGGAGGCGTCGGCCAAGGCGGTGACCGGTATCACGGCGGGCCTCAGGGGCTGGTGGTTCACCCTGGCCTTCCTCTGCATCGGCCTCGAGACGAGATTCAGCGAGCTGGTCTCCATGGGGGGCGGAAAGCCTGCCGGTGCCTTCCTCATCGCTCAGGCCTTCAACATCTTCTGGACGTTGCTCTTGGCGTGGCTGATCTTCGGCGGCGTGCTCTTCCCGGTACCGAAGTTTTAGTCAGAAACCGAGCATCTTGTGACAGGTCCTGCACGGCTCGGGAGGGTCGGGGAAACCCGACCCCCCGGGCCGTTTCATTTCCAGGAGTGACCGGTAGACCTCACGGGATTTGGCAAGCCGTTCCTCAAAGGAGCGGCGGAATCTGCGGTACCCCTCTTTTGCCCAGATCTCCCCGAAGGGCTCACGAAAGATATTCCCGAAGGTGACCCGCTCCACCAGGAATTCCTCACCCTTAAAAAGACGGAGAAAGGGCGAGTCCACGGGAGGATTGAGGTAGACGCACGGTGACACGTCCCCCCGGGAAGAGATGTAGAGGTTTGAAAGGGGGTTCTCCGAGCACAGGGCCACTTCCCGGGGGATAAGGGCCGGCCGGGTTACCTTGATTTTGAGGGCCTTGGCGGCCCGTTCCATTTCCCTGAAGGCCTCTTGGTACGGCTCCGGCCCCTGGTAGGAAAAGGCCTGCTCCTCCTTCTGCCAGGGCGTGGATACCTGGGTGATGTTGATGAGAATGATCTCCCCGATGCCCAGCGAGGCGGCGAGGCCGGGTAACAGGGGGAGTTCCGCCACGTTGCGCTTCAGGAGGAGATAGACGATGTGGAGTTTCGGTCCCCGTCCCCCCTTGAGGGCGGCGACCCTTGCCATGAGGGTCGCGCCATGGAGGACCTCGTTGAAGTCGGAGCCGGTGCGGATGAAATTATGGGTTTCTGCGGTGGCACCGGAGAGGGAGAAGCCCACGAAGTCAGTCCCCGCCGCCACGAGGTTGCCTGCCAGGTCCCCGGTGAGACCCATCCCGCTCGTGACGAATCCGGCCGTGCACCCCTGTTCCCGGACGAGACGCACCAGTTCGGGCAGCCGGGGATGGAGAAGGGATTCCCCCCACCCCTCCAGGACCACGTGCCCCACCTCTTTGAGATAGGGCAGGAGGGTGAGGAAATCATCCCGCCCCATGGTGGCGCGGTGCCAATCCGCGCAGGCCTCCTTGACGCACATGCGGCACTGAAGGGGGCAGCGGGTCGTGAGTTCGATCTGCCATGCCCCGAACCTCCCGGCCCCAAAACGGCGGAAGATGCCATGGAAAAGGCCCATATGCTCACAGCCTCCCGAGAAGGTCGGTGATGAGGGAAGGTCCTGTCACCCCGTAGGTACAGGTCAGGTGAGTGAGAAAAGGCCTGCCCCCCCATTTCTTCTTGAAGAAGGTGACCCCGGGGTTTATGCCCAGACCGAGGTTGATGAACCGTCTGCCCTTTTCCTGAGCCGCCTTTACGATACGGGCGAGGAGGAGGTCTGAGGCCCCGGGAATACCGCTGTCCCGGGCGGTCACGTTGAACATGTAGAAGGCGAACCCTCCGGCGCCGAAGTCCGCCACATCGAAGGCCGTCAGGCGTCCCTTGCGGTCCCGGGCGCTCAGGAGAAGGGCAGACGCCCCTGAGGATAGGTAGGCAGGGATCTTTTCCATCACCGACCGACTCAAAGGATCGAGGGGGCGGGTCTCGAAAAACCGGGCCAGCATCCGGTCATGCTCGCGGGTCCACGGTCCCTCCGACAGATCGAGCTCTCCGGAGGCCCTTTTCACCATGTTCCTCACCTTCCCGGGCATGGAAAAGGAGGAGAGGTCGAGAAGGTAGTAGGCGTCCCGGCCCGGATCCGTCCTGTCCTTCAGGGAGGCCGGCATCTCGGGCCCCAGGAGGGAGACGTCCCGGGCCCCCCTTTTCCTGACCGCCTCGTTGAGGGCCTTTTCCATCCGGGAGAGGGAGAAGGGAGCCCCCAGGGGGTAGCCCACGAAGATAAGGGTTTCCGCCCTCATGTAGCACAGGTACTCCCCCGCGAGAAAGGGTTCCGCGCCGGTGACGGCCTCCACGTACGAGGTGATCTGTTCGGGGACACAGGCATGGTGGAAGAGGTGCTCCTTCTCCCGTGCCGTAAGCACCGCCTAAGCCCTCCCCACGGGGGTGACGGTGAACCCCTCGCGGACGAGCATCTCCGCCATTCCCCTGATGTGGGTGGTCCCCACCCCCGCGAGGGCCCCTCCCGCCTCGAAGAAGGGTTTCAACCGGACAAAGAGGACGGGATCCCTCCTTGTCACGATCGATGCGCAGCGGGTCGGGAAATCCCAGGTGACGGAGAGCATGGCCTCCAGGTCCCCCTTCAGGTACAGCCTGGCATGCCTTCGGGAGAACTTGAGCCACCGGTCTATCTGGCGGAGGAAGGCGACGATCCTTTCCGCCGGTATTCCCTCCATCGCCTCCACCTGTTCCTCGATGCGCTCCAGGAAATGGACCGGCTTTCCCAGTTCCGACGCGACGGAGAGGAGTTCCAGGTCCACCGAATGCTTCCATCCCCTCAGATGGAGGTAGGAACTCCAGAGGGTGAAAAAGGCAAGCCAGGGCCGCAGTTCGAGGATCTCCCGGAGCGGCCCGGGATCACCCCTGTCCGACGAAGCGAGACAGGCGGCCAGCGACGTGGAGGTATCCCCTCCCCCGGGCGCGAAGGCCTTCCTGAGGCTCTCCACCAGGGGGGGGTCGAGGAGGCTGAGGAGGGAGTTCCCGTCCCCCTGCGCCCGGCCCAGGGTGCGGACTCGATCCATGTGGGCTTCATCGAGGGGCCCCTCGAGGAGCACCCTCTCGGCCTCCGTTACCAGGCGGGTGAGGGATCTTTTGAAGCTGTAGGGGAAGAAATGGGCGGTCCCGGCGAGGAGGTTGCGCGCCCTTCCCCGGCGCACCTCCCAGAGCATCCTGAACTCCCGTTCCCGTCCCATGAAGAAGAGGTACATGGGGGTCCCCTTACCAGAGTCTCGAGTGGAGCGTATCCACGGTGGACAAGAGGGGGGCCGGCCCGGTCACGATCTCGCAGTATCGGTAGGCCAGCGTGGGTGCTCCACCCCACTTCGTCTTGAATCTCCTGATCCCGTCGTTGACGCCGAGGCCGAGGTGGATGTAACGCTTCTCCTGTTCCCGGGCCAAACGGACCATTTCGAGGAAGAGGAGATCGGATGCGTGGCGTACCGGGTGGTTGGGGGAGCGGCAACCGAGCACGTAGGTGAGAAAGTCTTTCGCCCCCCAGTCAACAACATAAAGGGCTGAAAGTTCGTCATTCATCGTCCGTGCGGCAAGGAGAAGAGAGGTGGGCGAGTCATCGAGGAGTCGCGGGATATTGAGGTAGAGATCCCGGATCGTCCCGGTCACGTTGCGGTCCTCAACAAAGGCCTCTATCATATCGAGGTGTTCGTTCCCCACCCTTTTTTCCCGTCCGATCCTCAGTTGTCGCGCCGCCTGCTCCGCCTCCCGGTGCAGCCGTCCACGGGGCCGGAAGGTGTCGACACCGACGGTATAGTAGGCATCATCCTCCCTGAGCCTCGATTTTTCCAGGATGGAGGAGGGCAAGGCCGGGGCGATGATCCGCCAGCACCGGGAACGGTACCTGTCCCCCCTTTGGTTGAAAAAGTCCGCGACGGCCTCTTCCGAGAAAGGCGCGGCGAGGGGGTAGCCCACGAGGATGACCCACTCATCTGTTCTGTAGAGAAGGTACTCCCCGTCGAGGAAGGGCTCCGCGCCCGAGATGGCGACCATGAGGCTCACCGTGTGTTCCGGTACAGAGGCATGTCTGAAAATGAAGTCCTCCTCGTCGGCGGAGATCACGGGGCCATCCCGACTCGGATCAGGGACAAGGGGAATGTGGAGGGACCATGATCGTATTGTAGCATATTCACGAAGCTTTCCTTTACAACCTTTCTGTTTTGAAGTAAAAATAGGAATAGCTCACAGGGACGGCGTTCCGGCGGATCGTTGCTTCTCCTATCCACCGGATTTCTTAAGGCTTTAGACAGGCACGGGAGGTTCCTTATACCACGCTGAAGGACGAGGTGAGGGCATGAGAAAGGTGAGCGACTTTCTGAGCAGAGATCTGGGCATCGGCGTGCTTCTTCTGGTCCTGGCGCTCCTTGCGTTCTTTTTCCGTTGGAGTCCCATAGAAGGGCTGGAATACCGGTTCTACGATCTCGGGGTAAATCTCCACGGCAAGGTCAGCACCGCCCCTGTCGCCGTCGTTGCCATCGACGACGAGAGTATCGGCAAGATCGGGAGGTGGCCCTGGCCCAGGGGCTATGTGGCCCAGATGATTCAGATGCTCCACAACTACGATGCCAAAGTCATCGGCGTCAACATCCTCTATTCCGAAAAGGACTTCAACCAGGGTCTCGCCGAGCTCCAGGAGGTGCTCAAGGAGATCGAGGCCGATCCCGTCGCCCTGAAGAGCAAGACGGGCAAGGACATTTACGGCGCCCTCAAGGAAGCGGAGAAGAGGCTCGATAATGACAGCGCCCTGGCGGCCGCGGTTGAAGCGAGCAAGCGGGTGGTCCTCCCCTTCTTCTTTGTCCTCAGCAACGCACCGGTCAGGGAAGAGACGGCCATGCCGGAATACCTGAAACAGAATTCCCTGGCCCTCTGGAATCCCGAGAAATTCCTTTCAGCCTCCGAGATCATACCGCCTATCGAGCCTTTTGCCGTGCCGGCCCTGGGGATGGGCCACATCAATGTAGTCCATGACAGCGACAGGACCGTGCGAAGCGATCCCCTCCTGATCAATTACGGCAACAGGCTCTTTCCTTCCTTCGGGCTCCAGCTCGCCCTCAAGTACCTGAACTACGACATCAGGGACATTGTCCCCGCCCAGACCCTCAGGATCAAGAACGCCGAGATACCCACGTACGAAAAACACAAGATGCTGGTGAGCTTCAACAGGGGCTTCCCCGTCTATTCCTTCGTGGATGTGGTGGACAACAAGGTGCCGCCCGGCGAATTCAAGGGAAAGATCGTCATTATCGCACCGAGCGCCACCGGCATCGGGACCGCCCTCGCCACACCGGCGGGGCCGAGCGTGCCCTCGTGGTACCTGCCTGCCAACGTGGCGGACAATATCCTGGAGAAGAACCATATCGTGCGGCCCGGTTGGGCCTTCTACGTGGAGCTCCTGGTGATTCTCCTTGTGGGTGCCTTCCTGGCCCTGGTCATGCCCAGGTTCAAGGCGGGAAAGAGCGCCATCGTGGCAGCGGGCATTTTTGTCCTCTGGTTTATCATTTCAGGCTATACCCTCATCAGCCAGGGGCTGTGGCTCAAGGTGGCCTACCCGAACCTGCTCCTCCTGGTGGGATATACCCTCATCGTCTCCAGGAGGTACTTTTTCACCGAGCGTGTCAAGGAGCGGGTGGAGGCGGACAGTATCGAAACGAACAAGATGCTCGGTCTCTCCTTCCAGGGCCAGGGCATGCTGGATATGGCCTTCGACAAGTTCAGGAAGTGTCCTGTCGAGGACCCGGCCGTGAAGGACCTCCTCTACAACCTCGGCCTCGATTTCGAGCGGAAGCGTATGTTCAACAAGGCGGTGGCCGTCTACGAGCACATCTTCCAGGCCGGGAATTTCAAGGATATCGACGACCGGATCAAGAAGCTCAAATCGGTGGGCGAGACGGTAATCTTCGGGGGCGGCGGCGCCAAGAAGGATGCCACGGTCCTCATTGAGGGGGCCGAGACCAAGCCGACCCTCGGCCGGTACGAGATCATGAAGGAGCTGGGACGGGGCGCCATGGGTACCGTCTACCTCGGCAAAGACCCGAGGATCAACAGGGAAGTGGCCATCAAGACCCTGCGGTACACCGATTTCGAGGATGACCAGGTCGATGAACTGAAGAAACGGTTCTTCCGTGAGGCCGAAGCGGCAGGCAAGCTCTCCCATCCCAATATCGTGACTATCTACGATGTGGGGGAGGATTACGACATCGCCTATATGGCCATGGAGCTCCTCGACGGATCGGACCTCACCAAGTATTGCCAGAAAGAGAACCTCCTGCCCGTGCCCGAGGTGGTGCGCGTCATCTCCTCGGTGGCTCAGGCCCTCGACTATGCCCATGAAAACGGTGTCGTCCACCGGGACATCAAGCCGGCCAACATCATGGTCCTCAAGAACGGGGAGATCAAGGTGGCCGACTTCGGTATCGCCCGGGTCATGGCCACCTCCAAGACCCAGACGGGGGTGATCATGGGGACGCCGAGCTACATGTCTCCCGAGCAGATTTCGGGGCAGAAGGTGGACGGCAGATCGGACCTCTTCTCACTCGGCGTCGTCTTCTTCGAACTTCTGACCGGAGAGAAGCCCTTCTCCGGAGACAGCATCACCGCCCTCATGTACAGCATCACCAATGCGCCCCCACCGCGCCTGAAAGAGGTGAAGGCGGATCTCCCCGACGCCTTCCAGACCATGATCGAAAAGCTTCTCCAGAAGGACAAGGATGGTCGTTACCAGAGGGGGCGGGAGCTGGCCAATGAACTCTCTGAGGCCATGAACAAGACCGGAGGCCAGGGTTGATCGTCGCCACCGGAGGAAAGACCGACAAGGGTATGGTGCGGGCCAACAATGAGGACAACTTTCACGTCAACGAGGGAGGGGAGTTGCTTCTTGTGGCCGACGGCATGGGGGGCCACGCCTCGGGGGAGGTGGCGAGCCGGCTTGCCGTGGAAGTGATCTCGGACTTCATGGAAAATGCAAAGAGGAATCCCGAACTGCAGGTAGGGCCATATCTCGACGACTACTCGCAAACGGCCAACCGGGTCGGGTCGGCGATCCGCCTTGCCAACAAGGCGATCTACGATGCGGCCACGAGCTCCCCTCAGTACCGCGGCATGGGGACCACGGTGGTGGCGGCGGTGTTGAACGACCGGCACCTCAGTATCGCCCACGTGGGGGACAGCAGGCTCTACCTGGTGCGGGCAGGGTCGATCCAGCAGTTGACAGACGACCACAGCCTCGTCTCCGAACAGGTGAAGCACGAGATGATCACCAGGGAGGAGGCGCGGGGATCGAGCATGAAGAATGTCCTTACCCGGGCCGTGGGTGTCTACCCCGAGGTGGAGGTGGACCTCGACGACATGACCCTTGCCGACGGCGATATCCTGGTCCTCTGTACCGACGGCCTCACCAACATGGTGACGGACGACGACATATTTTCCATCGTTACCGGTGTTAATGATCCTCTCGTCGCATGCGATCAATGTATCAGGATGGCAAATGAGAACGGCGGGGAAGACAATATTACCGTTGTGGTGGCCTATGTGAAGGAAAAGCGGGGATGGTTCCGGTCCCTCTTTACGAAATGGTTCAGGAGGTGAAGAATGATAAAGGTTCTCCTCAAGTTCAAAGACGCGGTGATCAAAGAGATACCCATCGAGAATGAATCGTACACCATCGGCAGGAAGGAAGAGAACGACATCGTCATCGGGAATATGGCCGTGTCCGGTTTTCACGCCAAGCTGATCAAGGATGAGAAGGGGGTCTTTCTCGAAGACATGGCCAGCACCAACGGAACCTTCGTGAACGGAAGGAAGGTGGCCAAGTGCCTCCTGAACAGCGGCGACGTGATCCTCATCGGGAACCATACCCTCGAATTCATCTCCACCGAGAAGCCTGACTCGGGACCTGCGGAGCCGGTCATCAAGGCAAAGGACATGGACGCCACCATACTCCTCGCGCCCCAGGAGCAGCAAAAGATCCTTTCGGCCACGGAGAAACTGGAAGTCACCGGCGGGCTTATCGTCATGGAAGGGAACACGGACAGAAAGGAATATGAACTGAAGGAAAGGGTCACCACCATCGGCAAGGATTCGAGCGCCTTCGTCCACATGAAGGGTTTTTTTGCCCCAAAGGTGGCAGCCCTCATCAACCGGAGAAAGACCGGTTATTTCATCACCCCTTCGGGGGGAAAAGAACTGAAGGTAAACGGCGTGAGGGTCGACCAGCGTCACGATCTTCGGGACGGGGACGTGATCGAGGTGGCGGGCCTGAAGATGCAGTTTTTTGTGAAGGAATAGCGTGGCGGGCCGGACGGGCCGGCCGCCGATCCGCAGCTTTTTCGATCCCTTCACCCGGTTGACAATGCCCAGGGGCCGCGTATAGAATCACCTTGCCCGGGGGTTGCGTCGAACCTCCCGACCTATCCCGTGCACAACCATCATGAAGACCATGGATGCCACAGACAGGAAGATCCTTAACCTCATCCAGACGGAGTTCCCGATCACCGAACGGCCGTACGCGGAGATCGGAAGGCAGGTGGGCATCGGGGAACGAGAGGCGGTGGAACGGGTACAGAGGCTGAAAAGGGAGGGTTACATCAGAAGAATCGGCCCCGTCCTGGAGAGGAAGAAGCTCGGATACGCCAGTGCCCTGTGCGGCGTCCACGTTGAACCGGAGGTCCTGGAAGAGGTGGCCGGGGCGATCAATGCCTTCCCGGGGACGACCCACAATTACGAGCGCGAAGGGGAGCTGAACCTCTGGTTTACGGTGAGCGCGAAGACGGGGGAGGAGCTTGAGCGGTTCCTCACGGACCTGGAGGAGCGCTACGGGCTGAAGGTGTTCCGGTTTCCCGAGAGGCGGGTCTTCAAGATCAAGACGTATTTCCCGGTGTGAGGAAAGGCACGAGGCACGAGGCGCAAGGCGAAGGCCGCTTTGACATGGCGGAGAAGAGGGGCGGGGCAGAGACATGACGGCCACCGAGGCGAACCGGGGTGAGGGACAGGGGCCCGCGAAGAAGAGGGTCTTCCTCGTGGACGGCCATTCCTACCTTTACCGGGCCTTCCATGCCACCCCCTTTCTTTCGAACTCGAAGGGCATCCCCACCAATGCCACCTATGCATTCCTCAGCATGATCAGGAAGCTGACGGCCGAACAGGCGCCCGACACCCTCATCGTCGTCTTCGATTCCGGGGAGCCCTCCTTCAGGGAAGAAATCTCCAGGGCCTACAAGGCCCAGAGACCGCCTATGCCGGGGAACCTCATCGTCCAGATACCCTACGTGAAGGCTATCGTTGAGGCCCTGGGTATTCCCGTCCTCGAACGGGAGGGTTTCGAGGCCGACGACATCATCGCCACCGTGGTGGAGATGATGAAGGGCCGGGATGTGGAGATCCAGATCGTCACAGGCGACAAGGACATGATGCAGCTCGTGTCGAAGGACGTTTTTGTCTTCGACACCATGAAAAATGCCCGCTCCGGGGTGACTGAGGTGGTGGAGAAGCTGGGGGTGGGGCCGGCCTATGTGGTCGACTTTCTCGCCCTCGCCGGAGACAGCTCGGACAACATCCCCGGGGTGCCCGGCGTGGGCGGGAAGACGGCCAAGGAACTGATCGGCCGGTTCGGCCATATCGAGGATCTCTACGGACGGCTGGACGAGGTGGCCCGGGTCTCCCTGAGGACAAAGCTTGCGGAAGGCCGCGACCTCGCCTTCATGAGCAGGGAGCTGGCGACCCTGAAGCGGGATGTGCCCCTGGGCCGGGAGCCGGAATCCCTGGTACAGGGTGAGGAGGACCGGGCTACCCTGCGGCGGATCTTCAGGGAGCTCGAGTTCACCTCCCTCTACAGGGCCATGAGACTGGAGGGGACCGATGAGCGGGCCCTGGTGAGGGTGGAATTGTCGGGCCTCGACCCGGCGAAGATCGCCCTGGCCTGCCGCCTTCAGGGGAAGAATCCCTACGACGGGACAGTCGAGTCCTTTGCCGCCTCCGACGGAGAGAGGGTCTTCTTCTCCCGGAGCGAGGAGGAACTCATCCATCTCCTTATCCAGGGGGGAGAACTGACCTGTCACAACCTCAAGCCCCTCCTGACTCTGCTCGGCAAGAAGGGGCTCCGTCGCGACGCCCCCTCCTTCGACACCATGCTCGCCGCATACCTGGTAAACCCCATGAGAAAGGACTTCGGCGCTCCGGCCGTCATCGAGGAGTACCTCGATGCCCAGGCCCCGGGTGGCGGGACGGAAGAGACCCTTCTGTGGGCTGCGGCCCGACTCCCCGAGTTGAAAGAGACCCTCCGGGCAGAGATGCATTCCCGGGGGCTCGCCGACCTCTTCTCCAGGGTGGAGATGCCCCTCGTCGAGGTCCTCGCCCTCATGGAGCTTCAGGGCGTCCGGATCGACCGGACCATCCTCATGGAGCTCTCCCGGGACTTCGACGGTCGGCTGAACAGGATCATGAAGGAGATCCACGCCTTGGCCGGGGGGCCTTTCAACATCAACTCCCCCCAGCAGTTGAGCCGCGTACTCTTCGAGACCCTCGGGCTCCCGCCCCAGAAGAAGACCAAGACGGGTTTTTCCACAGACACGGAGGTGCTGGAGATTCTTGCCGCCTTTCACCCTCTCCCGGGACAGGTCCTTGAATACCGGAGCCTCACCAAGCTGAAGGGTACCTACGTGGATGTCCTGCCCACCCTCATCCATCCCACCACCGGGAGGATCCATGCCTCCTTCAACCAGATGGTGGTGGCCACAGGACGGTTGAGCAGCAGCGACCCGAACCTCCAGAACATCCCCGTGAGGGGAGAGGAGGGCATGAAGATCAGGGGCGCCTTTATCCCTGCCGACGGTTTCACCCTTCTCTCGTCGGACTACTCCCAGATCGAACTGCGGGTGCTCGCCCATATCTCGGGGGACCCCCTCCTCGTGGAGACCTTCCTGAAGGGCGAGGACATCCATGCCAGGGTGGCGCAGGAGGTCTTCGGCGTGGGACCGGAGGGCGTCACGCCCGACATGCGGAGAACCGCCAAGGTGATCAACTTCGGCATCGTCTACGGCATGAGCGGCTTCGGCCTGGCCAGGGAACTGAACGTTTCCCAGCGGGAGGCCCAGCAGTACATCAACGACTACTTCGCCAGGCACCAGGGGGTGAAGGCCTACATGGACGGCGTCCTCCGGGAGGCCCGGGAAAAGGGTTACGTCACCACCCTCCTCGGCCGGATCAGGTACATCCCGGAGGTGCAGAATCACGATCCTGCGGTGCGCCAGCTCGGCGAACGGGCCGCCATGAATTCGCCCATCCAGGGGACCGCCGCCGACATCATCAAGATGGCCATGGTGAACATTCACCGAAAAATCAGGGAAAAGGGCCTTTCATCCCGTCTCATCATGCAGATCCACGACGAGCTTGTCTTCGAGGTGAGGCAGGGCGAGGAAGAGGCGATGGAAGCCCTCGTAAGGGCGGAGATGGAGGGCGCGATCAGCCTCTGTGTGCCCCTCAGGGTCTCCATGGGCAGAGGGTCGAACTGGGCCGAGGCGCACGGGTGAAGAGGGGCGGATGACCTGACCGACCGAGTTGCCGACTCATACGGCAGAGGAGGGGAGAGTGGTACGGAGGGACAAAAGGACTGTCGAATATTCTTACGAAGTGTAAGACAGGCCCTGTACGATGTAACTATAGGCGGATAAACGTCTTTTGAGGCGGATCACCGGCTTGGGGTGGCGGAAAAGGTTACAGACGACCGTGTCTGCCTCAACCCGATGAGCCACCCCGCGGTAACCCTCATGCATCTCTTGTTAAATGGTATCCTTGTGATGTCGATGCCTTACCGTCACACTCCTGTACAACCGTGGAGCCCGTCTCGCTGTGGCACCGATATTGCAAAATTTCCCCCTATCAGGCTTCAGGCACATCAAAGACGAACCAGGGATACTGAGGAGGAGGGGAAATGAAAAAGAGTTGCTTGACGGGATTGGTACTTGTGGCGTTCATGTTCCTGATGGCGGGAGGGGCGGCCGCCGGCTCGACCCTGACATCGGTCATCAGCATGGACAACGGATATGCCGTCTACCTGTCCACCGACGATGCGGTGGCAGGGACCCAGTTCGGCGGTGCCGAAGACTGGTACAACGCCTATACCCACACGACGACCCTGATGGCGGGCACCGACTATTACCTCCATGTCTGCGGGTATAATTTGGGCGGCCCGGCGGGGTTTCTCGGGGAGTTCTCCCTGAGCGGGACGGACCACAGGTTCGTGAACGGCACATCCACCCTGACCACCAATATAGACGACTGGAAAGGCAATAACACGGGGTGGGGGAACGCCTATCTTGCCTCCCTGACGCTGGAAGATGCGAACGGGTCCGGTCCCACCTGGAGCTTTGTGGCAGGCATTTCAGATACCACCTACCGGATATGGGCAGGCCCCATAACCGATTGGGGCTTCGCCTACTTTTCGACGAAGATCTCGGCAACCGGCCACAGCACCGTGCCTGAACCCGCGACGATGCTCCTTCTCGGCCTCGGGCTGCTCGGTGCGGCAGGGGTCAGGAGAAGGTAGCAGGGCCGACACAGAAGAGGACAGGCACAAGGGCAGGACCCCTTCCGGTCCTGCTCTTTTTTTGTGTCTTTCGTGGCGGCGCCTCCGCGTTTACCCCCTATCCTTGTGACGGGAACTACCACATTTGTTCGCTGACGTGGTATATGACCTATCGTCGATTCGGGGTCGGCAGATCGGTTGCGGCGCCCGATCGAAGGGGCGGGCAGTCCCCCTGCGGGGGCTGCATGGCAACCTCTTCAGGAGAAGGATGGTTTCAGGACCGTTGAAGACGCTTTTGCTGCGGGGACCCGTTCGGGCCCTCTCGTGGCTCGGACGGCAGGGGACCCGTGCAGTGGCCGCCCTCGTGATCCTCGGCGTGGCCTTCCCCTGGATCGGCGCCACGGTGAAGCCCTATGTCTCTGAAGCGGTCTTCGCCCTCCTGTGTATCGCCTTCCTCAGGGTGGACGGAGCAGGTTTGAAACGTTGCATACGCCGTCCCCTCATCATCGTCGCCGCAACGGCTTGGACTTCCCTGGTCGTCCCCCTCCTTTTCGGCGCCGGCTGCCTTGCCATGGGCCTTGACCGGCAGAACCCCGGCCTGTTCCTCGGCGTCATGCTCCAGGGTATTGCGTCCCCCATGATGGCGGCTCCCGCCATTGCCGCATTGCTGGGCCTCGATGCCACGCTCACCCTCGTCACCGTTCTTGCCGGTACGGCGCTCATCCCCCTTACGGCGCCCCTCTTCGCACTTGTTTTCGTGGGACCCGTCCTCACGGTGGCCCCGATCCTCCTGGCAGCCAAACTGTTCGGAATCATAGCCCTCTCAGCCCTGGCCGGGTACGCAGGCCGCCGGGTCTTCGGTCTGCCTGCCATAGAGCGACAGGCGAACAGAATAGACGGTATCAACATACTGATCCTCTTTGTCTTCGTGGCCGCCCTGATGGGACAGGTCGGAAGGCGGCTCCTCACCGCCCCGGTCCTGACTCTGGCCCTGACCGGCCTCTCCTTCCTGGTCTTCTTCGCCCTCCTTTTCGTGACCGGCCTCTTGTTCCTGCCTGCGGGCCGGGGGCGTGCCCTCGCCCTCGCCTTCGTGGTCTCCCAGCGAAACATGGGGCTCATGCTGGCCGCCACCGGCGGGGCCCTCCCCGATCTTTCCTGGCTCTATTTCGGCCTTTCCCAGTTCCCCATTTACCTGTCGCCCCACCTGCTCCAATCGCTCGTCCGGCGGATCATCGGTCGCGGAGAGACACCCCTCCCCGGGCCTCCGTCTGCCCGTGATTGGAGACCTTAAGCCCCCGGCCGGATACGCACAGGCGGTGACGCCCGGGCCCCTTACGCCGGCGACGTCGGGGCCTGCTATACTTTGATTAGAGGGGAGCCATGAGGGAAAGGAGATGATGAAACATGCTCATGCCCACAAAGATTCTCGTACCGACCGATTTTTCCGAGTATTCAGACAAGGCCCTCCGGCAGGCCTTCGACATCGCGAAACAGTACAAGGCCACGGTCTACGTGCTCCATGTGATCCACGAAAAGATGAGTGATCGTCTTGACGACTACGGCATAACCTACCCCGCTCACGTTGAGGAAATCGAAAGGCGGATGATCGAGGGGGCCGGAAGCAGGCTGAAGGACCAGATCGGCAAGTTTCCTCAGGCGGAGGAGCTTGAGGTGGTAAGTGAGGTGGTGATCGGGGACACCTCCGAATCGATCCTGGAGGCGGAGGCGAGTAAAGGGATCGACCTTATCGTCATCGCCTCTCTGGGCCGCACCGGCATGGCAAAATACCTGATCGGCGGAGTGGCGCGGAACGTCCTGAAGGGGGCGAAGTGCCCTGTGCTGCTGACGAAATGAAGGAAGCAAGTGGTCCGCAGCCCCTCTCGGCCCCGCCGCATGAAGTGACCTCTGCCCGCACCGCCTCTTCAGGAAGGATGGCGGTCGGCACCATCTTGGTGTAAGATACGGGTGACCCGGGAACCGCCCGCGGAAAGGAGAAAAGACCATGCCTGACGGATATACCCGTATCGCCGCGGTAACAGGCGCCACATCCGGGATCGGAGAGGCAACGGCCAGGAGGTTCGTTGCCGCCGGCTTCGGCGTGATCGGAAACGGCCGCAACAGTGCAAGGCTGGCTGCCATGGAGGCGGAACTGGGACCCCTGTTCTGCGGGGTTGCGGGTGACGCGGCGGACGGCGTTGTGCTGGACCGTATCTTTGCTGTCGCCGTGGAGCGTTTCGGCAGGCCGGTGGACATCGTGGTGGCCAACGCCGGCCGGGGTCTGGGCGGGTCGGTCTCCGATGCGGACCTCCCCCGGTTCGAAGAGGTACTCAAGACGAACGTGACCGCAGTCCTCGCCCTCCTCCAGAGGGCGGCGCAGAAGATGGTGCCTGCCCAGGCAGATGCCTTTCCCGGGTCGGCAGCCGACATCGTGATCATCGGATCGGTGGTGGGCCGCCATGTCTCACCTTTCAGCGCCGTCTACGGGGCCTCCAAGTTCGCCGTCCATGCCCTGGCCGAAGGGCTGCGCCGGGAGATAGGCCCCAAGGGGGTCCGGGTCTCCCTCGTCGAACCGGGGATCGTGCTGAGCGGGTTCCAGGCGGCCGCAGGGTACAGCGACGAACTGGTGCAGACCTTCAAGGACCGGTTCGGACCCGTCCTGATCGGGGATGATGTGGCCAGGGCCATCCATTTCATCGTCACCCAGCCGCCGCACGTCCATATCAGCGACGTGATCGTGCGCCCCACGCGACAGGATTACCCTTAGCATCCGGCAGCTGAAGAGGACGGACCCTGATTCACTGAAGGAGCAGAACGAAGACAAAGGTGTCCCTATGGCAAAACACTCCCACAATTTTGTAGAGACCTATGACGGGTTCCTCGGGTACGGCCTGGACCGGAAAACCGACGAGGATACGGTGCGGGTCTATCTCCAAAAGTTCTCGGATGACCGGCTGATGGAGACGGTTCTGAAACGGATGACCGACGAGGACCTGGACGAGCTCTTCGAGGTCGTCGGCAAGGCGCTCAGGAACTACCTGACCGAGCCCGAGTACCACCGCCTCTTTTTGAAGGACGAGGCAGGATAGGACCTCGCCGCCTTCCCCAACGCAACCCCTCAACCAATGAACGGTTTCTCTACCCGATCCTGATCCTCGGGTCCGCCACCGCATAGGCGAGATCGGCGAGGAGGTTCCCCAAAAGGGTGAGAAAGGCGCCGATGACGAGGATGCCCATGATGGTGGGGTAATCCCTCGCCATGACGCTCATGAAGAAGAGTTGCCCCATGCCGGGGATGGAGAAGATGCTCTCGAAGATGACGCTCCCGCCGATGAGTCCCGGCACGGAGAGACCGAGGATGGTGATGACCGGGAGAAGGGCGTTGCGCAGGGCATGCTTCCGAAGGACCACCCTCTCGGGGAGGCCCTTGGCATAGGCGGTGGTGATGTACTCCTGGCGCAGGACCTCGAGGAGGCTCCCCTTCATGTACCGCGATATGCCGGCCAGGCCCCCGAAGGCGGAGATGGAGACGGGAAGCACGAGGTGGCTCACAATATCCCCGATCTTCCGGAGGGGCGTGAGCTCCGCATAGTTGAAGGACTTGAGCCCCGAGATGGGCAGCGCCTCCAGGTAGACGCCGAAGAGGATCATGAGGAGCAGGGCGAGCCAGAAGGTGGGGGCCGCGTACCCGGCGAAGACGAAGGCCGTGAGCCCCTTGTCGATAAGGGTGTCCTTATGGCGGGCGCAGGCCACCCCTATGGGGATGCCGATCAGAAAGATCAGGGCCATGGACAGGAGATTGATGCTCACCGTCACCGGGAGGCGCTCGGCGATCTTGTCGATCACCGGTCTCCGGTCGGGGGCGAAGGATTTCCCGAAGTCGAGCCTCACGATCCTCTTCAGCCACAGGTAGTACTGGACATGGAGGGGTTTGTCGAGGCCGTAGTAGGCCCGGATCTGTTCCCTCACCTGTTTCGTGATCTTGGGGTTCATCTCCGCTTCCAGGATGCCCGGCTCCCCGGGGGTCAGATGGATGACCGTGAAGGAGATGAGGGTGATGCCGAAGAGCATGGGGAGCATGAGAAGGAGGCGCTTGGCGAGGTACCGGCCCATTTAATGATACCTCCTCTGGTTCTCCGGGACATACCACTTGACGAAGTTGTGCATGATCCCCGCCGGTCCCGGGTCGATGCCCTTGAAACGGCGGTGGATGGCCAGGTTCGTGTAGGGCACGAAGAGGAAGGTGTAGGGCTGTTCCTCGGCGAGAATCTCCTGGAACCGGGCGAGGTAGCGCTTCCGTTCCGCCCGGTCGAGGGTATGGCGGGCCCTGACGAGGAGGTCGTCCACCTCCGGATTCTCGAAGGAGATGAAGTTCAGCTCCTTCTTCCCCTGTTTTGAGGAGTGCCAGATATCGAAGGGGTCCGGGTCCTGGGATATGGTCCACCCCAGGATAATGGCCTCGAAGTTCCGCTTGTCCACGAACTCGTTGATGAAGGCCGCCCATTCGACAACGCGGATCTTCATGGTGATCCCCAGGTCGGCGAGCCGCTTCTGGATGAGTTCGGCCGACTGGATACGGACCACGTTGCCCTGGTTCACGAGGAGGGTGAACTCGAAGGGCTCGCCGTTCCGGGAGAGTCTCCCGTCTGCCCCCTTCACGAACCCCGCCTCGGCGAGGAGGGCCGCCGCCTTGTCCCTGTCGAACCCGTATTTCCTCACATTGCCGTGATAGGCCCACATATCCGGTTTGAAGGGGCCCGTCGCCTCCACCCCCTGGCCCAGGAGGATGCCGTCGATGATCTCCTGCTTGTCGATGCCGTAGCTTATGGCCTGGCGCACCCTCTTGTCTTTAAAGAATTTGTGCCTCAGGTTGTACCCCATGTACACGTAGCTGAAGGCCAGGTACTTGAACCGGGAAAACTCCCGCTTGAATCCCGGGTAATCGGTCTGCCGCATGGCCTGCAGGGGGGTGAGCCCCATCATGTCTATCCCGAAACGCTTCAACTCAAGAAACATGGTGGCGCTGTCGGGGATGATGCGCATGATGTAGCGGTCGATGTAAGGCCGTCCTTCGAAATAATCCGGATTTGCGGTGAGGACGACCCGGTCGCCCGGTATCCACTCCTTGAACCGGTACGGGCCCGTGCCCACGGGCTTCCGGGCGAGGGGGGACGTGGTGATGTCTTTGCCCTCCAGCAGGTGGCGGGGCAGGATAGCCGCCCCCCAGCTCAAGAGGGCGGGGGCGAAAGGTTTCTCGTAGGTGACCCTGAAGGTGTGGTCATCGATGACCTTCGCCTCTTTCACGAGGAGGAAATCGCCGGCATAGGCCGTCGGGGTCTTAGGGTCGATGGTCACCCTGTAGGTGTACATGACGTCGTGGGCCGTGAAGGGTGCGCCGTCGTGCCACTTCACGTTCTTCCTGAGATGGAAGGTGATGGAGAGGTTGTCCTTCGAGATCTCCCACGATTCCGCCAGGTCGCCCACGATGTTGATGTCCCGGTCGTACTTCACGAGGCCGTTGTAGATATAAGAGGCTACCTCGTGGGACGGAGAGTCGGAGGAGAGGACGGGGATAAGGTTTGAGGGTTCCCCTATGGAGGCCATGATGATGGTGTCACCGTGGGCCGGTGTGCCGGGGTCGTCGTAGAGGGCGGCCTCTTTCCTGCCGCCGCACGAGGCGATAAGAAAGATTGCCAGGAGGAGGGCGAAGAAAGGTGGTATCCGAAAAAAGGCCATAGAATGTGGTCTATTGTAGCAAAGAGGGCGTCGGGTGTAAAGGCGGGGCCGTCGGAAGGGCCGGGCTCCCGCAAGGGTTCCCCGAGGTTTTTTCTTGACAACTTTTTTAGGCGCGTTACTATAGTAAAGAGTTTTCGCAGTCCAAGAGACCGTACATGGCGGGATTGAACGAAAAGGGAGGAATTCGGGGCCCCCTGTAGCGAACCGGATGACGCGGCACAGTTGAAGAGGGGTCCACCATACACAGGTTAAGGGACGGGCCGGGAGGAATCCGGCATTCACCACAATCAGGGGGGTTGTTATGAAAAAGCTCGTCGTCGGCGTCGTGGCAGTCCTGTCATTCTTCCTTCTCGGCACCATCTCCTCAGCCCAGCAGTATATCACCCTCGGCGTTCCCACATCTCTGAAGCTGATCGAGGGTTACGAAGGCCGTAATGCCGCCCAGCTCGCGGTGGAAGAGATCAACGCCCGGGGCGGCGTGAAGGTGGGCAACGAGAAGAGGCTCCTCCGGATAGAGGCCCTGGATATCAGGGACGGCGAACCGGGCGTGCCCGTGTCGGAGGCCCTCCTCGGCATCGAGAAGCTGATCCTGGACAAGAAGATCTATGCCACCGTGGTGGGCAACTTCCGCTCCGAGGCCCTCCTGGCGGCCATGGACATCTACTCGAAGTACAAGGTCATCAATATCGGTACCATCGCCATGACCCCGAAATTTCAGGAAAAGGTACTCTCCGACAAGGAGAAGTACAAATACTCCTTCCGGAACTGCCTTGATTCCCGTTACCTTGCTGGCTACATGCAGAGCATGATGAAGCACATCGGCACCCAGTTCGGCTACAACAAGGTCTACATCGCCACCCAGGACGTGCTGTGGGCCACGGCCACGGGCGGCATGATGGAGAAGTGGTTCAAGGACAACGGCTGGACCGTCACCGGCTTCGACAAGTTCCCCGTGGGAGCGACCGATTTTTCCGCGGGACTCCTCAAGGCACGGTCCGCGGGGGTCCAGGTGATTCTCCCCATCTTCGACATGCCGACGAGCGGCATCCTCGTGAAGCAGTGGAAGAGCATGAAGGTCCCGGCGCTTATGGCCGGCTTCATATCGCCCCTCATGGGAACGAAGGCGTGGAAGACCTTCGGCGAGGATATCGACGGACTTATGAACGTGGTCTTCGAGATCGGCTATTTCCCCATCAAGGCATGGCCTCCTTCGGTGAAGTTCAGCGAGGCCTACATGAAGAAGTTCAAGGAGGATATCCAGTCGGGCCACGGCGCCGCGCCGGCCTATGACACGGTCTACGTCCTGGCCAACGCCATCGAGAAGGCAGGCACCCTCGACCCGGCCAAGGTGGTGGAGGCGATCCAGAATTCGGACATGACAGGGGTCGTCGGGAGGATCAAGTTCGACAACAGCCACCAGCTTATCTTCGGCGAGGACCCGAAAGCGGCTGCGGTAGGGGCGGTGATGCAGTGGCAGAAGGGCAAGATGGCGGTGGTCTGGCCCCAGTCCATTGCCTCGGACAAGATACAGAAGCCGGCCTGGATGAAGTAACAACGACCGCCCGGTGCTCGTATACGGACTCATAAACAGCGCGGTACTGGCCCTCATGGCCCTGGGGTTCAACCTGACCTTCGGGATCAGCGGCCTTGCCAACTTCTCCTACGGGGCCATCTACGTGGTGGCCGGTTTTCTCGCGTGGATCTTCATCAACCACCTCGGTTTTCCCTACGTCCTCTCGGCCCTGACGACCCTGATCGTGATCGGGGTCTTCGGGGCTCTGACGTACCGGTACATCATCCGGCGTATAAGGGGGCTCGTCATCTCCGAAGTGATCGCCACCTTCGGCATCTCCATCGTGATTCTCGAATTCCTGCGGTACGTGGGCTTCATCGGCTTCCGTTATTCCCTTCCCGTTTTCATCAACGGGTCGGTGGAGATCCTCGACGCCTTCGTGGATATCCAGCGCCTCCTGATCCTGGGTTTTGTGATCCTCCTGATCACGGTCCTCTATCTCTTCACCCATCACACGAGGATAGGGCTCGCCTTCCGGGGCATCGCCCAGGAGGAGCACACGTCCCTCTCCCTGGGGATCAACCCTGACTGGATTGCGAGTCTCAGCATGGGGCTCGGCTCGTCGCTGGGCGCCTTCGCCGCCATCGTGATCCTGCCGCTGGGCACCATCACGGTCGACGGGGGCTACGACGTGCTCATCAACGCCCTGTCGGTATGCATCGTGGGAGGGCTCGGGAGCACCTTCGGCGTTATCATCGCCAGCCTCATTATCGGCTACGCCCAGACCCTGACCGCCACCTACCTGGCCGCCCACTGGACCATGATCGTGAGCCTGGCAGCCATCCTGGTGATCCTGGTCATCAAGCCTTCGGGTCTCCTGGGCCATCAGAAAGAACTGGAAGAGCGGGTATGAGCGAACACAGGCGGAAAGAGCGGATTGACAGGGGCGTGAAGGCCCGGTCCGACGACATCTACGCCCTTTCCTCCGCCAGGGAGATGTGGTTCCTTCTTTTTCCCCGTCTCGTACCCATCCTCGGCATCGCCCTGCTCGCCTACCTTCTGCCCATGTACTGGCAGAAGGTGATCATCACCACCTGTATCTTCGCCATGCTGGCCGTATCGTGGGACTTCCTCTCCTCCTGCGGCCTTCTCTCTCTGGGCCAGTCGCTCTTTTTCGGCATCGGTTCCTATGTGGCCGGCGGCCTCAACCACTACCTCCACGTGCCCTTTTACCTCTCCATCCCCATCGCGACCGTGGCGGGCGCCTTTCTCTCCACCATCCTGCTCCTGCCGGTGATCAGGCTCAGAGGCATCTACTTCGCCATGATCACCCTGATCCTCCCCCTCATGCTCATGAGGATGATCGAGGCGACCCGCATCATGGGCGGCACGGAAGGCATCACGGGCCTAAGCCCCTTTCCGAACATCTGGGTGGAGGTCACGGTCATCATGATCGCCCTGTGGTGCAGCCTCTTCGGTCTGCGCCGGTTCATCTCGTCGGACTACGGCCTCATCTTTGTGAGCATCCGGGACAATGACCGGGCAACCATGGCGTCAGGCATCAATATCTATGCCTTCAAGGCCCAGGCCCTCTTCATCGGGAGCGCGATCTGCTCCTTCTGCGGCGCCTTCATGACCCATTCCTACATGTTCACAGGCATGCCGGTTTTCGCCATGGAGTTCTCTATCCTGCCCATCGCCGCATCAGCCATAGGGGGGATCGGAACCCTTGCGGGACCGCTCGTGGGCGCCTTCGTCCTCGTGCCCCTCTCCGAGGTGCTCCGGGAGTTCGGAACCCTGCGCATTGTCTTTTACGGCCTCATCCTGGTTATCTGCGTGGTGGCCCTGCCCGAGGGGCTTTTCCACTACGGGTCACGGAAGTACAACGAAATAGAGCGGTGGGTGAAGATCGAATAGATGGCGCTCCTTGAAGTCAAGAACATAACGAAAAGTTTCGGCGGCGTAAAGGCGGTGGATTCCGTCTCCGTGTCCGTTCAGGAGCACACCCTGCTCGGCATCATCGGGCCCAACGGATCAGGCAAGACCACCTTCGCCAACATCATCACCGGGTTCGTCCGGCCCGACTCGGGAAGCGTCACCTTCAAAGGGAAGGAGATCATCGGCTCCTCACCCTACCGGATCGCCAATCTCGGTATCGGCAGGGCCTTCCAGATGGTGAAGCCCTTTTTTCATCTCCCTGCCTTCAAGAATATCATCGTCCCCCTGGCTTCTCCCAGGGTAAGGGCCTCCACGACAGGGGGCTTCGGGGACAAGGATGCGGTGGCCCTTGACGTGCTGGAGGAGGTAGGGTTCGAGCGGGACTCGTCAGTGCCCTACAAGTCGGCCAGCGTTCTGCCCCACGGCTATCTGAAGCGGCTGGAACTGGCCCGCCTGATCGCCCTCAACAGCGAGCTTCTCCTCCTGGACGAGCTCTTTTCGGGCCTTTCCATAGCAGAGGTAACGAGCATCATCCCCATCATTGAAAAGCTGCTCCAGGAAGGAAAGACGATCATCATGATCGAGCACCGCCTGAAGGAGCTGTTCAGGATCGCGGGCAACATCATCGTCCTCAACTTCGGCCGCAAGATCAAGGAGGGCCCGCCGAAGGAGATCCTCGAGGACGAAGAGGTGAAGAGGGCCTACCTCGGGGTGGAGGTGTAGAGGTGCTTGCGGTTGACAAACTGATGGTCTTCTATGAGAACGCCATCGCCATCAACGACCTCTCCATCCATGTGGACGAGGGTGAGATCGTGGGCATCATCGGGTCGAACAGCGCCGGCAAGACAACTCTCATGAACACCCTCTCCGGGCTCCTCCTCGACACCAGGCTGAAGGAACAGCGGAAGGGCGGCGAGAGGATCACCATTTTCGGCAACGTCACCTTTCTGGGCCGGGATATCACGAACCTGTGGGCCGACGAAAGGGTGAAGTTGGGCCTGGTCCTTTCCCGGGAGAGGCATCCTGTCTTTGTGGAAAGCGACGTGGAGGAGAACCTGAAAATCGCCTCCTATCTCCTTCCCAGATCTGAGAAGAGGGAGAAGATCGATTATATCTACGCCATCTTTCCCGCCCTCATTCCCCTGAAGAGGCGGAAGGCGGGGTTCTTAAGCGGCGGGGAGCAGCAGATGCTTGCGGTGGGCATGTCTCTTATGGCGAAGCCCAAGCTCATGCTTCTCGACGAGCCGCTCCTCGGTCTGGCCCCTGCGATCCAGGTGAAGCTCATCGAATCGATCGTCACCATCAACAGAGAGGCGGGTGTGACCATCCTGATCTGCGAGCAGTTCGCGCGGCCGGTCCTCCCCATCATCAGCCGGGGATATGTGCTGGAAAACGGCATGCTCACCCTTGAAGGGACAGGGGCGGAGCTCTACGACAACCCCGAAATCAAGGCCGCCTACTTCGGTGTGGGTTGAGATGAACGTTTACGCATCCTTTCTCCAGATCGTAGAACGGCACCGGACCAAACGGGCCCTCGTTTACCTCGGAGAGGCCTACACCTACGAGACCCTCCTTGTGGCCGTGGAGACCTTCTCCACAGGGCTTGCGTCCCTCGGCCTCAAGGCGGGCGACAAGGTCATCCTCTACATCGCAAACACACCCCAGTGGATCATCGCCTGGCTGGCGATCCAGAGGCTTGGGGCTGTGGTCATCCCCATCACACCCATTTACACCTCCCGGGACCTTCGGTACATCAGCACCGACTCGGGGGCCCGGGCCGTCATCTGCGCCGACACCAACTTCGGTTATGTGAAGGAGCTGAGGGGGGAAGGTCTTTTCGACGTGGTCATCGTCACCAGCCTCGGCGATACCCTCCCGTTCTACAAACGGATGCTCGGATGGGCCTTCGACCGCATCCCCAGGGGCCGGATAGAGAAGGCCCCGGGCGTGTTCCGCTTTGCCGACCTCATGAAGGAGCGGCGGCACATGGACCTGCCTGCCGCAAAGGACCGGGATACCCTGGAGCTCCTCTATACGGGCGGCACCACGAAGCATCCCAAGGGGGTGCCCATCAACCACTCCCTCTTCCTCCAGTCCGTGGAGGCCCAGATCGAGATCAGCTACCCCATTATCCCGCCAGCGGAAAACATCATCCTCCAGGGCGGACCCCTCTTTCATATCCTGGGTCAGGTCTTCGGCCTCGGTCCCCTGTGTATTTCGGGAGACTGCGTGATCCTCTTCCCCCGGGTCAATATTGACGCCTACCTCGACGCCATCGAGAAACACAGGATCAAGACCTTTTTCGGGGTGCCGGCGGTCTTCAAGATGATCCTGGAACACGACCGGCGGGACTTCTACGACCTTTCCTCCCTCCGGTACTGCTTCAGCGGAGGCGACGTGCTTCCCCAGGATACGGCCAAGCGGTGGAAAGAGACCTTCGGCAAAGAGATCTACGAAGGATACGGTGCCACAGAGACATGCGGCGGTATCACCATGTCCCCTGTGGTGGGCGAGAGGCCGCCGGGCAGCATGGGGAAGGTCCTGCGCACCAAGAAGGTCAAGGTGATCGACGAGGCGACCATGAAGGAGGTGCCCCCCGGCGAGGCGGGGGAGATGATGGTCCACTCCGACTTCATGGTAGAGACCTACTGGAACAAAGAGGAAGAGACGAAAGAGGCCATCCTGGAGATGGACGGCCTGAAATGGTATCGAACCGGCGACGTGGTCAGACGGGATGAGCAGGGCTTCTTCTATTTCGTCGACCGTACGGCGGACACGATCAAACACAAGGGTTACCGCGTTTCCTCCTCCGAGATCGAGGCGGCCCTCCAGGAGCATCCCGCGGTCCTCGCGGCCTGCGCGGTGGGCGTGCCGGACGAGAAGGTGGGGGAGCGGATCAAGGCCTTCGTGGTGCTCAAGCAGGACGTCAAAGGCGTGACCGGCTACGAACTTATCCGGTGGTGCAGGAACAGCCTCGCCGCCTACAAGGTACCCCACCATATCGAATTCAGAGACAGTCTCCCCAAATCAAAAGTCGGAAAACTCCTCAGGCGCGAAATGAGGCGCGAGGAGAGAAAGAGACACGAAGAAGAGACGTAGCCCGAACCGTACACCGACCCGGGGGACAGGATGGAGCTGACGCAGGAGCAAAACGACATCAGGAGGGCCGCCCGCGAGTTTGCCGAGGGTGAGTTCAGAGAAAGGGCCAGGGAATTCGACGAAAAGGAGGATTTCGACCTCTCCCTCTGGAAAAAGGCCTGCGAGAACGGTTTCGTAGGATCCTTCATCAGCGAGGAGTACGGAGGCCTCGGTCTCGGTTTTCTCGAGCACTCACTGATTTCGGAAGAGTTCTGGCGTGTCGATCCCGGCTGCGGCCAGGCGATCCTTTCCTGCACCTTCGGCTCCGAGATGATTCAGGCCTTCGGGACGGAAGAGCAGAAAAAGAAGTATCTCCCCCTCCTCGCGTCAGGCAGGGCCGTCATGGGTTTCGGGATCACCGAGCCCGACACGGGAAGCGACGTGGCCTCCGTGCGCACCAGGGCCGAGCGGAAGGGCGACACCTACGTCATCAACGGCAGCAAGATGTTCACCACCAACGGGTGCATCGCCGACTGGGTCCTCGTCTTCTGCCTTACTCATCCGGAGGAGCGAAACGCCCACAAGCGCTTCGGCGTTATCCTGGTCGAAACGGACAGAAAGGGCTTTTCGGCGACCAAGATCCACGGGAAGATGGGCATCAGGGCAAACAACACGGCGGAACTGAGCCTTTCCGGCGTGGAGGTGCCGGCGGAGAACCTTATAGGCCGGGAGCAGGAAGGCTTCAACCAGCTCATGGATTTCTTCAACAAGACCCGTAATCACGTGGCGGCCCAGGGCGTAGGCGTGGCCCAGGGGGCCCTCGAGCTTGCCATAGGCCATGTGAAGAAGAGAAAGGCCTTCGGCACCACCCTCTCCGCTTTCCAGGGGATCCAGTTCAAGCTGGCGGAAATGGCCACGAGGATCGAGGCGGCCCGGGGGCTTTACTGGCGGTCGGCCTATCTCCTCGACAAAGGCAGGGTGGACCCTCGGCTCATCTCCATGGCCAAATGGTACGGGGGCGAGGTGGGGGTCTATGTGACCAACGAGGCCCTCCAGCTCCACGGCGGCTACGGATACATCGCCGACTACGACATCCAGCGGTTCTACCGGGACGCAAAGATCGTGGAGATTTACGAGGGCTCAAAAGAGGTGGAAAAGGCGGTCATCGCCCGGGAACTGTTGAAGATGGTCTTCTGAGGCCTGCGGTTACTTGGCGGGCTGGGGTCCGGGGTGACGCCTGTCGATGATGATGTTCATATTCTTCAGCATCTCCCAGGATTTCTCGCGGTCCTTCTCTTCCTCCTTTTTGTTCTCCCCGTTCGATCCGATGGTGTAGACCGTCTTCTCCTTGTCCCTCACCACCGTCATCTCCTCCCTCGTCTCTGCGGAAGAGGGCCATGGGACGAGAAGAAGGGAAGCGGCAAGGAGAATCGCGAGAATCACGGGTAAGCTCGTAAGTTCCGTGTTGCCTTTACCGTTCATACCACACCTCCGGAGGGCGAGCTGCCGCCAATATGATCGGCTCCGCCGGGCATCGGGTTAACCTCTGATCGTCCTTTGATCATACGTATCAGCCTCTCAGGAACACTCGCGGTCGTGCGACAGGTGCGAGCGGATGGGTGGACGAGGGAATGAGTGGATGGTGCGGACGGGAAGAAGGCACAAGCTCCGCAGCCGAAGGGCCGTGACCGGAGTCGCCGGAACGAAAGAACGCGGGTACGGGGAGATCTCGACACCCGTGATGTCCGTCACGGAGAACAGGGCTTGGGGCTATTTGAACTTGTGGGAGTCTTTGTTCTTTTCATAGAGGATCTTGAGACCCCGGAGGGTAAGGAATTCGTCCACCTCATTGATGGTCTCCGAACCCTTGAAGATCAGGCTGGAAAGGCCTCCCGTGGCCACCACGTAGGGATCGGTCTTCACCTCTTCCCGCATCTTGCGGACGATGCCGTCGACAAGGCTCGAATAACCGTAGAGGATGCCGGACTGCATGGCCGTCACCGTGTTCTTGCCCACGATGCTCCTGGGTTTCACCAGCTCGACCCGGGGAAGCTTGGAGGCCCGCTCGAAGAGCGCCTCGAGGGAGATCATTACGCCGGGGACGATGGCGCCGCCCACATACTCGCCCCTGGCGGTAATGTAGTCGAAGGTGGTGGCGGTCCCGAAGTCCACGATGATGAGGGAGCGTTTGTGTCGCTCATAGCCGGCCACCGCATTCACGATCCGGTCGGCACCCAGTTCGGAGGGGTTCTCGTAGTGGATCGGCATACCGGTTTTGATCCCCGGCTCCACCACGATGGGCATGATGCCGATGAATTTACGGCAGACGATCTCGAAGGGAATGAGCAGAGGGGGCACCACGCAGGAAATGATGGCGCTGTCGATCTGGCTCAGTTTGATCTTGTCGATGTAGAGAAGACTGTTGAGGAGAATGGCGTACTCATCCACCGTCTTCTGGATCACCGTGCTGAGCCGCCAGTGGTTGAGCAGTTTTCCGTCTTCATAGACGCCGAAGACTATATTGGTGTTCCCTATGTCGATAACGAGCAGCATGGCTAAAAGTTCACGTCCCCCGCAACAATGCGTTTCACGACGCCGTTCATGTTCAGGAGTACGGCACCGTCTCTGTCCACACCTTCGGCGATACCGGAGTACCGCTCACCCATCTGGTTGATCTCGAGGTGCTTGCCCTTGATGCGGGCCCTTTCCTCCCAAAGCCTGCACACCGCCTGCTCCCCCTCTCTTTGCAGGAGGGAGTAATAACCCTCAAGCGTGTTGAGTAAGATACCACATACCTGAACCCTTTCGTAGGCTTTTTTTGTGGCCATGAGCAGAGATGTGGCCTTGGCCCGGATATCGTCGCTCATTTCCTCTTCTTTGAGGTTGACGTTGAGTCCGATGCCGACGATGACGAACCGGACCATATCCGCCTCCGTCGAGATCTCGAGGAGGGTCCCGCACAGCTTTCTGCCTCCCAGAAGCACGTCGTTCGGCCACTTCAGGTCGGCGCTCTCGCCCGTTAAGGCCGCCACCGTGTCGGCCACGGCGAGGGATGAGAGGAAGGTGATGGGGTAGACCCTCGAAGGGTGGATGGCGGGACGGAGGATCACGGACATGTAAAGATTCCGCCCTGCCGGGGAGTGCCACAGCCGTCCGAGCCTCCCCCTGCCTTTGGTCTGTTCCTCGGCGATCACACAGGTACCTTCCGGCTCTCCGCCTAGGGCGAGCCTGAAGGCATAGGCATTGGTGGAATCCACCGCGTCCTTATACACAATCTTTGTTCCCAGGACGGCGGTGGTGCGATACCGTTCGATCTCCCACGGATAGAGGCGGTCCGGCGTGGAGGTGAGCCTGTACCCCTTTCCTTTAAGTTTTGAGAGACCGTAACCCAGTTCGTCCATCTGGTGGATGTATTTCCACACGGCGGTCCTTGATATGCCCATCTTTTCGGCTATGAAGTCGCCGGATACGTAGTCCCCCATCTCCCTCAGGAAGGCCAGCACCTCTCTTATTCTGTCCTCGGCGGTCATCCGTTCTCCACCTTGTCGTAATGGGAGAAGTACATGGTGAACGACGCCCTCCCCTGGGAGAGGGATCGGATGTCGGTGGAGTACCCGAACATCCTGGTGAGGGGCGCAAAAGCCTCGACGAGGGTAATCCTGTCCCTGGCGGAGATGCTCGTGATCTGGCATCTCCTGCTGTTCAGGTCTCCGGCTATATCTCCGAGGAATTCGTTGGGGGTGGTCACGGTGAGGGACATGATCGGCACGAGGAGGGCGGGCTGGGCCTCCTGGCAAGCCTTCCTGAAGGCGTCGTGGGCCGCCATCTTGAGGGAGAGCCTTGCAAACTCAGGGTTGTTGTACGAGGCGTCCATGATGTTCACCACCACGTCGGTCAGGGGGAATCCTCTGAGGACTCCTATATTCGATGCCTCGAGGACACCCTCTTCGGCGGCGGTTCGGAAGGGATAGGCGGGATGGTCTTCTGTCAGGCGTGAGGAGATGGCGATACCCTTCCCCCTCTCGTTGGGTGACACGGCAAGGGAGACCCACCCCTTGCAGAGGGCGTTGTTGATCATTTTCTCGAAAGACTGCTCCACCGTCACGGCCCGGTCAATGGTCTCCTTGTATACGACCTGGGGTTTACCCACGTGGACATCGATTCCGAAGTCCTCCCTGACTCGTCTCATCACCACGTCCAGATGGAGTTCGCCCATACCCGAGACAACCGTCTGGTAGGCATCCTCGTCGGTCTTCACGATGAAGGTAGGGTCCTCCTCCGCGATGCGCTGGAGGGTCTGGATCAGCTTTTCCTGGTCCACGTTTCTTTTCGGCTCCACCGCCACCGTGATGACGGGCTGGTAGATATCGATGGGTTCGAGGAGGATCTGCCTTTCCCGGGTCAGGGTATGGCCGGTGGATGTTTCTTTGAGACCGACGATCCCCACGATGGCGCCCGTTGCCGCTTCCTCGATGCGCTCCTTGTGGTTGGCGTGGATGCGGAAGATGCGCGAGATCTTCTCCTTCCTGCCCAGGTTCACGTTGTAGACATCCTGCCCCACTTCCATCTTCCCCGAATAGATCCTCACGTAGGTGAGTTTGCGCCCCTCCTCCATGACCACCTTGAAGGCGAGGGCGGTGAGGTCCTCGTCGCTTCTCGCCTCCCGGCTCTCCCATTCCCCCGTTTCCGGGTTCCGGCCCTGCACGGGCGGCACATCGAGGGGAGAGGGGAGGTACCTGATCACCGCGTCCAGAAGGGGTTGAACCCCTTTGTTTCTCAGGGCCGCACCGCACAACACAGGGACGCACCTCAGGGAGACGGTGCCTTTCCTCAGTGTCTCATAGATCAGGTCCGCGCTGATCTCCATGCCCTCGAGGTAAAGCTCCATGACGCTGTCGTCGAGCATGGAGATTCTTTCCAGAAGCTTCTCCCGCTGACCCTGAGCCTCCTCTCTGCAGGCCTCGGGGATGGGAATGGTGTTGAAGGTTGCCCCTAAGTCTTCTTCGTTCCAGACCATGGCTTCCATGGAGATGAGGTCCACCACCCCCTGAAAACCGTCCTCCCTCCCGATGGGAAGCTGGAGGGGTATGGGGTTGGCGCCGAATTTTTCCACCATCATGTCGACGACCCGAAAGAAGTCGGCGCCCACCCGGTCCAGTTTGTTGATGAAGGCCAGGCGTGGTACCCTGTATTTGTCGGCTTGGTGCCATACCGTCTCCGACTGTGGTTCCACGCCCCCCACGCCGCAGAAGACAGCTACCATCCCGTCCAGGACCCTGAGCGACCTTTCCACCTCAATGGTGAAGTCTACGTGTCCGGGGGTATCGATGATCTGGATCTGATGGTCGTTCCAGTAGCACGTGGTGACCGCGGAGGTTATGGTGATGCCCCTCTCCTGCTCCTGGGGAAGGTAGTCCATGGTGGCGGTGCCTTCGTGCACTTCCCCTATCTTGTATGTCTTGCCCGTGTAGTAGAGAATCCGTTCGGTCACCGTGGTCTTGCCTGCGTCGATATGGGCGGCGATCCCGATATTCCTTATCTTTTTGAGTCGTTGGAGCTCCTTCTTCATGGCCGTAACAATATTCGCCCATCAGGGGGGAAAAGTCAACATGGAAGGGCTTTTCCGGGAGGGAGCCCTTTCGGGAGTGCCCCTTTCCTCCTCTCAGTCGAGGTCCTCTATGTAAGAGGCGATGTTTTCGCAGTGATCGGACAAACGTTCAAGGTTGATGAGGGTGTCCACGAAGAGGGGACCCGCCTCGGCGGTGCAGACCCGGTGGTAGAAGCGGTCAAGATGGCGTGACGTGGCCTGCCTCACCTTGAAGCGGACTTCGCCGGACCGTATCTTCACCCGGCCGATGAGGTTTCCGTCCCGGGTTTCCAAAAGGGCCCTCGCATCGGACAGACTCTCCGACACCAGCCCTTCCAGCTCGGAAAGCTCGACTTCCGCCGCCCTGGAGAAGACGACCTTCCTCTTCCATTTGGCCTCACAGATCTCCACCAGGTTGAGGGCGTGGTCCGCCATCCGTTCGATGTCATAGACGATGGCCGCGTAGGCGAAGAGCCTCCGGGAAAGGCTCTGGGTGAGTTGTCCGCACGAGATGCTCCAGAGATAGCGGGTGATCTCGGCCTGGAGGTTGTCGACGATCATCTCCAGGTAGGCGATGTCCTGTCTCCTGGCCTTGTCGTACTGATGAAAGAGGAGGAGGCTTTCGCTGTACATCCGCTGGGCAAGCATGATCTCCCGCTGGAGCTCCTGCCTGGTGCAGACCAGGGCGTCGGAGGGGTTGGAAAGACAACGGTCATCGAGATACTCGGGCCACAGGGGAAGGGCCTCGTCTTTTCCGGGGACGATGGCCTCCACGAGCCTGGCCACAGGCCTCAGGATCCCCGCGAAGAGGATGACGATGAGGAGATTGAGAAGAAAATGGCTCAGGGCGATCTGCTGGGGGATGGATGAAGTAAAGGCCTTGAGCAGACTGGTGAAGAGGGGCAGGGCAAGGAGACAGACCAGCGCGGCGGCGCACTTGAAGAAGACATGGGCCACCGCGCTCCGTTTTCCGTTCACGTTGGCCACCAGGCTCCCCATGATGGCGGTAATGGTGGTCCCGATGTTGGCGCCGATCACCACGGGCAGGGCCTGCTCGATGGTCATGAGCTCCTGCTGCGAGAGAATGGTAAGGGTGGCGATAGGGATGGCCGATGCCTGGACGATGACCGTGAAAAGAAGGCCCACGAGAAGTCCTGTGAGGGGATGACTGAACTCCCGGAGGAACCGGACCGCTGTGGGATGGTCTTTCAGTCCCCCGGCCCCCTCTCCGATAAGCCAGAAGCCGAAGAAGATGAGTCCGAAGTAGAAAAGGCATTCACCCCGGGCCTTCCACGAATCTTTAGCCATGAAATAGATGAGCGCCCCGGCGACCATGAAAAAGGGCGACAGGCTGCTCATCTTCCACACGAGGAGCTGTACCGTGAGGGTGGTGGCGATGTCTGCGCCCAGGATGATGCCGAGGGATTGGATGAAGCTGATCAGGCCGGCGCTCACCAGGCCCACGGTGAAGAGGGAGGTGGCGGAACTGCTCTGGAAGAGGACGGTTGCGCCTATCCCCGTCACAAGGGCGTAGATGGGCCTTTTCACCGCGAATTTGATGAATTTCCGTATTCTGCCGCTGAAGAGTGTTTGTACCTCGGTGGACAGCTTGGTGGTGGCGAAGAGGAAGAGGACCATGCCGGTGATGATGAGCAGAAAACTGCGGATCATGATCTTTTTGACCTGACAGGTTCTTCAGATCCTGTACGACCTGTACCGGAAGGGCCGATTGTCGCCAAGGCGTTACGAAATCTTGCTTCCCGCGGGTATCTCCCTGTCCGGAGAGAGAAGGACCACCGCGCTTTTGTCCGGGGATGACGCGGCAAGAAGCATGCCGTGGGACATGATGCCACGGACCTTCCGTGGTTCCAGATTTGCCACCACCGCGATTCTTCTGCCCACCAGCTCCTCTTTGCCGTAGTACTGCTTGATGCCGGCGACGATCTGCCTCCTCTCGTCTCCCAGGTCGATGGTGAGGGCGTAAAGCTTGTCGGCCCCGGGAATCTCCTCGCATTCCAGGATGAGGGCTACCCGCAGGTCTATCTTCATGAACTCGTCGAAAGAGATGTTTTCCATTGACTACTCCTTTCCAACCCTGTTTGTGAGTATGCCGATACCTTCTATTTCCACTTCCACCGTGTCGCCCACATTGAGGGGGCCCACGCCCGGGGGGGTTCCCGTGAGGATCACGTCTCCCGGAAGAAGGGTCATCACGGCACTGATATAGGCGACGAGGCGGTAGACGTTATGCACCAGGTTACGCGTACTGGATTGTTGTTTTACTGCGCCGTTCACCCTCGTGGTGATGGCGAGGTTCGAAGGATCCACGTCCTGTGCGATCCTGGGGCCGAGGGGACAAAAGGTGTCGAAGGACTTCGACCGCGCCCACTGGCCGTCGAGGCGCTGCAGGTCTCGTGCCGTCACGTCGTTGCCGCATGTATAGCCCAGGATGTGGCGGGGGGCCTCCTCCACGGTCACCCCCTTGATCCTGTCCTTTATGACCACGACCAACTCTCCCTCGTAATGCAGTTCCCGGGTTTGAGGAGGATAGATGATGGTTTGCCCGTCCGCGATCACGGAGGTGGGTGCCTTGAGAAAGATGAGGGGTGCCTCCGGAACGGGAACGTTCATTTCCCGGGCGTGATCGTAATAGTTGAGCCCGATGGCAATGACCTTCGACGGGTTGAACATCCGGACCTCCTCGTCCTTTTCCCACTATTGTACGCCCGGCGAGTCGGAAGGTGTCAAGGAAATGTTTGGCGAAGGATGCTGCCGACCCCCCTTTTCTTGACAAAATCAGGAGGGCGACCAGTATAATGAATATAGAGGGAGGTGCGGCGTATGAAAACGCAGATGAGCATGACGGTCCGCGGGATGATTGCCCTTTCGTTTGTTCTGATTCTTCTTTCCTTCCTTTCGGGTTGTGCAGTGAACCCGGTGACAGGGCAGAGCCAGCTCATGCTGGTGTCGGAACAGGAAGAAATCGAGATGGGCAGGAGGCTCTACCCGAACGCCCTCTGGGGCGCCGAAGGAGGGGGCGGAGAATACCGCGACGAAGCCCTCAAGGCATATCTGAAGGGTGTGGTGCTCAACATCCACCGTGTCTCACACAGGCCCAACCTTCCCGTTGATTTTGCCATTCAGAACAGCTCGGTCCCCAATGCCTGGGCGATACCCGGCCACGTGGTAATGACGAGAGGCCTCCTGGCGGGTCTGGACAACGAGGCGGAGTTCACCTTCGTCATGGGCCATGAAATGGGCCACGTGTCGGCACGCCACTCGGCAAGCCAGATGTCGAAGGGCATGCTCACCCAGGCGGTGCTCGCAGGGGCGGGGATCGCCCTGGGAGGGAGCGCCTATTCCGATATGGCCATGACCCTCGGTTCCCTCGGGGGCAACCTCCTTCTCCTCCAGTACAGCCGAACCGATGAACTGGAGGCGGACAGGCTTGGGGTGGCGTACATGGCCCGGCTTGGGTACGACCCCCGTAGCGCCGTGAGCGCCCACAGAAACCTCGAGAAGGTATCGAGCGAATATATGCGCTCCCTCGGTCAGGGTACTCAGGAGCGAAGCTTTTTCGGAGACCTCCTCTCCTCACATCCGAGGACGGAGGTGCGGATCGAGGAGATCGAGCGGATCATCAGTTCGACGCCGAGGTACCAGGTGAGGGCCGACAGCGCCAACAGGGCCCGTTTTCAGAATATGACCGCGAAGCTGCGGAAGGCCAACGTGATCTACCGGGATCAGTACGATCGCGCCCTCAGCGCCGCAAAGAAAGGAAACCTGAACGAGGCGTCGAACCTCATATCGAGGGCCATCGCCCTCGACGGGACGCAGGCCCCCTTCCACGGCCTGCAGGGCCTGATCCATCTGGAAAGAAAGAGCTATGACGCTGCCGCGACGAGCTTTCAGACCGCCCTACGGCTCGATCCCAACTATCAGCCTGCCCATCGTGGTCTGGGTATGGTCGATTACACGAAGGAGCGATACCAGGAAAGTATCGCCCATCTTCAGAGAAGTGTGGCCCTTTTCCCCGATGACGTACCGTCCCGTTATTTTCTCGGGGTGAGCCAGTACAGAACCAAGGCCTTCCGCGCCGCCATCCCCAACCTGCAGTTCGTGGCCCAGGCACAGCCGAAGCACCCGAGGGTTCACGGCATCCTCGGGATGTGCTACGAGCAAGTGAACGACCTCAACTCCGCCTACAACGCCTACGCCATGCAACTGAAGGTGGATCCCAACAACGACGTGGGGAAACAGTCTGCCGCACGGGCGAGGGCTGTAGGGCAGCGGCTGGGAAGATAAGCCCCTAACCCATCTTTTTTCGTATCGATTCCACCTTGCCGGTTATCCTGCCCGAGGCGCCCTTCCTGATATCCAGCTTGATGGACGAGTAGACCCTGTTACAGTCCGGCTCCAGCAGCTTGTAGGCGTCGCTCACCACGGCGAGGGCCTCGTCGAGGGTGTCCACCTCGATGATGGTGCCCATGGGTGTGAGCTGGTAGACCACCCCCCGTCCGTCGATCATCCTGAGGAGTCTGCTGACATAGGGGCTCACGCTCTCGCCCTTGTCGGTGGGGAACATGGCAAATTCAATAAGTGTGGACATGATATGCACCTCTCCTGAGTTTCTGTCTCCCACCATTATATGGTCCAAACAAAGCATCTGCAATCCCCGCCCTTACCAGGAGGCCTGAGGGTATTTCCCCGTAGGGACTGGTGCCCCCTTTCCGTCCCTCAGGCACCAAATCCCGAGCACGAGATCCTGAACACACAAGGTAGTGACCGAGTGCCCCACATTGAAACCTCCCTGTTGACGCACCGTTCCTCTCTGGACATTGATCCATTCAGTTATTGGAATTCGTTTAGGGTCCGGATATTGGAGCTCGGGATTTCCCTGCTCTGGCCGCAGGGCATGGCAGTTGAACGGGTGATGAGGACAGGGACAAGGGTCATGGTACAAGGAACAAGGTTAAAGATACGAGGCAAAACCTCATTTACCCGTTCACTCTTTCTCTCTTGCACCGGTTTTGGACATCCGTGTCGGGGTGGGGTCGGCGGGGGGATGGAAGGGGAGGATGATTTTTGTTGAGTCGTTAAGTAGGGGAAGGAGAAGGCCGATATAGATGGTAATGGATTCTCGACGGAGAGCTGCAGCTGCGGGGGATGGTGTGGCGAATACTCACGGGAATAACGCCATTCCGTTGAGGAGATCGTACTTTCGGGTGAGCGACGGGGCGTTCCGGCTCTTTTTCGAACAGTCGAGGGATGCCATCCTTATCGTGGACGACCACATGGTGGTGGACTGCAATCAGGCTGCGGCCCACCTCTTCGGGTACGGAGACAGGAGACAGATGCGGGCCGTCCACTTGAAAGATCTCGTGCCGGAGCATGTGGCCGACCCCGGTTCCTCAAGGGAACAGGGGAAGGGCCGTTTTGACGGGGTCTTCGAAAAGGGAGAGGCTTCATTCGAGTCGGTGTGCAGGCGATGCACCGGCGATGAGTTTCCCGCCGAAATCCTCGTCACCTGTCTGGCGGTAAAGAGCCCTTCGGTCTTTTTTGTCACCGTGAGAGACATAACGGAACGGAGGAGAACGGAAGCGCAGGCCCAACGCGCCTTTCGTGCCACCCGGGCACTCCTGGAAAGGGCGCCTGTCGGCGTCATTATGGTAAACGAAGAGGGACTGGTGGAATACGTCAACGATGCCCTCGCGCACATCTCGGGAAGTGACCCTGCCATTCTGCGCCAAATCAATGCCCTTGACTTTCCCGGATTTCAGGAAAACGGCATAAGCAGGAACATCAAGGCCGGGCTTTCCGGAATCCCCTTCTCCATGGGCCCTCTGGAATACACCTCCCGCTTCAGTGGAAAGACCATGGTTCTTATCCTCACCGGGATACCCCTGGAGGAGCCTGAAGGGCGGAAGCTCGTTATCTACGTGGAGGATGTGACCACCCGGAAGAGGGCTGAAGAGGTCCTTGAAAAGGAGAAACAGACCTTTCTCTCCATCCTCCAGAAGATTCCTTACGGTATAGTCTTGAGCGATGGGAAGGGGAAACTCCTCTATGCCAATCCGGAGTTCACCGCCATCACCGGCTACACGACAAAGGAGATACCGACCTGGATGCGTTGGCTCAAGAAGGCGTATCCGGTCAAGCGTGCCAGACAGGCGGTCGTCCGTGCCTGGAAAGAGGACATCCTCGGGAAAGAGAGCAGGAGGATATTCGGTGTCACCTGCAGAGACGGCTCGGTCAAAGAACTGGAGTTCAGGTCTCTTGTCCTCGAAGACGGAAAGACCATCGCTGCTGTTTCAGATGTGACAGGGCAGAGGGAGGCCGAGGGGCTCTTCGCCACCGTGGCCCACAGTTCACCCGTCGGCATTTACGTGGCCCAGGACGGCAGGTTCAGGTTCATCAACCCCTATTTCTGCACCACTACTGGATTCCGGGAGGACGAGGTGCTGGGTCGCGAAACCAGGTCCTTCATTTTTCCGGAAGACCGGGAACGTGCCACTGTCGAGACGATACAGATGCTCAAGGGTACCCGCCTCTCCGCCTCTGAGCACCGGGTGGTGAACAAGAAAGGTGAGGTGCGGTGGATTCTTGAGACGGTAAGTTCCATCCAGTACAAGCAGAGGAGGGCCGTGCTGGGGAACTTCATCGATATCACCGACCGGAAAGAGGCAGAAGGAAAGATGATGTATCTGAGCCTCCACGACAATCTGACGGGCCTTTACAACCGCACCTATTTCGAAGAGGAGATGGCTCGTCTCGCGAGCGTCCGCTTCAACCCGGTGGGCATCGTCATCTGCGACGTGGATGGGCTCAAACTGATCAACGATATTTTGGGCCACAACGCCGGCGACGATCTGCTTGTGGCCGCGGCAGACGTGATTAAAAGGTGTTTCCGGTCGAGCGACGTGGTGGCTCGGGTGGGGGGGGACGAATTCGCCGTTCTTCTCCCGAACACACCGAAACCGGTGGTTGAGGGGATCTGCCACAGGATTCAGGACACAGTCCGCTCGTACAACAGCGAGAATCCGGCCATCGCCCTGTCCATATCCGTCGGTTTCGCCACCAAGAACGAGTCCTCCACCAAGATGAGCGAGCTCTTCAGGGAGGCGGACAACAACATGTACAGCCGGAAGCTCTGCCAGACCCAGGCGGCGCGGAACAGCATTGTGGCCACCCTGATGAGGATTTTGGAGAAGCGCGGTGTCATCACGGAGAACAGGGTCCGCCTGATACAGAACCTTATGACCGACATGGGCCACCGGCTCGGTCTCCCCGGCGAGACGATCCAGGCCCTGAGGATACTTGCCAAATTCAGGGATATCGGCGAGGTGGGAGTTCCCGACGCGATTTTCAGGAAGACCGGGGTCCTGACCCCGGAGGAGCTCGGGGAAATCCATCGCCATTGCGAAATCGGATACCGCATCGCCATGTCCACACCTGATCTCACACCGGTGGCTGACTCCATACTGAAGCATCACGAATGGTGGAACGGCGAAGGCTATCCCCTCGGGTTGAGCGGGGAGAGGATACCCCTTGAATCACGGATACTTGCCATTTGCTGTGCCTATGATGCCATGGTGAACGACCGTCCCTACAGAAAGGCCATGTCCGGGGATGCGGCGTTGAAGGAGCTGAAAAGACAGGCGGGCATGCAGTTCGATCCTTCCCTCGTTGAGGTCTTTCTTGAGGTGATTGGTGGCCGGGCGAGGAGTGTGAATGTTTCTTACCAGGAAGCGTAGTTCTTCCCAGCCTCAGTGGAAATCCACCGAAGGCTCGCGCTATAATAGGTCAAGCAGTGCACCGGCCCAGGAGATTGGAGAACCCATGGCCCTTCGAATCGGCGAATTCCTCCTCAAGAAGGCCCACATCACGGAAGACCAGCTTGAAAAGGCCCTCAAGGTTCAGAAAGAGGAAGGGGGGAGGCTCGGCGAGACCCTGGTGCGGATGGGGATAGTCACAGAGGAAACGATCATAGAGGCCTTAGCCCAGCAGTTCGGCATCCCCACGGTTGATCTCGATACGGAGCCGATCGATGAGGCCGTGATCAAGCTCGTTCCCCAGAACACGGTCCATCGCTACAACATGATGCCCTTACGGAGACAGGACAACCACCTCATCGTGGCCATCTCCGATCCCACCCGCATCTTCGATGTGAAAGAGATGAAGCTTTTCATGGGCTTTGACATCATCCCCATGCTTGCCTCCGAATCGGCCATTGCGAGGGCTATCGAGCGGTACTACGAGGAGGACCACTCCATCGAAGTAAAGAGGCTCATGGAGGATTTTGACGGCGGCGAGATGGCCTCCCTCGAAACCCTGGAGGAAGACGACAAGAGCGATATCGCCAAGCTGGAATCGGACGCGAAGCAGCCCCCGGTGGTGAGGATCGTGAATCACATGTTTATCGAGGCCATCAAGAGGGGGGCGAGCGACATCCATATCGAACCTTACGAGGATTCGATGCGGGTGCGTCTTCGTCTCGACGGTGTCCTTTACGAGTTCCTGAAACTTCCGGTCAAATACAAAGGCGGCGTCATCTCCAGGGTCAAGGTTCTCTCCAAGATGGATATCGCCGAAAAAAGGCTCCCCCAGGACGGCCGGATCAAGATTCAGATGAAACTCGACAACCGGATGAAGAACGTGGACATCCGGGTTTCCACCACCCCCACCCTCTTCGGCGAGAAGATCGTCATGCGTCTCCTCGACAAGGCAGGGCTGATGCTCGATATGGGAAGGCTCGGTTTTGAGCCCGGGGACCTCAAGAAGTTTGAGGAGGCCATTTTCCGGCCCTGGGGTATGGTGCTCGTCACGGGACCCACCGGTTCGGGAAAGACGAATACCCTTTACAGCGCCATAAGCCGGATCAACACCCCGGAAGTGAACATCATGACGGCGGAAGATCCGGTGGAGTTCAACCTCAGGGGTATCAACCAGATTCAGGTCCAGGAGGGTATCGGCCTCACCTTCGCCTCGGTGCTGCGCTCCTTTCTGAGACAGGACCCCAATATCATCCTTGTGGGGGAGATCAGGGACAACGAGACGGCGGAGATCGCGGTCAAGGCTTCCCTGACCGGTCACCTTGTCCTCTCGACCCTCCATACCAACGACGCCCCCTCGGCCATCACGCGGTTGAGCGACATGGGCATCGACCCCTATCTCGCCGCCACATCGGTCATTCTCATATGCGCCCAGCGCCTTGTCCGCCGGGTTTGCCAGGAATGCAAGGAAGAGGTGCAGATCCCCGTAAAGGCCCTGACCAGCATCGGTTTTACCGAGGAGGAGGCCCAGGAGGTACAGATCTTCCAGGGCAGAGGTTGCGCCAACTGTAATAATACGGGCTACAAGGGCAGGATCGGTCTCTATGAGGTGATGCCCATCACCGCCACCCTGCGGGAGCTTCTCTTTTCGGGGGTGAGTACGGCCGAAATCAGGAAGAAGGCAATCGAGGAAGGCATGGTCACCCTCAGGAAGAGCGGACTGGTGAAGATCCGTCAGGGCATTACCACCATCGAAGAGGTGATCCGGGAAACCTTTTAGGGCACCCGGGGAAGGGTTTTCGCCGGAGGCGGCCCCATGTATGAGGAGCGTTTCTACCGGGGGGTAAGCAGACCCCGGGATCTTACCTGTTACGAAGTCAAACTGAAAGAGACCGATCTTTTCTGCTGCACCCAGGGGGACTTGCGGTCCTTCGTGGAGGACCGGGTCTTCTTTTACCGGAACCAGCTCGAGGAGTATATCGCCCGGCGGCCGGGTTTCCGTGAGACCCTGTCGCCCGTGGAAGAAGATCCCTTTGCACCGGCCATGGTGAAGGAGATGATCGAGGTGGCGGGCCGCCTGTCCATAGGCCCCATGGCGACGGTGGCAGGGGCGATCGCCGAATTCGTGGGACGGGACATCGCCGGTCGGTCCGGAGAATACATCATCGAGAACGGCGGCGACATCGCCATCAGGACCAGCCGGGAACGGATCGTACAGATTTATGCGAAGGACTCATCCTACAGCGGGAAGATCGGTCTCAGACTGAAAGGGTCCGACGAGCCCTACGGGGTCTGCACCTCCTCGGCCACCGTGGGGCCTTCGCTCAGCCTCGGCAAGGCCGATGCGGTCTGCGTCGTGGCCCGGTCCGCCCTTTTCGCCGACGGTCTTGCAACTTATGTGGGTAATAGGGTAAAAAGAAAGGACGATATCGGTCGGGCCATCGACAGCGGTCGAACCTTTCCCCATGTCCTCGCCATCCTTGTGATCATGGGTGATCACCTGGGTGCCTGGGGAGACATTGAAATCGTAACGGTCTGATTCACCAAGGGACTCAGGGGATATGAAGCGGAAGGCAGGCACGGACGGTCGGAGTGAGGGAGTGACCAGGTCATGAAAAAACGTATTATTCTTCGGTTCAAACGCAGCGAGATCGACCGCCCCGTGGTCTACAGGCTCGTGAAAGACTTCAATCTCATATTCAATATCCTCAGGGCCAACATCTCCCCCCGGGCGGAATCGATCATGGTGCTCGAGATTGAAGGCGCGGAAGAGGACTTCCAGAGGGGTATGGCCTATCTTGCGGAAGTCAACGTGGACACGGAGCCTATCGAACAGGACATCAACAGGGATGAGGCAAGGTGCGTCCACTGCGGTGTCTGTACCAGCGTATGCGCCCCCGGTGCCCTCCACATCGAGCGGCCGACCATGAGGGTGCAGTTCGACTATGAGCGGTGTGTGGCATGCGAACTCTGTGTCAAGGTATGCCCCGTGAAGGCCATGAACGTCTTCTTTGACTGACGGACCCGGATCATGCGAAGGGTCTACCTCGACAATAACGCCACCACCCCCATTCATCCTTACGTCCGGGCTGCCATAGCACCCTTTATCGCAGAACACTTCGGCAACCCGTCGAGCCTCCACTGGGCCGGGAGGGAAGTGCGGGACGATTTCCGGAGGGCCCGGGACCGTATCGCCGCGGTTTTGAAGGCCAAGCCCCATGAGATAGTGATCACCAGTTGCGGCACTGAGGCCGACAACCATGCGATAAAAGGGGTGGCCTTCAGCCGCAGGGATCAGGGCAACCACATTATCACCACCAGGGTGGAGCATCCGGCGGTCCTCAACTGTTGCGCCTACCTTGAGCAGAGGGGATTTGAGGTCACCTACCTGCCCGTAGATTCCTTCGGCATCGTGGACCCCGAAGATGTGCAGAGGGCCATGAGGAAGGAAACGGTGCTCGTTTCGATCATGTACGGGAATAACGAAACCGGAACTCTCATGCCCTTGAAGGAGATCGGCGAGATCGCCCGCCACGCAGGGGTGCTCCTCCATTCCGATATGGTCCAGACCCTGGGTAAGACAGAGATCGATGTGACGGCGCTGAACGTGGACCTGGCCAGCTTCTCGGGGCACAAGGTTTACGCGCCCAAGGGCGTGGGCGCCCTCTATGTCCGGGAGGGGATTGAACTGGACAACCTGCTCCACGGAGGACACCAGGAGGGGGGGAGAAGGGGAGGAACGGAAAACGTAGTCGGCGCCGTAGCCCTCGGCGCGGCCTGTGAGATCGTGAATCGCGAAATGGCCCGGGAGGTGCAGGAAATAGAGGATCTTCGACGGCGGTTGCTCGAAGGGATCTTCAACGCCGTGGGGCACGTGAGGCTGAACGGACATCCCGAGCGGAGGCTCCCCAACACCCTCAATCTCAGTTTTGACTTCGTGGAGGCCGAGTCGTTGCTCCTGGCCCTCGACATGGAGGGTATTGCCGTCTCGGCAGGGTCAGCCTGCTCCTCGGGGTCCGGGGAACCTTCCCACGTGCTCCTTTCCATGGGCATCCCGCCGGCCTCCTGTCAGAGCGCCGTCCGTATCAGCCTCGGAAGGGAGAACACCGTGGAGGACGTGGAATACACCCTCTCCGTGATCCCCCGGGTCGTGGAGCGGTTACGAAAGATGTCGCCCTTCTATAAAGGTTGACCGGCGGCTCACGGTCGGTCTTTTCCGTCATCTATGAAATTCCATATCCATACCACAGGATGTAAGGCAAACCAGTGGGACTCCCACGTCATTGCCTCGGTCCTGCTGGGGGAGGGACACAAGCAGGTTTCTGCCCGTGAGGCCGAGGTGGTGGTAGTCAACGGCTGTACGCTCACGGGAGGGGCCGAGAAGGACATCCGGCGATTCATCCGGCGGACAAGACGAGAGAACCCCGGGGTCTTCATCATCCTTGCGGGATGCCACGGTCAGGTCTACCCGGAGAACCATTTCGGGGCGGACACGGTACTGGGCCAGCGGGAGAAGTTCGAACTCCCCAGGTTCCTGAGAGAAAAAGGGGTCTTCGTGACCCCCGGCAGGTCCATGGTTATGGAGAAGAGCCCCGCCACAGGGATCGGATCGGGGAAAACACGATTTTTCCTCAAGATCCAGGACGGGTGCGACCGCTTCTGTACCTATTGTGTGGTCCCCCTTGCCCGAGGTGCGCCCCGCAGCAGACCCCTCACAGAGATCGTCGACTTCATGAAGGTCCTCAACGGGGAGGGTGTGCGGGAGGTGGTGCTCACAGGCATAGAGATCGCCTCTTACAGGGACGAGACGACAGGGGCCGACCTGAAGGAGCTGCTCCGGGTCCTCGACAGAACCCCCTCGCCCGATCGGATACGCATAAGCTCCGTGGATCCCGCCTGGGTGGACGACGAGTTCATCCGCCTCGTGGCGTCGTCGGCGAAGGTTGCCCGCCATGTCCACCTTCCCCTTCAGAGCGGATCGGACCGCGTCCTGCAAAAGATGGGGAGGCCTTACAGGGCCGCACATGTGAAGGGGGTGGTGGAGAGACTCCGGCAGGACATGCCCGACTGCGGGGTGGGCCTGGACGTGATCGTCGGCTTTCCCTCTGAGGATGAGGAGGCCTTCGAGGAGACCTACCGGCTCATAGAGGCCCTGGGCGTTTCGTACCTCCATGTGTTTCCCTTTTCCCCCCGGGAGGGGACGCTGGCCGCCGCCATGGAGGGCGGGGTGTCCGAGGCGGTCAAGAAGGAGCGCGTCAGGCGCCTGAGGGGACTCGATCAAAGACTGCGGGGAAACTTCGCCGGCTCTTTCGTCGGGTCGGCAGTCACCGTGATCCCCGAGGGGAGGGTCTACGGCGGCTCTTTCCTGCGGGGTTACTCGGGCAACTACATCCCCGTCTATCTGCCCTTCAAGAAAGGGCTTGAAAATCGGATCATCCGCGTTAGAATAGGAGGGATTATGGACGGCAGGGTCACCGGGGAGCCCGTTCCCGGTACGGACGACGGGCAGGGATTGGAAAGGCCCGAAGGGGAGGTGGGCAACAATGTTTGTCTTCGGTAACGTGCTCTCGGGCGCCGCGTACGTAGTCAATCTGCTTCTCGACGCCTATTTCTGGATCATCCTCATACGGGCCGTTCTTTCCTGGGTAAGGCCGGACCCCTACAACCCTCTCGTCAGGATCATCTGCAATCTCGTCGATCCCGTTACCTTCCGCATATCCCGCCATATCCCCACGAGGATCGGCATGGTGGACATCGCCCCGTTCATCCTTATGCTGCTGGTTATTTTCCTTCAGCGGTTCCTCGTGAAGACCCTCTTCGATCTCGCCCTCCGGATGGGATGACCGGGTATCCATGGAGATCGAGGTGACCGTCATTACCAATGCGCGGAAGCGTCACGCCGAGTGGGACGGCCAACGACTGAAGGTGAAACTCACCGCCCTGCCCGTCAAGGGAAAGGCGAACGAAGAACTGGTGGAGTACCTGGCAGAAACGCTCGGCCTGAAACGATCGCAGATCCGCATCGTCCGGGGAGAGAAGGAGAAGAAAAAGGTGGTCTCCCTGCCGGCGGACGAGGGGACGCTCAGGCTTTTTTTTGGGGAAAACGCAAGAGTTACGAAGAGTTAATTTGCTTGACAGGAAGAGTCAAACCCATTATATTATCAGACTCGAACGAGGGGTACCGTGGTTGTAAAGGTTTCTGAAATCGAGGAGATGACGGAAGTTAAAGGTACCTTGGAGGGTTCTTTTCTCCCCGGCGCCAATGACGAACGCTTCCCTGTGCTGGCCCCTCTCGAATATGATTTGAAGGTGGAGAAGTTCGACGACCGGGTCCGCATCCAGGGTCCGGTCCGGTGTGAATTGCGTCTCCAATGCTCGCGATGTGTCGACGAATTTCCTCTCAAGGTAGAGGGTTATCTCGACGTGGAACTGGCCCCGAGAGACGCTATGCCCCGGGCCCAAGAGGTTGAACTGAGGGGGAAGGAGCTCGACGTGGAGTATTACGAGGGGGACGAGATCGACATCACCCCCCTCGTCCGGGAGGAGATCCTTCTCAATCTTCCCGTCCGGCCCCTCTGCAGGGACGAATGCAAAGGGCTCTGCGAGCGGTGCGGGCTCAACAGGAACCACGGCGACTGTCAATGCGGTGGGAGCCGGGAGACGGTGCTCGGGGAAAAACTAAAATCTTATTTGTCGAAGCGAGGAGCATGATATGGCTGTTCCAAAGAGAAAGACCTCCAAGTCGAAGAGAGACAAGAGGCGCACCCATGACAAGGCCACGGCCCCGGCCGTCGTTCTTTGCCCCAACTGCAAGGAGCCCAAGGCCCCCCACATGATTTGCCCGAAGTGCGGATTCTACAGAGGAAAACAACATCTCGAGATAGAGGAAGCATAGCTGAATGGTAAGTGTGGCCGTTGACGGAATGGGCGGGGATTTTGCGCCCCAGGCCGTCGTGAGGGGGGTACAGCATGCAAGTCGTGAAGGCCTTGCCAGAATCGTCCTGGTAGGCGACCGACAGGCCCTGGAGCCGCTCCTCGATGGCGAAAGCAGTATCGAGATCGTTCATGCCCCGACTACCGTGGATATGGACGAGGCCCCCTCCAACGCCCTGCGGAGAAAGCGTGATTCCTCCATGAACCGGGCCTTTCAACTCCTGAAGCAGGGGGAGGTTCAGGCGGTGGTCACGGCGGGCAACTCCGGTGCCGCCATGGCCTTTGCGATTTTCACCCTGGGGCGCTTCGGCGGCGTGGAGAGGCCTTCCATAGCGACCCTCCATCCCAACGCGAAGGGTGGTATCTCTCTCCTTCTTGATTCGGGTGGGAATGTGGACTGCAGGCTCTCTCAACTGGTCCAGTTTGCCGTTATGGGCGATGCCTTTGCCCGGTCCGTCCTCGGGGTGCCCGCACCCAAGATCGGGGTTCTCAGTAACGGGGAGGAAGAGACAAAGGGCAACGAGCTTACCAGGGAGGCTCACGGCATACTCAAAAGCATGGACCTCAATTACATCGGGTATGCCGAGGGCAATGATGTATACAGCGGAAGGTTCGATGTGGTGGTGAGCGACGGCTTCGTCGGCAACGTGGCCCTCAAGATGGCCGAGGGCGTTGCCGACGCGGTGCGGACCTTTCTGGCGGAGCACGTCCGGTCGAGCCTCATAAGGAGACTCGGGTATGCCCTCATGAGGGATTCCTTCAGGGAGCTGGCCAAGAAAATGGACTATTCCGAAGTGGGGGGCGCGCCCCTCCTCGGGGTCGATGGGGTGTGCATCATCTGTCACGGGAAGTCGAATGACCGGGCCATCAGAAGCGCCATCGGCCAGGCCCGGGGTTTTGTGGAAAAGGGGCTGAACGAATCGATCAGAGAAGCCATGAACGGTTACCAGGCCCTCGACAGGGCAAAGGAGAGATAGAGTATGGACTATTTCCTCAATGATGAACAGAAGCAGATCCAGGCCATGGCGCGGCGGATTGCCGAGGAGAAGGTGGTTCCGGTCAGGGCGGAACTGGACGAGACCCAGGAATTTCCGTGGTCTGTTATGAAAGTCTGCGCGGAGACAGGCCTTTTTGGTGTGAGCATCCCCGAGGAGTACGGTGGCATGGGGGGCGGGACCTTCGAGAACTGTATCGTCGTGGAGGAACTGAGCAGGGCCTGTCTCGGTGTGTCGGTGAGCTACGCCGCGAGTCTTCTCGGGGCCTACCCGATCCTGGTGGGGGGCTCGGACGCCCAGAAGAGAAAGTATCTGCCCGACATAGCGAGCGGCAAAAGGCTCGCCGCCTTCGGTCTCACCGAGGCCAATGCGGGAAGCGACGCTCAGGGCATCAGGACCGAGGCTCGAAGAGAGGGGGACCACTACATCCTGAACGGGACGAAACAGTGGATCACGAACGGAGGAGAGGCGGAGATCTACACGGTCGTGGCCATGACGGACAAGTCCAAGGGTGGCCGCGGGGCCAGCGCCTTCATTCTGGAGAAGGGGATGGAGGGTTTCACCTTCGGCAAGAAAGAAAACAAACTCGGTATACGGGCTTCCGCCACGAGGGAGCTGGTGTTTCAAGATTGCAAAGTTCCAAGGGAAAATGTTATAGGAAGGGAAGGGATGGGATTCATCCTGGCCATGCGGACCTTTGACAGGACGAGGCCGGGGATAGGTGCCCAGGCAGTGGGGCTGGCCCAGGGGGCCCTTGAGGCTGCAGTAAGCTACGCCAGGGAACGGGAACAGTTCGAGCGAAAGATCATCACCTTCCAGGCCCTTCAGCACATGCTCGCAGATATGGCAACACAGATTGAGGCGGCCCGGGCCCTCGTGTATGCCGTGGCGCGCTATATCGACAGTAATCCCAGGGATTTCTCCAAGGTCTCGGCGATGAGCAAGGTTTTCCCCAGCGACATGGCCATGAGGGTGGTGGTGGACGCCCTGCAGGTCTTCGGCGGCTACGGGTACATGAAGGAGTATCCCATAGAAAAGATGATGAGGGATGCGAAGATCCTTCAAATTTACGAGGGTACGAACCAGATTCAGCGTAACGTGATCGGTCTCGAACTGATCAAGGAATCGGCCTCAAGGAAGAAAGGGTAGGCGAAAAAGGGGTTCCCGCCCTCTCCGCTCAGCGACGGGAAGGGGAGGGAGCACTATTGGGCCGGAGCGACGGAGATGAAGAAGATAGGTATTGTTTTCCCAGGACAGGGATCCCAGTATGTGGGGATGGGCAGGAACCTGTACGACCGCTTCGAAGGGGTGAGACAGCTCTTCGAAACCGCCGACAGGACCCTTGGTTTTCCCATTAGTCGCCTGTGCTTTGAAGGCCCTGAAGAGGAACTGAGACAGACGTACAACACCCAGCCCTCCCTTCTTCTGGTGAGTTACGCGGTATGGACCGTTCTGAGGGGCGAACTTGCCCTCGAACCCCTCCTTATGGCGGGTCACAGCCTCGGAGAGTACAGTGCCCTTCTGGCGAGCGGGTTTTTTCGTTTCGAGGATGCCCTGAAGATCACGAGAACGAGGGGGCTTCTCATGGAAGAGGCGTGCCCCAGGGGCAAGGGGGGCATGGTGGCCCTTCTCGGTGCCGACATGGAGAAGGTAAGCCCGGTTCTCGCGGCCCTTTCCCATGATGATTACGTGGCGGTCCCGGCGAACCTCAATTCCGCGGAACAGGTGGTCCTTTCCGGCGACATCAACGCGCTGAAGGAAGCAGTGGAAAAACTGAAGGGCACAGGGTACAAGAAAGCGGTCTTTCTCAACGTCTCCGGACCTTTCCACAGTCCTCTCATGGACAAGGCCGCGGAGAGGTTGAAGGAGGAGTTGGAGAAGATAGAGAGAGGGGCGATGAGGGTGCCTGTGGTGGCCAACGTGGACGCTCTTCCCGGGCAGGACAGCGGCGCCGTTCCGGACAAGCTTTACCGTCAGATGGTCTCGCCGGTCCGGTGGGAGGAATGCGTGAAGCGCATGGCCCGGGAGGGGGTCGAGCTCTTCGTGGAGGTGGGTCCCCAGAAGGTCCTGACCAACCTGATCAGGAGGATCGTTCCCGCTATCCCCTGTTATAGCTGTGAGACATTTGAGGATATTGAAATCCTGCGAGGCCGGGTGTAATGTTGACTGACAGTATAACCATTGTTACCGGTGGGGCCCAGGGTATCGGAAGGGCTATTGCGGAGTTTGTCGCCTCCAAGGGCGGTCGGGTGGTGGTTTTTGACGTCCTGGACGGGACCGAAGTGGTTCGGACCATAGAGGCCGCCGGGGGGAAAGCCGCCTTCTTCCATGTGGATGTGAGCGATTTCAAGGCGGTGGGTGAGACGGTGGAGAAGGTGGCCAAAGAGGTGGGTCCCGTCAACAACCTGGTGAACAACGCGGGCATCACGGTGGACAGGCTCCTGGTGAGGATGAAGGAAGAGGATTGGGACAGGGTAATCCAGATCAATCTGAAGGGTGTCTTCAACTGCACGAGGGCGGTGCTGCGCCACATGTTGAAGACCGGCGGCTCCATCGTCAATATCGCCTCGGTGAGCGGCGTGATGGGCAATGCGGGCCAGTCCAATTATGCGGCCAGCAAGGCGGGCATTATCGGTTTCACCAAGAGCGTTGCCAAGGAGTACGGGGAGAGGGGTATCCGGGTGAACGCCGTGGCCCCCGGCTTCATTTCCACCAGGATGACGGAAGGCCTGGAAGACAAAACGAAGGAAGAGATGTTCAGGGCAATACCTTTAAAGAGGTTCGGAGAGCCCCTGGACGTGGCGTATGTCGTCTACTTCCTTCTTTCCAAATATAGCGGATACATAACAGGGGAGGTGATACACGTCAACGGAGGCATGTATACATAGGCATCGCGCTGCGGGAGATTGCCGCGGCGCGCCCGGAGCCTGGCATAAAAGAGAAAAGCGGTACTCTATTTAACAGAGGAGGGTATTCCATGACCATTACTGAGAAAGTAAGAAAGATGATTGTAGATCAGCTTGGTGTGAGTGAGTCGGAAGTGGTGCCGGAAGCCAAGTTCATCGATGACCTGGGGGCCGATTCCCTCGACATCGTGGAACTTATCATGGCCTTGGAAGACGAGTACGGTATCGAGATACCGGATGAGGATGCGGAGAAGATCGAAACAGTGGGCGATGCGATCAAGTACATCGAGGACCATCTGCCCAACAAATAGTGGTGAGGTGAGGGAATTGAAGAGACGGGTGGTTGTTACAGGTGTGGGTCTCGTTACACCTGTCGGCGTGGGCAGGGAGACCGTGTGGAAGCGGATCCTGAACGGAGAATCAGGGATCGCCGGCATTACCAGGTTCGACGTGACGGCCCACGAAACAAAATTCGCCGGAGAGGTAAAAGACTTCAGGGCTGAGGACTTCATATCCCCGAAAGAGGTCAAGAGGATGGACCTCTTCATACAGTTCGCCATGGCGGCGACCAAGATGGCGGTGGAAGACGCCGGACTCGATCCGGCCGCAGAGGACCCCGAGAGGATGGGTGTGGTGGTCGGTACGGGCCTCGGGGGGCTGCCCACCCTGGAAAAGTATCACTCCATCCTGCTGGAGCGGGGGCCCGGGAGGATATCGCCCTTCTTCATACCCATGCTCATTGCCAACGAGGCGCCGGGGCACATTGCCATCCAGTACGGGATCAAGGGCCCCAACCTCTGCATCGTGACGGCCTGTGCCACCGGGGCCCATTCCATAGGAGAAGCGGTCCGGATCATCCAGTACGGTGACGCGGATGCCATGGTGGCAGGGGGAACAGAGGCGAATCTCACCCCTCTCACAGTGGGAGGGTTCAACGCCATGAAGGCGCTCTCCACGAGGAATGACGCCCCGGATAAGGCCTCCAGGCCCTTTGAGAAGGACAGGGACGGCTTCGTGGTGGCCGAAGGGGCAGGAATCGTGGTGCTCGAGGAGTATGAGCGGGCAAAGAGAAGAGGGGCAACGATTTACGGGGAAGTGATAGGCTACGGCTACAACGGGGATGCCTATCACATCACGGCCCCCAGTCCCGACGGCGACGGCTCGATCCGTTGCATGCGCCTGGCCCTGAAGGATGCGGGCGTTGCCCCCCATGAGGTGGACTACATCAACGCCCACGGCACCTCCACGGAACTGAACGACTACACGGAGACGGTGGCCATAAAGGCAGTATTCGGGGAACACGCCTACAGGATGCCGATCAGTTCCACCAAATCCATGACCGGACACCTCCTTGGTGCCGCAGGCGCGGTGGAGGCCATCTTCACCCTCCTCTCCATACGGGACGGGGTGTGTCCTCCCACGATCAATTACGAGACGCCTGATCCCCGGTGCGATCTCGACTATGTGCCCAACAAGGCCCGTCACCATACCATCGAGGTCGCCATGTCCAATTCCTTCGGTTTCGGCGGTACCAATTCCACCCTGGTTTTCAGGAAGGTGGCGCCGTGAAGATTGCGATCGGATCCGATCACGCCGGTTTTGAACTGAAGGAGTACGTGGCGGAGATCCTGAGAAAAAGGGGCGATACGGTGGTGGACGCCGGACCGTCCACCCCTGACCCCGTGGACTACCCCGAGTTCGGCCTCAGGGTCGCCTCGCTGGTGGCGAAGGGAGAAGTTGATTCGGCCATCCTGGTCTGCGGCACCGGGGTGGGCATGAGTATGGTGGCCAACAAGGTGAAAGGGGTGCGGGCGGCCCTTGCCCATGACCTCTACACCGCTGTTCAGAGCAGAAAACACCTCGATGCAAACATCCTCGTCCTTGGCGGGAGGGTGACCGGAAAGGGGCTTGCGGAAGAGATCGTCCAGGCCTGGCTCAGCACGCCCTTTGAAGGTGGAAGGCATCAGCGGAGAGTGGAACAGATAACGGCCTGGGAAAAGGATCATCTGGAATAAGCCATGAAGATGGAAGAGAAGGACCACGAGGTTTACGGACTCATTCGCCGGGAGATCGAAAGGGAGGAGTACAGCCTCATCCTGATCGCCTCGGAGAATTATGTGGACGAGGAGATACTGGAGGCCCAGGGCTCCGTACTCACCAACAAGTATGCCGAGGGCTACCCTGCCAAGCGTTACTACAGCGGTTGCGGGTTCCTTGACGACATCGAGCAGCTCGCCATAGACAGGGCCAAGAACCTCTTCAAGGCTGAACACGCCAATGTCCAGCCCCATTCGGGTTCGGCGGCCAACATGGGGGTCTACCTCGCAGTCCTCAATTGCGGCGACAAGATTCTGGGTATGGACATGGCCCACGGCGGCCACCTGACCCACGGCGCGAGGGTCAGTTTTTCAGGGAAGTTCTACCAGGCGGTAGGCTACAAGGTGTCACCGGAAACTGAACTCCTCGATTACGATGCCATCCGGGAACAGGCCCTCAGGGAAAGGCCGAAGCTGATCGTCGCCGGTGCGAGCGCCTACCCCCGGTTCATCGATTTTGCGAAATTCAGGGAGATCGCCGACGAGGCGGGGGCCTACCTCGTGGTTGATATGGCCCATATTGCAGGGCTCATCGCAGCGGACTGCCACCCGAGTCCCGTCGAGTATGCCCACTTTGTCACCACCACGACCCATAAGACCCTCCGGGGGCCGAGGGGCGGACTCATCCTCTGCAAACAGGAGTTTGCCAAGGCCATCGACTCTGCCGTCTTCCCCGGCATCCAGGGCGGCCCGCTCATGCACGTCATCGCGGCAAAGGCGGTGGCCCTGAAAAACGCAGCGACCCCGGAATTCAGGGCCTATCAGGCACAGATCGTCGCCAATGCCAAGCGCCTCTGCGCAACCCTCCAGGAAAAGGGCTACCGGATCGTTTCAGGTGGTACGGATAACCACCTCTTTCTCGTGGACCTCTCCAGCAAGGGGCTTACCGGCAGGGAGGCCCAGGAGGCCCTTGAAAAGAGCGGCATCATGGTGAACAAGAATCTGATCCCCTTCGACGGCAAGAGCCCGAACATCACGAGCGGGATCCGGATCGGGACCCCTGCCGTAACGACCCGGGGCATGAAGGAACCGGAGATGGACGAGATTGCCGGTTTCATCGACCGAATCCTCAGCGCGCCTGGGGACCAAGCCCTCCAGGCCCGCACACGGGAGGACGTGAAGGGACTCTGCAAGAGGTTCCCCTTCTACAGTTCCATCTACAATCTATGAAGGCCCGCCGCCCGGACTGGGATTCCTACTTTATGGAGATAGCCACCATCGTCGCGAAACGTTCCACCTGTAACCGCAGGAACGTGGGGGCCCTGGTGGTGAAGGAGAAGAGGATCCTGGCAACGGGTTACAACGGCGCGCCGGCCGGCCTGACCCACTGCATCGACTCGGGGTGTCTCAGAGAGCGGCTCGGGGTGCCGTCAGGGGAACGGCACGAGTTGTGCCGGGGTCTTCACGCGGAGCAGAACGCCATCATACAGGCTGCATACCATGGTGTGTCGATTGCAGGGGCCCACATCTATTCCACCCACCTCCCCTGTTCCATCTGCATGAAGATGCTGTTGAACGCCGGTATCTCAGGGGTCTTCTACCTGGACGGGTACCCCGACGATCTGGCGTCGGAGCTGATACGGGAGTCCGGTATCAGGGTCGAGAAAGTGAATGCAAAGGCGGGACGATGAAGTGCCCTTTCTGCGGCCATCTGGAAAGCAAGGTCCTCGATTCGAGGATCAGCAGGGAGATGGACACCATTCGGCGCCGCCGGGAATGCCTCAAGTGTCAGAAGAGGTTTTCCACCGCCGAGAGGGTGGAGGAGGGTCTCCCCTTTGTGGTGAAGAAGGACGGGAGGCGGGAGGTCTTCGACAGGGAGAAGATCCTGGCGGGCCTCAAGAGGGCCTGCGAGAAGCGGCCCATCAGCATTACCAGCATTGAGAAGATCGTCCACCGTATCGAGTATCTCCTCCTGGAAAAAGGCGAAAGAGAGATCAGGGCCTCCGAGATAGGGGAGATGGTGATGGAGGAGTTGAGAAAACTCGATGAGATAGCCTACGTGAGGTTTGCATCCGTCTATCGCCAGTTCAAGGACATCAACGAGTTCATGCAGGAACTGAAGGACCTGCTGCTGAAGAAGGGGGAAGGTTGATGGGAGGCGCGATGAAAGAAGAGCGGTACATGCACATGGCTCTCTCTCTGGCCCGCAGAGGCCTCGGAACCACATCACCCAACCCCATGGTGGGGGCGGTGCTTGCGAAGGGGAACGAGGTTGTGGGAAAGGGCTACCACAGGAAGGCGGGCCAGGCCCATGCCGAGGTGATCGCCTTGGGCGATGCGGGTGATAAGGCCAGGGGATCGACGCTCTATATCAACCTGGAACCGTGCTCCCACGAAGGAAGAACCCCGCCCTGCACCGAGGCCGTCATCAAGGCCGGTGTGAGAAAAGTGGTGGTTGCCATGCTCGACCCCAATCCCCTCGTGAACGGGACAGGCGTGGAGACCCTCAAGAGAGCGGGGATTGAGGTAAAGGTGGGTGTCCTCGAAGAGGAGGCCAGGAGACTGAACGAGGCCTTTATCGTCTACATGGAACGGAAGAGGCCCTTCTTCATCATGAAGGCGGCCGTCAGTCTCGACGGGAAGATAGCCACAAAGACCTGTGACTCCAAATGGATATCGAACGAGGAATCACGAAGATACGTGAATCGACTCAGATCCACCGTGGACGGGATCGTGGTGGGGATCAACACGGTCATCTCCGACAACCCCCTTCTCGTGCCCAAGGTGGCGAAGCCCAAGAAATACCCCGTGAGGATCATCCTCGATTCAAAACTGAGAATCCCCCTTGCCTGCGATATCGTGAAGACCGCCGGCAGGTATCCCACCTGGGTCTTTACCTCGGAGGATTCCCGGGCCGACAGGGAGGCCAAGCTCAAGTCCCTGGGAATAGATGTGATCAGGGTGTCGAAGGACGGCAACGGCCGCGCGTCCCTCAGGGATGTGAGCGGTGAACTGTACAGGCGGAACCTCATGACGGTCCTCACCGAGGGCGGTGGAGAGATAAACAGCAGCCTGTTGCGGGAGGGCCTTGTGGACAAGCTGCTTCTCTTTTATGCCCCGATCCTCATCGGAGGAAAGGGCGCCCTCAACCTCGTGGGCGGAAAAGGGATCGATTTCCTGAAGGACGCATCCAGGGTGGCCATTACGGCGGTGAGGCGATTCAAAGAGGATATCCATTTAGAGGGTTATGTTCACCGGGATTATTGAAGAAGTTGGACTGATTACCGCAATCTCCAGGCAAAGCGGAAGGTGGGAGTTCCGGGTAGGGACCACCCTCGCAGGAAAAGGCATGGCGAAGGGAGACAGCATCGCCATCGACGGGGTTTGCCTCACGGCAACACAGGTTCTTGCCGACGCCTTCTGTGCCGATGCGTCCCTCGAGACCCTCCGGGTCAGTACGCTCCAGGAAAAAAAGATCGGTCAGAAGGTGAACGTGGAGAGGGCCATGACCGCCGAGGGACGCTTCGGAGGCCACATGGTGATGGGTCACGTGGACGGCATCGGGACCATCGTGGGCCTGAAGAAGGCCGGTGATTCGATCACCCTTGAGGTGGAGATTCCCGCCCCTCTGATGCGGTACGTGATCCGCAAGGGCTCGGTGGCGATAGACGGAATAAGCTTGACAGTCAATGACTTACGAGATAATATATTCACGGTTAACGTCATACCGTATACCGCATCTCACACCACCGTGATGGGAAAAAACGTACGGGATCGGGTGAACATTGAGACGGACATCATCGGGAAATACGTCGAACGCTTCGTAGAAAAAGACCGACCCAAGGGTATCGATCTCAATTTTCTTTACCAGCACGGATACGTGAAAGGAGAGTAAGGAATGCCCATTTCCACCATAGACGATATCGTCCGCGATGTCCGCGACGGCAAGATGGTGATCATCGTGGATGACGAGGACAGGGAGAACGAAGGGGATGTGATGATCGCCGCGGAGAAGGTGACCCCGGAGGCGATCACCTTCATGGCCCGTTACGCCTGCGGTCTTATCTGCCTTTCCCTCACCGAGGAGAGGGTCCAAGCCCTTGACCTGCCGCTCATGGTTCAGGAGAACACCTCGGCCCATAACACGGCCTTTACCGTCTCCATCGAGGCAAAACACGGGGTGACGACGGGGATTTCCGCCCCTGACCGTGCCCGCACCATCCAGGTTGCCATTGACGACGCAAGCACCGCCGACGATCTCGTAAAACCGGGTCACATCTTTCCGCTCATGGCCAGGAAGGGCGGGGTACTGGTGAGGGTCGGCCACACGGAGGCCTCGGTTGATCTCGCCCGCCTTGCCGGCCTGAAGCCCGCCGGCGTCATCTGCGAGATCATGAAAGAGGACGGCACCATGGCCCGCCTTCCGGACCTCGAGGTCTTCGCGGAACAGCACGGCCTGAAGATCGGCACCGTGTCGGATCTCATCAAGTACAAGACGCGGAACGAAAAACTGGTCAGAAGGGTGGCGGAGACGAGGATACCCACCCGGCACGGCGGAGAGTTCCTCCTCATCGGATACGAGAACGACGTGGACAGACAGACCCATCTGGCCCTTGTGAAGGGCGACATCGGCCCGGAGGACGTCGTCCTTGTCCGGGTTCACTCCGAGTGTTTTACCGGTGACGTGCTCGGCTCGTTGCGATGCGACTGCGGGGAGCAGTTGCAATCGGCTCTCCAGATGATCGACAAGGAAAAGAAGGGGATTCTCCTGTACATGAGACAGGAGGGCAGGGGTATCGGGCTGCTCAACAAGCTGAAGGCCTATAACCTCCAGGATTGCGGCCACGATACGGTGGAGGCGAATGTGGCCCTTGGTTTCTCCCCGGACCTGAGGGACTACGGTATCGGCGCCCAGATCCTCAGGGACCTTGGCGTCACCAGGATGAGGCTCCTCACCAACAACCCGAAGAAGATCAAGGGGCTTGAAGGCTACGGCCTCACGGTCGTGGAGAGGGTGCCCATCGAGATGGCGCCCACGGAAGACAATATCCGATACCTGAAGACGAAGCAGAAGAAGTTGGGTCACATTCTGACCAACCTAAAGTGAGGGGTGAACATGGTACACGAGGGCAAGCTCAACGCGAAAGGTTTTACCTTTGGGATAGTCGTGAGCAGATTCAACGGTTTTATCACCGAGAGGCTTCTCGAAGGGGCCCTCGATGCCCTCAGGCGGCACGGGGCTGAGGAGAAACGGATCGAGATCGTAAAGGCACCCGGGGCCTTTGAAATACCCCTCGTGGCAAAGATGATGGCCCGGAGGGAGGACATCGACGGGATCATCTGTCTCGGGGCGGTCATCAAGGGCGCGACCCCCCACTTCCATTACGTGGCCTCCGAGGTGGCGAAAGGTATTGCCCAGGTCTCCCTGGAGACGGAAAAGCCCATCACCTTCGGGGTGATTACGAGCGAGAGCATCGAGCAGGCCGTCGAACGGGCCGGCACGAAATCGGGGAACAAGGGTTTTGACGCGGCCCTTTCCGCCATAGAGATGGTGAATCTTCTGAAGGACAAGGTCTTGTGCGCAGGCGGAAAGCGAGAGAGCTAGCCCTTCGGATGCTCTATCAGTTTGACACCAGCGGGGACGATCCCGAGACCGCCCTCGTGGGCTACTGCAAAACCTTCCCCTACGACCAGTCCATCGTCGATTACACCCGGACCCTCCTCTCGGGAGTCAAGAAGGAGATCGGGACTATCGACCGGTTGATCGAAGGCGCCTCGGAACACTGGAAGATAGGGCGCCTGGCCTACGTGGACAAGAATATCCTGCGCCTGGGTGTCTACGAAATATGTTTTTCCCCCGACGTGCCGCCCAAGGTGGCCATCGACGAGGCGATCGAACTGGGGAAAAAGTACGGCAACGAGGACTCGAGAGAGTTCATCAACGGGGTCCTCGACCGGGTAATGAAGGACTTTTACGGGGTCAAGGACCGGCGCGCCACCTGACCGGGGCGCTCCACGGGCCTTCGCTTCCACGGTCTGCACCCATGGTCCACCTGGTTATCGACGGATACAACTACCTGAACAGAATCGCTTCCGGTCCTCTCCGGGAGGGCAACCTCGAACACCTGAGGCGGTTGCTCCTCGAACGGTGCGCCCGCTACAAGAAGGAGAGGACGGCGAGGATCACCGTGGTCTTCGACGCCCACAAGAGTTCCCCCCTTTCCAGACAGAGGGAGAATTACAGAGGCGTGGACGTGATCTACTCGGGGCCCGACGAGACTGCGGATGAAGTGATCATCGCCATGATCGAGACTCGCAGGGCAGGCCTCATGATCGTGAGTTCAGACCGGGCCATCATCGATGCGGCCAAGCACAGAGGGGTGCCTTTCATCATGCCTTCCCGGCTGGAAGGGGCCATGGCCCGCCTGACCCGGGAGGAAGACGCCGGCACCGGGGAGGCGGAGAGGACGACGGAAAAGAAAGGGAACCCCCGGAAGCTCCCCAAGCGGGTCCGCAGGGCCGTGAAAGCAAGCCGGAAGGTCTGAAAGGAAGCGGATCCCGGCCCGACAACAACGTCCTTGACACCCTACGAGGAGAAGGAAGAGAATATGGACAGTCGCTATCCATCTGCCTCAAGGGGGGAGCAATGCTGGTAAGGGACATCATGACCCATAACGTCATTACCGTGACGAGCGATACCTACGTGCTCGACGCCGAAAGGATCATGGAATTCCACAGAATCGGGAGACTGCCGGTGGTGGACAAGGGGAGGCTCGTCGGCATCATCACCAAGGATGATGTGCTGAAGGCGGGTCCTTCCTCTACCACGCCCTACAACCAGCGACAGCTCTTTTACCTCATGTCGAAGCTTACGGTGAGGGAGATCATGAAAACGAAGGTGGTGACCGTGCCTCCCGATACCGCCATCGAAAAGGCCGTTGCCATAGCACAGAAGAACAGGGTGGGGAACCTCCCGATCGTGGAAGGGGACAGGGTCGTTGGGATTCTCACCACCAACGACGTCTTTTACAAGATTCTGAACCCTCTTCTCGGAATCGGCCAGGAAGGAAGACGGATCATGGTCAGGGGGGCGGGCACCCGGGAAGAGTCCCGCAAGGTCCTGGACGCGATCATCAGGTCGGGCCTGACCCTGAAGACCTTCTGGATCCTGCCCGACCAGGAAAAAAACAGCCTCGTGCTCCATCTTGAGGCGGAGGATGTCACCGCCTTCGTCGCCGAGCTGGAGGGGATGGGCTACAGGGTGGAAATGAGGGAATTCAACGCCTGAGGGTGGATCAGTCCCTGATCCAGGTCCCCACGTCCTTCAGGTGGATGACGCGCCGTAAGTTTTCCTTCCGGGATTCGAGAAAGCGGTCCTTCATGCCCCTGAGCCAGGCTTTGTGTCTGAGCATATGGTCCGGGTCGCCGAAGATAGGACCCCCTTCGATCTTCCGGGGTCTGCCCGTACCATCCACAACAAACCGACCATGACAGAGGGCACACCGGAACCCTTCCTTCTCCATTCTCACGATCTCGCACCCGCAGAAGGGACATCCGCCGCCCCCGGGACCTTTCCTTCCGGAGAGGAGGAGGCGGGCCGCCTTCTTTGCCTGTTCCCTGCCTGCCTTTCCCGCAAGCACCTCACCGGGAAGGGCCGCCTCGATCTCCATGTTGGCCTTGATGTCCAGCCCCAGGAAGGAGGCAAGGGTTCGCAGCGTGTGGGACGATGCCCCGACGCGACCGGGCATGCCGTACATGCTGACGAGGACACAGGGTTTTCCGAAGGTCCTCCTCAGGTAGGGAAAGAAGAGGAAACCACGGTCGAGAACCTGCTTGTAGATACTGTGGGCGCCGAGATAATAGACGGGTGAGGCGATGAGCAGGGCGTCGGCGGAGGCGATCTCCTCGAGGAGGAACTCCATATCGTCATCCCGGCGGGGACAGGGGTTGTCGAGGACGCATCCGTAGCAGGCGGTGCAGGGCAGAACCCTGAGGGACGGCATCCTGATCAGGCGCAGGGTGTGACCGGGAGGGAGGTTGCTGAAGACCTCCTTGATAAAGACCTCGCAGTTTCCGAGTCTCCGGGGCGACCCCACAAGCCCGAGAATCCTCATCCCATCACCTCCGTTGACCGTCCTTTCCATCTCTGTCCGGTCTGTCCATTATACCAGACGGAACGCCTCCTGTAACCCCTTCTGCTTCGTGTCATCCGGGAAAACCACGTCGATGCCCTCTCATGAATGAAGAGGAAAATCCCGTTCCAGAGCGGCGGCGTGGAAGTGGCACGGCCTTTTTTGTTTGAAGTCGGCGGGAGATTTGAAGATAATGAGAGAAACATGGAGGGTTGGACAGCGGGCCAGGGAAGAGACATCCCCGTTCTTGGCCCGTACTCAAGATGGATCGCGGATACCAATTCCCCGCTTTCTCGACCGATGAGGTGCCGGAATGAATGTGAATGTGCACATTTTTTTTCAGAGGATGGTTGACTGGTCTCTGTCGAGTGGTCTGCACATCCTGACGGTGATTGTCCTTGCATGGGTTGCCGTTAGTCTTGCCACCAGGCTGTCGGGCCGCCTCGTCCGGTTCGTCGGAAGGCAGAGAGAGGACAGCGAATTCAGGAAACGAGCCGAAACCCTCGGGGCCATGGTGCGGTACGTTCTGGTTTTTGCCATCCTTACAGTCGCGTCGATGACGGTCTTGAGAGAACTGGGCATCGACATCGGCCCCGTCCTCGCGGCTGCGGGAATCGTGGGCCTTGCGGTGGGCTTCGGCGCCCAGAGCCTGGTGAAGGACGTGATCAGCGGTTTTTTCATCCTTGTGGAAGATCAGATCCGGGTGGGTGATGTCGTAGAAATCAGCGGCAAGAGCGGGGTCGTCGAGCGGGTAAGTCTGAGAACCACCGTGCTTCGTGATCTCAGTGGAAACGTTCACTATGTCCCCAACGGCCAGATCAACGTGGTGACCAACATGACGAAGGAATACTCCAGGTACGTGTTCGACATCGGTGTTGCCTACCGGGAGAACGTGGACGAGGTGATGGAGGTCATCAAGAAGGTGGACGAAGAGTTGCGGAGCGATCCTGATTACCGGGAGGATATTCTGGAGCCGATCGAGGTCCTGGGGGTCGATCGGTTCGCCTCCTCCGCCGTGGTGATCAGGGCGCGGACCACTACGGTACCCGTCAAGCAGTGGAGGGTGGGGCGTGAATTCAACCGCCGCCTCAAGAAGCGATTCGATCAGATGAACATCGAGATCCCGTTCCCCCACGTGACCCTGTATGTGGGGCAGGACAAGCAGGGGCAATCGAACCCCCTTCCCATTGTGAAGGTGGAGACGGAGAATGATTGAGCAGAAGGAGTGCGGCATGAAGAAGGAAGATACCCTTACCTCGGCGAGAGAGGATGCTCAGGCCGCGGAACTGTGTGTGTCATCTCCCCAGACCATCCCCCCTTCCTATCGGCTGGCATACGCAGACAGGGACTTCTTGCTTAAGGACGCACTCCGCCCGGTGAGGCTACAACTCGAACTGCTGAAGCCGGAACTGATCCTGCAGGAGCACGAGGTGGAGGGCACCATCATCGTATTCGGCGGGGCCCGGATTCCCAAGCCCGAGGTTGCCCGTGCACAATTGAAGGAGGCGGAGGAAGCTTCCGCGAGGGACCCTTCGAACGAGGGCCTTGCCTGCCGGGCTCGGGCCATGGCCAGGGTTGCGGACAACTCGAAATACTATGAAGAAGCGAGAAGGTTTGCCTATCTTGTATCCCGGGCCGCACAAACCTCAGGGTCATGCACATCCGTGATCGTCACCGGTGGCGGACCGGGTATCATGGAAGCTGCAAACCGCGGTGCCTGCGAGGCAGGAGCCAAGAGTGTGGGTCTGAATATCGTGCTCCCTTTTGAACAGAGACCCAACGAGTACGTAACCCCTGAACTCTGTTTTCAGTTTCATTATTTCGCCATTCGAAAGATGCATTTCCTCATGCGGGCAAGGGCCCTCGTCGTCTTTCCGGGCGGCTACGGAACGCTTGATGAGCTTTTTGAGACATTGACCCTCATCCAGACGGAAAAAATAAGGCCCATCCCGGTCCTCGTTTTCGGGAGGGAATTCTGGAGCAAGGTCATCAATTTCGAAGCCCTGGTTGAGGAAGGATGTGTTTCTCCCAAGGATATCGCTCTCTTTCGCTTCGTGGAGACCGCTGAAGAAGCGGCGACGATCGTGATCAAATCCTGCGTGCAATAATTGCCGGTCTCCGTTGCGGGGACGACGGAATAGACACATCTGCCGTGATAACATGCCGTCGCGAGGGGTTCTTCCGGTTTTCCCGAAAGGGCCCGGCCCGCGGGCAGCGCGGTGAGGGGATGGTCATGTGGGGTGGGGGCGTGGAAGACCGTCCGGACCCGGGAACCGAAGGAGAACGAGAGATGGGGAGGGAGAGGATGAAGTGGTACCAGCTGGACATCCATGCAGTTCTCGATGCACGCAACACCCGCCGGGAAGGCCTCACGACCCGGGAGGTGGAAGAGCGGCGCAAGCAGTACGGTCCCAACAGTCTGCCCGAGGAGGAGGATTTGAGTCGCCTCGCTATCCTTCTGCATCAGTTCAAGAGTCCTCTCATCTACATCCTCATCCTTGCCGCCGTCGTAACGGCCCTTCTCGGAGATTACATCGATACCGGGGTGATAGGAGCGGTGGTGATCCTCAATGCCGTTGTCGGTTTTTTTCAGGAGTACAAGGCTGAGACGAGCGTGAGGGCCCTCAAGGGTATGATTGTTGCAAAGGCGCGGGTCATCCGGGACGGCAAAGAACGGGAAATCCCGACCGAGGGACTGGTGCCGGGCGATATTGTGCTTCTTGCCTCGGGCATGAAGGTTCCCGCCGACGTGAGGCTCATGGAAGTGACTGAATTGAGGGTTGAAGAGGCAGCCCTTACCGGGGAATCCGTCCCGGTGGAAAAGGCGGCAGGACCCATAGCCGATGACAACCTTACGGCGGGCGATCAGACGAACATGGCCTTCATGGGAACCGTCATCGTGAACGGCCGCGGCCGCGCCATTGTCGTCGAGACAGGGACCAAAACGGTCCTCGGCCAGATAGCCCGGGATGTCAGGAAGCTCTCTGTCACGGAGACGCCCCTTCAGCGAAAGATCGTCAGGTTCGCCCGGTTCGTCGGACTTCTCGTGCTGGGTAGTGCCATAGCCATCATCGCGTTGGGTCTTTTCATGGGCATGCGTCTTTCCGACCTTTTCTCCACGGCGGTGGCTGCGGCGGTGGCCACGGTACCGGAAGGACTCCCCATAGTGGTGACCGTGACCATGGCCATCGGCATTACCCGTATGGCCCGCCGCCATGCCATCGTGCGCAGGCTTTCTGCGGTGGAAACCTTGGGTAGTACGACGATCATCTGTTCCGACAAGACAGGAACGCTCACAAGGAACGAGATGACGGTCAAGGCGGTCCATGACGGGCGCCACGGCTTTGAAGTTACCGGCACCGGGTACGATCCGGAGGGGGAGATACTTCATGACTGGGAACCCACCGATTCGGAATCACTGAAGGGTCTGCAAAAATTGCTCAGGATCGGCCTGCTCTGTAATGAATCGCGGCTGGCTCGCGAAGGGGACCGGTTCTCCATAGACGGTGACCCGACTGAGGGGGCCCTCATTGTATCGGCCATGAAGGCGGGGCTTGATCCTGAGGAAGAGAAGAAGGCATACCCCCAAGTTGGTATGATTCCCTTCGAGTCGGACCGGGGCTTCATGGCAACGCTCCACGACAGCGGTGACGGAAAGGTCATCTTCCTCAAGGGGGCACCTGAAACGGTGCTCGGTATGTGCCGTGTGCAGCCGTCCGGAGAGGCGGTTGACCGGGAACGCGTCATGGAGCATGCTGAACGCTTTGCCAGGGATGGTCTGAGGGTCCTTGCCATGGCCTATAAAGAAGTCGGTGCGGACGAGGCGGGGGGACCATTCAACCACGACCATCTGGGTAATGACCTTGTCTTTGCCGGTCTCCAGGGGATGATCGATCCCCCGAGACCGGAGGCCGTAGAGGCGATTGCCGGCTGCAGGGAGGCGGGCATCAGAGTGGTCATGATTACGGGCGACCATGCGGTCACCGCCGCGGCCATCGGCAGAATGATAGGTCTTGGAGAAAGCAAGGCCCCGGCGATTACCGGAAGGGAACTGGAGGAGATGAGCGACGACGAACTCTTTGACAGGGTCCGGAAGACTTCTGTATACGCGAGGGTCTCACCCCAGCACAAACTGCGGATCGTCCGGCAGTATATGCGGCACGGAGAAGTCGTGGCGGTGACCGGCGACGGAGTCAATGATGCGCCGGCCCTGAAGGCCGCCCACATCGGCGCAGCTATGGGAAAAACGGGAACAGATGTGGCCCGCGAGGCGGCCGACATGGTTATCACGGATGACAATTTTGCCACGATTTTCCATGCGGTCGAGGAGGGAAGGATTGTCTTCGACAATATACGAAAGGTTACCATGTTCCTTATCCCGACCGGATTTGCCGCCATCATCTCCATCCTTATGTCCATGGTTCTCGAACTACCCGTCCCTTTCGTGGCGGCACAGCTCCTCTGGATCAACCTGGTGACCAATGGTCTCCAGGACGTGGCCCTTGCCTTTGAGCCGGGAGAAAAGGGTATTATCAGCAGGAAACCCCGAAGCCCGAGTGAAGGTATCGTGTCCGGTCTCATGCTCCAGCGCAGCGTGGTTGTGGGTATCCTGATCGCAGCAGGCGTGGTCTTCAATTTCCATGACGCGATTTCGAGAGGGTCCTCGATCGAACACGGGAGAACCATCGCCATGACGACCATGGTGCTCTTCCAGTTTTTCCAGGCTTGGAACTCACGCTCCGAGAGCCGGTCCGTCTTCTTGATCAATCCCTTCAGTAACCCCTTTCTCTTCTACAGCATGGTTGCAGCCTTTCTTGCTCAGATCGCCGTTATTTATGTTCCTGCACTTCAGTGGCTTTTTCGGACCGACGCTTTCTCCGGCACGGAGTGGATGAAGATCCTCTGCGTGTCGGTCACGGTGATAGCGGCCGTGGAGATAGACAAACTGCTGCGGAGGCACGGGGGCAGGGGTAAGACTTAGGGCCGGGGGCGATACCGACGCCATGTCTTCCCGGGGCTTGCGCTCCCCTGACGCCACCCCCCTTTTGTGGGGTTTTGAAGCTTTCTGCCTTGATATACAAGGGGTTTCATGGTAGAAAGGTAATGTGTCCCGGAGTCCGAACATAAGTCCCCTGAATAAGAATATATTTGTCTGGCTCTTCGTCATTCTCCTCGGCCTTTTCATCTTCAACGTGTACTACAAACCGAAGAAGAGCTTCGAGCCTACGGTCTACAGTGATTTCGTCGAGGCGGTGCGGTCGAACAAAGTGGCCTCGGTGGTGATCCAGGGCAGGAATCTGACCGGTGAGTTCAAGGACGGAAAGGAGTTTCGCACCTTCGCCCCCGACGATCCGGAACTGATGAAGCTCCTCAGGGATCACAGTGTGCGGATCAATGCCAAGCCGGACGAAGAGTCCGGGATCTGGCAGAATATCCTCATCTCCTGGTTCCCCATGCTCCTGCTCATCGGGGTCTGGATATTCTTCATGAAACAAATGCAGGCCGGGGGAGGGAAGGCCATGGCCTTCGGCAAGAGCAAGGCGCGCCTCTTTACCAGCAAGGACAACAAGGTCACCTTTCAGGATGTGGCCGGGATCGAGGAGGCGAAAGAGGAGCTCCAGGAGATCATCGATTTTCTCACGGACCCGAAGAAGTTCACCAAGCTCGGAGGCAGGATCCCCAAGGGTGTGCTGCTCGTGGGTCAGCCGGGAACAGGAAAGACCCTCCTCGCCAGGGCCATAGCGGGCGAGGCGAATGTCCCCTTTTTCAGCATCAGCGGCTCCGATTTCGTGGAAATGTTCGTGGGCGTGGGGGCATCCAGGGTGAGGGATCTTTTCAACCAGGGGAAGCGGAATGCCCCCTGCATCATCTTCATCGACGAGATTGATGCGGTGGGGCGTCACAGGGGTGCCGGCCTCGGCGGCGGCCATGATGAGCGGGAGCAGACCCTGAACCAGTTGCTCGTGGAGATGGACGGTTTTGAATCGAACGAGGGGGTCATCGTCATGTCCGCCACCAACAGGCCCGACGTGCTTGATCCCGCCCTTCTCAGGCCCGGCCGGTTCGACCGCCAGATCGTGGTGTCCGTGCCTGACGTGAAGGGTCGCGAGGCTATCCTGAAGGTCCACACGAGAAAGACCATCCTTGCCCCGAACGTGGATCTGTCCATCATCGCCCGGGGAACACCGGGGTTTACCGGCGCGGACCTGGCAAACTTGAGCAACGAAGCGGCCCTCATCGCGGCCCGGAAGGGTAAGAAAGAGATCGAGATGGAGGACTTCGAGCACGCCAAGGACAAGGTTCTTATGGGTGTGGAGAGACGAAGCATGATCATCCCCTACGAGGAGCGGAGGATCGCGGCGTACCATGAGGCGGGCCATGCCCTGGTTGCCAAGATGCTACCCGGTTCGGACCCCATCCACAAGGTAACCATCATCCCCAGGGGAAGGGCCCTCGGCATCACCCAGCAACTGCCCATCGATGAACGGCACACCTATTCCCGGGAGTACCTGCTCCATAACATCACCATCCTCCTCGGAGGGCGGGCGGCGGAGGAACTGGTCCTGAACCATGAGACCACGGGCGCCGGCAACGACATCGAGAGGGCCACGGAGATTGCCAGGAAGATGGTCTGCGAATGGGGTATGAGCGAGTCCCTGGGACCCCTGAATTACGGCAAGAAGGAGGAGCATGTCTTCCTGGGAAAAGAGCTGGGCCGGTACAGGGATTTTTCTGAAAAGACAGCCCAGGAGATCGACGAAGAACTGCGCAAGGTCGTCAAGGGCTGCTTCGACAGGGCCAGGGGGATCCTGAGCGACAAGATCAAGGCCCTCCACGCCATCGCAACCAACTTACTCGAAAAAGAGGCCCTCGACGGACAGGAGATAGACGTCATAATCAGGGACAGCCTGGGTGAGCAGGGACATACCGTGGCATCGTAGACCTCTTATCATGGGAGTCCTCAACGTGACCCCCGACTCCTTTTACGACGGGGGGCGATACGTTGACCCCGCAACCGCAGTGCAACGAGCCCTCGCCATGGTGGAAGAGGGAGCCCATATCATCGACATAGGCGGTGAGTCGACGCGGCCCTTCTCCGATCCCGTCGGGAGCGGGACGGAGATGGAAAGGGTGCTGCCCGTGATCGCCGCCCTGAGGCGGATATCCGACGTGATCATCTCCATCGACACATACCGGTCGGATACGGCCCGGGAGGCCATCGCCGCAGGGGCAGACATGGTGAACGACATCAGCGGGTTCCGGTTTGATGAGACCATGGCGGCGACAGTGGCGGAGTCGGGGGTGTACGGTGTGATCATGCATATGCAGGGAAGTCCGAAAGAGATGCAGGTGAACCCCTATTACAGTGACGTGGTGGAGGAAATCGACCGCTATTTCAGGGAGCGGCTCGCATGGGCATCGTCGAAAGGGGTGGACCGGGGGCGTATCATCCTGGACCCGGGTATCGGTTTCGGGAAGAGGGTGGAGGACAACCTGAAGATCATCAAGAACCTCGGGACCTTTAAGGGTCTGGGCAGACCGCTCCTGGTGGGCACCTCCATGAAGTCCTTCATCGGAACGGTCACCGATTCACCCCTGGAAGAGAGGACGGAGGGTACCCTTGCGAGCCTTGCCCTCTCTCTGTGGAACGGGGCGGACGTCATACGGGTGCATAACGTTGCCGGGGCCCGCAAGGTGGCCATGTTCGTCGACGCAGTCATGAGGGCCTGATTCACGGGGCGCCCACATCACGAAGGTTGTGAGCGATGCTGAGTTTTTTGCGGTGGCAGGACATCATCGACATCCTTGTTGTCGCCTTCATCATCTATCGCACCTTTCTGCTTATCAGAGGGACGAGGGCGATCCAGCTTGTCGTGGGCCTTACCATGGTCTTTCTTGCCTTCTACATCGCCAGGAAGGCCGAGCTGTTCACCACGGGATGGATCCTGAGCAACTTCGTGGGCTCCATCGTGGTGGTCATTGTGGTCATCTTCCAGAACGACCTGAGGAGGATCCTCCTTGCCCTGGGGAGGAGTCCCTTCTTCCGTAAGATAGGTTATGTTCAGGAGACCCTCTTTTACGAGGAACTGGCCAGCGGTTGCCAAGCCATGGCCTCAAAGAGGCTGGGTGCCCTGGTGGTGATCGAGCGGGAGGCCGGTCTCGAGGAGTTTATGGAGGTGGGCACCCGCCTGGACGCAGAAGTCAACAGGGAACTGATCCTGAGCATCTTCCAGCGGTCCTCTCCGCTCCACGACGGGGCCGTTATGATCAGGGAGGGTAGGATCAAAGCGGCGGGGTGTATCCTGCCCCTTACTCTGAAAGACAGCATCGGCCGCGGCCTCGGGACGAGACACCGCGCCGCCATCGGCATTACGGAGGTCACGGATGCCGTAGCGGTGGTGGTTTCAGAGGAGAAGGGCATCATTTCCTACGCCTTCCGGGGTGAGATCTTCCTCTCCGTGACGGAGGAGACCCTGAAGAGCGTGTTGAAAGAGCTCCTCGGTTAAGATATAAGAAGGGCTGCCCATGAAGTTCGTTCGGGAATATATCGTGAAGGACGGAAAGCTGAAACTCCTCTCCCTCGTCCTCGCCACGGTCCTCTGGTTCGCCATCTCCTACCTCGGCGAGTCGAAGATGGGGTTCTCCGTCCGCGTGACCCCCGTGAACGTGGGCAAGGATCTCGTGATCACGCGGATTGACGCGAAGGACGTCCTCGTCACGGTGAGCGGTCCTGTCTCGGTGCTGAAGAACATCAAGGCCGAAGAGGTGAGTCTGAAGATTGATCTTGCCGGCGTCCAGGACGGCCGCCACACCTACAACCTCGGGAAGGGCAACGTGCAGGTGCCCCCGGGTGTTCACGTGGAGTCCATCAAGCCGGACTATTTGGGTCTCGACGTGGATAAGGCGGTGGAAAAGCGGCTGAAGGTGGTGGTGAAGATGGATCCCAGATGGGCGAGCGCTTACAGGGTGGTCTCCGCCTACCCCACCTACGTAACCATCGAGGGCTCCAGGGAGTCCCTTGAGAATCGGGCGGCCATCGATACCCTTCCGGTAGACGGCCACTTTTCGAACGATACCGAGGAGGCTTATGTAGGTCTCAACACGGCCGGCCTGGTGACCACCAGGGTGCGGCCTGAACAGATACGGGTAGTGCTGAAAAGACAGTTCTGAAAACGACACGATCACCACGGTGCGGAGGAACAACATGCTTGAACTGATGGTAAACATAGACCACGTTGCTACAGTCAGGGAGGCGAGGGGAACCTTCTACCCCGAGCCGGTGTACGCGGCGGGCGTGGCTGAGATGGCCGGCGCCTCGGGTGTCATCGTCCATCTCAGGGAAGACAGACGCCACATCAAGGATCGGGACGTGCGGACCCTGAGGGGGGTGGTGCGGACCAAGCTGAACCTCGAGATGGCCGCCACTGCGGAAATGGTGCGGATAGCCGGAGAGATCAAACCGGACATGGTTACCCTCGTGCCCGAGAAGAGGGAGGAGCTGACCACGGAGGGCGGGCTTGATGCTGTCTCTCTCGAAAGGAGGCTCAAAAAGACGATCGGGGCGCTCAGGCAAAAGGGTATCCTGGTGAGCCTCTTCGTGGATCCCGAGGAGGCCCAGATCAGGGCATCCTCCCGGATCGGAGCCCACATGGTGGAGCTTCACACGGGGGCCTATGCGGATGCCCGGAATGCAGAGGTAAGGGAAGAGGAGCTGCGGAAGGTGGTCCGGGCAGCGGCAATAGGCAAGGAGTTGGGGCTCGGGGTCAATGCCGGTCACGGCCTCCATTATCACAACGTGGGCCCCGTGGCGGCCATCAGTGAGATCGATGAACTCTCCATCGGCCACGCGATCATCGCCCGGGCCCTGTTTACCGGCTTGGACCGGGCGGTGAGGGATATGCTCGAACTGATGAGAAGGGCGCGGATATAACGGATGAGGGTGGGGATCGACATCGTTGAGGTGTCCAGGATAGCGGATATGATGGAACGCTTCGGGGACAGGTTTGTGGACAAGGTCCTGACGCCGGAGGAGGCGGCATACGTGTCGGGTCGCCGGCGCAAGGCCGAATCCCTCGCCGGTCGTTTTGCCGCGAAAGAGGCCTTCGTAAAGGCCCTGGGACGGAAGCTGCCCTGGCGGGATGTGGAGATCGTCATGAGGGACGGGAAGCCCTTGATCCTGTGCAAGGGGCGGCCGTTTACGGGTGTGAGCATCTCCCACGAGAGGAACTATGCGGTGGCCGTGGTGGTCATGGAGGAGGATCTATGAAAGTGCTCTCTCCCGAACGGATGGCGGGATACGACAGGTATGCCATCGAGACGTGGGGGATTCCGTCGGCGGTGCTCATGGAGAATGCGGGCCGGAACACCTATCGCCTCATCAGGGAACGATACCTGAAAGGCGGGGAGAGGATCTGCGTGGTCTGCGGGAGAGGCAATAACGGAGGGGACGGTTTTGTGGTGGCTAGGTATGCGGCCCTGGAAGGGTTTCCTGTCACTGCCCTGCTTCTTGCCGGGAATGGGGGTTTAAGGGGTGACGCTGCCCTCAATATGGAACTCTTCAGGTCCATGGGGGGGCGAATCGATGAGGTGGCCGACATGACCGGTGAGGTCCGGGAGGTGCTGAGCCGCAGCGATATCCTGGTCGATGCCATCTTCGGGACCGGCCTCTCGAAGGCCGTTGAGGGGAGAGAAAAGGCCATCATCGAGGAGATGAACCGATCGGGGAAGCCGGTCATGGCCATCGACATCCCGTCGGGTATCGACGGCAGGACCGGCCGGCCCCTGGGCACCGCGGTCAGGGCCCTCCATACCTTTACCTACGCTTATCCCAAGCTGGGCCAGATACTTTGTCCCGGTGCCTACCACGCGGGCAGGCTCACGGTCATCGATATTTCCATACCCCCTTCAGCGGAGGAACGTCTCGGTGTGGACGGCGAGATCATCGACGGCGAGATGCTCCGCACTTTCTTTCGCCGGCGCCTTCCCTGGGATCACAAGGGAACCTTCGGCCACGCGGTGGTCATCGCCGGCTCTCCGGGAAAAACCGGCGCGGCTGTCATGACTTCCCTCGCGGCCCTGAAGATCGGGGCAGGCCTCGTGACCCTTGTCATCCCCAAAAGCCTCAACGCCATTGCGGCCGCCAAGCTGACCGAGGTGATGACCTATCCCGTTGAGGACAAAGGGACGGGTTTCTTTCTCGAATCGGCCCTTGACGACATAGCGGGCTTCACGGGGGACAAGGAGTGCGTGATCATGGGTCCGGGCCTCTCCCGGCACCCCGAGACCGTGCAGTTGGCGCGAAAACTGTACAGGGACCTTGATAAACCTTTTGTCATCGATGCGGACGGCCTCAATGCCTTCCAGGGTGCGACAGAGGAACTTGCCGGGTCCGGCAGGGACACGGTGCTGACCCCTCACCCCGGCGAGTTCGGACGCCTTACCGGCCTGAGCCCCGGGGAGATCAGCGCCGACCGGATCGCCGCCGGGCGCAGGTTCGTGGAATCCTGTCCCCTCAACCTGGTGCTCAAGGGCGCCAGGAGCCTGATTTTCGACAGGGACGGGAAGCTCTACCTCTGCCCCACCGGAAACCCTGCCCTCGCCAAGGGTGGGAGCGGCGATATCCTCACCGGTTTCATCGGAGGTCTAAGGGCTCAGGGCTACTCCACCGTGGAGGCCGCCCTTTTGGGCACCTATCTCCATGGTTATATTGCAGATTCATGGGTGGAGCGGGCAACGGAGATGGACCTTCTGGCAGGAGACCTTCTGGCCGGCTTACCGGAGGCCCTGCGGGACATACGGGATGGACAGGACAGAGTTTATATCGAGAAGTCCCTCTGAGACCCGGACCGCAGGGGAGAAGGTCGGAGAAGCAGCCGGTCCCGGGGAGTGCGTTCTCCTCTTCGGGGAACTCGGGGCGGGGAAAACCCAGTTCGTAAAAGGCATGGCCAAGGGATTGGGCGTGGAGGAATGGGAGTATGTGGTGAGCCCCTCTTTCACCGTCATGAACCATTACGAAGGGAGACTGCCCCTGTGTCACGTGGACCTGTACCGGGTGGAGGGTCAGGAGGTGGAAGACCTCCATATTGAAGAGTTTCTTGAAAGGGGTGTAGTTGTGGTAGAATGGGCCGAGCGCGGAACGTGGTGGCCCGGGGTTGTTGAGGTGCATATCGAGGTGCTGGATGAGGATGAACGGAAGATCACGGTGGTCAGGGAATGACCGCTCGTCTCCGGCACCCTAATTTCTGGATGGAGGTTTAGAATGCTGGTGGTTCAAAAGTATGGAGGGACGTCGGTTGCCGACCTTGACAGGATCAGGGAGGTGGCCAAACGGGTGATCAGTTACAGGGAACGGGACATGGATGTGATCGTGGTCGTGTCGGCCATGTCCGGGGAGACGGACAAGCTCCTCAAGCTCGCGGGCGGGGTGACCCAGTTTCCCGACGAGCGGGAGGTCGATGTCCTCATATCGACGGGAGAACAGGTGACCTCTGCCCTTCTGGCCATGACCCTGAAGAGCCTCTTTTGCGATGCCGTCTCGGTCCTGGGATGCCAGGTGAGGATCATAACCGATTCCACATACACCAAAGCGCGGATCACAGATATCGAAGGAGAGAAGATTCTCTCTGAGATCGGGAAGGGCAGGGTGGTGGTGGTGCCCGGGTTCCAGGGCGTGGATCCGGACGGAAACATCACGACCCTCGGCAGGGGAGGTTCCGATACCACCGCCGTTGCCCTCGCGGCTGCCCTGAAGGCGGACCTCTGTGAGATTTACACGGATGTGGACGGTGTCTACACCGCCGACCCCAATATCTGTCCCAAGGCGAGGAAGCTCGACAGGATCTCTTATGACGAAATGCTCGAGATGGCGAGCCTGGGGGCCAAGGTCCTCCAGATACGGTCGGTGGAGCTGGCCAAGAAGTACAACGTCCCGGTCATGGTAAAATCGTCCTTCTCCTATGAGGAAGGGACGCTGGTATGCAAGGAGGAAGAAAGAATGAGCATGGAGAAAGTAGTGATTTCCGGTGTCACCTACAATAAGAACGAAGCGAAGATTACGATCAACAAGGTGCCCGATAAGCCCGGGATCGCGGCCAAAGTGTTCAGCGCCCTTTCGAATGCCAATATCGTGGTGGATGTGATCGTCCAGAACGTGAGCAAGAGCAACGTCACGGACATCACCTTCACCGTGGCCAAGGCGGATGCGAAAAAGGCCTTCGTGATCATGGAGCAGACGGCGAAAGAGGTGGGGGCCGAGAATGTCTCCCTCGACGAAAACATCGCCAAGGTTTCCATTGTGGGATCGGGCATGATGTCCCATGCGGGCATTGCCTCCAAGATGTTCTCGGTCCTGGCGGAAGAGGGGATCAACATACAGGCCATCACCACATCCGAGATCAAGGTCTCCTGTGTCATCGAGGCCAAGTTCGGCGAACTGGCAGTCCATACCCTCCACACAGCCTTCGGCCTCGACGCGGAGGACATGACGGAGGAGAAGTGAGGGTAGAGTTTTACGATACCACCCTTCGGGATGGAGCCCAGTCAGAGGACATCGCCTTTTCCCTGACCGATAAGTTGAGGATCACCGAACGACTTGACGAATTCGGCATCCACTACATCGAAGGGGGCTGGCCCGGCTCCAATCCGAAGGACCTCCAGTATTTTGCGGAGGTGAAAAGGCTTTCCATAAGGAATGCCGTCATCGTGGCCTTCAGCAGCACCGCGCGGTCCCACGGCAATCCGGAGGATGACGGGATCTTAAGGGCGGTCCTTGAGGCCGAGACCAGCCATGTGGCCATTGTGGGCAAGAGCTGGGACCTCCACGTCCGCGAGGCCCTCAAGGTGAGTCTCGATACGAACCTCAGGATGGTGGAGAGAACGATCGCGCTGCTCAAGAGGGAGGGGAAAACGGTCTTCTTCGACGCCGAACACTTCTTCGACGGTTACCGGAGGAACAGGACGTATACCATGAAGGTCCTGCGGGTGGCCGTGGACGCGGGGGCCGACCTTGTGGTCCTCTGCGATACCAACGGCGGGGCCATGCCCTTCGATGTCTTTGACGTGGTCTCGGAGGTGAAAAAGGCGACCCCGGCGGACCTGGGGATCCACACCCACAACGACACGGAGATGGCGGTGGCCAATTCCCTCATGGCGGTGCGGGCCGGGTGCGTCCACGTCCAGGGTACGATCAACGGTTACGGAGAGCGGTGCGGGAATGCGAACCTCTGTTCCATCATCCCCAACGTGGTCCTCAAAATGGGGCATGAGGGCATAGAGAAGGAGAGACTCGGGAAACTGAGGGAATTAAGCCTTTTCATTGATGAGATGGCCAACTTTCTGCCGGACAAACACAGGCCCTTTGTGGGAGAGAGTGCCTTTGCCCACAAGGGCGGGATCCACGTGAGCGCCATCAGGAAGAATCCGGAGACCTACGAGCACATACGACCGGAAGTGGTGGGAAACACCCAGAGGGTCCTCATCTCCGACCTCTCGGGAGAGAGCAGCATCCTGTATAAGGCGCGAGAATTCAATATCGACATGGACAGAGACAAGAAGGTGGTGAAGGACCTCCTTCGGAAGATCAAGGACCTCGAGATGTACGGTTACCAGTTCGAGGGGGCCGAGGGGTCCCTTGAGCTTCTCATCAAGAACGCCCTCGGGATCCACAGGAGATATTTCGATCTCGTAGGGTTCCGGGTCCTCGTGGAGAAGACGGAGAGGAACCACCCCGTATCAGAGGCCACGATCATGGTGAGGGTCGGGGACAGGGTCGAGCACACGGCGGCCCTCGGGACGGGCCCTGTCAACGCCCTGGACAGCGCCCTGAGAAAGGCGCTGGAAAAGTTCTATCCCGTCCTGAAGGAGATGGATCTCGTCGATTATAAGGTAAGGGTCCTTTCGACCAAGGACGGGACCAAGGCGATGACCAGGGTCCTCATCGAGAGCAGTGACGGCAAGAGGACCTGGGGCACCGTGGGCGTGTCGGAGAACATCATGGAGGCGAGCTGGAGGGCCCTGGTAGACTCCATCGACTACAAGATGCTCATCGAAGAGGAGAAGGTGAGGTGAAGAAGCTTTTTGAAGTTACCGACGGAACAAAAGAACTGAACCTTCTCCGTTCCCTCGACGCCTACCGGAGGCCCTTCGAGATCGTGGGTATCTACCGTCTCATCGATGACGGCCTGAGGCCCGAAGCCACGGTGATCATCCGCACCGACAGCAACGAGACCCATGAAGCGGCGACAGGGGTGGGGCCCGTGGACGCCCTCGCCAACGTGCTGAAGAAATCTCTTTCTTCTATCTTCCCGGTGATCCAGGGCATCAAGCTGGTGGACTTTTCGTCCCGAATCCACGAAGGGAGATCCGGTACGGCGGCGAAGGTGGAGGTGTCCATCATCTTCACCGACGGCACGGACCTCTGGCGCGTGGCCGCCGCCTCGGAAAACATCAACATGGCTTCTTTTCTCGCCCTCCTGGACGGCTTCGAATACGCCGTCCACAAGCACGCACCGTAAGAAACAGGCAGACAGGATCAGGTCAAGAGTAGAAGGGAGGACAGTCGTGTTGCGGGCTCAAATATCCGTTCCGTGTTCGAGAGTCCCCGTCGTGAGCCCCTTTGTGCGCCTGCAATCCCAAGCCGGTATCTCCGTCCCTGCCCCACGACCCACGGAGGAGAGGGGGAATGGGTCGGCGCGCGGACATGAACGGAGGCTTAAGTGGCCCTCTCTTCTGCCGATAATAGAAACCGGTGAGTGGGATGAAAGTAACGGAACATCAGGTAGGTACGGTCATCAAGACGTACCTGAAAAACCGGAAAGACAGGCTGTCCAACGTGCTGCCCCTGTCGGAGCACCGGGAAATCACCGACGATGTTAAGGTCTCGGAAGAGGGAAAGAAGATCCTTTTCGAGCGCATGGGCCGACATGTCCTCGAAAAGGTGAAGAACGAGATCTCCTCCCTCTGAGTCTCTTCACTGGCGGCTCCCGGAACGGACTCTGGAAGCAATCCATCAGATCAGTGCCCTTCCGTCTGTATTTCTACCCCATCTTCCGTACCGCCTCCGAGGTTGAGAAGAAAGAGCGGCTGTAGATGGTGAGAATTCTGACGTAGATGATGAGCATTTTGACGGAAAGGGCGATCACGACCGTCCACCCCTCAGGTCTTTGTCCCAACCCAGGGAGCGAACGATACTCACCCGGTCTCTTGCCTGTTGTTGCGCTGCCGAAGCGGCTACACTCTTTCTGATCCTCTCTATGAGGGCCTCTGCCTGGCCCTTATTTCCGTTGAGCACGATACGTTTATTCTCGATGACCATGGGGCCTCCTCCGCGTGGCGTTATCTCCGGTGCTGCAAGAGTTGTGCCGCTTCCACTGATTGACAGGTTTTCACAGGAAAGGTTATAAAATGACGGCCCTGGGGTGCAGATGACCGCCGGCGCAGGGCCGGCAACCAACACAGAGAGGAGCGAAGATGACGGATACGGACAGGAACGATATGCCCCGGGAAATCATTGAAATCATGGAACAGCTCACCGCCATGGAGCATGCCCTTATCGACAAGCCCAAGGTCTCGCACAAAGGGGAGGATATTGTGGGCAAGATGCTCCAGCGGGGGCTCATGACGCCCTTTAACGCCCTGCCGGGCCAGGAACCGGAACGGTGCGAGGCCATCCTCTTCGTAGGGGTTGGTCTCAAGGATAATGTGGAGGTGAGGATATTCCAAGCCATCGAGCATATCCACAACTGTGCGGGGGTGACAGGCACGGTGATCTTCTGGGCCGCCACGTGGGACACGAGCGCGTGGATGCGCCACGTGCGGACCTTCAAGGACCTCCGGGTCTTTCTGAAGCTTTTCCACGCGGAACCGATCAGACTCAGGTGAGAGAGCGGGTTCTCCGAAAAGGCCTGGAGGAACGCGGGGGTCGGCCCTTCTCCCCGGTGATTCCTGTTGAAAGGGGCTGGGGAGAGTGTTATAAGTGAGAAAAATCAGGAGGAGGTACTCATGAGAAAGGTGAAATGGTATGTGGTGCTTGCCCTGATACTGGTCCCCCTTGTGGCGGCGGCTTCCCCTCTCGACACGGTCAAGAAGGCGCTCGGCTATCTTCAGTCGGTCCAGGAGGAGAACGGTTCCTGGGCCCGGGCGAAGCAGGAGTTTCCAGGGGAGGTGGAACCTGCGAGCTGGGCCGTCAAGGTCCTCTCCATGAATGGTGCGGCCCCCGAACAGGTTGCCAAGGGGATAGATTTCATACTGAAAGACCAAAAGGCGGACGGAGGATGGAACAACAACTCGGCCCATACCGGTTTCGCCATCCTGGCCCTCAGGCAGGCCGGGAAAGGGCAGGATGCCGTCGCGAAAGCGATTGCCTATCTCCGTTCAATCCAGGACCACGAGGGTGGATTCAAGAGAATCGGAAAAGAGGGGGCTCCCCTGACCATCTATACGGCGGTGGTGCTCTGCGCCTTGAAAGAGGCGGGGGTGCAAAGGGCTGACGGAACGGTGCGGCAGGCCTTGGACTGGCTTATGGGGTGCCAGAATCCTGACGGCGGGTACGGGATGCCCAAGGGCACGCCCTCCCTGGCGGTCAGCACTGCCTGGACGGTGAGGGCCCTCCTGGCCTACGGCGTGGCGCCCACCTCACCCTTTGTCCAGGATGCGGTAGAGTGGCTTCTCAAGGTGCAGAAACCCTCCGGCGGTTTCAGCGTGGTCCCTCCTGCACCCGAAGACCCCGAAGTGACTGCCTATGTAATCATGGCCCTCAGCGGTCTCAAGGACAAGAAGCCCCAGGTGGACAAAGGGGCCGAATACCTGGCAAAGGTGCAGCAGGCGGACGGTGCCTACATCAGTAACACGCCCATGCAGTTCAACAAGGTGGCCAAGAAGAACACCCAGTCCACCGCCTTTGTGGCCTGGGCCCTCTCCGAGTTGAAATAGGGGGACGGGGTAGAGAGGTTGAAGAGGGAAGGGTTGACGGGATCACCGGTTCATGACCGGATAGATTACGGGGGTGGCCGATGGGGCTGCTGAGGAGGGTCCGCAGCCATCCCCTCGCCCTTGCGGGTCTCCTGATTCTGGTTCCCATGTTCCTCTGCGCCCTCCTTGCACCCTTCATCTCCCTCCACAACCCTGTCGAACCGGACCTGAAGAACATCCTCGCCGGACCGAGCCTGTCCCATCCTTTCGGTACCGACACGCTGGGGCGGGATGTCTTCTCGAGGGTCGTGTACGGCAGCCGCATATCCCTCCTTGTGGGTTTTGTCTCTGTAGGGATTGCAACGGTCATAGGGATCATCATCGGTTCCATCTCGGGCTACAAGGGTGGCGTGGTGGATGAGGTGATCATGCGCTTTGTGGATCTTATGATGTGTTTTCCCACCTTCTTTCTGATCCTTGCCGTCATTGCCATTCTGGAACCGAGCATCTGGAACATCATGATCGTCATCGGCCTTACCAACTGGATGGGCATCGCCCGCCTCATCAGGGCGGAATTCCTGAGCCTCAAGCAGAAGGAGTTTGTCCTTGCGGCCAAGGCTCACGGGTTCCCGGAGCTGAGGATCATCTTCCGCCACATCCTGCCCAACGCCTTGACCCCCGTATACGTGGTGGCCACCCTTGGTGTGGGAGGGGCCATCCTCACCGAATCGGCCCTCAGCTTCCTGGGGATCGGCGTTCAGCCACCCACGCCGAGTTGGGGCAATATTCTCACCCAAGCCAAGGACAACATCGAGGTGGCATGGTGGCTGAGCCTCTACCCGGGCCTCGCCATATTCCTGACCGTCATGGGCTATAATTTGCTCGGTGAGGGTCTCCGGGATGTCTTTGACCCCCGTCGCCGGTACGGTGCCCGCTAACCGTTTCTCAAGAGCCCCTGAATGAATGGAATCCGTTCTGCGCCGGTCGTCGCCTCCTTCCTCTGTCTGATCCTTATCCTTGCCGGTTCTTCCGGGTGTCCCCGCAGGGATGACCGCCCGCCCGTCACCATCCACGCCGTCGGTGATATCATGATGGGCAGCTACCTGTCAGGGACAAAAATGGCGGGGGGTGACGGCGCCTTCCTCTTTGACGGGGTGCTCGCCGCTCTCGGGGGAGCACAACTCCTCATGGGCAACCTGGAAGCCCCCCTGAGCGATACGTGTGCCCGGGAAAAGTGTCGGGAAGGGGCAGAGGGGAGTTGCTTCCAGTTCGCCGCACCGGCAGTCTACGCGACCTATCTTGCCCGGGCAGGCTTCGGTGTCATGACCGTTGCGAACAATCACGCCTTCGATTGCGGCACAGAGGGGTTCCGCCACACCTTGGAGGCGCTTGAGGGGGTCGGGATAAAACCGGCCGGGGGCACGACCGTAGCGCGGCTCAAAACAGGGGAAACCACGTTGGTCGTGGCGGGGTTTTCCTACATCTCGGCACCCCACTCCCACTCGATCCTGGATCTTGAAAAGGCCGCCGCCGTCGTGAAGGAGTTGAAGAAAAACGCCGATATCGTGATCGTATCCTTTCACGGCGGTGCCGAGGGCAAAGGTGCCCTCCGGACCGAGGACAGAGAGGAGGAATTTCACGGGGAGAGACGGGGCAACGTGATCCGCTTTGCCAGGGCCGTGGTGGATGCCGGGGCAGACCTGGTGGTCGGTCACGGGCCCCACGTGCTGAGGGCCCTGGAGGTCTACAAGGGACGACTCATCGCTTACAGTCTCGGCAACTTCCTTGTGTATGGCGGCTTCAACATCAGGGGACCCTCGGCCATCACCGGGATCCTCAAGGTGAGACTTAACGGGAACACAGGGGAGCTCATGGATGGAAGACTGGTACCCCTGCACCTTGACGCCCGTGGTGTCCCGGTCTCCGACCCGCAGGGAGCGGGCGTGGCCCTGATCCGAGAGCTTACCGACCAGTTACGACGGGACCCCGGCCTCACCATAGCCGAAGACGGGACAATCACGCCGACAACCGGGACCGTCCGGACAAGGAGGTAACATCACGTCCGCGACTGGAGCCGCTGGAACGAAGGAACGTGTGGGCGAGGGGATCCTGACAGGGATGCCCCGGACCTGGATCTGCATACCGGGGCGTGAGGAAGAAAAAGGGGTCGAGGGATGGCGAGGATTGGAGAGAAGAAACCCCGGATGGGGTGTGTGCCCATCCGGGGCGAAGGTTGCAGGTGAAACAGGTCAGGCGGTTTTTGCCAGACCGAGGCGGTCGAGGGTCTCGAAGTAGGCCTCAATCCTCGTTCTTACCTGGGATTCTGCGTAGAACCTCTGATCGCCCATATCGCTCTCGAAGACCAGGGCAGGGATGCCCGTCCTCTTCACCAGCACGTCCCTGAGGGTGGGCACGGCGAAGGAGACGGCCTTGCAGCTTCTGTTCATGAACATGATCATGCCGTTCATGTCGTACTTCTTGAAGAGTTCCATGGCCATGTCGGCCCGGTCCTCGAGGGTGGAGTTGGAGAACCGGTTCACGTAGTTCTCGGCGAGGGTGACGAGGGGATCCTTGTCGAGGTCGAACTCGAGGCTCCAGGCGTGGACGTAGAGAGAGGTGAGGATCACGCCGCCGTAGGAGCCGAGGAGTTTCGCGTGGTCGCTGAACTTGAACCAGACGGGGAGGTTCTCCCAGTAGAGGCGGTACCGTTCCTTTTCCTTGGGCAGCACGCCGATCCCCTGATCCACCTTTGCCTGGCATTCATCCACAAGGGTCTGGTAGTACTCGACGCACTCCGGTGTTCCCCTGCGGTACACCGCGATGGCCATACCGATCAGGGCGTCGAAGATGCTGATGGGTGAGGGCTTGTACTGGGCCATATCGAGGAACTCCTTGTAGAGGATGCTCGACTTGGCGGAATACTTCATGACCTCTTTCAACCGGTCGTAATCGAACTTTCTCTTCGTCACTTCCTCCAGGAAGCTGATCAGCTCCTTGAGTTGGAGGACGCAGTATTTCACGATTTCTTCCCGGGCCTTCTTGTCCATGATGTGCTCGGGGGTGTCGAAAACGAAGAGGGGGATATTTCCTCTCCTCGAAAGGACCTGGAACCACTTGGTGAGGGTAAAGCACTGGGCGTTGCAGGCAAGGAAGAGGTCGGGGTCCGGGATACCCCGGGTCACGGTCATGCCCGTCTTCCTGTATCCCAGGTCGCTTCGGGCATAGGCGCAGAGATGGCTCGTGTAGCCCATGCTCTCCACCACGGAGCAGAGTTCCACCCCCTTCTTGGCCGTGAGGTTGGCGACCGCATGGTTCTCGGGATAGATGGGGACGATGTCGTGGGCCACGAAAAGCTCAACCGGTGAAATGGCCGTCGAGTAGCCGATCAGTTTCCCTTTCTCATGGGCATGGAAGGCGTCTTCCATGTATTCGTCGGTAATCTTCTTGGAGAGTTGTTTGGACGTCATCTTTTCGCTCATCGGGAGCCCCCTTCAAAAGATTCAAAAAATGCCTGCAATCTCGTCCTCACGTGAGACAGGGACGTAGTCTGGTATTCCGTATCGAGGGTGTGGAGGGGGATGCCCTCTTTCTTGATCATGGTCTTCAGGTCGGGGAGGTCGTATTCTTCCGATTCACAGAACTCGATGTGGATGTAGATGGCGGCCTTGGCCTTCGTCTCCTGGTAGAGGGTCTTCACCTCGTTGAAATTCTTGAACACGTCGTCATGGATGGGCGAGAAGAATCCCCTCACGAAATGACGGTCCGTGAGGGCGTCTATGGGAGGCTTGCCGTTCACCGACACCATGCCCTGGAGGTACCGGCTCCCGGTCACCAGGGTGTCACCCACCACGTTCAGCTTGATCTCGTCGAGAAGGTCCAGGATCTCCGGCGGATCAATGGTGATGCCGACGAGGATCACGTCCGTGTATCCTTCGCCGCCCGCGGGCTTGAGACCTTCCTTGATCTTCTTGATCGACTTGTTGAACTCCTCCTTGTCCACCTGCTGGGAGAGCTTGATGAGGGCAAAAAGCTCCCTGTTCGTGATGGCGGCGGGGTTCTTTCTTTTGAAGTCGTAGATCTCCCTGAGAAGCGCCTTGTTCTCGTTATGGATCGCTATGGACTTCAGGAGGTCCCCCTCCGTCGGTTTTTTGCCTGACCAGTCGCCCATGGAGGAGATGAGCCGCTCGATCTCCTCTTTTACCCAGTAGCGGGCGCTCGGCCTGTCGGCTTGCCGGGGCGCAAGGTAGCTGGTCGTGTACTTGTCGGGAAAATTGATTCGCCATATGTCGGAGAGATGCTGGGTTGTGTCACACACCTGAGGCAGCACGTACCCGTCGAAAAGGTCTCCCTCGTAGCTCAGGACCAGCTCCAGGTTGCTCCGTGCCAGAGAACAGGCGTTATCCGGCAGATGGGCCGGCGCCTTCTTGAGGGGTTTGTGCGTGCCGAGGATTGTGACAGGGAGAAATCCAAAGGCGTAGATGACCTCCTCCGGCACATCGGCCGGGGTACTCCCTATGACTTTTCTGCCGGTCTCCTTCGCCCATTTCCGTATGGACGGGTAAGGATCTCTGGCGCATTCCACCACTTCCTTAAGACTTAGGCTTTCCCACATAAGTCCTCCAGGTTTTTTATGAAAAATTTCACATATTGTAGAAGCATTCACCGCCTTTGTCAAGGACAGAATGTCTCGGAATTTCCTTGATTATTTGGCAAAAAGGGATACAATAATAAACTTATGGAGAGGAGTGCCCTGAGGGTTGCGGCTCGGGAGTTTTATCGCTACCTTGAGGTCGAGAAAGGCGCCTCCCACAACACGAGGAGGGCCTACCGGGGGGACATAGAGGATTTTGTCGGTTTTGCCGAAAAAGGCGACTCCCCCGTGGTGGACCACGAGACTATAAGGGCATATATTGTGAGCATCTATAAGGGCTTGAAAAAATCTTCACTATCACGGAAGGTGTCCTCGATCAAGGTCTTTTTCAGGTTTCTGAAGAAGAAGGGGTACATCGAAGAGAATACGGCCCTGGTGATCCGCAATCCCAAGGTGGAGAAGCACCTGCCCAAGTTCTACACTATTGACGAGATGTTCCATTTTCTCGACTTTCTCCCCAGGGAAGGGTGGCTCAACGTGAGGAACAGGGCCATTTTTGAACTCATGTATTCGGCGGGCATGAGGGCCCAGGAGGTGCTCAACCTCAACGGCGAGGACGTCCACCTTGACGGAATGTGGGTGAAGGTGAGGGGAAAGGGCGGCAAGGAACGCATCCTCCCTTTCGGCGAGAAGGCCCGGGACGCCCTCAACGAGTACTGCTCTTACCTTAGAGGGGCCGGAAGATACGGCCCCGGGAAGGCCCTTTTTGTCAGCGCCCAGGGGGGGAGACTCTCGTACCGGGGTCTCCTCAAGATCATGAAGAAGCACCAGCTCAAAGCCCAGCTTTTCAAGAATCTGAGCCTCCACGGCGTGCGCCACTCCTTTGCCACCCACCTGCTGGACAATGGCGCCGACCTGAGGAGCATCCAGGAGCTTCTGGGCCACTCGAAACTTTCCACGACCCAAAAATACACCCACGTCTCCATGGACAAACTGATGGAGACTTACGACAAAGCCCACCCGAGAAAGTAACATGACAGGAACTACGGTAATTTGTGTGAGGCACAAGGGAGCTGTTGCTATGGCCGGAGATGGTCAGGTTACCATGCAGAACACGGTGGTGAAGCATACAGCCAGGAAAGTGAGGAGGCTCTACCAGGATCGCTGCCTTGCGGGTTTCGCCGGGGCGACGGCAGATGCCTTCACCCTCTTTGAGCGGTTTGAGAAGAAGCTTGAAGAGCATAACGGCAACATCACGAGGGCATCGGTGGAGCTGGCCAAAGAGTGGAGAACCGACCGGTTCCTGAGGCGTCTCGAGGCCCTCCTCGTGGTGGCCGACAGGGAGCATACACTTCTGCTCTCGGGCACGGGCGACGTGGTCGAACCCGATGACGGGATCGCGGCCATCGGATCGGGCGGACCCTATGCCACCGCCGCGGCGAGGGCCCTCGCGCGCCACGCGGACCTTTCGGCCCCGGAAATCGCGAAAGAGGCCATGAGGATAGCCTCTGAGATCTGTATCTACACCAACGACCACATCGTCGTGGAGGAGCTGTAGATGGACACGCTCACGCCCCGGGAGATCATGGATGAGCTGAACCGTTTCATTATCGGCCAGGACAAGGCAAAGCGGGCCGTTTCCATCGCCCTGAGGAACAGGTGGCGACGCCAGATGGTGCCCCGGGAACTGAGGGACGAGATCGCGCCCAAGAACATCATTATGATCGGTCCCACCGGGGTGGGAAAGACGGAAATCGCCCGCAGACTGGCGAAGCTCGCCAATGCGCCGTTCCTCAAGATTGAGGCGACCAAGTTCACCGAGGTGGGGTACGTGGGAAGGGACGTGGAGTCCATGATCAGGGACCTCACCGAGCTTTCCGTGAACATGGTGAAAAAGGAAGAGCAGGAAAAGGTGCGTGAGAAGGCCAGAGGGCTGGCCGAGGAACGGGTCCTCGATATTCTCCTGCCCCCGAGGCGGAGCCTGTCGCCCCAGCACGACGGAGAAGCCCCTGATTTCTCCAGGGAAAAGATGCGGGACCGCTTCCGGGAAGGCAAACTTGACGAGAAGATGGTGGAGCTGGAGGTACCCGATGCGGTCCTTCCCATCATCGAGATCTTCTCTTCCGCCGGTATGGAAGAGATGGACATGCAGATCAGGGATATGTTCGGCAATATGCTCCCCAAGAAGACGAAAAAGAGGAGGGTGAAAGTCCGGGAGGCCTACGAGCTGTTGATCCAGGAAGAGTCGAAGAAGCTCATAGACATGGACCGGGTCGTGAAGGACGCCATCGAAAAAGTGGAACAGTCGGGCATCATCTTCCTCGATGAGATCGACAAGATTGCGAGCCGGGACAGGACCCACGGCCCCGATGTGTCGAGGGAAGGGGTCCAGCGGGATATCCTGCCCATTGTGGAGGGGACCACGGTGACCACCAAGTACGGCATGGTGAAGACGGACCACATCCTTTTCATCGCCGCAGGGGCCTTCCACATGTCCAAACCCTCGGACCTCATTCCGGAGTTGCAGGGTCGCTTCCCCATACGGGTCGAACTCGACTCCCTTACCAGGAACGATTTCTACCGGATCATCACCGAGCCGGAGAACGCCCTGGTGAAACAGTACAGGGCCCTCCTTCAGACAGAGTCGGTGGACCTTGAGTTTGAGAGAGAGGCCATCGAAGAGATCACCGATATTGCCCAGAGGGTGAACGAGATGGCGGAGAACATCGGGGCCCGACGACTGTACACGATCATGGAAAGGCTGCTTGACGACATCTCCTTCTCCGCCCCGGAGAAGAAGGGGGAAAAGGTTGTCATAACGAAGGGCTACGTGAGAGAAAAACTGGACCAGTTCCTGAAGAAGGACGACCTGAGCAGATACATCCTTTAGATGAGGACGAACCGCTCCCCGGGGAATCGGCATGGGGGGGAGGATGGGAACAAGGACATGAAGATGAATGAGAAAATTCAGACGCTCCTCGAGGCGCTCCCTTATATCAAGCGGTTTTCGGGCACCACCTTCGTCATTAAGTATGGCGGTGCGGCCATGGAGGAGGAAGGGCTCAAGAAGGAGTTCGCCAAGGACGTGACCCTGCTGAAGTACGTGGGCATCAACCCCGTGATCGTTCACGGCGGGGGGCCGAAGATCGGGAGGCTCCTCTCGGACCTCAAGATCCCGACCCAGTTTGTGGACGGTCTGCGGGTGACGGACGAAAAGACCCTCGAAGTGGTGGAGATGGTCCTCTCGGGCCAGGTCAACAAGGAGATCGTGAAGAATGTCAACGACATGGGGGGCAGGGCCATCGGACTGTCAGGCAAGGACGGAAGACTCCTGGTAGCCCGGCGGGTCCCCGGTAAGGATATCGGCTTTGTAGGAGAGGTCGTCGACGTGGGTGTGGGTATTATCCAGGACATCAACCGGCACGGATACATCCCCGTGATCGCGCCCCTTGCCGACGGCGTGGACGGTCATTCCTACAACGTCAATGCGGACACGGCCGCCGGGGCCATCGCCAAGGCCCTGAAGGCGGAGAAGTTCATCCTTCTCACCGATGTGGAGGGCGTGCTCAGCAAGGACGGGAGTCTCATATCGGCCCTCAAGGCGTCGGAAATCGATACCCTCATGAGGAACAAGACCATTTCGGGGGGTATGATACCGAAGGTGGGGTGCTGCATCGACGCCCTCCAGGGAGGCGTGCGGGAGACCCACATCATAGACGGCCGGGTGCCCCATGCCATTCTCCTCGAGGTATTCACCGATTCCGGGGTCGGCACCCAGATCGCGGGAGGTTAGAGGATGCAAAAGACGCTGATCGACAAAGGGCTGACCTTGCTGGCCAACACCTATTCCCGGTTTCCCATGGTTATCACGAAAGGCGAGGGCTGCTGGGTGTGGGACGGCGACGGAAGGCGGTACCTTGATTTTTTGTCCGGTATTGCCGTCTGCAACCTCGGTCACGCCCACAAGAATGTGACCGAGGCGGTGCGGAACCAGGCAGGAAAACTCTTTCACATTTCCAACCTCTTCTTCATTGAGCCCCAGATCAAGGCGGCTGAGCTCCTGGTGGAGCATTCCTTCGGGGACAGGGTCTTTTTCTGCAACAGCGGCGCCGAGGCGAACGAGGCGGCCATAAAGCTGGCCCGGCGATACTCGTGGAAGAAGTACGGCGAAGGAAGGCACGAGATCGTCGTCATGGACAACTCTTTTCACGGCAGGACCCTAGCGACCCTCTCCGCCACGGGGCAGACCCGGTTCCATGCCGGTTTTCACCCTCTCATGGAGGGTTTCACCTATGCCCCTTTCGCCGACCTCGAGGCCCTGAGGGGGGCGGTGAGTGAAAGGACTTGCGCCGTCATGCTGGAGCTGATCCAGGGTGAAGGCGGTGTCCATGTGGCCCCGGAGGAGTATGTGAGGGAGATTCGCCGGTTCACGAAGGAGAAGGATATCCTCCTCATCGTGGACGAGGTCCAGACCGGGATGGGAAGGACCGGGAAGCTTTTTGCCTATGAGCACTTCGGCATAGAACCGGATATCATGAGCCTTGCCAAGGCCCTGGGGAACGGATTTCCCGTGGGCGCCATAGTGGCCGCGGAGGAGGTTATGGCCTCCTTCGAGCCGGGAACCCACGCATCCACCTTCGGCGGGAACCCTCTGGCAGCCTCGGCTGTCGTGGCAACCATGAACACCCTCCTCGATGAGGGGGTCGTGAAGCAGTGCGCCGAGGCGGGTGCGTACCTCAGAAAAGGACTCCTGGCACTGAAGGACCGTTTTGACTTCATCGTGGATGTGCGAGGCAAAGGGCTTATCCAGGGCGTGGAGGTGACCCTGGACGGGGACAAGGTGGTGCGTGATTTCATGAAAGAGGGCGTTATTGTGAACTGTACGAAAGGGAATATCCTGCGCCTTCTCCCGCCGCTCATCGTGAAGAACGAGGAAATTGACATATTCCTGGACGTGGCGAACAGGCTCTTCGAGGGGTACAAACGTTGAAAAGAGATTTTACCAGACTTCTGGACATCACAACCGGGGAGGGCTACCACCTTCTCCAGAGGACGAAGATACTGAAGGGTTACAGGAGGGATGGCACAGGGTACCTGCCCTTGAGCGGCAAGACTCTGGTCATGATCTTCGAAAAGGCATCCACGAGGACGAGGGTCTCCTTTGAAGTGGGTATGCAGGAGTTGGGCGGGTATACCATCTGCCTGACCCCGGGTGACACGCAGATGGGCCGGGGGGAGCCGACAAAGGACACGGCGCGGGTGCTTTCCCGCTACGGCCATGGGATCATGATCAGGACCTTCGGTCAGGAGGTGGTGGACGAGCTTGCCCGTTTTGCCTCCATACCGGTGATCAACGGCCTCACGGACATGTCCCACCCCTGTCAGATCCTGTCAGACCTTTTTACCATTCAGGAATTCAAGGGGGGCTTCGAGGGTCTCTCCATTGCCTACGTGGGGGACGGGAACAACGTGGCCAATACGTGGATAGAGGCAGCCCTTCTCTTCGGCATTCACCTCCGGGTCGCTTCACCGAAGGGTTTCGAACCCCATGCGCCCCTTATGGAGAAGGGGCTGGACACGGGGAGACTGGTTGTCACCCACGATCCTCTCGAGGCCGCCGGAGGGGCCGACGTGATCTACACGGACGTGTGGGTGAGCATGGGCCAGGAGAAGGAAGAGAAGGAAAGAAAGGAATCCTTTATACCTTACCGGATCGACAAGCGTCTCCTCGAGGCCGCCCGAAAGGATGCCATCGTCATGCACTGTCTCCCCGCCCACAGGGACGAAGAGATTTCCGCCGATGTCTTCGAACGCTTCGAGGAGGTTATCTTCACGCAGGCCGAGAACAGGCTTCATGCGCAGAAGGCCCTCCTCGAATGGTTGCTGCAATCATAGATACCACCTACCCCAAGGAGGTTTGAGATGGGAAAAATCAACAAAGTCGTGCTTGCCTATTCGGGAGGGCTCGATACCTCTGTGATTCTTCGGTGGCTCAAGGAGGAATACGGATGTGAAGTGATCGCTTACGCCGCTGACGTGGGCCAGGAGGAGGAACTGACCGGTCTCGAAGAGAAGGCCCGGAACACGGGCGCCTCGAAGATCTACATCGAGGATTTGAAGGAGGAGTTTGCCAGGGATTTCATCTTTTTTGCCATCAAGTCCTCTGCGATCTACGAAGGCACCTACCTCCTCGGCACCTCCATAGCCCGGCCTCTCATCGCAAGAAGGCAGATTGAGATCGCCCGCATGGAGAATGCCGATGCAGTCTCCCACGGCTCCACAGGAAAAGGAAACGACCAGGTCCGCTTCGAGCTCACCTATTACGCCTTCGAGCCCGGCATCAAGGTGATCGCGCCATGGAGGGAGTGGTCTTTTGCCTCCCGGGACGAGCTGATCGATTACGCCGAGAAACACGGCATCCCGGTGCCCGTGAAAAAAGATAAGCCCTACAGCATGGACCGGAACCTGATGCACATAAGCTATGAGGGGGGGATCCTCGAGGACCCCTGGAAGGAACCGTGGGAAGAGATGTTTCTCACCACCGTGTCCCCGGAGAAGGCGCCGGATACGCCCACCTACGTGGAGATCGACTTTGAGGACGGGACACCGGTGAGAATCGACGGCCAGGCCATGACCCCCTATGCCGTCATTCGTCATCTGAACAAGATAGGAGGGGCGAACGGCATAGGAAGGGTCGATATCGTGGAGAACCGGTTTGTGGGTATGAAGTCCCGGGGCGTCTACGAGACGCCCGGGTGCACCATCCTCCACGCGGCCCATCGTGCCATGGAATCGATCACCATGGACCGGGAGGTGCTCCACCTCCGGGACAGCCTCATACCGAAGGTGGCAGAACTGATCTACTACGGTTTCTGGTATTCGCCCGAAATGAAGGTGCTCCAGGCCTTCACCGATGAGGCGCAGAAAGGGGTGAGCGGAACGGTCAGGATGAAGCTCTATAAGGGCAACTGCATCGTGGCCGGGAGGAGATCGGAAAAGTCTTACTACCATCCCGATTTTGCCACCTTCGACAAGGATACGGTGTACGACCAGAAAGACGCGGGAGGTTTCATCAGACTCAATGCCCTGAGGCTCAGGATACGGGCCATGCTGAACCGGTAGAGGACGTTACCGGGCGGGAACGGCGGGGCGGTCCGGTTGTCTGCGGCGACCCGCGTGCCGTCTTGCCGTGGGGCCGATGAAGCCGCAATTATCCGAACGAGGGAAGAATGAAGAACTACGAACCCCACATTGTGGAGGAGAAACGGCAGGCGATCTGGGAGAAGGGGGACCTCTTCAAGGTTACGGAGGATAAGAAGAGGGAGAAATACTATCTCCTGGAGATGTTTCCATACCCGTCGGGAAAGATCCATATGGGTCACGTGAGAAATTACTCGATAGGTGACGTGGTGGCCCGGTACAAGCGGATGAGAGGATACAATGTCCTCCACCCCATGGGATGGGATGCCTTCGGGATGCCGGCGGAGAATGCGGCCATCGACCGGGGGATCCACCCTGCGTCCTGGACCCGTGACAATATCGAGTACATGCGACGGCAGCTCAAGAGGCTGGGCTTCAGCTACGACTGGAACCGGGAGATCGCCACCTGTGACCCGTCCTACTATCGCTGGGAACAGTGGATGTTTCTCAAGATGTATGAGAAGGGCCTGGTGTACCGGAAGAGCAGCCCGGTGAACTACTGTGTGAAGTGCCAGACCGTCCTCGCCAACGAGCAGGTTGAGAGCGGCGCATGCTGGAGATGCGGCGAGACGGTCATTCAACGGGAACTCTCCCAGTGGTTCTTCGCCATCACGAGGTACGCCGGGGAGTTGTACGATTACTGCGACCGCCTCCCCGGATGGCCCGAGCGCGTGCTCAACATGCAGAAGAACTGGATCGGGAAGAGCTACGGGGTGGAGGTGCACTTCACCCTCGAGGACGGGAGTCCCTTCACCATCTTTACCACCCGTCCGGACACCCTGTACGGTGTTACCTTCATGGTTCTTGCACCGGAACACCCTCTGTGTCTGACCCTCTCGGAGGGGACCCCCTACGCGGAGGAGGTGCGACGTTTCACCGAGAAGGCAAAGGCCGCGGATCGCAGTTTCCGTGCCGAGCTGACCATGAGCAAGGAGGGCGTTTTTACGGGCAGGTATGCGGTGAATCCCCTGAACGGCGAAAAGGCCCCCATCTATGTGGGCAACTTTGTCCTCATGGAGTACGGCACCGGCGCGATCATGTCCGTCCCCTCTCACGACCAGAGGGATTTTGAATTTGCCAGGACCTACGGACTCCCCGTGGTGGTGACCATCCAGCCCCCGGGGGAAACCCTCGAGGGCGCCACCATGACGGCCGCCTATGAGGGGGACGGTGCGATGGTCAATTCGGGTCCCTTCAACGGCTTGAACAACCGGGAGGCCATCCCCAAAATCATCGATTACCTCGAAGAAAAGGGCATCGGCAGGCGGACCGTCAACTACCGCCTCAGGGACTGGGGTATTTCACGGCAGCGGTACTGGGGGGCGCCCATCCCCATCGTGTACTGCGATCGTTGCGGTACCGTTCCCGTGCCCGAGGAAGAACTGCCCGTTCTACTCCCGTTGGACCTCGAGGTGAAGATGGTCGGCAGGTCCCCCCTGGCCGAACACGAGGCGTTCTACACCTGTTCATGTCCCAAATGCAAAGGGGAGGGGCGGCGCGAAACGGACACCATGGACACCTTCGTGGAGTCATCGTGGTATTACCTCAAGTATGCCTGTCCCGATTACAACGAGGGACCTCTCGACAGGGAGAGGGTGGACTACTGGATGCCGGTGGATCAATATATCGGCGGTGTGGAGCACGCCGTCCTCCATCTGCTTTACTCCCGTTTTTTCAACCGGGTGCTGAGTGAACTGGGCCTTGTGAAGGTCAGGGAACCCTTCGAGAACCTCCTGACCCAGGGTATGGTCATCAAGGATGGCGCCAAGATGAGTAAGTCGAAGGGGAACGTGGTCGACCCCGATTACCTCATCGAGAAGTACGGTGCCGATACGGCACGCCTCTTCTGTCTCTTCGCGTCGCCTCCCGAAAAGGACCTCGACTGGAGCGATCAGGGGGTGGAGGGTAGCTACCGTTTCCTCCAGAGGGTGTGGCGACTGGTGGCGGAGAGAACGGAGAAACTGGCAGGTCTGGAGGCCCGTTACGGTTACAGGGGAGAGAACAGGGAGGCGGTCCGGCTTGCCTACAGGATCCACCAGACCGTGAAGAGGGTAACGGAAGATATCGAACGGTTTCACCTGAATACCGCGATCGCCCGGGTCATGGAACTGGTCAACGCGCTCTACCGTTTTGTCGAAAAGGAAAGGGAAAATCCTGAAGAGCTCCGTCTCTTCAGGGGGGGCGTGGAGACGACCCTGAGGCTCCTCTTCCCCTACGTTCCCCACATTGCAGAGGAATTGTGGGAAATGATGGGGGGTGGCGCGGATATCGGGGCCACCTGGCCGGCCTTCGACGAGGCCTACATTGAGGAAGACAAGGTGACGCTGGCAGTACAGGTGAACGGCAAACTGCGGGATACCTGCGAGGTGGAGAGGGACGCGGACGAAGAGACGGTGAAAACGGCGGTCCTCGGCCTCGAAAAGATACAGCGCCACGTGGAGGGTAAGGCGATCAGGAAGGTGATCGTGGTGCCCAACAAGCTCGTGAATATCGTGTGTCCCTGAAGGTTCCCGGAAACGGAGGTGTGAGGGTGAGATCAGGAAGGGCGGTCCTCCGGAGGCAGGATAACCGTGCGACCAGAAAAGGGGTTTCGGCGAAACGGACCGCTGTCCTTGTGAGCCGATTCGCACTCCTCGGGTTCCTGGTTCTTCTCCTTGCCTGCTGCGGATACGAACTGGTCAGGGAAAAAGGGGTTTTCGGGGGCGCCATTTCGTCCCTGTCGGTCCCTGTGTTCAAGAACACGACCTTCGAGCCCCATGCACCCTCCTATCTCACCGAGGCCTTCAGCAGGGAGCTCATGTCCACAGGGCTCTTCAAGATTAATCAGGCCGATACGGACGGATACGTGGAGGGCGTCATCAAGTCGATCCGGGTGCTGCCCTTTTCTTTGAGCAAAGATGGACTGGTAGCGGAGAAGAACGTGGCCATGGATCTGGAGCTTGCCCTGTTCAGAAAGAACGGCGCCCTGCTCAAGCGATGGGCCTTGAGCGATACCGAGACATACAGGGTCGACAATGTCAATTACGAAGACTACAACAAGAGGGATGCGCTAAGAAGAATATCGGCGAGGATGGCAAGAAAGTTTGTTTCCGTCATCCTCGTCGACTACTGAGATCAGTCTTTCGCGGCGAGGATCGATTGAACCTTTTTTTTCAGGCGGGACACTTTGCGTGCCGCAGTGTTCCTGTGGATCACGCCCTTGGACGCTGCCTTGAAGATGTATGATTCGGCCTTGCGGAACGTGGCGTCGAGCTGATCGCTTCCCGAACCCTCCATAGCTGCCAGCACTTTTTTTACAGAGGTTCTCATCGTGGATTTCACGTGAGAATTCCTCAGTCTCCTCTCTTCCGACTGCCTGGCCCGCTTGATGGCCGATTTATTCTTCCTCAAGTCTTAACCTCCCGTTAATTTTGCCTCTTTTTACCACTGATCCCCTTCTCAAGTCAAATCTTTTTGTTGCGCAAGCCCCGCAACCAGGTCAGCTCCTCAAATCCGGAGCAGTCCCGCCTACTTCTTCCCGGCGCTGCGCTTCGAAGCCTTGAGTGGGTTGATCTTCTGCTCTTCCTGCTTGACCACCTTCTTGACGTGGGAGGACATGGGGCAGGCGCCCTTCTGCCACTTCTGGGCAGGGTAGGGGAAGCTTGAACAATACATGCCGGTCTCAAACTGTACAACCCTTGTGCAGCCTTCACAGTTCTCCACGATGGTGAAGCACTTTCCGCCGCTGTACGAGCATCCGGTCTTCTTCATGAAGATACACTCCACACCCGGTTTGATCGTTTCACATACCATAACGGCATCACCTCCTTAAATAATAAAAAAACCGCAATATTATACTCATTCGAGGGAGAAAGTCAATACCGGGATCGGGAACGGATCGGAAAGAATGTAACAGAAAATCGGTCTTCCGATCAGAAGGAGCAGGTGCAGGGCAACCCAACGACCCTGCTGGTGTTGACAGGGAGGCAGAAAAGTAGTATCTATTATTGATTTCGGCGGTTGTCTTGTATTATACTTAGCGCTTAAAGCTGGTGTAGCTCAATCGGCAGAGCAACTGATTTGTAATCAGTAGGTTGCGGGTTCGAGTCCCATCACCAGCTCCACGGAGAGGTTCCCGAGCGGCCAAAGGGGGCAGACTGTAAATCTGTTGGCGCAGTCCTTCGGAGGTTCGATTCCTCCCCTCTCCACCAAAAAAGAGAATGACCTGAGCGGAGTGCCGGGATGCAAGCTGGTCCCCTGCGGGGCACGAAGGCCAGGACGAGGGTTAAAGAGGCGGGAATAGCTCAGTTGGCTAGAGCATCAGCCTTCCAAGCTGAGGGTCGCGGGTTCGAATCCCGTTTCCCGCTCCAG
>CAYOQF010000003.1:0-27229 GCA_964406055.1 uncultured Syntrophorhabdaceae bacterium
AGAGGCCATCTGCTGATATCATGAATCACTTGACACGGAACACAGTTGCTTGAACGGGAAATACCATTATTGGAGAATGGACCTATCAGCGGAAAATGGGTGAATTTAACCTGTTGTTTCGAGGCGGGCGTGGGGTGGCGTGAACCATTGTACGGTAACCGGGGGAAAGGCATCAGCCGCAACGTACAGAATGAAACAACGTCCCCACTGTTCAGACATTAACCGATACGGGAGGGGAGCAGTCCTCCCATCCCAATCATTTAGGGTCCGCCTCCGTCACCACCGACGGGAACGGGCTCCCCACACAGAAGGTGGAGTACTATCCCTTCGGGACCTACCGGAGGACCGGGAACGATCAGGGTACCAACGTAAGCCAGTACAGGTTGGCCAAGGACATCAACGCCCCCGTCCGCCGTATCAATGAAATCGTTCACGGCAAGCGTTCAATCACCGCCGACACCGCGTTACGACTCTCCCGGTACTTCGGCCTTTCAGAGCGTTTTTGGCTGAACCTCCAGGCACGGTATGATCTTGAGACAGAGAAAGAGAAACTCAAGGGGCGCATTGAAGAAGAGGTCAAAGTACTCGATAGAAAAAGCGCATAACCCGGTACAGAAGATTAGGGCCAGAGAAGCTGAGGGGTCACCCTCCACCCCTTCCGGTCACATCCAAAACTGAGGGCTGACAATATCGGGCAGATGTCGGGTCAGGCCCTTTACTTAGGCATGGAAAACCCGCTGCGGTCTCCGGGAATTTGCCGCAGCGGGCAATGGGCTCGACATTCGGGAAAGACCAGGATTGGGACCTGCTCAACTTGCCTTAAGGTACGTAGGTGATGGTCACCCTGCCGATCTCCGTGCTGGGACCGGAGTGGTCCATCCAGTTCCCCACATGATTCTGGTAGATGATGAAGGTGTAGGGTTTGTTCAGTTCCATGCCTAATGCCCTGAGGTTCGTAAGGTTATAAGGGCTGAAGTGAAAAACGGCGGTCTGATCCATGCCCCCGATCCTGCTCATCACGGCGGGATCGGTGCATGTGATATGGTATCCCGGTACGCCGGGTACCGGGTTGATGACCCTGAGGACGGCGTCCTCCCCTTTTGAGATACTCACCACATTCCGGCTCAGGCTCAAGGTGGGCTTGGGCCGAAGACCGAAGGCAACCTGCACGGGGCCCTTCTTATCATCACTCAAGGTATTGATGGCTGCGGGCCTGTCGTGGGCCATTATCCTGTCCACCCTGCCCTTCACTTCGTTGAAGGTGGGCAGGGCGTTGAGATCCACCACCGAACCGTATACCTGGGCGAATCCCTGGTTCCTGGATGCGGAGTTGTGGGCCCAGGTGGACGGATCGGAATCGTAAATGGTGTAGGTGCCCGGGGGTATCACTATCTTGGGTTGTACATTCCAGTAGTATTTAGAAACCACGGAGGCTGCCCAGGGGCCATATGTCTGTCCCGGCCCGTTCTTGAGCCAGATCTGGCCGGCCGGCTTGCCCTGGCCGTGATTCCAGTGGTAGGTGAGAATGCTTTCGATGGTATAGACCTTGGTGATAGTAAAAGAGGGGTTGCCGCCCGTAGGGTTGTTGCTCACCGTGTACCCGTTCTCATTCTTGAACAGCTGATCCGCGGCATGGGCCGTCCAGGCCCCTGCGAACACGACCGCAAGCACGGCGATTGCAATGCCCGCTACTTTAAAACGCCTCGCTCCTGTGTTCCGAAACATTCTGTATCCTCCTTACGAGTCCCTTGGGGGGCCTTCAGGAACACACTCGCGACAGCGTGCCCCGGGCCGGTTCATAAAAGTTGTGGCGCAGGCCCGTCCTTCCCTTAAATCAGAGGCAGTGCCTTCGGCGCGGCGGTGAAGGAATAGAGCGTCGCCGTGGCTTCAGTGAAATAGAAGGTCACGAAGTTTTCGTCATCGGCCCCCTTCTTATAAATATTGAGCAGGTTGGGGGATTCGGCAAAGGCCTGTTCCTTTGCCTCCCGGCTGTCGTCAAAGGCGATCCTGCCCCGTATCCTGAGCCACGTGCCGTTGGCGCCCATGGCGGATATCTCCACATCGGGGAACCGGCTCATCTGCCTGTACACATCCTTTCCCTTACCGGTGCAGAAATAGATGGTGTCGTTCCGCTTCATGGTGAAGGCAAAGGGGCGCACCCTTCCGGCCGTCCCGTCGGTGGTTCCGAGGTGAAAAACCTGGTGTGCCTTCAGGAATTCAATTGCGCTGTTCATATCTCCTCCTCGATTCGGTTGATTTGCTTCGCTACACGTTGAAACGGATGTGGAGGATATCTCCGTCCTGCACCGGATAGTCCCGGCCCTCCACCCTGAGCACGCCCTTCTCCCGTGCCGCGTGTTCCGACCCGCACCGGACGAACTCGTCGAAGGGGAGCACCTCCGCCTTGATAAAACCACGTTCCATGTCGGAGTGGATCTTGCCCGCCGCCTTTGCGCACGGCGTATTCCCGGGCACGGTCCACGCCCTCACCACCCTGTTCACCACAGTATAGAAGGTGACAAGGCCCAGGATTTCGTACCCCACCTTGATGACCCGCTCGATGGACATCTCTTTGAGCCCGTACAGGTCCATGTAGGACGCCCTCTCGTCCGGATCCAGGGGACCCAGGTCCTGCTCCAGTTTGCCGCAGATATAGACGACCCTGCGCCCTTTGGAGGCGGCCAGTTCCTCCACGGCGGGTACCGGCAGGCCGGCGAGATCGTCCTCGTCCACGTTTGCCACGTAGAATACGGGTTTCGGGGAGATGAGGTTGAAGCTCCGGAGCATCTCCCTCTCGGCCTCGCCGTAGGCCTCTTCCCGGATCACGCCGCCCCGTTCAAGCACTTCCTTCACCCGTATCAGCAGGTCCCTTTCCTCCTCGCCCTTCTCCCTGGAGACCTTGGCCAGCCGCTCCAGTTTGTTGAGCCGCTCCTCCACCATCTCAAGGTCGGAGATGATGATCTCCGTCTCCACGATCTCGGCATCCCTTACAGGATCTACCTCCGCGTAGACGTGGGGGACGCTTTCGGTCCGAAAGCAGCGCAGGACGTGGGCCACGGCGTCGATGTTCCGGATGTGGCCGAGAAACCGGTTGCCGAGGCCCTCCCCTTTGTGGGCGTCCTTGATGAGGCCGGCGATATCGATAAACTCGATGGTAGTGGCCACCGCCTTCTCCGGCTTCAGGAGGTTTTCCAGGATCGCAAGCCTCCTGTCGGGCACAGGCACGATCCCCACATTCGGCTCTATGGTGCAGAACGGGTACGGCTGGGAGGGGACGGAGAGGCTGGTAAGGGCGTTGAAGATAGTCGATTTCCCCGAATTCGGCAATCCTACGATGCCGCATGAAAAGGCCATGGTAACCTCTCGGTAAACGGTTGAAGGGGAAAAGAAGGGAAAGAGTGAATGGGCGATTGAACAGGCACGTGAATCGGTGAAGGGACGGGGCGGCGGACTGGACGGCTGTAGGGCTGCATACCCGAATGGCCTATTAGCTGAACGGCTGACCGGCGAACCATAGCGTCTATATCAGGGGCGCCCTGTTGTACCGGCTCATGGCCCGGTCCTTTCCCTCTTTGACGAGGGTGTGGAGCACCTCCACGGCCCGGTCCAGCACCTCCCCGAGGGCCTCCCTCTCGTTTCGGGAAAAGGGGGAGAGCACATAATCCTCCGCAGCTATGCCCGCGTTCTTGCCGATACCCACCTTGACCCGCAGGAAAAGGGGCGATCGAAGGGCGTCGGCCACTGACCTTACGCCTTTGTGGCCGCCGTCCTTCCCGTTCCATTTAATCTTGATCCTGCCGAAATCCATGTCCAGATCGTCGTGGACAAGGACGAGATGTTCCGGCCCGAGATTCAACTTCCCCATCAGACCGGCCACGGGACCACCCGAAAGATTCATGTAGGTGTTCGGTTTCGCGAGCACAAGATCGTCCCCCGTTCCCGTCCTGCATCCGGCAATCCGTTTGTTGAGGGAAATATGGAGGACCTCGGCAAACCGGTCGATCACCAGGTAGCCCATGTTGTGGCGCGTGGCCGCATACTCAGGACCTTTGTTGCCGAGGCCGCACAGGAGATACAACGATCGCCTCTACTCCTCTTTCTTCTCTTCCTCTTCTGCCGGCCCTGCCTTTTCCTCCGTCGTCGGCGGTGTAACCGTAACGATGGCCACGTCGCCGTGTTCGAGGACCTTCACGCCGGGTATGGAGATCTGGTGGACATGGTACGAATCTCCGATGTCCAGATCAGTGACGTCGATGGCGATCTTATCGGGGATGTCGGTGGGCAGACACTCCACCATAATCGACCGGAGATGCTGCTCCACGATACCATTGTTGATGACGCCCTTCGGGGTGCCCAGGAATTCGACCGGGATTTCCACCTGGATCATCCGTTCCATGGAAACCTGAAGGAAATCGATGTGGAGCACCGTTTCGCCGATAATGTCTTTCCGGACCTCTTTAACCATCACGGGCCGCGTCTCGGTACCCCCGTTGGAGGTCAGCTCCATGGTGAGGATCACGTTCTTCCTCGTGTGTCTCATCAGCCTCTCCCAGTCCCGGGCAACGATCGTCACGGCTGCGGGCTCGGTGTCCCTGCCGTACACCACGGCGGGAATCCGACCTTCCCTCCGCAACTTCCTGGTTACCGATTTGCCGGTACCTGTTCTCCGTTCGGCCTTGATTGTTGTATCAGACATATTCTCCTCCGCCTATATAAACAGTGAGCTAACCGACTCGCCCTTGTGAATCCTCTTGATCGCCTCTCCCAGGATGGGGGACACGTCGAGGACCTTTATCTTGTCAACCTCTTTCGCCGCTTCCGAGAGAGGTATGGTGTTCGTCACGATCAGCTCCTTCAGGGGCGACTTTCTGATCCGTTCCACCGCCTGGCCGGAAAGCACCGGGTGGGCGCAGCAGGCGTAGACCGATGCAGCGCCGTTCTCCATGATCGCTTCCGCCGCCTGGACGAGGGTTCCGCCCGTGTCGATCATATCGTCCAGGATAATGGCTACCTTTCCCTTCACGTCGCCGATGATGTGCATCACCTTGGACACATTCGCCTTCTCACGCCGTTTATCGATGATGGCAAGGGAGGCGTTGAGCCTTTTCGCCAGTTCCCTCGCCCGCTCCACACCACCTGCGTCCGGTGAAACGATCGTGATATCGCCCTTGATGTCTTTCAGGTAATCAAGCTGGATAGGGAGGGCAAGGAGGTGATCCACGGGGATCGCGAAAAACCCCTGGATCTGGCCTGCGTGGAGATCCACGGCAAGGACCCTCGAAGCGCCGGCCGTCGTGATAAGGTCGGCCACGAGCCGTGCGGAGATGGATGTCCGGGGAACCACTTTCCGATCCTGCCGGGCATATCCGTAATAGGGGATTACGACGGTAATCCTGTGGGCCGATGCCCGCTTCAGGGCGTCGGTCATGATAAGGAGTTCCATGAGATTATGGTTCACCGGCGGACAGGTAGGCTGGACCACGAAGGTGTCCGTGCCCCGGACGCTCTCCAGGATCTCCACCTGCACCTCTCCGTCACTGAAGGTGCTTACCTTGGACCTGCCCAATTCGATCTTGAGAAAGGCGCAGATCCGTTCGGCCAGCGCGACATTCGCATTACCGCTGAAAACCCGTAGATTATTCACTGACTCTCTCCCTTTTGAAGAATATCCTGGGGCGGGAGGATTCGAACCTCCGAATGCAGGCTCCAAAGGCCTGTGTCTTACCGCTTGACGACACCCCAATGCCCACAGTCTTATTCACCCTGTTTTCTCTCCAGCTCTTTCTCGTAGGCCCCGAGAATCGTCTCTTCTATCTTTTGCCGGGTCGCGTTGTTGAGGGGATGAACCGTGTCCCGGTAGGTTCCGTCCTTCATCTTCTTGCTCGGCATGGCCACAAAGAGCTTGCTGTCACCATCGATCACCTTCAGATCCCGCACGATGAAACATGCATCGAACACAATTGAGGCGTAGGCCTTCACCCGCTTCTCATCAACGGGATATACCTTCACATCCGTTATCTCCATACCCCATCCCCCCCTGGCCGCCTTCAACTATGAAGATCTCCCCCAAATGGCCCAGTTCGTGCCGGGCAACTCGGGCCTGAACGTCCGATTCAAAGATGCCAAAGACGGAGGAACCGCTGCCGCTCATCAGCGTTCCGATGGAACCGGCCTCCTGAAGCTTCCCCTTTATCGATTTGATTGCTGGACACATGAGGATGCCGACTTCTTCAAGGTCGTTTTCAAGAATCCTCGCAACGTCCCGGGCGGAGCTAAAATGCCGACTCAATGTAATATCATTTTCCTCTTTTGTCAATACGATTCTTAGGTTCCCGTAGACCTCCCTGGTACTCATAACTACTCTCGGATACACAACAATATAGGTGAGAGGGGGCAGCGTCACGGGCTCGATCCTCTCCCCGATGCCGGCCATGACACAGGGCCTTCCCCGGACGAAAAGGGGCACGTCGGCACCCACCCTCGCCCCCAACGCCATGAGCTCCCTGCCCGGGACCGGAAGCCCCCAGTGGCGTGCCAGTTCCCTCAGGACCGTGGCGGCGTTGCTGCTGGGACCTCCCAGGCCGCTCCCGATGGGGATCCTCTTTTCCACGTGGATACCGATGCCCTGTCCGATACCGTAGGTTTTCTTCAGCAGGACGGCGGCCCGGAACATGGTGTTCTCTTCCCCCGTCGGCAGGACCCCCCTGTCGTCGGACACCTCCACCCTGTCATCCTTCAGCTCCCGGAAATGAATCACGTCACTGAGAGAGATGATATCCACGAGACTCAGGAGGTCGTGGTATCCGTCCGCCCTCCTCCTGAGAATCTTGAGGAAAAGGTTTACCTTGGCCGGGGATACGGCGCTCCACTCCATGAAGGACCCCCTTCTCCTCAGTGACCCTGCCCCGCGACCTGGCGCACCGCAACCAGCTCGTATTTCTCCACCGAGAGCTCGGGATTGGCGATAATGTTCACCTTGACCCCGTACGTGTTCTCGATATACTCGATGGAGGCCTTTTCCTCTTCATAGAGAAGACTCGCCACCTCGGGGGAGAGATGGACATTGAAGGCCTTGCCCTCATCCTTCCGGCACGAGCTTGTCAGCTCCCGCAGGACCTCATAGCAGACCGCATACCGCGACTTGATGTAGCCGGCCCCCTCGCAGGCCGGACAGACCTCGGAAAGAAGGCTCACCATGGTGTGGCGCGTCCGCTTCCTCGTGATCTGGACCAGACCGAGTTCGCTGATGGGATACGCAAAGACCTTGATCCTGTCCTTCTTCAGGGCGTCCATAAGGGCCTGGAAGACGATCTCCCTCGACTCCCTCTTTTCCATGTCGATGAAATCGACGATGATGATACCCCCCATGTTGCGCAGCCGTATCTGGTAGGCGATCTCCTTGACCGCCTCCAGATTGGTCCGGAGGATCGTGTCCTCCAGGTCCTTCCTCCCCAGGTATCTCCCCGTGTTCACGTCGATGACCGTGAGGGCCTCCGTGTGGTCGAGGACGATATAGCCGCCCGACTTGAGCCATATCTTCTTTTGCAGCAGTTTGGCGATCTCGATCTCGATCCCGTAGACCTCGAAGATAGGGTCCCTGTCGTCGAAGCGGGTCACCTCGCATCCCTGCTCGGGGAGGTAATCCTTCAGGAACTCCCGTATCTTCTCATAGATGCGTGGATCGTCCACCACGATCCTTTTCAGGTTGTGGGAGTGGATATCCCGGATAACCCTGAAGATGAGGCCCAAATCCTGGTGGAGGATCGAGGGGGCCCGCACGGTCTTCGCCCTTTCCTGGATGCTCTCCCAGATCCGTTTCAGGAAGTTGATGTCCGCCTGAAGCTCTTCTTTGCCCTTCCCCTCCGAGGCGGTCCGGGCAATGACGCCGAACCCGTCCGGACAGATATCCTTCAGGATCCCGGCAAGCTTCTTTCTCTCCTCCTCATCCTCGATCCGCCTCGAGACACCGATATGGGGCGTGGAGGGCATGAGGACGAGAAGCCTCCCCGGCAACGTGATCTTGGAGGTCACCCGCGTCCCCTTCTGGCCGATGGGCTCCCGGGAGACTTGGACGATCAGCTCCTGACCCTCCTCCAGGACCCCCTCGATGCGCTCGTGGATTTCAAGGGGGAAGTCGGCGTTGTCGTACTCCTCGTACATCATCCGGTCCAGTATGATGTCGCCCACGTAGAGGAAGGCTGATTTCTCCAGGCCTATGTCCACGAAGGCGGCATCCATGCCCGGGACGATGCGGACCACCTTCCCCTTGTAGATGTTGCCCACCATGCTCTTTTCGTTCTTCGTCTCTATGAAGAATTCGACGAGGATGCCGTTCTCGAGGAAGGCCATCCTCGTCTCGTTGAAGGTTACGTTAATGATCAGCTCTGATGCCATGGGTTCTCCTGTCCTCTATCTTGATGATCCTCGTAAAGACGCCCTCACCCCACAGGCGCTTCACCCCTTTGCCCTTCCAGAGGTAATAATGGCGCCGCCTGTTCCGCACAAGGAGCAGGTCCTCCCCATCCACCTCCCGGTTTGCCACGAGAAGGAAGGAAAAGGGCTTCAGACTCCCTTTGAGGGTCCCTTCCTCTGCCTCGTAGACCCTCATGCCTCCCGGAAGCCGTTCGTTCAATCTCCGCAGCACCCCGGGTCCTGCAGGCCAGGGCCCTTCCGTTTCCATCTCCAGGTATTCGCAGGTACTCTCCACGCCGACAGGCATCGCTTCCGTGAGGGAGACCTTCGGGAGGGGATGGTACTTGCCGTGGGTCCGGATGGACACACCCATGGAGCGTAACGCCCTGAGAAGAATGTTCATGGTGTCGAGATGGCCGATATAACGGGCGTCGCCGTACTTCCCGTACCTGAGGACATACCTCACCACCGGCCCCTGCCCTGCTTCATCCGTCGCCCCTGTGACCCCTTCCGCCCCGAGAACGGCCGCTCCATCTGCCCCCCGCTCCGCCGCCGTTACGCAAAGACCTGTGCCGGGCTCCGGCCGACGTGCGGGAGTACACCCCAGTCCGCACCCCGAGCAACCGCCGTAACAGTCCACCGTCCCCTCGCCCTTTTCCGCCTTGTCCCATTCGTTGCGGAGGAAGAGGGGATCAAAGGAGAGGTCCACAAAATCCCACGGGAGGGCACCGTCCGGTGACCGTCCCTTCAGGTAGTCCGCGAGATCGATCCCTTCGGCCCGTGACCATTCCTCGTATATGTCGTACCGGAAACACTCCCGCCATGCCTCGAGGCGGGCGCCCCTGGAAAAGGCGAAGGTGAAAAGGGACTCAAGTCTCCGGTCCCCCCGCGCCACGAGGGCCTCCGCGAGACTCGTCTTCACGTCCCGGTACCGTACCCTGGCCCTCTTGCCCTTCAATGCCCTCTTGACCATGACCATCTTCTCTTCCAGGATCTTCGGGTCCTCTACGGGCAGCCACTGGAAAGGCGTGTGGGGTTTGGGGGTAAAGGGCGCCACCGAGAGGTTGACATCCATGCCGCCCTTTTCGAAGGCCCCGATCACCTCCCTGATGCTCCAGAGGTCCTCCGGCGTCTCCCAGGGAAAACCGACCATGAGGTAGAGCTTGAGCCTCCGCCACCCGTACCTCCTGAGGACCGGCAACTGGTTGAGCAGCACGTCCACGTCGATGTTCTTGTTGAGCCTGCACCGCACCCCGGGGGCCGGTGACTCGAGGGCAAAGGTGAGACCGGTCCGGGCCACGTCGCCGATGAGGCGGATCTCCTCCTCCCTGATGCTCCCGATCTTGAGAGACGGCAGGGAGACCATGACGCCGCGGTATCGCTCCCGCACGTGGGCGATGATGTCGAAGAGGGCGGAATAGTCGCCCGTGCTGAGGGAAAGGAACGAGATCTCCTCGTAGCCTGTGCCCCCCATGGCCTCATCCACGATGGCTTTCACCCGCTCCAGGGAACGTTCGCGGTAGGGTCTGTACCCGAAGCCGGCAAGGCAGAACCGGCACCCGTTTCCACAACCCCGGGAGACCTCCACATTCAACCGGTTATGGATCGCCCCCACCACGGGGATGGGCGGCCGCATGGGATGAAAGGCGCCGTCGAGGTCCCGGACAAACAGGCGTTTTACCCTGTCAACCCGCAGAAGAGGGGAATAGACCCCGTCCAGGGCTGCCAGTTCCCCGACGATCCGGTCCCGGCCTTCCCCCTTCAACGCCTCCATGCGCAGGAGGATCTGCGGCAGGACCTCATCGGCCTCCCCCACCACCACGAGATCGAAGAACCCTTCATAGGGGGCGGGGTTGAGCATCAACGGCCCGCCGCCGATCACGACAGGTCCCGCCGTACGTTCCGTTGCCCTGAGGGGAATCCCGGCAAGATCGAGCATGGTGAGGACGTTGGTCACATTCAGCTCGTAGGAGAGGGTGAAGCCGATCAGATCCATACGCCCGAGTGGGGTTCTCGATTCGAGGGTATACAGAGGGGTTCCCGAACGCCTGAGGTGTTCTTCCATATCGTGCCAGGGCGCGTAGCAGCGCTCGCACCAGACCCCGGGCACCCGGTTGGCCAGTTCGTAGAGGAGGAAGTGGCCGTAGTAGGACATGCCCACTTCGTAGATATCGGGGTAGCAGAGGGCGAACCGAACCTTCACCCCGGCCGGGTCCTTCATCACCCTGTTCGGCTCGATTCCCGTATAGCGGCCGGGCCGCATAATCTGTCGCGGTATGGTCAGCACGGGGCACCGGGCCGGACGCTGAGGATCGCTGACACCATGTTACAGTTCTCTCCTCACCCTCTCGAGGTCTTCCATCACCATCCCCCGGATACGGTCGAGGGCTTCGGGGCTTTTCGCCTCAAAGCGGAGCACCAGGATGGGCTGGGTGTTGGAGGGGCGGACGAGTCCCCAGCCGTCCGGCAGGAGGATCCGCACCCCGTCGATGTCGATGACCGGGAACTTCCCCCGGTACAATTCCGTGAGCCTCTTCACCAGGTTGAACTTCACCTCCTCGGGGCAGTCCACCCTGATCTCGGGGGTGGAATAGAGGACGGGAAGATCGGTAAGGTATTGGGAAAGGGGAATCCGGTTCCTCCCCATGATCTCCAGCAGGCGCAGGGACGCGTAGATGGCGTCGTCATACCCGAAGAAGCGGTCCGCAAAAAAGATGTGGCCGCTCATCTCGCCCCCAAGGACGGCATGGACCTCTTTCATCTTGTCCTTGATGAGGGAATGGCCGGCCTTCCACATGACCGGGTTGCCTCCCCGGGCCCGGACGTCGTCGTAGAGGTTCTGGGAACACTTCACCTCGGAGACGAAAAAACCTCCCGGTCGTTCCTTCAGGATCTCCCTGGCGAAGATGATCATGAGGTAATCACCCCAGATGATGGCGCCCTTCTCGTCGATGACCCCGATCCGGTCCGCATCCCCGTCGTAGCCGATGCCCGCGTCAGCCCCCGTGGCGAGGACCGCCTCCTTCAGGGCCGTCAGGTTCCCCTCCACCGTGGGATCGGGGAAATGGTTGGGGAAACGGCCGTCCATGTCGCAGAACAGGGGGGTCACGTGCTGGCCCATCTCGGTCATGATGGGGACGGCCACCGCACCGCCCGTGCCGTTGCCTGCATCCACCACCACCCTGAGGGGCCTTTCGAGACGGAGGTTGCCCCTCAGGAACCGGTAGTAGTCCTCCACGATCCCGGGATAGGGGGCGGACGATCCCTTGCCCCGGACAAACCGCTTCTCCTCGATGATCCTCCTGATGTCCTGGATTGTGTCCCCGAAAAGGGTGCTCTTCCCGTAGGCCACCTTGAAGCCGTTGAACTCGGGAGGGTTGTGGCTCCCGGTAATCATGATGCCCCCTTCCACATCCAGGGTAAAGAGGGAATGGTAGAAGAGGGGGGTGGGACACACCCCGAGGTCGAGGACCTGAAGGCCTCCCTCCACCATGCCCTCCAGGATGAGGTCCCGGAAGTGCCCGGAACTGAGGCGGCAGTCCCTGCCCACCGATGCCCTTGTCGCGCCCCTTTCCGCCATGTAGGCGGCCAGGGCCCTGCCGATGTCCCGCACCACCGGGTCGGTGAGGTCTTCCTCGACCCGGCCCCTGATGTCGTATTCGCGGAAAATGTCTGGGTTCACTTTTTGTCTCTCCTCCTCTCCCGGGGTCTTCTTCTAACCGGGCCGCGGAATTCGGTCAGCTCTCTTTTACCCGGCGAAGCTCAATCGTCACGGCCCTCGCCCTGTCCATGCACCCCGGTTCCACCACATCGGGACCGCCCCACTCCACCGGGGAACCCCCGCCGAACCGGAGCGGGGTGATGCTTACACCCCCTAATCCTCAACAAAGGCAGCGCCGAGAATCGCCGCATCGTCGCCGAGGGCGGCCTTTATCACCTTCACACCCTCCACCGACGCCGCCATGGCCCGTTCCCTCATCACCTTTTCCGCCCCGGACGCCATGTCCCTGGTCCCCTGGATCACGCCTCCGCCCAAGATGATGACCTCCGGGTTCAGGAGGTTCGCCAGGTTCGCAAGACCGCAGCCGAGGTAGAGAACCGCCTCGCCCAGGAGACGGGCGCAGAGTTCGTCGCCGGCCCGGGCAGCCTCCTCCACGTGACCCATGCGAAGGCCATCGCCCTTTGCCCCCGCAATCACCCTCACTCTTCCCTCGTATCCCTCTTCAAGGTGCTTTCGCACCCGGGTGATCACGTACGATCCGCCGCAGTAAGCCTCCAGGCATCCCCTGTTCCCGCAGTTGCACCCGTATCCCGAGGGGTTCAGGATCATGTGGCCCACCTCGCCCCCCACAAAGGAATAACCCCGGTAGAGCTTCCTGTCCAGGATGAGGCCGCCGCCCACGCCGGTCCCGACGAAGACCCCTGCCGCGCTCGCGGGGACGCCCCCGAGACCGAAACGCCATTCACCGTAGGTGGCGGCGTTGACGTCGTTCTCCACCCTCACCTTCAGGCCCCATTCCCGTTCCATGTCCTCTCCGAGGGCAACGTGACGCCACCGGAGGTTGGGGGAAAAGATGATCTCGCCTGTGTCGCGATGGACCTGGCCCGCCGAGGCGATGCCGACCCTGCGGATCTCATTTTTCCCCGTTCCCGTATCCCGGAGAAGGGCCTCAAAGAGATCCGCAAGCTGTCCCCTTACGGCCCCGTAACTCCCGGCCGTTTCCACCCTCTTCCTGCAAAGGACGGCCCCTTCCTCGCTCACCAGGCCGGCGGCGATCTTGGTGCCCCCTATGTCGATCCCTATGCGCATCCCTCAACCCCGCCCCTTCGGTAGGGGGACCATGCCGTCTGTCCCGGCGGCAGAGAGGCCCAGCATCTCCTTGAACATCTGCGCGTTCCGCGCCGCCTTGCCCCGGTGGCAGTTGTTGAAGAAGGCGAAGGTTATCTCCGCCTTCTCCGCCACATCCTTCACCACGGGTACAAATCCGGAAAGCTCCTCCTCAGAGTAGAGGTAGTCGTACCGCACCTCGACCGGCTCCCTGAACCACCTCGTGTTCCTGCCGTGAAAACGGAAGTACCCTACCGGGGACGTGAGGGCGGGAATAAAGGGCAAAAGGCCCCGCAGCTTGGGCTCGTCCACGACGCAGTAACCGAGACCCAGCTCCCGCAGGAGGTCCAGGTACCTCTCCCCGGCCCAACGGACATTCCGGAATTCCGCCACCGAGGAATACCCCTCGAACTCGCGGCCCAAAAATCTCAGATACTCAATGTTCTCCTTCTCGGGTCCGAACGTGTAGGGAAACTGGAAGAGGAGGGCCTTGAGGCCGCCGCCCAAGGGTCTCACCCCTTCCCGGAAAAGGCGGCACCGGGTCGCCACGTCATCGGTCCGCTCATGAGTCAGGCTTTTGTGGGCCTTGACGACGAACGAGAAATTTCCGGATGTCCTGCGGCTGAGGGACTCCATGGTCCGCAGGGAAGGCATGGTGTAATAGGTGTAGTTGACCTCAAGGGCGTCGAACCCCAGTTGCCGCTCGTAGAAGGGGAGCATGTCCCGCTTCCTGATGCCCGCAGGGTAGACCTCACCGATCCAGTCGTCGAAGGAAAAACCGCTTGTTCCCACCTGTACAGGACCCACGACTTTTGGTTTGACATCCTTTCCTGCCTTACATAATATATGGGAACATCAGGAATCTCAAGGCCAAAAGGGGTTTTGCATGGAGAGGCAGTACGTTATCGATGATTTCACACTCCGCGACACATGGCGTCTGTTTCATATCATGGCCGAATTCGTGGAGGGTTTCGAGGCCCTGTCGGATATCCACCCGGCAGTGAGCATTTTCGGGAGCGCCCGCTCCGTCAAGGGCACCGAGTTGTACGAAAGGACATACAAACTTGCACGGCTCATGGGGAAGAACGGGTTCAACATCATCACCGGCGGAGGGGGAGGCGTCATGGAGGCTGCCAACCGCGGAGCCCGGGAGGCGGGCGTCAAGTCGGTGGGCATGAACATCGAACTCCCCTTCGAACAGAAACCGAACCAGTACAGCAACATCCGCCTGAGCTACCGCTATTTCTTCGTACGAAAGGTCATGTTCCTCAAGTACGCGGTGGCCTATATCGTCATGCCCGGCGGTTTCGGCACCCTCGACGAACTCTCCGAGGCCATCACCCTCATCCAGACAAAGAAGATGAAGCCTTTCCCGGTCATCCTCGTGGATTCCTCCTACTGGAAGGGCTTGGTCGACTGGTTCAGGGAGACCATGCTGGCCCACCAGTGCATCTCCACCGGCGACCTGGAGATCTTCAAGGTCCTCGACGATGCCCAAGAGATCGTCGACTACGTCAAGAAGTTCGTCATCGCGTAGGAATCACCGCTCATGCAATTGCCCCGCATCACCTTCCACGGACCCCGCTCCTTTCCGGAAGCCCTTGGGTTGCTTCGCGACCTGACGGGCACCCCGGCGATCATGGGCGGAGGCACCGACCTCTTGGTGCGCATGAAATACCGCCTCACCCGGCCCTCGCACCTTATCTCTCTCAGGCACATCCCCGGCACCGACGATATGCGGGAGGACGAGCACTCCTTTTTTATCGGACCGGCCGTCACCCTCGGAACCCTGGTCCGGAACAGGGCACTGCCCGATGGTTTCGGGATCCTCCGATCCGCGGCTGCCCTCGTCGCCACGAACCAGATCCGGAACATGGCCACCCTGGCCGGAAACCTCCTTCAGAACACCCGGTGCGCCTACTACAACAGATCCCGGGAGTGGCAGAAGGCGGTGCGGCCCTGCTTCAAGAGGGGCGGCGAGCAATGCCATGCCGTGAAGAGGGGTAAACGGTGCCTCGCCGTCTATCAGGGCGATATGGCCCCAGTCCTCGCCGTCCTCGAGGCCCGGGCCCTGATCGCCTCACCCGGGGGAACCAGGGAGATCCCTGTCGAAGGGCTCTTCTCCGGCCACGGGGTCGAGCCCCTGACCATCGATCCTTCGGAGATCCTCACGGGCGTCACGATCCCGAAACCGGGGCCGGGTTCTTTCACGGGCTACAGGAAATACCGGATCCGGGACGGCATGGACTATCCCCTCGCCGGCGCGGCCCTTTCCGTGACCTTCTCCGGTCCCCTCGTCGAGAGCCTCCGTCTCTGCCTCACCGGCGTCTCCCCCGCCCCGGTCATGGTGACGGATGCCGCGGATGCCGCAAGGGGACAGGCCCTCACCCCCTCCCTCATCGAGGAACTGGCCGACAGGGCCCTCAGGTCGGCCCGCCCCATCGGGAACCTCGAAGGCGAGGCCGCCCGGAGGAGAGAGATGGTGAGACACGCCGTCACGGAACTTCTCAGGGAAGGGGCTCGATGAACAAAAGGCACATTTCTTTATCGGTCAATGATGTGGACCATGAGCTTCTGGTCGAGGACCGGGAGACCCTCCTCGATGTGCTGCGGAACCGTCTCGGCCTCACGGGCGCAAAAGAAGGATGCGGCACCGGAGAGTGCGGTACCTGCACGGTCATCGCCGACGGCAGGGCCATCCTCGCCTGTCTCACCCTGGCCGTGGACATGGAAGGGAAACGGATCACCACCATCGAGGGCCTGGCCGCGGACGGCAGGCTGACCCCTCTCCAGGCCTCCTTCATCGAAACCGGTGCCATCCAGTGCGGCTTCTGCACCCCCGGCATGATCCTCTCGGCCACCGCGCTCCTGGAGGAAAACCCGGGGGCCTCCCGCAGCGAGATCCTGAAGGCCCTGGAGGGCAATCTCTGCCGCTGCACGGGTTACAACAAGATCGTGGAGGCTATTGAAAGGGCGAGAGATGGAAAGGGACAGTAGCTTCATAGGCCGCCGGGTACCCCGGATCGACGGCCCGGCCAAGGCCACGGGTGAAGCGAAATACACGGTCGATATCTCCCTTCCCGGGATGCTCTGCGCCAAAATCCTCCGGAGCCCCCTGCCCCACGCCAGGATCGTGCACGTCGACACGACCAGGGCCGAGAGGATTCCGGGGGTGAAGGCCGTCATCACGGGCAGGGATGCCTGGGATGTGCGCCACGGCTTCGTGGAGACCCCCCGCTACCCGGCGGATCAGTACGTCCTCGCCAACGACCGGGTGCGCTATGTGGGGGAAGAGGTGGCCGCGGTGGCGGCAATCGACGAGGACACCGCCCTCGAGGCCATCGACGCCATCTCCGTGGAATACGAGGAGCTGCCCGCAGTCTTCGACATCTTCGAGGCCATGACGGCGGATGCCCCCGAAATCCACCCCCTCCAGATACCCGATTGCATCCATCCGTACCGGAATATCGCCGGTCAATGCGCCCATTCCTTCGGCGATCTGGAAGAGGCCTTCAGAAAGGCCGATCTGGTGCGAAAGGACCGCTTCGAAGGCCCCTTGAGGACCCACGGATACCTGGAGCCCCAGGCAACGGTGGCCAGTTTCGACGCGGCGGGCACCCTCCACGTGTGGACCTCCGGGATGGGGGTCTTCCGCAAGAGGATGCACCTTTCCCGGACCCTCGGCCTCCCGGCGAGCCGCGTCCATGTTCACAAGTCCTGGGTGGGCGGCGCCTACGGCGGAAAGATCGACCTCTTCTCCCATGAATTCTGCGCCTCCCTTCTCTCCATGAAGACCGGACGCCCGGTCCGGTTCGTAGCGGAACGGGACGAGATATTCACCGCCTACCGCCACAGTCAGCCCCTCGTGGTGGACCTGGAGACGGCGGTTGCGAAGGACGGCACCCTCCTCGGACAGAAGGTCCGCCTCTACAACGGCTGCGGCGCCTACAGGGGCAGCGGGGTCGTCTTCATCTTTCTCTGCTGGGGCTTCATCGTCCTGCCTTATCGCATTCCCGCCGTCGATTATGTGGGCCTCTCCGTCTACACGAACCATCCCGTGCGGGCCCCCCAGAGGGGCCACGGCGCGCCCAAGGTACGCTTCGCCGTGGAATCCCAGATGGACATGATCGCCCAAGAGCTCGGCATGGATCCCGTGGAGCTCCGCCTTCGCAACGCCCGGGAGAAGGGCGAAATCCTCCCCAACGGCGACACGGTGAGGAACGCGGGTCTCAAGGAGTGCATAAGGCGTGCGGCAGACCGTTCGGGATTTCTCGCCAAACACCGTGAAAACAGGGAGAGACAGGGGGCCGACGACCCCGTCAAACGGGGCATCGGCATAGGGGTGAGCGGGTATTTTACGGGTACCCTCATCTACCCGAACAACTCGGCGGCCATCGTCCAGCTCAACGATGACGGCACGGTCCACCTCCTCACGGGCGCCCTCGACATGGGCCAGGGCTCGGACACCATCCTTGCCCAGATCACGGCCGAGGAACTCGGCGTTCCCCTGGAGGATATCCGTGTCGTCTCGGCTGACACGGAGACGACCCCGGTGGATATCGGGTCGTGGATCAGCGGCCTCACCTACGTGACCGGCAATGCGGTGAAAAAGGCGGCGGAGGAGGCACGGACCATCCTCCTCGCGTCGGCGGCACGGGAGCTTGGCAGGTCTCCCGGGGAACTGAGCCTCAGGGACAGGCGGATCTTTGTGCGGGACGACGCCTCCCTGTCCATCCCCTTCGGCCGCGCCATCGCCCGTCACATACGGGACAACCAGGGGGCGCCCGTCATAGGCAGGGGCTCTTTCCGGGGGCTGAAGGACGCGGCCGCGGGCCCGAGCCTCAAGAACGCGAAGGGGGCGTGGAGTGAGAACTACGCCTTCGACGCCCAGGTGGCGGAGGTGGAGGTGGATACGAGGACCGGCAGGATCACCGTGGTCAGGGCCCTCACCGCCCACGACTGCGGCTTTCCCGTCAACCCCCTCCTCGTGGAGGGTCAGATCGACGGCCAGGTCTCCATGGCCTCAGGCCAGGCCCTGTCGGAAGAGGTGGTGATGGACGGGGCCGTTACCCTCAACCCCTCTTTCCTCGAATACAAGATGCCCCTCTCCACCGCAATGGTGGAGAACGGGTACATCGACGTGATCACGGAGGAATACAGGAAGGACCGTCACTTCCACACCAAGGAGGTGGGGGAGGGCTACGTGTCCGCCATCCTCGCCGCCATCGCCAACGCGGTCTGCAACGCCGTGGGGTTCAGGCCGAAAAGGGTGCCGATCATACTTCCTTTGAAAAAGGGTTGAGCTGTGCCGGAGGGTTATCCGTTTCCGGCGTAGAGCGACGAAAGGCGCGAGCTGATCTGGCGTGCCGTGCTCAGGAGCTCGTCGATCACGACCGGCAGGCGCTCATCGTTCATGGTACCGGAAAACCCCACGATCCAGAGGGCTGCGACCGGTATGTTCTCCGAGTAGATGAGGGTGGCTGCGGCCCGGATCCCCTTCAGGTATTCCTCAAGGTCCAGGGCATACCCCTGCCTCCTCGTCTGGCTGATGCTCTCCAGGTACGTCTTCACATCGGTGATACTGTTCTCCGTGTACCGCGGGAGTCCCTTCTCCCTCAGGTACTTCGCGGCTGATTCGGGATCAAGGGCGGAAAGGAAGATCTTGCCGAACACCCCGGCGGTGATGGGCGTCCGGGTGCCTATGGGCGAGGAGATCTTGAGGCTCTTCTTCGCCTCCACCACATCGAGAACCTTCACGTTATCCTGCTCCCGCACGCCGATGAAGGCCGTCTCCTCCACCTTCTCCACCAGCTTCTCCACAAAGGGTCTGGCGATGGTGATGAAATCGGCCCCCCGGATCACCTTCTTCGAGAACTCGATCAGTTCGGGACCGATAAGGTATTTCTTGGCCGAATCGTCCTTCACGACAAAGCCCTCCCGCTCAAGGGCGCGGAGGATGCCGAAGGTGGTGCTCTTGCTTATGGACAGCCGTCTGGCCACCTCCGTCACGCCGGCGGGGGCTTGTCCGTCCACGAGCAAGCGGAGCACATCGAGGGTCTTCTTGAGGATAGGTACGCTGTACATGATTTATTATAGTAAACAGCATATCCCAACCGGCCGCCTCCTGTCAATACGAAGAACGGTCTCTTCTCCCAATGGTACAAAAGATAACAGGGTCTTTCGAGAATCGGTTCCCGGTGCGAGGGGGCATTCAGATGATTTCCTATGATGAACAAACCGCCCCGGCCAGGTCCGGCAAGGGGTTCATGCAGTCCCGGGGAGTGAGGTAAGCCTTCGGGCGAAGATGAGGTAGCCTGTGTGGGCCACCATGCGGTCGAAAGGACGGACCCTCTCCGCCACGGTCTTGTACTTTCTGAGAAGAAGCTCGATCACCTCCACATCGCCGAAGTACTCCGGCAGGACCCTCAGTACCTCGGTGATCTGGTTGGCCGTGGGGACGATCATCCCTAAGGGCGCGCTGTCCGCCATGAGTTCCCACACCCGGGAAAGACAGAGCCACGGCTCCCTCACATCCACGAAGGCGGCATCGAAGTCCCCCCCTTCATAGGTCTCCACCTCGCCGTTCACCGCCTCCACGTTGTCCCAGGCGGCAAAGCGCTCGATGTTCCGCCTGGCGTTCCTGAAATGGCGTTCCTCTTTGTCGATGGTCACCACGCGGCCTTCCGGTCCCACCATGCGGGAGAAGATGCAGGTGAGGGCGCCGCTGCCCGTGCCCACCTCCAGCATCCGGGTACCGTGAGAGAGGTTGAGCTTGAAGGCGATATGGAAGGCGTCCTTGGGATAGACGATCTGGGTCTCGCGCTTGATACCGTACATGATCACATCTTCCAGGGTCGCTTCAAAAAGGTGGTACTCGCCGTAGCGGATCCCGAAGGGGAGCCCCACCAGGTCGGCGAACCTGATGGTCCCTCCCTTTCCGTTGAAGCTGTTACCCGGGATGATACGCTTCAGGTAGTTCATGTCCCTGTACACCACGAGGACAAGGTCATTCTCTTTCATGGTCTTCACGGTCTTCTCTCCTCGCCTCTCTCCTGCGCCGTTTCCGATGCCTTCCTCTTCCACTCTTCCCCTTCGTTTCTCTCTTCCATGGCCCTTCCCCTTGCTCCTCGCTCCTTGTCCCTTCCCCCTCACTCCAGCCTGTACTCCACGGGCAGCAGGACCGTGAGCCGGTACGGGACCTTCCGGGCAAACCTCGCCTTCAGGACCGCGTCCCGGGCATTTTCGTCAAGCACCCGGTAACCCGAACTCTCCGCCACCTTTACGTCCCGGACCGAACCTTCTTCAAGGACGGTAAAAGAGAGCACCACCCTGCCCTCCCAGCCCATCCTTCTGGCCCGTTCCGGGTAGGAAACCTGCCTGATCACCCCCTCCCGGATGAAGGAAAAGTCCCGCTCCGCCTTCCCCCCCCTTCCGTAATCGAGGAGGCGGCCACCGCCTATGCCGGCCTGGGCCGATCCTGAAGCCACACCCCCGCCCGCGGCGGGCTTCCCCTCTTCCGCCCCCTTTCCGCCCGGCGTCCCTGTCCTGCCCTGTATCACGACCTGCCCCGCCGGGTCGGAGGCTGTCCCCTCGGGACCGGCAGCGACCCCTTCGGCCTGCTGAACCGCCCGGCCCACCGGCCCGGCGTCGGCAAGGGACAGGGATCTCCCGCCGTCCCCGACCTGAATCACGGGGGGAGCGGATTGTTCACTCTCCATCCTTTTCCTTGCAGACACCGAAACCACAGGCCCCGGACCCTGCGTGCCGGCCCTGTGATCCGCGGTATCGCCTCCCTTCAGGAGGCTGAAGTCCAGGTTTATCGTCTTCACCGCCGTCCCCCCCCGGGACAGAAGAAGGATGAACCCTGCAACCGCCAGGATGTGAACCGAGACCGAGATGAGGAATCCCGCGCGGTTGGCTGTCACCGGACTCTCTCTTCCGTCTGGAGGCTTACCTTTCTGAAGCCCATGGACTTCACCAGATCGAGGACCTCGACAAAGCCCTGGAGGGGAATGGTTCTGTCCGCCCGGAGCAGGAAGGGTGTCTCCCGGTCCACTCTTTCCAGGCTCTCCCTGAGACCGGAGAGGCCCTTCTGCCTGCCCTCGTAAAAGATGCGCCCCTCCCGGTCTATCTCGATCACCACCGTCCTCATGGCCTTTTCACGGGCGTTCACCACCTTGGGGAGTTCCACAGGGATGATGCCCGTGGCCACAAAGGTGCTCGTGGTGAGTACGATGGTGAGGAGCACCAGCATCACGTCGATGAAGGGGATCATGTTGATGTAATCAAACTCTTTCTCGTTCATGGCTCCTGTCCCACTCGAGGAGGAGTGTCTTCACCTTCCGGAGAAGGAGGTTGTAAAAAACCACCGAAGGGATGGCCACAAAGAGGCCGACGGCCGTCGCCTTGAGGGCCAGCGCAAGGCCCACCATGATCTTCGTGCCGTCCACGTAGCCTTCGGCGCCGATCGTGTAGAAGGTGACCATGATGCCGAGGACGGTGCCCAAAAGGCCGATGTAGGGGGCATTGCTGCCGATGGTGGCGATGATGACCAGCTTTCCCGTGACAGCGATCTCGAAGGCCCCCCGGTCGCCGCCGAACTGATCCATCCTCACCTTCCGGAGAAAAAGGAGCCGCTCGATGAAGACCCCGAGGGAGATGACGGACAGGACCAAAAGGAGGCCGATGATGCCGTAATCGACGAGATAAGCGAGCCAATTCACCCGGTTACTCTATTATATGGGCCGTGGCTTGTCAAAGGCTTTCAGGGCAGGATAATCTTATCTATCTGGTCCACCTGATTGAAGTGCTGATCCCTCGTGAGGAGGGTTCCCCCTACCGCCATACAGCAGGCAGCTATCCATACGTCCTTAATGGGGATGGGGGTACCTTTTCTTATAAGAGCAAGAAAGATCACAGCATACTTGCGGGCCGCTTCCTGACCGACGGGGATGATGAAAACATCAAGGGATTTCAAGAACTCTCTGAACTTTTCCTCGTTGTAGTCCGGGTGATTGCCCTTCATGAAACCGTAAAACAGTTCACCCACTGCAACAGCGGGTATAAGAATCTCCGAGCTCCGGGTTGCCAGGAGAGTCACTACGTCCTCCCGGCCTTCGGCAAAATCCACATAGGCGGTGGTATCAAGGACCATTCTCATTTCCAGTCCCCTTCGTCCACCACATCGAATACCCCCATGTCCGTTCTCAGTTGGGAGGCTTCCTGCGCACTGAGCCAGCCTGAGGCAGCCCGGATTCTTTCCTCCCTCGTCTGCCGGGGCTGCAACTTCTCATCCACCGCCTCAAGGATGATGGAGGTCTTCGTCTTTCCGGCCTTTTCCGCCGCCTCCCTGAGTACCGCCTCCTTTTCCGGAGGAATTCTCAGACTTATGGGCATCCAGACACCCCCTGATTGTTGTATCTCATACTTTCGTTATTGTATCGCAACACGTTACTCACCTCAAGTCTTCGCCGGTCCGATCAACTCTCTTCGCCCGCTCCAGCCCTGTCGCCTTATTTTACAGGTCTTTAAATCCCTCCATCCGTCGCGGAAGAGCGTTAATCCCTGCGAAACGGCCATCTAAGGCGCAGATCCTTTGTTACGTCAATCATCGTTGCGTCGGTATGCTTTACGATTTGGAGGAAGATCAATTTCCCCTCCTCTTCCGGCCGGTTCTCCTCCTGCAGGCCAAACCCAAATATCTTGAATAGTTAGGACCACCGATGGTATCGACCAACATCGTGGAAGGAACAGGCACGCAACTTGCACGGATAACCGTATATCCGAATCCGGGGATCATATGGAGTCTGAATCTGGAACCTGTAAGCGGTATCCGATGAAGGAAAGGACAGATACCAACATCTTTGCAAATAAGAAAGGAGGGCGGAGGATGAAACGATTGAGAGTGGGGTTTTTGGCTCTGGCATTGACGGTGTTGCTGGCAGGCGGGGCATCGGCCGCGGAGTTCTCCCTGTGGGAATGGGCGTTTCATGACAACGGCATCATGTACAGTGCAACGCCCGTGCCTGGTGTCGATGCAAGCGGTTTCGACTTCGCCACCGGTCTCGGCGAGATCAAGTACACGAGAACCGGCGGGGGAGGTCGCACCGTCGTCTCCTTCTTCGACATCGAGATCGACGAAGAAGAGAATACCTTCTTCAACGAGTACGGTGCGGTGGGGAATCCGGCGCAACTCGCTCCAGGCCAGTCCTGGGAAATCGGTATTCCCGATCTGCCAAGCGGCATCTTCGCCAACGTTACAAACGGAACCCTAAACAACACCAACGGAGTCCCCAATCCTGAGGACGTCTCCGTCGCCCTGGGGTGGGATTTCTCCCTCGACTACAATGACATCGTAAGGATTACCTTCAACAGTTCAATTACCCAGCCGCAAGTTGGTTTCTACCTCATGCAGGTGGATCCCGAGAGTGATGCCTCGGTCTATTTCTGGAGCAGTTGTGAGATCGAGCGGGTACCCAATGGCGTTCCCGAACCGGCGACGATGCTCCTTTTGGGGCTTGGCATCATCGGTGCCGCGGGCCTGAAGAGAAAACTCTAACCTAAGGAGGGGGGTATGGGTGCACGAAGCGCATGGAAGTATACAACGCCGTTGATCCTCGTCGTCGCCTTCCTGGCAGGGATGGTTGTCCTGCCGGGGGATTCCGGGGCGGCGCCGCCGGTGGTGAAGACCGTTCCCTGGATCGCCACGAACCCGCTTATCCCTCATGATACCTATGCGGGCAAGGCGATACGGCTGAAGGGGACGTGCGACCAGCAGGGATCAAATCTCACATGGACCTGGGACTTCGGTGACGGGAGCCCGGTGGCCACGGGCACGGTAACCAACAAGTATGTGATCGAGGCGAGTCACACCTACGCAGGCCCCGTGGGCACCATCTGGACCGCCACCCTCACCGTGACAAACACGAGCACCGGTGAAACGGGTAGCAAACACTACTACGTCCAGATGCGGGAAAAGACCCTCCCCGTGGAGGTGAACGTGGCCATCGACGAGGGGCTGTGGTATCTCCACAAGACCCAGTGGCGCGGCGCCCTAAGCGGTGCCGAAGTTGGCCACTGGAATACCTGCCCCTCAGGAACTTGTTATGCCACCGATACCTCTTATTATGCCGTCACTCCTTCCAACGTCCACGCCTTCGAGGTAAACGGCCACCTCGAGACCGGCAGCGCCGACAACCCTTACACCGAGACGGTACAAAGGGGAATGCGGCGAATTTTTCAGATGCTGTCGTGTTCAGCCCCCGCAGGAATCACGAGCCAGACCAACGGCCTGGGCACTTTCAACCCCGATTCGAACGGGAACAAATATGCAGTCTTTGTGAATGACAGTTACCCCTACTACCAGGGCGGCATGTTCATGGACGCCATCATCGCGAGCGGCACCCCGAATGCTGTCACGACAACGGGAACAGCCGCCTCGGGCGACAATCCGGGCATCCTCGGCCGCACGTACAAAGACATCGTCCAGGATATGGTGGACGGATACAGTTGGGCACAGTATGACGGCACCGCCGGCGGAGGCTGGCGCTACAATGCCAACGAAGCGCCCGACAATTCGGCCTGCCAGTGGGCTGCTATCGGCCTCATCGCTGCGGAGCGGACCTGGGGCGTCGACGTCATAGGGCCTACGGGAATAGTGGTTCCCCAGATCGTAAAGAACTGGAATAAGACGTGGCTCGCCTACAGTCAGCACACAAGTGGCTACTTCGGCTACACGAGCACCAGCCCTGCAAGTGGCTGGGGAACTATGGCGGTAACACCGTCCGGGATGGTGCAACTGGCCATGGACGGCATCGGCAGGGGTGACACCGCCAACCCGCCTTGGGCAGCCGGCCGCCATCCCTGGGACGAGGCGGAGACCTACATGTGCAACAACTTCTGCAACAGCGGGAACCCCGATACTGCGGTAAGGGATTACTATTACGGCCTCTTCTCCTTCACCAAGGCCATGATGCTCCACACCAGAGCAGGTGGCACACACGAACCGATCACAATTCTCAAGTCCACCACCAACCCGGCCAACGACATCGACTGGTATGGGGCGGATCGCACCACCAACGGAACGGACCGGTGCGACGGCGTGGCGAGGACCCTGGTCGGAGACCAGAACGCAGCGGGTTACTGGCGCGGCAACAACAATGACAGCCGCCAGTACCCCTACGAGACCTCCTACGCCATCATCATGCTCAACCGGACCCTCTTCGAGGCCGGTCAGCCCGTGGCAGTGGCAAGTGTGGTGCCAAACCCCGCGGTGGCGGGACAGACCATTACCCTTGACGGCTCGGCCTCCTTCCACCAGGACCCCACGAGGAACATCGATTCCTGGGAGTGGGACCTCAACAACGACGGCACCTACGACGTGTCGGGCCCGATCGTGACCGCCTCCTGGCCCGCCCTCGGCAACTACCCCGTCAAGCTGAGGGTGACCGATGACGGTACCCCGGAGAAGTCCGCCACGACCGTTGTGACCGTTCGGGTAACCATTCCGCCCCTCGCACCCACGGCCGAGGCGGGCGGACCCTACATTTTCTGCATCGGCCAGGATCCCTGGTACCTCGACGGCTCCAAGTCCGTGAACCCCGATGAGGGACAGAGCGAGCCGGGCAGGCCGGGCGACACGATCCAGACCTACGCCTGGGAACTGGACGGTGACGGAGACTTCAACGACGCCTTCGGCGCGAAGCCCGACGTGACCGCCTACTATGCCGCCAAGGGCCTGGGCCACTACCTCGTCCAGCTCAAGGTGACGGACACGACCGCCACGTCTTTCCCCTCCAGCGGCCAGCCCAATCTCACGAGCCCTCCTGATTCCGCCGAGGTGAGCGTGAAGGCCCAGGACGACGACGCGTGTACCTGCATCAGGTACCTCGCGGCCAGGGCGAAGGCCACCAAGATCCAGCTCACCTGGAAGCACGTGGACGTGACCAAGTACCCGGCCTGGCACCACTACAACATCTACCGGAGCACCACGGCCGGCGGACCCTACGTGAAGATCGGCACCACCACCTCCACGTACTCCACCTACCTCGACAGCGGCCTCACCATCGGCACGACGTACTACTACGTGGTGCGGGCGGCAAAACTGAGCGGCGCCGAGATCTGCCAGTCCAACCAGGCATGGGCCACGGCAACGGCCAGGTAGATCAAACCCACCGATACGAGACACCCGCGATGGGCCCTTCGGGGCCCATCGCTGTTTTCCCCCTTGCACCGGCCCCTCCAATGCGGTAAATAGTTTCCATGGCAGATGACCGTCCCGTCTACCGTCCCTTCGAGGATCTCCAGGAACTGGTAGCCAAAAAGAAGATGAAGCTCCGGGAGGCGCCGGCACCCGCCCCTGCCCCGCAGGAAGACGAGCCCGTTGACTTCGAGGAGGTCATGAAGGATGTGCGGGTCCTCCGAAGGGCCGACAGGCGGGTGGAACGGAAGGCGCCGGTCAGGGTGGCGGGGCCGTCCCGGTCACGGGACCGTGACCGGGAGGAAAAGAGGCTTCTCGCCGAGGCACTCCGGGATGAGACCTTCAACGTGGTCAACATGCCTGAATACATGGAGGGTTTCGTGGAAGGCACCGACCCCGTGACCCTGGAGAAACTCCGGGCGGGCGAGTTCTCCGTCCAGAAGAGCCTCGACCTCCACGGATTCCCCGTGGAGGAGGCGAACCTCCTCTTCCACGAGTTCCTGAGCGATGCAATCCGGCTGGGCCTCAAGTGCGTGAAGGTGATCCACGGCAGGGGCCTCAAGTCGCCCGGCCAGCCGGTCCTTCGGGAAGAGCTGAAGTCCTGGATCGTCCGGGCCATGCACCGGAAATGGGTGGTGGCCTTCGCCAATGCCAGGATGCCCGAGGGTGGACCCGGCGCGACCTGCATTCTGCTCCGGAGCACACCCTCCAAAAAGCGGATCCATATAATCGGGTGAAAACCGGAAGATGGGAAAATGGGTGAAGGCTAGATGAGGACTCCCTCTTCCACC
>CAYOQF010000003.1:27329-133471 GCA_964406055.1 uncultured Syntrophorhabdaceae bacterium
CATTCCCTCTTCCACCCATTCCCTCTTCCACCCATTCCCTCTTCCACCCATTCCCTCTTCCACCCATTCCCCGCAATTCACCTTTCCCCTTTCAATTACCGGGGCCATCTGTTATAAAGTTTCGAGGAGGAAGGGATGGGAACAGTCGCCATTATCGGCCTGGGGAACATGGGAGAAGCGATACTGAAGAGTCTTTTGGACGGCGGGACGAAAAAGGAGAACCTCCTCTGCGCCGAAACCAGGAAGGACAGGGCGCGGTTCATCGAGAAGACCTACGGGGTCACGTGCCTCAGGAACCCTGAGGAGGGAGCGCGAGAATCCGACCAGGTGATCCTGGCGGTGAAACCCCAGGACTCGAGGCAGGTTATCCAGGCCATCGCCCCCGTCTTCGACGACCGCAAAGTGCTCATCTCCATCATGGCCGGCATCACCACCTCCGCCATCCTCGCCGTCGCCGGAAAGCCCGTCAAAATCATACGGGTCATGCCCAACATCAATGTGAAGGTGGGCAAAGGGGCGATCGGCATGTGCGCCAATGAGGCAGCGACAGCCCGGGATGTGGAGGAGGCAAAGAAGCTCTTCTCGGCCCTCGGATCGGTGGCCGAGGTGAAGGAAGAGCTTATGGATGCGGTGACGGCCCTCGGCGGCTCGGGGCCCGCCTTTGCCTGTCTCTTCATCGAGGCCCTGATCGACGGTGCCGTGCAGCTCGGTATCCCCAGGGACAAGGCCTCCATCCTCGCCCTCGGCGTGGTGGGGGGCACCGTGAAGATGCTCGAAGAAGAGGCGCTCCATCCCACGATCCTCAAGGAGATGGTCACGTCCCCCGGCGGGACCACCATGGCAGGGCTCGCCGAACTGGAGGACGGCGCCTTCAAGGGAACGGTCAGGAGGGCCTTGGAGAGGGCGTGCAGGAGGGCTAAAGAACTCTCCTTATGACGACGTTGAACAGCTATGCGAGCCAGCGACAGCAGATGGTGGACACGCAGCTTGTCCGGCGGGGCATACGGGACGTGCGGGTACTCAATGCCATGCGGAAGGTGCCACGCCACCTCTTCCTCGACGAGGCCCTGTGGCCCCAGGCCTACGAGGACCATCCCCTGCCCATCGGGGAGAAACAGACCATTTCCCAACCCTACATCGTGGCCCTCATGACCGAGGCCCTCGAGCTCACCGGCAAGGAAAGGGTGCTCGAGATCGGCACGGGCTCGGGATACCAGACAGCCGTACTCGCGGAACTGGCCGAGCAGGTCTATTCCATCGAACGCCTGGCCCTCATCGCCAAGAGGAGCCGCAAGATCCTCGACGACCTCGCGTACGCCAACGTGGTCATGACCATCGGCGACGGGACCTGCGGCTGGAAGGAACACAGCCCTTACAACGGTATCATCGTCACCGCCGCATCGCCTTACCCCCCCAAGCCACTCCTTGAACAGATGGCGGCAGGCGGCCGCCTCGTCATTCCCATCGGCGATGAGTTCACCCAGGAATTGATGGTGTACGTCAAGGAAGGAGAGGACTCCTACACGAAAGGGAACCTTGGCGGGTGCAGATTTGTAAAGCTCATCGGAGAACACGGGTGGAGAGAGTGAGGGACGAAGAGGGCGAAAGCAACCTTTACCAGAACCAGGACTTCAAGGTGGAGAAGCTTTACCTCAGGGACCTTCGGAAGCTTCCCATCATGACCTTCGAGGAAGAGCGGGAGATCGCCGGACGGATCGCCGCCGGGGATACCGACGCGCGACGGCGGATGATAGAGGCCAACCTTCGTCTCGTGGTCAAGATCGCCAAGCGCTACGCCAACGAGGGCATCTCCTATCTGGACCTTATCGAGGAGGGCAACCTGGGCCTCATCAGGGCGGTGGAAAAGTTTGACGCAGGCCGCCAGTGCCGGTTCTCCACCTATGCCACCTGGTGGATCAAACAATCCATCGAGCGGGCGATCGCAAACCAGTCCCGGACCATACGGGTGCCCATCCACATCTCTTCCAAGCTCCACAAGGTGTCGAAGTTCATCGCCACCTTCTCGGAAAGGGAAGGGAGGGAGCCGACCCACGAGGAGATCTCGGCCGCCACAGGCCTGGCCGTGGAATTCGTGAGGAACCTCTTCTCCATGGTGGTCAAGACGTACTCCCTCGAGACCATCATCGATGAGGACGGCAAGCTTACCCTCGAGGAGATCCTTCCGAGCACCAGCATCGAGGAACCGCTGGCGGCCTTCGAGCACACGAAGAGGATGGAGGAGATCGGCTCTTGGCTCGACACCCTGGGGAGCGACGAGAAACGGGTGGTCACCCTCCGCTTCGGCCTCGACGGAGAAGAGCCCCAGACCCTCGAGGCCATCGGCAAGATGTTCGGCGTCACCAGGGAGCGGATCAGACAGATCGAACAGAAGGCCATCAACAAGCTCCGCAGGGTTGTAAAGAGAAAGAATATTGGAACGGAAATCATCTGATCCGCACGCCTCTTCACGTGCCATCGGCGACATTATCCGGAAGGGATCCATCATCACCGTCATCACCCTCGTGAGCAGGCCCCTGGGGTATGTGCGCGAGGCGGTCCAGGCCTATCTCTTCGGCGCCACCCTGCTCGTGGACGCCTTCATCGTGGCCTTCAACTTCCCCGAGATGATACAGACCCTCTTTTTCTCCGGGGCCACGAGCGCCTTCCTGGTGCCCGTCTGCACCAGGTACGTGAAGGACCGGCAGGAGTACAGCCGCATCTATTCCACCTTTATCAACCTCTCCCTCGCGGTCACCGTCGTCCTCTCGGTCCTTCTCCTTCTTCTCAGCGGCCCGGTAGTGCGCCTCATCGCCCCGGGCTTCACCGAAACGGCACGAGGTGTAACCAGGTACCTCTTCATCATCATGATCCCCGTCATTGCCCTCCATACCCTCCTTTCGGTGATGAAGGCCTTCCTCAACGCAAAGGATCATTTTGCCGCGCCGGAGATGTCGGGCATCCTCTGGAACCTTATCTTCATCCTCGGGGCCCTCCTTCTCCATCCCTACTTCGGCATCTACAGCCTCGCCATAGGGGTCACCGCGGGCTCTTTCGTCCAGGTCTTCATGCAGGTGCCCTACCTGAGGAGGTTGGGCGTCCGCTACAGCCCCGTCATGGATCTCGGCCACGAAGCGGTGAGGGAGGCGAAAGGCCTCTTCGCCGGCGCCCTCATCGCCACCTCCATCGTCCCCATCAACAGTTTCGTGGGGCGGATCATCGCCTCCTATCTTCCCCATGGAGAGGTGGCGGCCCTCTCCTACGCCTTCCGGATCTTTATCCTCCCCTTCAGCCTCTTCGCCGTTCCCATCTACACGGTCATGTTCTCCAAGCTTTCAAGACTCTACCATGACCGGGACTGGAAGGGCATTCACACCCATACGGACGGCTCGCTCGTCCTCCTCTGCATCACCCTCGTTCCCTCGACAATCCTCCTGTGCGTCATGGGCGACGCCTTCGTCAAGCTCCTCTATGAGAGAGGGGCCTTCACGGCCCGGGACACCCTGATCACGGCCAGGGCCCTTTTCGGCTACGGTACCGGACTGCTCTTCTACGCCCTGTCCATCTCCTTTGTCCGTATCTTCAACGCCTTTCACGACATGAAGACCCCGGCCCTGGTGGGTATCACCTCCATCCTCCTCAACGCCCTCATTGCGGCCCTCCTCATGAGGCCCCTGGGGAATCTCGGCATCTCCCTCGCCACCTCCCTCGTTTCCCTCTACAACTTCGCGGTCCTCTTCCTTCTCCTCAAGAAAAGGACGGGGTACCGTCTCAGCCGCGCTACGGTCCACGAGATCATCCGGGTCCTCATAGCCGGCATCATCCTCGCCCTCTGCCTCTTGTTCGTGCGGATGTGGGCCCACGGTCGCCTCGGCATAGCCCTTCCGGCGTCGCTGATCGCAACCGCGGCCATATCCCTTCTTTTTTTCGGGAAACAGTATCTCGCCCTTCTGAAACGGCGGTTCTGACCTCCCGTCAGTCGTGGCCCCAAACCCGGCGGGTCAGCCTCATCGTCGATGGCGGTGAAAAAAAGGAAGGGGGGCTTTCGCCCCCCACCGGGTCAATTTCCCTTGGAAAAGAGTTTCTGAATAAGGGCCTCTGAGGGAGGCTTGGTCATGAGGCTGACGCCGAAATAGAGAATGAAGCACCCTGCAAGGAGGATCCATTCCATGGTGCCCATCCCGACAACCTTCCTGGTGAAGACGAGGTACCCGCCCGCGAGGGTGGCAAGGGTGCCGTAGATGACGGTCCAGAAGGCGCCCCACTTGGTTGCCCTTTTCCAGTAGTACGAAACGGCGGTAACGAAAAAGAAGATGGCGCCCAGGCCCATGGCGGCAAGACCCATGAAGACCGACAGGAGTTCGGGCGGCCGCTTCCACGTCCAGTAGAAGGGGAGGAAGAGGAAGAGGGCGATGAGGAAATAACTCACCCGGATCAGGGTCTTGTCCTTCGTGTCGGGCCACCACAGGGTGATGATGTCCCGGGTCACGTTGGCACTCATGATCATGACCATACCGGCCAGGGTGGAGAGGGTTGCGGCAAAAAGGCCCATGACGTAGAGGGTCTGCAGGGGTATGCCGCCGATGGCGTAGGAAAGGAGCGGTGCCGCGAGGTCCGCCTTCCAGGGTTCTATCCTGAAGAGCTGAGGGCCGAACATGGTCCGGGTGATGAGCCCGTTCGTGGACGCGGCGAGCATGACCGGGACACCGGTGATGAACCAGACGATCAAGACGAGGAGCCAGAATTCCTTCTTGTTCATCTTCTTCATCCCGAGGAAACGGCCCAGGTTATGGGGAAAACCGATGGCCATGGTGAAGAATATGACGGGCGCGGACAAAAGCCCGATCCAACTGGAGAAGAACTCGGTCGGTCCCACCTTGGGGAGGTCGGGGCGAATGAGGAGCAACAGCTTGGGGTCCTGATGCCAGAGATTCCTGGAGATCTCCATGAACCCCCCTGACTGGACCAGGGCCAGGATGCCGAAGAGGGCGCCGATGATGCCGAGAAACCCGCCCTGGAAGGCCATGGACCAGTTGGTTCCCACGTACCCCCCGAGGACCATGTAGATCCAGGCAATGAAGACGCCGAGAAAAAGGCAGAGCACCGGCGGGAACCCTGTCACCGCGTACCAGACGCCGCCCGCTGCCTTGAGCTGACCCACCGAGTAGATAAAGAGGAAGAAGAGCATGCAGACGCTGATGACCGTCTGGAGCATCTTGGACTCGTAGCGCCTTCCCATGAGCTCGGGGACCGTGGTGGCGCCCAGTTTCACCGCGAAACTCCTCGTCCGGGCCGAGGCCACCCAGATACAGGGGATGATACCGATGAGGCTCCACATGCCTGCGAACCACATACCGGAAAAACCGACCGAGTAGGTAATGGCCGTGCTGCCGCAGAAGGCCCACCCGGAAAGGTATGACGCCGCCAGGGCGCATCCCGTCACCACGGGGCCCATATCCCTTTTGCCCACCAGGTACTCATCGAAGGACTTCCACTCTCTCTTCCCCAGTATGCCGAGGAGGATCGAGACGCCCAGGAGCACCGCTATCCCGATGGACGACCAGATGGCCATAGACCAGGTAATTTCAGGTATCGGCTGGTATTGAAGATTCATTCGTCCCACCTCCTCGTGATGATCCAGGTGCCGATGAAGGTCATGAGGAAAAGACCGATGACCATAGCCCACCAGATGTACCAGGGGTGCGCCAATATTGTTGTATCAGGCTCCATGGAAACCTCCCTTTTTTAAAGTTGTATGTGGTGTAACGTAGTGCCGAATCACAGGGGGGCTCGACCCTCTCAGTCGAGATATACCCCCGAGCCCACGAAGAGCTTCTCCCCGCCCACGTAGACAACCTTCACGTAGCTGCTTTTTCGCGCCGGGGCTGCCTGACGGGGTTTAGGCCACATGTAGTCCAGCCATACCGCGTCGGTGCTCTCGAGGGCCTTCATCATCTCCTGGATGAAGGGTTTCCCCTCATAGTCCTTCAGATCCCGTACGTTCTGGCCCTCAAAACCGGGAAAGGCCGGGTTCACGAGGTCGTTCCCTTTGCCGTCAACGACAAAGACGTAGGTGCTGAGATAGTTGAAGTCCCCGAGGGGATCCCGGAGTTGGGCGAATGCCGCCTTTCCGTGCTTCTTGATCAGCTCCACCGCCTCGTCCACCACGTCCATCACGAAGACCCTCTCCATCCTCATGTCGTAGAGGCCGCTGCCCACCACATATTCCTTCCCTGACGGGCTCTTCACATACTTGACGAAAGAGGTCTTCCAGGTGGCTGACTCCTGGCCCGCCTTGAACCAGACGTAGTGGGTCCAACCCTCGTTCTTGTGGGGATATCCCGTGACCTCCTGGATGAAGGACCGGATGAAACTCCTCCCCATGGCGTCCTTCAGGCCCATCTGGTTCTTGCCCTCCAGTTCCGGTCGCGACGGATTCACCACCACCAGGCCTTTGAGATCCACCACAAATACGTAGGTATCGCCCTGGAACCACCTGCTTCCGCTACGCCTGAACTCGGGAAAGGCCGTTTCACCCATTCTGCCTATAAGGCTTGCCGCGTCACGAACAAGGGACATCAACTCCTTCGTCTCCTTGAAGGCCGGTTCCACGGTCTGAGCAACAAGCGGGGAAAACACAGAAGAAACACAGAGCGCCACTGCGACCACAACTGCACAAAAACCGGTTCTCATCACTGGACCCCCTTTGTACCTATTGTGATACATCCTGCCCACTCATGCGGACACTTCTGCTTTTATAGAGATTGGTTTAGTCTTGCATAGGGCCAAGGGGGCGTGCAAGTACTTTTTTTCACTATTTTCTATTCCATAGGAAAATCAAACGGATAGGAATAGCATTGTTTGTCTGTGGTCAAATACATATACCATTCGTATGGTTTATGATTGCGAGGGAGTTGAAAAACTTCGGGCGGACCCTCACTTATCTCTTGCTTCAACTCCCTTTTTTTATTACCATTATAGTGAAACCCTCAAAAAAACGGACGACAAGGTGTATACAGTGTTCACTATACCCACCCACCCTCAACCTGAAGCTATCCTCGGATATATCAGGAAGACCGCCGAGGACATGTATCACCGGTACGACGCGACCGTAATCGAGGAAGTTTTCCACGATACCATACTCCTTTTTCAAGGTAAGGTGCCCGGGTTTCTCGGGTGTGACATGCGATATCACGATTTCACCCATACCCTCCAGACCGTGCCGCCCTTCGTGGGAATCCTGCACGGCCGGGGCAAGGCCGGGGCTCGCCCCCCGATTTCGAAGGAGTATTTCGATCTCGGGGTCATCGCCGTGCTCCTCCACGATACGGGCTATATGAAGAAAGAGCACGACAAACAGGGCACAGGGGCGAAATACACCTTTGTGCATATAGACCGAAGCGCCTCCTATGCCGCTTCATACCTGGGGGAAAAGGGGTTCTCGAAGGAACAGATCCGCGCCGTCCAGCACGCCATCAGATGCACCGGGGTCGTCTTTGATTACAAGATCCACTTCGCCTCCGAAGAGGAGCGCGTGATCGGCTATGCCTTGGGCACTGCCGATCTTCTGGGACAGATGGCCTCGCCTGACTATCTTTCCAAGCTCCCCGCCCTCTATGAGGAATTCAGGGAGTCCTATGTCCATGAGGGTATAGAGAAACTGAGGGCCGAGGGTGTCCGGGTCTTCGAGACCCCCGAGGATCTCATCAGAAGCACACCCGAGTTCTTCCACACCATCACCATGCACCGGTTTACCATGATGGGGTCGGTCTACCAGTACCTGACCCATCATTTCGGAAACGAGCGTAACCCTTACATGGAAGCGGTGGAGCAGAACGTCAACAGAATCAAATCCCTTTACCTTTGATCGCCCCTTCCCCGCCGCCCTATCCTCCCGGGGTCTCTCCGCCGCCGGAAGGGAAACAGGAGAAAAGAGCGGCCCCGTGACGCGGCCCGGGCCTAAGGGCGAAGGAACCGATACACCGGGAGAAAGATGCTGAAGGTGGAGCCTTTACAGGGCGCACTCCAAAGTTTTATGACTCCACCGTGAAGGCGGACGATTTTTTCAGCTATGGAAAGGCCGAGCCCTATGCTGCCCCCCTTGGTCGTGAAAAAGGGCTCGAAGATCTTCTCGCGGATGTCCTCCGCCACCCCCTCCCCCTCGTCCCGTACGGAGAGGGTGGCCCAGAGAAGATTGTCCCCAAGACCGTAAGCCCTGACAAGCTCCCTCCCGAAGGACTCCACCGTGGTCTGAACCACCAGTTCGCCACCTTGCGCCATGGCCTCGAGCCCGTTCGCGACCACATTCTCTATCGCCTGGGACATGAGGCCGGGGTATCCGAAAAAAGTGGTCTCCCTCTCGGTCGGCCCGACCAAGTACCGGACCCTGGATGGCGGAAAACTCCCGGACGAGCGGAGCCCCCGCACCAGTCCCCTCAAGGAAACCTGGCCGGGTCTGCACTCTGCCGTCCCTGTCAGCGCAGAGACGGAATGAATGAACCGTGAGGCGCTCCGGCGCGACTTCATTCGGCCCGCCCGGAGGCGGCGGTCTTCCCCTTCACGGTCTCCGTCCCAGGTGCGTCCCTGTCCAGCCCCGCCCCTTCCCGCCTTCTTGATCACCCACCCCGCGATACTACCGGCAAAACGGTCGAGTTCCGCAATCCCTGTCGCCCAGGGCGTATCCATCGCCTGCCGTGAAAAAAGCTGATCAATAATCTGTCCCTGAACGGCCGCAATATCGTACACCCCGATCGCCCTTCCCCTCCCCCTTCAGGATGACAAACCTGCAGATCGGTTGCTCCAACAGCAAAGGGCATGCCGGTTCCGGGAAGAGACCACAAACGTCAGAAAGACATACAAATCAATTGGTTGGGTGACACTAGGCTCGACGAGCGTGACCTGCGTCACCTTTTCCGTACCGGATTACAGGATGGCTGTCCTGGTATAGCAGACGCCCTGTCCGGAAGAGCGATTGTTTGACTCACCCCAACCCCTGTGATACCATGTCCTCTGTCCCCCAATGCCAGGAGGATAAAAGCCTTACCGATGAAAAACCTCCTTCTGACCAGAGAATTTCATATATCCCGAAAAGCCCGCGATCTCTATCGTTTCGACGAGTCCATCTTCTCCCTGAGCGGTAACGCCCTCTTCGCCAATTTCAGGGCTGCCCGGCTCTTCGCCCAGAAGATGAACGAACGGAGAGACCTCGTCGCCTTTCCCGAACAGGCTGTGAAACCGGGCCAGATTACCGCCATGGGTCTTATCGATGAAATCCTCCACTATGTGGTCGGCCTGTTCCGGGAACAGGAAGGACCCGGTCTGTTCCGGGACGCCCTTCTGGAGCTTGAAGACGGTCTCGGAAGTGACGTGGTGGACCGGGCGCTGCGACTCTTCACGGAGGAATTTCCTCCTGTCATGGTCCACCGCCGGGAGATGACCGTGGATCAGTATCTGAGCGGCGGTATGGCCGGGAGGTCCAACAGGGAAATTGCCCTGGAGGAGATGCTCCTTCTCTGGCTTGCCAACATGAACCTCGCCTTCTCACCCTTCCTCGAACTCTTTGACGACACCGTGCTCAGGCGCGGTTCCGGTTACCTTGCCGTCATCGATGGTCTCCGGGCATTCTTCACCAGGAAAAGCCCCTTCGGACCCTTCAGCCAGACCCTGGTAGAGATGCTGCGCAGTCCTGCCGTAGCATCGCCCCACTCCTTACCGGGACAGATCGAGTACATTCGGGAACACTGGGGGTATCTCCTCCGGAAATTCCTGGTCCGTCTCCTCGGAAGCCTCGATCTCTTCAGGGAAGAAGAGAAGGTGACCTTCCCGGGGCCGGGCCGCGCCGAAGTCTATCGCTATGGGGGCCTGGGAGAGGAACCGGAGCAGTTCAGCCCTGACAGCGACTGGATGCCCAACCTGGTGCTGGTGGCGAAAAACATCTACGTCTGGCTCCACCAGCTTTCCCGGCGCCACGGAAGAACCATCTCCCGTCTTGACGAGATCCCCTCCGAGGAACTGGACACCCTCCAGCGATGGGGTATCACCGGCCTCTGGCTCATCGGGGTCTGGGAACGCAGCCCCGCCTCCCAAAGAATCAAGCAGCTCTGCGGGAACCCCGAGGCGGTCCCTTCGGCCTACTCCCTCTATGATTACGAAATCGCGCAGGATCTCGGCGGCGAAGGCGCCTACGCCGTCCTTAAGGATGAGGCCTGGAAGCGGGGCATCCGCCTGGCGAGCGACATGGTACCCAATCACATGGGCATAGACTCCCGGTGGATGGCCCAGCATCCCGACTGGTTCGTCTATCTCCCCCGGAACCCCTTTCCCTGGTATACGTGGGAGGGGCCCGACCTTTCCTCCAGCGAGCACATGTCCCTTTACATAGAGAACCACTATTACAGCCGCACCGACGCGGCCGTGGTCTTCAAGCGGGTGGACAGGCACACGGGGGAGGAACGGTTTATCTATCACGGCAACGACGGCACCAGTATGCCCTGGAACGACACGGCCCAGCTCGATTACCTGCGCCCGGAGGTGCGGGAGGGGATGATCCGGACCATCCTCCACGTGGCCCGGAAGTTTCCTGTGGTCCGCTTCGACGCCGCCATGACCCTCACCAAACGCCACTACCAGCGCCTCTGGTTCCCTGAGCCGGGATCGGGGGGCGCCATTCCCACGCGATCGGAACACGGACTCAGGAAGGAAGAGTTTGATGCCCTCATGCCTGCCGAGTTCTGGCGGGAGGTGGTGGACAGGGTGGCTGCGGAGGCGCCTGACACCCTCCTGCTCGCCGAGGCATTCTGGCTTCTGGAAGGCTACTTTGTCAGAACCCTGGGTATGCACAGGGTGTACAACAGCGCCTTCATGAACATGCTCCGGGACGAGGAAAACGCAAAATACCGGACACTCATGAAGAACACCCTCGAGTTCGATCCCCAGGTGCTGCGCCGTTTCGTCAACTTTATGAACAATCCCGACGAGCGCACCGCCGTGGATCAGTTCGGAAAGGACGGCAAGTATTTCGGCGTGTGCACCATGATGGTCACCATGCCCGGTCTCCCCATGATCGGCCACGGCCAGATCGAGGGCTTTGCGGAGAAGTACGGGATGGAGTACCGCCGGGCCTACTGGGATGAGGAGCCGGACCGCCACCTCATCTGGCGGCACGAAAAGGAGATCTTCCCCCTCCTGAAGAAGCGCTACCTCTTCGCCGGGATCGACCATTTCCTGCTCTACGACTTTTTTCTTCCCGAGGGAAGGGTCAACGAAGATGTCTTTGCCTACTCCAACAGGGCGGAGGGTGAGAGGGTCCTTGTCCTCTATCACAACAGAAACAGCCGGACCGCCGGATGGATCAGGACCTCAGCGGCCTTTTCCGCCGGAGAAGGCGCCAGGGGACTCACCACGAGGACGCTGGCCCAGGGTCTCGGCCTCAGCGATGACCGTCGCCTCTTTCTCGTCTTCAGGGACCATGTGTCGGACCTCGAGTACATCAGGGCCGGGAGCGACCTGGCGGAGCAGGGCATGTACGTGGAGCTGGGGCCGTACGGGTATCACGTATTCCTCGATTTCCGGGAGATCGAGGACAACGAATGGCACCACTATTCCCACCTCACCTCCTATCTTAACGGACGGGGTGTCCCCCGAATCGAAGAGGCCCTCGAGGAACTCTTCCTCCAGCCTGTCTACCACCGTTTCCACGACTTGATGCGCGTCGAGACCTTCGCCGCCTCCTATCACCTTTTCGCCGGTTCGGCACCGGACAGGCAGAGGGCCGACCATCTTATCCTGGAGACCTCGGAGCGCATGTCCCGCTTCCTCTTCGAAGTGAAGACCTTTTCCGGTGGAACGAGGGACCACGGGGGGCTTGTGACCGCCTTCGAGACCTCTTTGCGTCGTCTCCTCCTCCACCCCTTCGACGGTGATACCCTCTCCCTTCCGGGAGCCCGACGGGCCCTTTCCTTCATCACCCCGATCCTGACGAACAGGCAGGCCCTCTTCTACACATCCCTTGCCTGGCTCATGATCCATCCCATAGGAAGAGTACTCTGCGAAGGGAACGATGCCATCGACCAGGCCCGAAGCTGGATCGAGGACTGGCACCTCGGGACGATCGTCGGAGAGCTCTTCATCGATCTCGGCATGTCGGACACAGAGGGGAGCGGCATGGTAACAGTGGCAAAACTGCTCACCACCCATCAGGAATGGTTCATTGACGGAGAGGACCCGGGCGCGTACTCCATTGCCCGAAAACTCCAGAAAGACGGAGAGGTCAGACAGTTCATCGCCGTCAACCGGTACCGGGACGTCCTGTGGTTCAGCAAGGAGGCCTTTGAGGAACTCCTCGCCTGGCTCCTCCTGGCCGCCTTCCTGACCCTTCCCGCCGGAACCGGCCTCTCAGAGGAAGAATCGGACCGTCGTCTCGGCCTCCTTACAGAGGCCATGGAGGAACTCAAACAGGCGGCGGAGACCGCAGGCTACCAGGTCGAGCACTTCTTCCGCGCCCTCCGGGAACAGGCGAATTCCCGCTGAACCGTCTTCTACACCTCAAGCCATGAATCGGAGTAAAGGGTCTGGCCGAGGAGCACCCTGGCCGTTTTGAAGTAACCCAGCTCTTCCCCCGAAAGCCGGGCCGTATCCACCTCTTCACCGTCCATCACCCTGTAGACGAGGGCCTCCATGTCCGGTCTCTCCCCCCGGGCTACCGCCTTCAGTTCTTTGTCGAAGGCATCCACGATGGCGGAGTACATGCCGTACCGTCTGATCATGATGAGATAGGTCCTGTTGAGAATACCCCGCAGGTGGACGGGCACCCCGTTCGACACATTTGACAGGCCGCAGGTAGACCTGGAATTGGGGGCGAGGTCGGGAAGCATCATGACAAACTCGGTGCATCCCTGAATCTGGAGCTGCTGGGTGTTGACGGGGAGCACGATGGGGTCGAGCCAGATGTCCTCTTCCGCAATACCCCTGCTCGCAGCCTCGGCAATGATCGTGGCGGCCAGGAGCCCCCGTTCGTTCGCGTCCCGGGGTACCCCCTCCACCCCCAGGGTGAGGCCTATGAAGCCGGCCCCGTACCGTATCGCCAGAGGCATGAGGGCCTCCATCCTCTCGGGTCTCGCGGAGATGGAGTTGATGAGGGCCTTGCCCCGGTGCACCTTCAATCCTGCCTCCATGGCCTCGATATTCGACGTATCGAGGGACAGGGGGAGGTCGACCGCATCCTGCACCGTCTTCACCACCCACTCCATCAGTTCGGGGCCCCCTTTTCTCGCCGGTCCCAGATTGATGTCGATCATGTCCATGCCCGCCTCTGCCTGGGCGACGGCCATATCCCTGATGGGCACCGGGTTCCGCTCTTTCAGGGCCTGCCCGATCTTTCTCGACATGACGTTCAGGTTCTCGCCGATAAGAAGCATCTCCCGTCCTCCCTACTTCCACAGCTTCAGGTATGCGGGGATATGGGCCGCTTCCCGGGGACCCACCATGATCTCCCATCCCGGAAGCTCTTCCTCCAGGTCTCCCAGGATGGCGGCGGCGTAACCGGGTATGACGAGCTTCCGGTGCTCCACCTTTTCCGCGATGCCGCATCTGTTGATGAAGCCGCCCACGAGATCGCCCACGAATTTGCCCGCGGCCCATGCCGTCATCACCGACAGACCCTCCGTGTCCATGACACACAGCCACGTAGGGACCCTCGAATTCTCCACCTCGCCGCTTACGATGAAGTAGGTAAGGGAGAAATTGCAGGTCACGAGGACGGGCGACTTCGCGTCCGGGTTGTTGACGGGGTAGATGCCCTCCTGGGTGGTCATAGGCCTCTGGGGATCGGTGTAGATGTTCAGCCTCTGGAGAAGCAGGGGGAAGAGGCTCTCCCCCCGGACATCGCTCAACACGATGAACCCTCCGTACTTCGCGACGAAAAGGGAGGCGATCAGGGTTTCCATCATGATGTCCGGGGCCATCTCGCAGGGGAAGACGATGGTGGGGAAGCCGAGATTCTTTATCTTGGCCTGGAGGGCGCCCCGCCTGATCACGATCTGGTCCCGGAATGCCTCGGCCACGGTGCGGCTTCCGGGATCGATCACCAGGTCCTTGAGCCCCATGGACAAGAGTTTCCCGGTAAGTTCGGCGGCGTGCTCCACGGACTCGCCCTTCACCGCCAGGGGGCAGTTGCAGGCCTTGGCGAGAAAACCGAACTCCTCGCAGTTCTCCTTCGTGGCGCCGTAGATGAGGGGTTTCTTCTCTTTTACCAACCCGAGTGCCTCTTTCATGGTGGAGGGGTCGAAGGACATGAGAATGATCGCGAAGGGCTCGCGGGCCAGCCTCCGGACGAGGTTGAGGAACTCCTCCCTGTTGCCCCGGTCCTTGAGTGCCACCATCTCGGCCCTCAGGTTCTGGCCGATCCGGTCGAACTGGAGCTCCCTGAGCCTGCCTATCCTTCCCTCAATCTCCTCCGCCGTCATATCTCCCGACAGGAGGCACGCAAACCCCGGCTGGTTGAAAAAGGTCTTCTCGTGCCTGAAGAGGACCGTCTCACCCCCTGCCTTGACCACGTAGTCACCTGTACCCACGGACACCTGTCGGATGGGGGGCGCACTGGCATCGGAAAGCTCCGCCCTCGCCTCGTCGCTCGCCTTCGTGCAGAGGTCCAGCTCGGTCTTGCCTGCGGCGAGCGCCATGGCAAAGGCCAGGCAGGTGGGGAATTTACATTCCCCGCAGTTGGTCTTCGGAAGCAACTTGAAAATCTGGATTCCCGTCAGCGCCATTCCCTCTCCTTTTCCTTCACGGGGCTGCTACGCCGCCCCGATCTTTCTCGTCATCGTGCTCTCACACCCGCCCTTTCCTCACCCCTCACTCCAGAATGGGATCCATGGTGAGGCAGGGGTGTCCCTTCTCCTCCAGAAAGGCCAAGACCTCTTCCTCGGTGCGGGCCACGGTCTCGTCGGCAATCATGTCGGGGAGGTTCGGGTAACCCAGCTCCTCTCCCCGTTTCTGCAACCGATCCCTCACCTCTTCCTTGAGCCTCCTCGGCATCCAGGCAAGGCGCAGGACCCCACCGTCCCCTTTGAGGAACTTCCTCTGGGTGATATTGTACTTGCTGTGACCCAGAAACCCGGGGGTCTGGGCACCGCCTCCCACCGAGCCGGCAAGGGTGGTGAACTTCATGCCGCAGGGCGTCATGTCCGTGTAATCCCTGTCCACCGTCATCACCCCGTTGCACATGGGCAGGATGGCGGCGATGCATTCACAGCAGCCGCACGTGGTCATGGGATCCACCATGAGGCTGTACAGGCTCACACCGCTCACGTTCTGCCGCGACGCCTTGTAGACATAGTCGTTGCACCCCTTGTACTGGCCGTACCGCTCGTCGATGCAGGCCCCTTTGGGCACCGGCTGGTTGGGCCCGGTCGGGTTGATCTCAAAGGAGGCCTTGCAGTCCATCCAGTTGTAGGCGCCGCAGAGGCCCGTACGTTCCGGGCTGATGATGCAGACGTGGTTGGGCGCGAAGGACTGGCACAGGATACAGGAATAGAAGGTCTCCACCGTCTCGTCGGTCATGCCCTCGATCCGCTCATCCCGGTGCTGGTATGCGGCCCGGGCCTGTTCCAGCACCTCCTTCACCTTTTCCTCATCGGTGTAAATCCTGATCTGGACCTTGTCGAAGATGGCCCCGAAATCCTGGTGGTACTTGGCGTGGATGATCTTCCCGATGTGGGAGAGACGGAAGCCCTTATCCACCGCCTGCTTGGAAATCCGTATCCACGCGATGTCCCTCTGGCCGATGTGCATGACCCCCTGGGCCTGATTGATGAGATGGTGGTTCTGTCTCTCCAGGATCGGCTCGAAGTCGGTCTGGAAGTTCCTCCCCGCCACCTCAGCGACCATGGCGAAGTGGAGCCTGGACCCTTCAGGCACGTCCGTTACCTCCTTGCCGATGATCTCCACCTTTCCGTCTTCCACCTCTTCCATGGCCCTGGTGGTGGTCCATTCCACGGCTATGGTCCGGCCGCCGCCCATCTCGAGGTAGATGTCCTCTCCCCGCACCCGTTCACCCTCGAAGGCAGGGCCGTAGGAGACGGGGATGGGCACCCTGGCGACCTGGACCTTGAGCCCCCGCACCTCCACCGCCTTCTGCACGATCTGGCGGTGGGGTATGTTGGAGACCACGTGTTCGTACGTGCAGATACCCGTGGGCAGGACCTGGGGGATCGGCGTGTCGGCGATCGTGGGAAAACCCCAGTTGATGGCCCCCGCCGCGTTGGCGTACCACTCGTCCGTCACCTCTCCCAGGGCGAGAACGAAGGCGTAGGTCCTGTCCTTGTTGTAGATGAGGTTCCTCCTGTAGTCTCCCGGCTTGATGCCGCCGAAGGCCATGGCCACCCGGCACGCGAAACCGATGGCAAAGACCGCGGCAGAGATGTGAGGGCCGAAGGAGACGAGGCGGGTAGGCCAGCCCACCTGGACACCCGCCTCCACGAGCTGCTCGGAGAAGCGTCTTCCCCCGTTCTCTCCGCACATGAAGACATAGAGGTTCTTCTCCTGAAGCTCAAGGGCGATCCTGGCCGCGGTCAGGGGGTCCGGGGCGGCGCCCGCGATGGCGGCGAAGCCGGGTGCCGTGCCGTCCACAAACTCGACGCCCCTCTTCCTGAAGATCACGTCATTGGCCGCCCCGAGCCACAGGCGATCCGGCTCCACCTCCTCCTTGTCGGCGCAGTAGAAGTCCGGTTCCTCCAGGTACCTGAGGGCCTCGATCAGCTCTTCGGCGAAAAAGGTGGCCATCCCCGCATCGAGGGCCGGGGCGAGATAGGGAAGGGGCGTCTTCTCCCGCACGGGAGGAGGGATAAGGCGTCGGCAGAGATCGAGGACCTTCGTCATGTCGCCGACCCTCTCCACGCCGATGCCGGTGACGGCATAGATGACGGGCAGGTAGTAGGCGGTGGTGGGAAAGGCCACTTCCTGGCCGGGGCCGTACCGCTCCAGGGCCTCCTTCACCTTTTCCTCCGCCCTGGCAAAGATCTTACGGGCCCCCCGTATGGCGGCTGACGCGATGATCTTCGACATACCCTCCCCCTACACGAGCGCCCTTCTCATGGCCATATCGAAAAGCACCCTCTCCCGGGCCTTGTCAAGCCCAAGGGCCTTCCGCTTCCTGTCAATGTGGTCGATCATCATCTTTGCCGCCTTCTCCGGATCGGGCTCAAAGGCCCACATCCCCTTGAACATCCTTTCGTAATCCTCAAAGAGGTGACGGGTCACGGCATCGCTTCCCAGGGTGGGCCAGGTGGTCCCGAAAACGGTGAAGATCCCTGAGGCGACGAAGTAATGGCCGATGGCAAGGGCCTTCTCGCTCATCCATTCCGGGGCGGCGCCGGCGACGGGCAGGTCGCTCAGGTCGTCACCGAGACCCCCTTCCTTGACCATGGCGGTCGCCGCCACGAGGATGCGGGAATTATCCACACAGGACCCGAGATGAAGGACGGGAGGGATGCCCACCGCCTCGCACACCTCGGCCAAGCCTCCGCCCGCGTGCTCCCCGGCGGCCTCAGGGGTGAGGAAACCGGCCTTACCGCATGCCATGGCCGCGCACCCGGTGGTCAGCACCAGGACATCGTTCTTCAGCAGTTCCCTGATCATGGCCAGGTGCGCCGCATCGTGGGGTGTCCTCACGTTGTTGCAGCCCACCACCCCGGCCACCCCCCTGATCCTGCCGTTTACGATGTTGTCGTTCAGGGGCCGGTAGCTCGCCCTGAAGAGACCCCCGAGGAGATAGGTGATCGTCTCGTGGCTGAATCCCGCCACCATGTCCTGGGAGGCGTCGGGGATGTATACCCCGTGTCTCCTGTTGGGATAGTTTTCTATTGCCATGGCGAGGATCTCTTTTGCCGTGTCCATGCCCTTTTCAGGTTTGAACTCCATGTGGGTCGCACCGGTGATCTTCGCCCGGTCCGAGGTGGAGATGAGGCGCGTGTGGAAGCATTCCGCCACGGCCTGAAGGCCCTGCATCTGGCACTGGACGTCCACGGTCATCAGTTCCACGGCGCCGGTCACGATGGCCAGTTCCTGCTGGAGAAAATTACCTGCGCAGGGGATGCCGTGCCTCATGAGGACCTCGTTGGCGGAGCAGCACATACCCGCTAGGTTCACGCCCTTCGCCCCCACCTTATCCGCGAGCCTCCTGATCTCCGGGTCCCGGGCCGCCGCCACCAGCAACTCCGGAAGCAGGGGTTCGTGGCCGTGGACCACCACGTTCACCTCATCCTCTTTCAGGACACCGAGGTTGATGGTACCCACCACGGGGACGGGGGTACCGAACATCACGTCCTGAAGCTCAGTGGAGATCATGGAGCCGCCCCACCCGTCTGCCAGGGCGCACCGGGCGGTCTGGAGGAGAAGGTGTTCGTAGTCCTGGTCCACGCCCATGTGGGTCCTGTGCATGATCTCCACCACCTCGCGGTCGATACCCCGGGGAACCACGCCCAGCTTGCGCCATATCTCCTGCCTCTTGAGGGGCGCCTTCGCCACATAGGCCAGCTCGCCCGCCTGTCTGCCGAACTCGGCCAGGGCCTTTTCGCCCACATCGAGGGCGATGTCCTTCATCTCCCTGTCTTCGATGGGCACGCCCAGGTCCAGGGCCACTTCGAGGAGCTTGATCTCATCCTTGATGGCAAAACCCTGGGCCTCGCCCCGGGCGGTCTTGAGGAAGGTTTCCACCACCTCCCGGGCATGATCCGAATGGGAGGCCGTGCCGGCCGCGACCTTCCGGGCAAAATTCCGGGCCACCACGGTATCGATGGTGGCGCCGCACACGCCCGCCCTCTCCTTTCCGGGTTCCTTTTTGGACCTGGGGAGCCTGCAGGGTCCCATGGCACAGATCTTACAGCAGCTCTCCTCCACCCCGATGGGACAGGGCCGGATCTCCTCCGCCCTCGTAAAGACGGTACCGATCTGCTCCTTCTCCGACTTCTCGATGAGCCGGGCCGTTGCGGGATCGACACTCCTCACCTTTTCCTCTGCCATCTTCTCCCCCTCACGCGGTGAGCTGACGGATCAACTCTTTCACCAGGGAGGCGCTTTCCGGGTGTCTCACGATCACGATGTCCGCGCCCGCTACAAGAAGCGTGACCGCCGTGACGGACTCCATGAGCACGGAGCGGATCTTTTCATCCCCCAGCCGCGGGTCCTCGGCCCTGGTCAGTCGCGTCTCCTTCGCCTTCCATACCTCCTGAGCGAGGTTGCATACGATGGGGAACTGGAGTTTCACGTCTTCCTGGGTCAGGGCGGCCATGCGGTCCCTCTCCATGACGGAATAGGTGTATTCGAGGCCGTACCCGAGGCCGCCTGTGGTGGGATCCATGATGATCCGGTCGTCCCGCACGCCCAGGTTGCCGAGGAGGATATTGAGCTGTTTGGCCAGGTTCACGTCAATGGGGGAGGAGGCGATCACCACCTGATCGTAGCCGATCGCGACGGCCCCCACCTGTTTGTAGTTCTTCTCCGTCACCGGGCCGACGGCCACGCTCTTCCCTTCACAGACCTCCGCCACCCGTCTTAAGAGGGCCGAATCCTTTTCGTCATTCGCCGTACCCCAGACGATCAGGGGCACGGAGACGGCGTCAGCCACCTTTTTCACCACCGCCGCCACCTCGTCCACGTCCCGGTCCATGCCGTTGGGGTCGGCGCTTTTGAGTTGGAGGGCGATGATCTCGGCGCCGTAGTGGTCCACGCACTTGGCAGCCCAGAGGGCAGGGTCGTGGATTACGTCCCGGAAGGGCTCCATGGCCCAGTCCTGCCATTCCCGGGGTTCGTGATCCCACACCTCGAAGGCCACCCTGGGCACGTGCCTCATGGTCCCCTCGAAAAGGTAGAAGGGAAAGGACTCTTCACCACCGGCGGTCACAGCCCCGGCACCTTTTCCGATGGTCACCTCGTTGATCCTGCCCGTATACTTCGTCTTCGGAATCTCAAACGCCATCACGCCTCCTGTTTCCTCTTTTCACTCCCGTACCAATCCTTCCCGTACCAGTATCGGAGGGCCGAACGGAGGTAACCGAGCCTTTCTTCACGGGTCGTCAGCTTCCGCCTCCAATCCTGGCCGGCCTCGGGTTTTCCTTCCTCGTAGGTCGGGCCGAGGACTCGGACCTTCTTTCCTTCGAAATCTTCCTTCTCTTCGTACAGGTATCCGTCCACGGAACCTCCCGTCACGCCCTTGCCGTAAGGGCCAGCCGCGCCGCCTTCACCGTGTTCATCATCAACATGGTGATCGTCATGGGCCCCACACCACCGGGAACCGGCGTGATGGCGGAGGCCTTCTCTTTGACCTCATCAAAATCCACATCTCCGCAGAGTTTCGCCTTCCCCTCCGCCGTCATGCCGATGCGGTTCACCCCCACGTCGATGACGACCGCCCCTTCTTTCACCATGTCGGCACCGATGGCCTTCGGCCTCCCGGCGGCCACAATGAGAATATCTGCCCGTCTCGTGTGAAACGCAAGGTCTCTCGTGGCGGTATGACAGACGGTAACCGTGGCGTTCGCGCCCCTGGCCTTCTGACAGAGCATCATGGCGATGGGCTTTCCGACGATGTTGCTCCGCCCCACCACGACCACCTCGGCACCCTCCACCGTGGTTCCGCTCCTGATAAGAAGCTCCTGAATCCCCTGGGGCGTGCAGGGGTGGAATCTCGCCTCCCCGATCATGAGGCGCCCCATGTTCACCGGGTGAAACCCGTCCACGTCCTTGTCGGGGTCGATGGCGTAGAGCACCCTTGCCTCGTTGATCTGTCGGGGCAGGGGCAACTGGACCAGAATGCCGTGGATGGAGGGGTCCCGGTTGTACCGGGCGATGAGTCCGAGAAGCTCCTCCCCGGTCACTTCTTCCGCCACATCCTCCTGAATGGAATGGAACCCCAGCTCCTTCGCCGTCTTCTGTTTTGCCGTCACGTAGCTCACCGAGGCGGGGTTCTTTCCCGCCATGATGGTCACGAGACCGGGCACGACCCCATGATGTGCCTTCAGCTCCTCCACTTCCCGCCTCAGCTCCTCCCTGATCTGAGCGGCTACCTCTGTTCCGCTGATGATCCGTGCCCCCATCAACCCCTCCTTAAAGGACCGGGAACCGTCCTTCCCGATCGCCCCTCCTCGTCACTCTGTGAGCGCCTTTCGAAAAATGGACCAGGCATCCCTCAGGGCTGGGGAATCCTCTTCCAACTCGAAAACCGTCCTTCCCCCCGCGTCCATTTCCACAACGGCCTCGTCGCTGCGGATCGTCCCGGCGATCTCCATCTTCCGCTCCCGGGCCGCCGCCTCCACGTGCTGGAGCTGCCCGTCTCTCAGCCGGTTCACGATCACCCGGCTCTTCCTGATATCGAGACCCAGTTCCCCGGAGAGGGAGAGGATCCTCGATGCGGTGATCACCCCCCTGGGTGAGGCATCGGAAACCACAAAGAGGATGTCCACATTCTGTGTCACAAGCCTGCTCATATGCTCCATGCCCGCTTCGTTGTCCACCACCACAAAGGCATAGTTCTCCCTGAGGATGTCGATATATTTCTTGGCCAGGCTGTTAGCGGCACAATAGCAGCCCTGTCCCTCGGGCCTCCCCATGACGAGGAGATCGAAACCCTCCGCCTCCACCACTGCTTCGTTCACCTTGTACTCGAACCAGGTATCTTTCGTCATGCCCGGGGGGACTTCCTTCTTCATGACCTCCCTGGCGTCGCCGATGGTGGTCGTCACCTGCACCCCGAGGAGCTCGTTCAGGTTCGAGTTGGGGTCCGCATCCACCGCCAGGACCGGCCCGGCCTTCACCTTCTCCACGAGGTACCGCACCAGCATGCCGCCTATCGTCGTCTTCCCCACGCCCCCTTTTCCCGCCAGGGCGATCACCTTGCTCATCTCTCTTCCGTCCTCCCTGTCCCGCCCATGCGCTCCATCACCCCCGGAAAGGCCCTGCCGTCCGTGTGGGGCAGAAACATGGCCGCCACGAATTCATCCATGAAGGCACCGCTGGTCGAGAGCTCGATGGTGGTCATCCGTCTCCCGATCCTTTCCGCCTCCCCGATGAAGGCCCTGGAGGAGGCGATAAGCCTTGCGCCCAGAAGGGAGCCGTTTCCCAGAAACAGGAATCTGCCGGTCGGAAGCTCGGGAAAGAGGCCGATCATCTGCGCCCTTTCCAGGTCGATGGAGTGTCCGAAGCCCCCTGAAACGATGATCCTGTCAAGATCGGTAAAGGAGTATCCCGCGCCGTCCAGGAGCACCCTGCATCCCGCGTACACGGCCGCCTTCGTGCGCAGGAGATTGTCGAGGTCTATCTCGGTGATCACCACATCGGTGCCCGTCTGGGTCTCCCTTCCCCGGCACACCACGTACTCGTAGCCGTCGTCGCCCCGGCGCACCCGGTCCGTCTTCCCGGGTTTCACAAACCTTCCCTTCTGATCCACCAGCCCGGTCTCGAAGAGCCCGGCCGCGAGGTCGATGAGTCCCGATCCGCAGATGCCCAGGGGTGGTGCGTGGCCCACGGTGAGGATCATGGGCTCGAAGGTAGCCGGGTTGATGCGGACCTGTTCGATGGCCCCCTTGCTCGCCCTCATGCCGAACTTGATGCCTCCCCCTTCGAAGGCGGGGCCGGCAGAGCAGGAGGCGCACATGAGCCAGTCCCTGTTGCCGAGGACAATCTCCCCGTTCGTCCCCATGTCGATGAAAAGGGAAAGGTCGCCGCTTCTTGCCATACCCGATCCGAGCACCCCCGCGACGATGTCTCCACCCACATAGGAGGAGACGCAGGGCGCCACGTAAAGGGTGACATGACCCTCCAGGTCGAGGCCCACATCACCCGCCCTGAAAAGGGGGAGGACCGTGGCCCCGGGGGTATAGGGGTCGAGCATGATGTGTTTCGGGTCAAGTCCGAGGAGCAAATGGGTCATGGTGGTGTTCCCCGCCGCAACGCAGAGGGATACGGCACCCCTGCTCACCCCGCTTGCCTTGAGGAGTTCCCTGATCACCCCGTTGACCGTGTTGACCACCACCTCCTGCAGGCGTTTGAGACCGCCCTTTTTCTGGGAGTGGAGTATCCGTGATATCACATCCTCGCCGTAACTGATCTGGCCGTTGTAGTCGGAAAAATCGGCCAGGACGCGAGGGGTCTCCCCTCCGAGATCGATCAGTTGCCCGCATACCGTTGTCGTGCCCACGTCGATGGCCAGCCCGTACCGCTCATGGTCCCGCCGGCCCGGTTCGATGTTGATGAGATGGCAGCTCTGTCCCGAAAAGAGGTATGTGACCGTCACGGTCCATTTGCCCTCCCTCAATGTCCGGCTCAGTTTCCTGAGGAGGCCGTAACCGATCCCGTCCGGCCTGACCCCTTTTTGGGTCCTCAGCTCCCGGAGGAGCCTTTCGAGGTCCGAAACGTTGTCTCCCCCTGTCGGAGGCGGGACGTCGATGGATTCCTTTCCAAAGAGAGGATCGACCGACCAGCCCGTGACCATTTCCTCAAGTGCCACGGGTGAGAGGATCGAAGGTCCGGTCCCCTGTCTCTTCGGTATGTCCCTGTCTATCTGTGATTCCAGGGGTATTTCGACGATCACGTCTCCTGCCGGCCTGGTCATGCAGGCAAGGCGCACCCCCCTTTCAAAATCGACCGGGGGGATAGAGGGATGGGGAGGGGAGTCCGCCTCGCCCCCGGTAACCCTGACCCGGCACTTGCCGCACGTGCCGTTTCCTCCGCAGGAGGCGTTGATGTGCACCCCGGCCCTCATGGCCGCGTCAAGAAGGCTCTCCCCTTCCTGCAACGGTATCACCCTCTCAGACGGAAGAAATTTTACCCTGCCCCCTGTCATAGGTCTCCTTCCTGACCTCACCCGAAATACTACCTGAGGGTGCCGAAGATTGGAATGAAAAACACCGGGGTATGCCGAAGCATCGGTGAATTAAACGTTTTCGATTATAGCACAGCCCCGCCCCTTTGTATAGCCTTCCACGGGTCGGCTTGACCCCGGGCCGGTGGTGCCTTACTATAAGAGGAGATTGCGCCCTACCGGGCGCTCGAGGGAGCTTGCAGGAATGAAGTCGAAGGGAATGATAGGCATCGTAACGGCATCCAGGACAGTCCTGATCCTTGCGGCCCTGATCCTTCTGTGGGTCTCTTCGTCCCCCGCGGCACTGGCGGACAGGGTCTACGAGGAGGTCCTTCCCAACGGTCTCAAGGTGATCATCCTGGAGGACCGCAAGGCGCCGGTCGTCACCTTTCAGGTCTGGTACAGGGTGGGGTCCCGAAATGAGGAGTGGGGGAAGACAGGTCTCTCCCACATGCTGGAACACATGATGTTCAAAGGAACGCTAAAGACGGGTCCGGAAGAGTTCTCCCGCCTGATCCAGGAGAACGGGGGCAACGACAACGCCTTCACCTCCTCCGACTACACGGCCTATTTCACCAATATCAGCAGCGCACGGATCCTCATACCCCTCGAACTGGAGGCGGACCGCATGGCCAACCTGGTCTTGAGGGAAGAGGATTTCCGCACCGAACGGATGGTGGTGATCGAGGAGCGGCGCTTGCGGACCGAGGACAATCCGCAGGCCTTCCTTGTGGAGCAGCTTGACGCGGCGGCCTTTCAGGTCCACCCTTACCGATGGCCGATCATAGGCTGGATGGCCGATCTCGAAGCGCTCACCCTCCAGGACCTGAAAGACTATTACCGGACCTATTACAACCCGGCGAACGCATTCATCGTCGTGGTGGGCGATGTAACAAAAGAGGATCTCCTCCCCTCCATCCGGAAGGCCTTCGCATCCATCCCCGCCGGGGTTCCGCCCCGGCAGGAACGGACCCTCGAATCGCCCCAGATGGGCGAGCGGCGTATCGTGGTGAAGAGGGAGGCCCGGCTCCCCTACATCATCATGGCACATCACGTACCCAACCTGAGCCATCCGGACAGTTATGTCCTCGAAGTGATCGAGGCCATCCTCTCGAAGGGCAAAAGCTCCCGCCTCTACGTCAACCTCGTCAGGGGAAAACAGATCGCCCTGACGGCGGGCGCCGACCACTCCCTCCTCTCCCGGGACCCCAACCTCTTCTATCTCGATGCCGAGCCCATGCCCGGAAAGGACCCGGCCGCCCTCGAAGAGGCCCTGAACAGGGAAATAGAGAGGCTCCAGAATGAACCCGTCCCCGAACAGGAGCTGGTCAAGGCCAAGAACCAGCTCGAGGCATCCTTTGTCTACAGCCAGGATTCCCTCTTTGCCCAGGCCATGGTCCTCGCCCGCCACGAGATATCGGCCGGCTGGCGGAGCGCCGACAACTACCTCCCCTCCATCCGGAAGGTAACACCGGATGATATCATGAGGGTGGCAAAAAGATACTTGAATCCTGATAATCGGACCACCGCGCTCCTCATCCCCCTCGCGCCGAGGGAGGGAAAGACCCCGGACAGACCGTCTGAGCCCAGAGGCAAGGTGGTACGATGAGGCCCCCTGTCGCCATGTACCGGAGCCTGCTGGCCTGCCTGTTCGCCCTTCTCCTCTGCCTGCCCGTTCCCGCGGGGGCGCGGGACTTCTCCGTGGAACGCACGGTCCTGCCCAATGGCCTCGTGCTTCTTGTCCGGGAGGACCACTCCCTTCCCTTTGTGACCATCCAGCTCTTGATCGATGCCGGGTCGCGCAAGGACCCCAGGGGCAAGGAGGGACTGGCACGGCTCACCGCCAAAGGCCTTCTCCTCGGAACGGCCACCAGGTCGGCCGCCCGCCTGAACGAAGAGCTCGACCATTTCGGGGCCCTTCTCGAGACATCGACAGGCAGGGACTATGCCACCCTCGGACTGAAGGTGCTCAAAAGGGAGCTTCTCGCCGGTTTTGCCATGGCCATGGATGCCCTCCAGCACCCTCTCTTCCCGGAAGATGAACTGGCCAGGGAGGTGGACAAGACCCTCGGGGCCATCAGGTCCGCCGAGGACAATCCGGGCTGGGTGGCGGAGAAGGCCTTTGTGAGCACCCTTTTTGAGGACCATCCTTACGGCCATCCCGTGGAAGGTACACCCGAGTCCCTCCCCGGGCTCCGGAGGGACGATGTGGTCAACTTTTACAGGACCCATGTGGTGCCGAAGGGATCGGTTATGGTCATTGTGGGCCACATCACCCCCGAGGAGGTACGGAGGGATCTCGTGCCCCTTCTCGCAGCCTGGGACAGGCCTGCCCCGCCCCCTGAGGCACCTGCCCCCTCCCTGAAGAAGATGAAACGAGATATCGCCATCGACCGCAACCTCACCCAGGCCACCATCATCCTCGGCCACGGGGCGATAGCCCGGGATAATCCCGATTTCTATGCCTTGTCGGTACTCAACTATATCTTCGGCGGTGGAGGCCTCAGGTCGAGGCTCACCGACGAGATACGAAACAAGAGGGGGCTCGCCTACTCGGTGAGCAGCCATCTCGACCCCGGACGGTATCCCGGCTCGTTTCAGGTGACCCTGCAGACCAAGAACGCCTCGGCAAAAGAGGCCATTCAGATCATTCTCGAAGAGATGAGGAAGGTGAGAGAACAATCCGTGACCGAGGAGGAGCTTGAACGGGCGAAGAAATATCTCGTGGGAAGCTTTCCCATGCGTTTCGACACCCAGGGGAAGATGGCGACTCTCCTCGCGGCCATGGAATACTACAACCTGGGGCTCGACTACCCTGCACGGTATCCCGGCATCGTCACGAGTCTGACAAAGGAGCAGCTCCTCCAGGCGGCAGTCCGATACCTGAATCCGGAGGAGTACATCGTGGTGGTGGTGGTGGGAAACCTGCAAGAGGCGGGCCTCCGGGGCTCTCCGGGAAAATAGAGAGATTGCACCGAATCGGAGGAGGATTGTATGAAGATGAACGACAGGGCCCCTAACCACGGGCGAGTGGCGGCGGCGTTGATGGCCGCGCTCCTCTTTCTTGTCCTTTTCCTGCCCGGCCAGGTCTGTGCTGTCGAAAAGAAGGTCAGACCGCCGGAAACCAGGGTCAACACCATCGATCTCACGACCGCCATCGTGCGGGTAGCCAAACAGACAATCCCGGCGGTCGTTCACATCGAAGTGACGGCCCGCCAGGAGGTGGCGACCCCCTCATTGCCCTTCGACGACCCGTTTTTCCGCTATTTCTTCGGAGTACCGAACACCCCCCGGAAATACCGCAGGGAGGCGCGAGGAATCGGGACCGGGATGATCATCGACGGGCAGGGCCATATCCTGACCAACTATCACGTGGCGGGGGGTGCCACGAAGATAGAAGTGCTCCTCTCCGACGGACGAAAACTCCCGGCCAAATTGGTTGGGGGAGATCCCAAGACCGATCTCGCCGTAATCAAGATTGTGCCCGCAGAACGGCTTCCCTATGTGACCTTCGGCGATTCCGACAGGACCGAGGTGGGCGAATGGGTCGTGGCCATCGGCCACCCCAGGGGTCTCGACCAGACGGTGACCCAGGGTATCATCAGCGCCAAACACCGCCGGGGCATTACCGATCCCAGTAGCTACCAGGATTTTCTCCAGACCGATGCAGCCATCAACCCCGGGAACAGCGGCGGCCCCCTCCTGAACCTCAAGGGAGAGGTCATAGGGGTGAACACGGTCATCGTCTCCTCGTCAGGCGGCTTCGAGGGGATCGGCCTCGCCATACCGAGCAATATGGCGACCCACGTGGCGAAGACCCTCATCGCCCACGGAAAGGTGGAGAGGGGATGGCTCGGTGTGGGTATCCAGGATGTGAGTCAGGAGCAGGCCAAGGCAGCGGGCCTGCCTGCGCCGCGGGGCGCTTACATCGCGGAGGTGGTGAAGAACGGTCCTGCCGACAGGGCGGGACTGAAGACAGGCGATATCGTGGTGAGCTACAACGGTAAGGCGATCCAGGACGGGGCGGCGCTGCGGAACGAGGTGTCGGTGACGCCCGTAGGGAAGGAAGGACGTCTCTCCGTCGTCAGGCAGGGAAAGAGGCAGGAGATCGTCGTCAAGGTAGGGAGTCCCCAGGAGGCCGCAAAGGCTCTCTCCTCCTCTGTTCGCGCCAGACTCGGCGCTGAGGTCCGGGCCCTGACACAGAAGGAGCGGGAGAAGCTCGGTCTCGAACCGAACCAGGGTGTGGCGGTCAGCGCCGTTGATGCCAAAGGCCCCCTGGCCCAGGCAGGCTTCGAGGTGGGGGACTTCATCCTGGAGGTCAACGGGCAGGCGGTGGCCGGCGTGGAGGGCTTTGCGGAACTCGTGGGCGCCATGAGGCCCAGGCAGCGCATCAGTCTCCTGGCCGTGGACCAGAAGACGGGCAACAGCGGCTACGTCCAGGTGGTGACGCGGTAAGGACGGGTGAACGGGTAAAAGAGCTGGAAGGGGTGAAGTGGATCATCAGAAGAGCCCCAGGACCCTTCCCGTCTCCGTGTCCACATCGATGCGCCGGAACGACGGGTCTGAGCTCGTGCCGGGCATGAGACTGATGGTGCCGGTCACGGGGCACAGAAACCGGGCCCCGGTATAAACAAGGATGTCCCGCACCGGGAGGGTCCACCCCTTCGGAACCCCTTTCCACTCGGGGTTGTGAGAAAGGCTCAGGTGGGTCTTCACCATCATGGTATAGAAGGCCTTCTTCGACTCATCCGCCTCGAGGCGCTTCGCCTTTTCCTCGGCCTCGGGGATCCACAACACGCCGTCCGCCCCGTACACCTTTTTCGCGATCAGCTCCACCCGCTCCCGGAGCGGCATCTCCAGGGGATAGAGGAAACGGAAGTCCACCTTTTCGTTGCAGGCGTCGATGACCGCATCCGCCAGCTCCAGGGCACCTTCGCCACCTCTCAGCCAGTGCTCGGAGACGGCAACCCTGGCCCCTTCGGCCTCAGCGTATCTCCGGACGAGCTTCACCTCCTCCTTCGTGTCGCTCAGGTAGCTGTTGATGCAGACCACGGGCTTCATGCCCGAGAGTTTCACCGTCCGGATATGGTGCACGAGGTTCTCCATCCCTTTTTCGAGAAGGTCGAGGTTCTCCTGTGCGTATTCGGGTGCAAGAGGCAGTCCCGGCGCCACCCTCGGACCGCCGCCGTGCATCTTCAGGGCCCTGATGGTGGTGGTGATGACGGAGACGCTTGGTTCCAGGCCGCTGATCCGGCACTTTACATTCCAGAACTTCTCAAAACCGATGTCGGCCGCAAAACCGCTCTCCGTCACGTGGTAGTCAAAGAGCTTGAGGCCCACCCTGTCGGCGATGACCGAAGATTGACCGATGGCGATGTTCGCAAAAGGCCCGGCATGGACCATCACGGGCTGACCCTCCACGGTCTGGAGGAGGGTCGGATTGATGCTCTCCCGCATGAAGGCGCACATGGCCCCCGCCACCTCCAGGTCTTCCGTGGTAACGGGCTGGCCTGTCTTCGTGTAGGCCACGGTGATCTCACCGAGCCTCTTCCGGAAGTCTTTCAGATCGTTCGCCACCGAGAGGATCGCCATCACCTCGGAGCTCACCGCGATGTCGAAGCGCGACTGCATGGTGAAGCCGTCCATCTTCCCGCCGATGCCGATGATCATGTTCCTGAGGGTCTGGGCGCAGAAGTCCATGACCCATCCCATCTGGACATTCTTCGAGTCGATATCGAGGCGGCGCAGCCTCCGCTTTGCCAGTTCCTCGTCACTGTAATTTCTCTCGTGCTGCATCCGTGACGTCAGGGCCACCATGGCGAGGTTGTGGGCGTTCATCACGTTGTTGATGTCTCCGGTGAGACCGAGGGAGAATTCCGTAAGGGGAACCACCTGGGCGTTGCCACCCCCCGCCGCACTGCCCTTCACGTTCATGGTCGGGCCACCCGAGGGCTGCCTTATGGCCCCTCCGACCTTCATCCCCCGTTTTCCCAGACCTTCGAGGAGGCCGATGGTGGTGGTCGTCTTGCCTTCTCCCAGGGGCGTGGGGGTGATGGCGGTCACCTCCACATACTTGCCGTTGGGCCTGTCTTTCAACCGCTCCATGATCTTCATGAAGTCGAGGCGGCCCATCTTTCCGCTCGGGATCACCTCGTCCCTCTCAAGACCAAGCTCCTGTCCGAACTGCCAGATCGATTTCATGCTCCGCTCGGCAGCCTCGTTTATTTCCCAGTCGGCCATGACTCTCGCATCAAAAGGCACCCTTACTTCCCTCCCTTTCCGCCCTTCATTCCATTCTTCCGAACCGGCAAACAGTATACACTACTCCCCGCGAATTGGTACCCCTCGTCATTCGGGGAAGTTGAAATTTTTCCTTGACACGAAATGTCTTTATCGATAAGATAATATCGATACTACAGTATAGGTAACTTATTATCCAATATAGAAAGGAGGTACGCCATGGCAGGACCTGAAGGAAGACGGGAGCGGACGACAATCCAGCCCATCCCGGAACCCACCCTCAGAAGGTTGCCCCTCTACTACCAGTACCTGAAGAAGGTGGAACAAGAGGGACAGAACAATTTCATATCCTGCACCCGGATCGGTGCCGATCTCGGCATCCTCCCCATCCAGGTGCGAAAGGACCTGGAAATCACCGAGGCAGTGGGAAGGCCCAAGCTCGGCTACCAGATCAAAGAACTGATGACCACCATTTCCGACTTTCTCGGATGGAACAATACGACCGACGCCTATCTCGTGGGGGTCGGGAACCTGGGCAGCGCCCTCTTCGCTTACCAGGGCTTCAGGGAATACGGGGTCAACATCGTCGCGGGGTTCGATACGGACGAGAAAAAGGTGGGCACAGAGCTCTACGGGAAGAAGATCCTTCACGTAAACAAGCTGCCCGACATGGTGAGGCGCATGGGGATCAGGATCGGCATCCTCACGGTCCCCGCCCAGTCGGCCCAGGAACTTGCCGACCTCATGGTCAAGGCGGGCATCCTCGCAATCTGGAACTTCTCCCCTGCCAAGCTGAACGTTCCACCGGGGATCATCGTCCAGCACGAAAACCTGGCCTCCTCCCTGGTGGTGCTTTCAAAAAAAATGGCCCTCGCCATGGGGACCGCGACACAACCTGTGAGGTGACACAATGGAATCTGTGAGACATTTTGAACGGGTATGGGAGATCATCGATCAGCACGGACGGGATTCGGCCCGCCTCATACCCATCCTTCAGGCGGTCCAGGCAGAGTACCGGTATCTGCCCGAGGAGATTCTCAATTTCGTCGCCACCTCCCTTGGCGTGTCCCCGGCAAGGGTATTCGGGGTGGCCACCTTCTACTCTCTCTTTACCCTCAAACCCAAGGGCAAATACCTGATCAGGGTATGCAACGGCACCGCCTGCCACGTGAAGCGCTCCCCTGAACTCTACCAGGCCCTCTGCAAGAAACTGAGCCTCAGCGACGACCAGGACACGAGCCCCGACATGCTCTTCACCGTTGAAACCGTGAACTGTCTCGGCGCCTGCGGTCTCGCACCCGCCATGGTGGTGAACGAAGAGGTCTTCGGCCAGGTCACACCCGACAGGGCCGTTGCCATCATCGATGAGATCATGAAGAAGGAGATGGGATCATGAACCTCCCGCTTATAGGTTTGGAGAAGATAAAGAAGGACTACCTCCGGCGGCACGAGGCGGTTCAGCACCGGGTCGTCGTCTGCGCCGGCACCGGCTGTCTCGTCAACGGCTCCCTGGACGTGTACCAAACCTTCGTGAAGACCTTGAGCGATGAAGGGATGCCCGTCACCGTGGAACTGAAGGCCGAGGATGGGGGCACCTATGTCTCCAGGAGTGGCTGCCAGGGGTTCTGCCAGATCGGCCCCCTCGTCACCATCCTGCCCGAGGGCTTCTTTTATACCAGGGTGCGGCCCGAAGACGTACCCGAGATCGTCAATGTCACCCTCCGGACCGGTGAACCGGTCAGCCGCCTGCTTTACCGCGACCCGTCCACCGAAAGGACCTGCACTACCTGGAAGGAGATCGGTTTTTACAAGGGACAACGCCGTTTCGTCCTGGACAAGGTCGGTCGCATCGATCCGGAGGACATCCGGGAATACATCGCCGAGGGCGGGTACGTAGCCGCCGCAAGGGCCTGCCTGGAGATGTCGGACCGGGAGATCTGCGACCTCATCACCGCAGCGGGGCTGCGGGGCCGGGGGGGCGGAGGATTCCCCACGGGCAGGAAGTGGGACAGCGCCCGGAAGGAACAGAGCGACACCAAGTACGTGATCTGCAACGGCGATGAGGGCGATCCCGGGGCCTTCATGGACATGGGCATCATGGAGGGAAACCCCCACTCCATCATCGAGGGCATGATCATCGCCTCCCGGGCCATCGGCGCCCATGAAGGCCTGGTCTATGTGCGGGCCGAATACCCCCTCGCCGTCAAGCGGATCAGGAAGGCCATCGAGGACGCGAAGGCCCTCGGTCTTCTGGGCAGGAACGTGTGTGGTTCCGACCACGCCTTTCACCTTCAGGTCATGGAGGGCGCGGGCGCCTTTGTATGCGGTGAAGAGACGGCCATGATCGCTTCCATCGAAGGCAAAAGGGGCATGCCCTCCCCCAAGCCGCCCTTCCCCTCCCAGAGCGGGCTCTGGGGAAAACCCACCATCATCAACAATGTGGAGACCCTCTCCACCGTGCCTCTCATCGTCGCCACGGGTGCGGAGGCCTTCCGCGCCATCGGCACCGAAGGCTCGCCCGGCACCAAGACCTTCGCGGTCACCGGCCACGTGCTCAACACGGGTCTCATCGAAATGCCCCTCGGCTCCACCCTGAGACAGATCGTCTTCGGCGTGGCCGGCGGCATCACCTCGGACGAGGGCAACGCGCAGCACGACGGCTTCAAGGCCGTCCAGATCGGGGGCCCTTCCGGAGGCTGCCTTACCACGGAACACCTCGATCTCCCCCTCGATTTCGACTCCCTCAAGGCCGTGGGTGCCATGGTAGGCTCGGGCGGCCTCGTGGTCATGAACAGCTCCACCTGTATGGTGAAGGTGGCCCGTTTTTTCATGCAGTTCGCCCAGAGCGAGTCGTGCGGCAAGTGCGTCCCCTGTCGGGAGGGAACGAAACAGATGCTCTCCCTCCTCGACGACATCATCGAAGGGAAGGCCACCGAGGAGACCCTCGAGGTTCTGGAGGACCTGGCCCTGGCAGTCCAGAAAGGTTCCCTGTGCGGCCTCGGCAAGACGGCCCCCAACCCTGTTCTGTCCACGCTCCGTCACTTCAGGGACGAGTACGAGGCCCACGTAAAGTACCGCTACTGCCCCACCATGAAGTGCCGGGCCCTCACCAAGTACACCATCGATGCCGAACTCTGCAAGGGCTGCGGCGTCTGCGCCCGCCAGTGCCCTGTGGGGGCGATCAGCGGGGAAAAGAAAAAACCCCATGTCATCGACCAGAAACTCTGCGTGGCCTGCAACACCTGCGCGGAGGTCTGTAAGTTTGAGGCCGTAAAAGGAGACACGCCATGAACGAAGGCCCTTTCGTCACCATCGACAACAAGGAAATCCCCATCGAGAACGAGCAGAACCTCCTCATGCTGGTGAGGAAGGCGGGGATCGAGCTTCCCACCTTCTGCTACCATTCCGAGCTGTCGGTCTACGGCGCCTGCCGCCTCTGCATGGTCGATGTGGAAGGCCTCGGTCTCGTGCCCGCCTGTTCCACGCCGCCCGCACCGGACATGAAGGTGCGGACCAGCACGGAAGAGATACGGAAGATGCGGAGAATCATCGTCGAACTCCTCCTTGCGAACCACAGCCAGAACTGCCCCACCTGCCAGAAGAGCTCCACCTGCAAGCTCCAGGAACTGGCCCGGCGGCTGGGCATCACGAAAATACGGTTCAAGAGTCAGGCAAGAGACCTGCCTCTCGATGAGTCATCGCCCTCCCTGGTGCGGGATCCGAACAAGTGCGTTCTCTGCGGCGACTGTGTCCGCATCTGCTCCGAAATCCAGTCTGTGGGCGCCATAGACTTCGCCTTCAGGGGCGCCAGGACGGTGGTGATCCCCAGTTTCGGCAAAGACCTCGACAAGGTGGAGTGTGTGAACTGCGGCCAGTGCGCGAGGATATGCCCTACCGGCGCCCTCGTGCCCAAGTCGGAAGTGGACGGCGTGTGGAAGGCCCTCCACGACCAGGCGAAGATCGTCATCGCTCAGGTGGCGCCTGCGGTCCGTGTGGCCATCGGCGAGATCTTCAACCTCGAACCGGGGGTCACCACCACGGGCCAGATCGCAGCAGCCTTAAGGGCCCTCGGCTTCGATCGTATCTTCGACACGTCTTTCACCGCCGACCTTACCGTCATCGAGGAGACCAACGAATTCATCAGGAGGATCACCGAGAACGACCGTATCCCCCAGTTCACCTCCTGCTGCCCCGCGTGGGTCAAGTTTGTGGAACAGTACTACCCGGAATTCGTCAACCACCTGTCAAGCTGCCGCTCACCCCAGCAGATGTTCGGGGCCCTTGCCAAGGAGATGCTCTCCCACGAACTGGGCGTTCCCAAGAAGGACATCGTGGTCGTCTCCATCATGCCCTGCACGGCCAAGAAGTTTGAAGCCAGGCGGCCCGAGTTTACCCGGGACGGGATCAGGGACGTGGACTTCGTCCTTACCACCCAGGAACTGGGGCGCATGATCGAGGAGGCGGGCCTCAATTTCAGGGACCTCGGCCCGGAGTCATTCCATCTGCCCTTCGGTTTCAAGACCGGGGCCGGCGTGATCTTCGGCAATTCGGGGGGCGTATCTGAGGCGGTACTGCGGTACGCCACGGAAAAACTGACGGGAGAGCGCAGGCAAACCTACGAGTTTACCAGCGTCCGCGGAGAAGACGGTATACGGGAAGCCCGACTGACGGTGGGCGGCAAAGAGTTTTCCCTCGCCGTGGTGAGCGGCCTCGGAAACGCCCGGACACTCCTCGGCAGGATCAAATCGGGTGAGGCCTCCTATGATCTGGTGGAGGTCATGGCATGCCCGGGCGGATGCGTCGGAGGCGCCGGCCAGCCCGTTTTCACCAATCCGGCGGTACGACAGAAGAGGACCAGGGGGCTCTACGAGAACGACAGGATGCTGGAACTCCACAAATCCCAGGAAAACCCCTACGTCACGGACCTCTACAAGCACGTGCTCGGCGAAGTGGGCGGCCACAAGGCCCACGAACTGCTCCACACGGGGTACCACACCCGGAAGAGAATTGCCGACGCCGCCATGACCCTGACCACGTCGGAGGGCGAGAGAAGCGTATCGGTCAATGTCTGCTTCGGCACGGGCTGCTTCCTGAAAGGTTCCCAGCGACTCCTTACCGGTATTCTGACGCACCTGCGCGAACAGGGCCTCAAGCGTGTCGTCGATGTGAGCGCCTCTTTCTGTTTCGAGAAGTGCGACAGGGGTCCCACCATCCGGGTCAACGACACGGTCATCGAGGGGTGCACCCTCGAAAAGGCGGCGGCCGCTATCGACAGGGAGGCCGCGAAGGTGCGGAAAGAGGTGTCATAAGATGGCGGAAATCGGTGTACCCCAGATCGTCTTCACCCTTACGGCCCGCTGCAGGGACTGCTACCGGTGCCTGAGAGGGTGTCCGGTGAAGGCCATCCGCATGGAAAAGGGACAGGCCTACGTGGACAGAGACCGATGCGTCACCTGCGGAACCTGCATCAGGGAATGTCCCCAGCAGGCAAAAACCTTCCGCCACGACATCAACGTGGCGGAGCGACTGATCCGGGAGGGTCACTTCGTCGCCGCCACCATAGCCCCCTCCTTCGCCGCCGTCTTCAATTCCTGGCAGCGGGCGAGGCTTGCCTCCGCGTTACGGGCCCTGGGCTTCCGTTACGTGGGCCACACGTCTCAGGGGGCCTACCAGGTTTCCCATCATGCCCTCAAGGTCGTTGAACGGGACGGCTCAAAGGCCTATATCGCCACTGCATGTCCTGCCGTGGTCAACTACGTGGAGAAATACCACCAGGACCTCGTGGGCAACCTGCTGCCCCTCGTCTCGCCCATGGCGGCCCACGGGAGGATGATCAAGGAAAAACTGGGTCCCGACACGAAAGTCGTCTTCATCGGCCCCTGTGTCGCCAAGAAATCGGAGATCACGAGGCCCGACGTGGCGGGAGCGGTGGACTGCGTCCTCACCTTCACGGAGTTGATGGAGTGGATGGAACAGAAGGGCATCCACCTTACCAACTGCGAGGAAAGCAATTTCGACGAAAAACCGGTCTACTGCGCCCAACTCTACCCGTTGCCCGGAGGTCTGATCAAAACCGCGGGTATTGAGGACGACGGCCTCACCGCACGTGTGCTCAGGGTAGACGGCGTGGCGGGGGTGAAGGAATTTATCAACGCCATACCCGAGGGTACCTCTTACACCCTCGTGGAACCCCTCTTCTGCAGCCAGGGCTGCATCAACGGCCCCGGCATCGGCACGGACCTGAACGTCTACGAGAGGCGAAAGGAGGTCATCGGGTACAACCATGACATCGCCGGCCTCTTCGGCGCGCCCGGGGTTGAGGATGAGCGCCTCTTCGGCGCGCGCTACGAAAAGCAGGCCTCAGGCGTGCGGGTGGTGACGGAGGAGGAGATTCAGGAGATCCTGGAGAGGACGGGCAAATCGGACCCCCAGCAGCAACTGAACTGCGGGGCCTGCGGATATGAAAGCTGCCGTGACAAGGCGATAGGCGTGGCACTGGGCATGGCGGAACCGGAGATGTGTATCCCCTTCATGCGCAGGCTCGCCGAGCAGAGAACAGACCAGATCTTCTCCACCACCCCCAACGGCGTCATCATGCTCGACTGGGATCTCAACATCCTTGCCATCAATCCCACCTTCAAGAAATTCTTCTCCTGCTCGGACGCGGTCCTGGGGCGGCACATCTCGTACCTCATGGACCCAGCGCCCTTTGAAAAGCTCATCTCCGGGGCCGAGGAACGTCTCGACATTACGGTGAATCACAAGGCCTACGGCCTTCTGTGCAGAGAGATCCTCTACGTTCTCAAGCAGGAGAAACAGATCGTGGGCGTCTTCATGAACATTACCAGCCAGGAGGAACAGAAGAAGAAACTGGACGAAATACGGGCCCAGACCATCGAACAGGCCCACGAACTCCTGGAACACCAGATCAAGATGGCCCAGAACATCGCCATGTTTCTCGGAGAGAGCACGGCACGGGGCGAGGAACTGGTGAGGAAGCTGATGAACCTGAGTGAGGGAGATGAAGGAAAACCCAAGTGAACCTCGTAAATACATAGAGGTCGCCCTCGCCCAGGCCGCAAAGAAGATAGGGGGCATCTGCGGGGACTACGTGGTCGTGGATCGCACCCCCGAGGCGACTACGGTGATCGTCGCCGACGGCATCGGTACGGGCATAAAGGCCCGTGTCGCCGCAGTCATGTGCGCCTCACGCCTCATGGAGTTGATCCGCCTCGGCTTTTCCCTGCGCGAGGCCGTGGGGCAGGTCGTGGATACCATGCACGAGGCGAGGACCGCCGATATCCCCTTTTCCGCCTTCACCGTGTGCAGGCTTCTCAACAGCGGCCACACCACGGCCCTCTCCTACGAGATCCCCGTTCCGATCCTCATCAGCAAACGATACGTTGCCTACCTGCCTGAGGCGAGGCATGTGCCCATGGGTCTCGAAATGGTGGCGGAGGTGAACTGCACCCTCAACCAGGGCGACGGTATCGTCATCGTGAGCGACGGGGTCAGCCAAGCGGGGCTCGGCCACCAGTACCGCATGGGATGGGGAACGAGGGGCGCCTCCGATTATATCAACGGCCTTCTCGTCCAGGGTGTCGACTTCACTGCCATCCCCCCGAAGATCGTGGAGAAGGTGCGGGAGATCAGCGGCTCCTCTTACGGAGATGACACCACGTGCGTGGCCCTCTTCTGCCGGGAGGAGCGGACCCTCAACATCCTGACCGGTCCTCCTGCAAAAAAGGCCCAGGATGTAAAATTCGTGGAAGCCTTTCTGGAACAGAAGGGCACCAGGGTGGTCTGCGGCTCCACCACCACGGAGATCGTGGGCAGGGTCCTCAAAGTGCCGGTCAAGGTAAGCGAGATGCCCGACACCTACCATACCCCCCCGAAGTATCAGCTGGCGGGCATCGACATGGCCACGGAGGGGGCCGTCACCCTCAACCAGGTCTATAACATCCTCGACGAACCTGCCGACAAACTGGAGATGCATTCGGCCGTGTCCGATCTCTACCGCCTTCTCCACGGATCGGACACGATCAACTTTTTCGTAGGTACGGCCACCAACCAGGCCCACAAAAACATCGTCTTTCGTCAGATGGGCGTCCTGCCCAGGGAGGTGATCGTTGAGCTTCTCGCCCAGAAACTGAGGAAAATGGGCAAACTCGTCAATACGATGTACACATAAAGGAGGAATTATGACAGCAGGAGTTCCGCAGGATTTTTTCAACGCAGCCGACTATTTCGTGGACCGGAACATCCGCCAGGGGCGGGGTCACAAGACCGCGGTCTACACGGAGTACCGCAACTACACCTACAACGATATCCATAAAATGACCAACAAGACGGCCAATGCCTTCCGGGAGCTGGGGGTGAGCGTGGACGACCGCATCATGATGCTCATGCTCGACGTACCCCAGTTCTACGCAGTCTTCTGGGGGGCCATCAAGATCGGGGCGGTCCCCATCCCGGTCAACACCATGCTTACGCCGGAGGACTACGAGTATTATCTGAACGACAGCAGGTCCAAGGTCCTTGTCGTTTCCGAGCAGCTCCTCCCCCTGGTCACCTCGATCAAAGGCGATCTGCTCTACCTCAGGGATCTCGTGGTCATCTCGGAAATCGCCGGCGCCCATATCCCCTTCAAGCAGAAATACCGCCATGCATCCAATACCCTGAAGACTGAGTTCACCACCAAGGACGATGTCTGTTTTTGGCTCTACAGTTCGGGCTCCACCGGCTCACCCAAGGGCGCGATCCACTCCCAGTACGACATGGTGGTCACCTCAGAGTCCTTCGCCAAGGGCGTGCTCGGGATCAACGAGGACGACATCATCTTTTCCGCGGCACGGCTCTTTTTCTCTTACGGCCTCGGTAACGGTATGTACTTCCCCATGTCCGTGGGTGCATCCGCCGTCCTCAACCCCCAGGCGCCCTCCCCCGAAAACGTCTTCAGGCACCTCGAGAGATTCCGGCCCACCGTCTTTTTCGGCGTACCCACCCTCTACGGCCAGATGCTCGAGTATAAAGCGAAGAAGGACAAGGAGCGGGGCGTGGTGGGAAACCCGAACGACCAGCACGAGCTGTCCTCGGTGAGGATCTGCGTCTCTGCCGGCGAGGCCCTGCCCACCGACATCTTTCACCGCTGGAAACAGCGTTTCGGGATCGAGATCATCGACGGCATCGGCTCCACGGAAATGCTCCATATCTTCCTGAGCAACCGGCCCGGCGACATCAAGCCCGGCTCCACCGGCAAACCGGTTCCGGGATACGAACTCAAGCTCGTGGGAGAGGACGGCCTGGAGGTCCCGAAGGGAGAGATCGGCACCCTCCATGTGAAGGGTGACAGCGCTGCCCAACAGTACTGGCGCAAACGGGACAAGACCCGGACCACCATGCAGGGCCAGTGGGTGAACACAGGGGACAAGTACTACGTTGACGATGAAGGATACTACTGGTGTGCGGGCCGGGCCGACGACATGCTGAAGGTCGGCGGCATCTGGGTCTCTCCGGTGGAGGTGGAGAACTCCCTGAGCCAGCACCCGGCGGTCCTGGAGTGCGCGGTGGTAGGCGCCAACGACGAGAAGGGGCTTGCCAAGCCGAAGGCCTTCGTGGTCTTGCGTGAAGGCTACGAGAAGACTGACGAGATGAAAGAAGAGCTGAAGAAGTGGGTTCTCGACAGGCTCGCCAAATTCAAGTACCCCCGGTGGGTCGAGTTCGTGGACGAGCTGCCCAAGAGCTCAACAGGGAAGATTCAACGCTTCAGGCTCCGCTGATAAGAACCCCCTCGAGCCCCACCCCGGAGGACCCGGGCGCGACCCCGTGGCCCTCCGGGGGTCACCCCCTCCGACACCCCATGGGGAAAACTCGACCAGAACCACCCCATGGGCGACCAAACCTCGGTGCGCTCCCTGTCCCTCCGACCGTAGACCATCGGGTCACGGGGACCCCGTGACCCGGGAAGATCAACCACCGGCAGCGTCCGTCACACCCTCTCCGAGAAGCCCACCAGCTCCTTGGCAATCCTTTTGATAGACCCGATAATGTCCAGGTAAAGATACGAGGCCGCCGGCATACAGGTGCCGCTCAGCAGCCTCTCCTGGTGCTGCTCACCATACTCATCCACCATCCGGATGATCTTCTCCGATCCCGATCGTATGCTCTCCTTCAGGAGCGGATTCCTGGTAAGAACAAAATCTCTCGTGTCCCTCACTTGCGCCTTCACCACCGCCGTCAACTCCATGACCTCGCCGATCGCTTTCACGCTCAGGGTGACATTGCGGCGGAGAATGGTCTTGTCCTTGGCGATCAGGCCCCTCAAGGCCAGCGCAATCCCCTGGAGGTGAGTCAGCTGGCCGAGAAACCTTTTGTCCGCTTCGCTCTTCTGGCCCTGGGACATGATCTTTTCCGCAAAGGAGAGGTTTGAGGTAAGGATCTTCACGAACTCCCCTTCCCCTTCGAGCAGCATGGCCTGGTTCTGGGTAAGAAATCCCTTCTCTATCTTCTCCAGGATAGGGATGGTCGCGTCGAACATGTCGTACAGCCTCTGGGTCAGTTCCTTCTCTTCCATGGCGTCACCCCCCCTTGAGCGTGTTCGTGTTCCCCTTCTCATGTTTTATGTTGCTCACCCCGACCTGTTTGTCAAGTTGCTTTTCATGGTCCTCCTCCACGCAGCCTTGGGCACGGATCTCCTTCGCAGTCTCTTCCGCCTTTGACCTCTTTCGCCCGGTGCTGTATGATAAGACAAAATTTCCGAAGGGGGCCCAAATGAAACGAATCATCCCTGTTGTTGCAGCGCTTGTTTTCCTTTTCGCGGCCACTTCCTGGGCCGGGCCCGCAATCGACAGGATCATAAGCCGCGGCGAACTGATCGTGGCAAGTTCAGGGGATTATCCTCCTCTTACCGTAAAAGGCAAGGATGGTAGGCTCATCGGCATGGATATCGACCTGGCGCACATGATCGCATCCGCCATGAACGTGAAGCTTACCGTGACCCAGGTCCCCTTCGACAAGCTTCTCGATACGCTGTTGTCAGGTAAGGCGGACATGGTCATTTCATGCATGACCATCGTCCCCGAACGAAACCTGAAGGTAGCGTTTGTGGGACCCTACGCCCTGTCCGGGCAGTCGGTCATGACGACGGTCAAAAAATCGCTTACCATGGCGAGCCTGAAAGATCTGAACAGACCGGATGTGCGCCTCGCCGTGCCTCGAGGGACGACGAGCGAACAGCTCGCCAGGAACGAACTGCCGAAGGCCAACCTCCTCCCCGCCGCCAACATGGATGAGGCGGTGAAGCTGCTCATAGCGGACAAGGTCACTGCGGTCATCTCCGATTCGGCGGCATGCGCCTATGCGGTGCTCCGGTATGCAGACAAAAATCTCGTTGCCACACCCCCCTTTACGAACGAGCCTCTCGGCATCGCCATCATGCCCAACGACCCTCACCTGGTCAACTTCCTCGGCAACTTCCTCGTTACCCTGAAAGGAAACAACGTCCTCGACGCCTTACAGGAGCGCTGGTTCAAGGATCCGGGCTGGATACCGTTGCTGCCCTGATAGAGAAAAGAGGGCAGACTCCGCGGCAGGGCCCATCGGCCCTGCCTTTTTATTTCCCTGCCCTCCCCCTGTCGTGTCGAGCTATCCACCCCGCGACGCTGCAACTGATCCGACCCCCGGCACATTTCACAGGCGCAGGATATCGAAGGAGTTTGTGGTGACCCGTTCGACTCCGCCGGGCGTCACGATGAGATCGATCTCGATCCCTACGGCGCCACGGTCGGGAAGGACGAATTTCGGCTCGAAGGCGAAGACCATCCCCTCCCTGAGGACCCTGCCGTGTCGACCGGTGATGACGGGCAGCTCATTGATTTCCAGACCGAGACCGTGGCCGATGAAGGTGACCTTGCCGTCACCGTGCCCGAGAAAGTACTCCTCCAGATGGGCCTTTTTCGCCATTGCGGAGGCCCGGGTGAAGATATCCCTGCAATCGACCCCGGGGCCTGCAAAGGTCAGGATGTCTTCGACGATCAACCGCGCCGTCTCGTAAGGCTTCCGGAACACCTCCTCCAGCTCTCCCACCACAAAGGTCCTCGTTTCGTCGGTGATGTACCCGTTGTACCCTCCGCCATAGTCGATCGTGACCGGGATACCCCTTTCCACCCGTTTGAAGGACGACCCCTGGGGCACGGCAGGGGTGAGGCCGATCCCGGTAATCGGTGCGTCCAGTGCGGTGGTGACGGCGCCGGTATAGCCGGCCTGCACCGTCAAGGTCATCATCTCCTGGTTCAAACCCCGCATCCGCAGAAAACCCTGGTGACCGATCTTTCTCCCCTCCGCCACAAGGCCTGCCTCTATTTCAAGCTCCGTTCTGCCCTCCCGAACCTCCTCCGGCGCCTTCGCAAAAACGTGGGCGAGCATGGCACCGGACTTGACGATCTGGGTCAGTTCATACTCGCTCTTGACCATCCTCACTTCCTTGATCAAATCGGAGGCGTCGGCATATCGATCGAAACCGATGGACCTCTTCAATCTGTCGAAGACGGAGACAGGAAGCACATCGAGTTCCAGGCCCACCCTTCCTTTCAGGATTTTCCTGTCACCGAGGATTCCCTTTATGTCCCGGTCGCTCCTGATCGGGGTGACGGCAAGCGGAGTCTCACCTGCCGCCCGTTCACTCCCCTTCTCCACAAGGATCAGGGGATCCCGGTCCACCGGCAACACGACGATGCCCTTTTGCATCGTTCCCGTGAAGTAGTATCGGTCCACGTTCTGCACCAGCAACGCACAATCGATTCCCCCATCCTCCATGAGACGGCGGAGCCCATCGATCCTGCGTATCAGGTCCTCCTTCGGGACAGGATCGAAGACTCCAACTTCCTTCAGCATAGCACCTCCTTTCCACCATCCTACCAGAAGGTGGCGGACAGGAGGTATGGTTTTTAAGGCCCAAGTCGGTCCGTCTCCCGAATGCTGTCAGAGATAGACGGGGTTTGGGGAAGGGAAAGAAAGACGGAGCGGCGGGAGCGCCCGTCGCCACGCAGTCTGCCCGACCCAGGGGAGCGTCAATCCCCTCGAGGTGGTTGAAAGGATTCTTTGTCCTTGCCCCGGGAATTCTTTTCTGGTACCGTTGAAAAAGACATGACACCTTCAGGATAAGAGACAGTTCTTCCAGGTCCTTGCTCGTATCGGCATCGAAAAGGGGGTTCATCATGCACTACGCCTGGATCATCGCACTCACCGGTACCCTGGTCACGATCCTTGCCCATGGCTTCGGCAGGATGTCTTACTCCGTGATCCTGCCCTCCATGAAAGACGGGCTCCGGCTCAATTACACCCAGTTGGGCTCCATCGCCATGGGCAACTTCATCGGCTACCTCTGCCTCGCCATCGTCGGCGGATTCCTGGCCGCCCGCTTCGGCGTCCGACGGGTGGTCTTCATATCCCTTCTCGTCATAGGCGTCAGCCTCTTCCTCACCGGTATCGCCGATTCCTTTTCCTTCGCCTTTCTCATGCGCCTCATCGCCGGCACGGGCAACGGCGGAAGCTACGTGCCCATCATGGCCCTCCCCGCCGCCTGGTTCGTCATGAAGAAGCGGGGTCTCGCCACGGGTATCGTCTCCGGCGGCATCGGCACAGGCCTCTTCATCTCGGGCATCATCCTCCCCCCCATCATCTCCGCCTTCGGGGCCGACGGCTGGCGTTACGCCTGGTTCGTCCTCGGCGTGGCCGTCTTCGTCCTCGCCTTTGTCTGCTTCGCCCTGCTCAGGAACAACCCGGCCGAAAAGGGGCTCACCATGTACGGCGGCGTGGAGGAGCAGAAGGGCGGACCGAGGGTCACCCTCTTCTCCGCCTTCAGGGACGTGGTGGTAGTCCCCGAGATCTGGAAGCTGGGTGCCGTTTACTTCATGTACGGCTTCTCTTACATCATCTACCTCACCTTCTTCGTTGCCTATCTGACCAAGGAGATGGGGGTCGCTCCCATCGCCGCCGGCCGGATCTTCGCGGTCCTCGGCATCTTCAGCATCTTCTGCGGCGTCATCTACGGCTGGATCTCGGACGTCCTGGGCCGCCGTTACGGTTCCATGATCGCCTATGGCACCCTCGCCCTCTCCTACGTCCTCTTCGCCTTCTGGAAGGATACGACGGGCTACTACGTGTCCGCCGTGGTCTTCGGCATTGCGGCCTTCTCCATCCCCACCATCATGGCGGCTGCCGCAGGAGACGCGGTGGGCGGCAGGCTGGCGCCGGCGGGACTGGGCTTTATCACCCTCTTTTTCGGCATCGGCCAGGCCCTGGGGCCCGTGCTGGGGGGCTACATCAAGGACGCCACCGGCACCTTTACTTACGCCTTTCTCCTTTCGGCCGCCGTCTCCGTCATCGGTGCAGTGGGGTCCCTCATCTTGAGAAAGAAAACCTAAGGAACGGAGAACCATGGAAAGAATACCCGTCGTCTACAGCGACCACTTCCTCACCGATTACCGAACAGTGGATTGCGAAAGCCCGGACCGGGTCGCCGCCATCCACTTTCTTGTCCAGGATATGGCCGAGTTCATCGAGCCTGAACCCTGTACCATCGCGGACCTGAAGAGGTGTCACACGGAGCGGCTCATCCGCATGGTGAAACAGGACGAAGAGATCTACGATACCGCCATCCGGGCGGCGGGAGGGGCCATCCGGGCGGCGGAGATCGCCTTGGAACGGCCCTCTTTCGCCCTTGTGCGACCGCCCGGTCACCACGCGGGCAACAACTTCAACGGCGGTTTCTGTTTCTTCAACAATGTGGCCGTGGCCCTTTACAACCTCCTGTACCGGGGCCTCATCTCCAACGCCCTGATCGTGGACATCGACCTGCATTACGGGAACGGGACCTATGACATCGTGGGCGGCGATCAACGGATAGGGTTCAGGAATATCGACGCCTATTCCCGGGCCGAGTTCCTCCGTTACTTCGATGATGCCCTTGAGGACGCGGGGACCTTCGACCTGGTGGTCTGCTCGGCCGGCTTCGATACCTACGTGCGTGACTGGGGCGGCCTCCTTCTCACGGAAGACTACGCCGCCATCGCCTCCCGGTTCTTGGAGGCCAACCGCCGCACCGTCACCGTCCTCGAAGGGGGCTACTACATCGAGGACCTCGGCAAGAACGTGCGGGCCTACTTCCAGGGTATCCTGAAGGCTTGCTCGTAGCAGCGGTTCTTGCCTTTGCCGCCGGGCTTTACCTCTGCGCCACCCTCACCATCCCTCTTTACGTACCCGCCTCAATTCTTCTCTTCTGCCTTCTTGCCGCACCCTTCCTCACCCGGAAGGCGGCGCCCGTCACCGTCCTGATCCTCCTTCTTGCCTTCTCCTGTGCCGGTTTTCTGCGCCTGGAGACGATCCTCATGGGAAACCACGGGGCAACCCTGCCGGAGACGAAGGATCTCTTCGAGGGGATGGTGATCGAGGCGTCGCCCCGCACCAAGGTTCTTGAACTCACCTCGCCTGACCGGTTCCGGGACCTCAAAGTCGTCTTCAGGACAGCGGACGACCTCACCATCAGCGATCGGGTTCGGCTCTTCGGCGAGGTGCGGGAGATGAAGCTTACCTTCAACAATCCCGGCATCACCTCCTGGAAATGGCTCAAGAGGCTTGAAGGGGTCTCCTACGAGATCCGGGGCACCGTACTCTCTGTGGCGCCGGGTACCAACCTCATCCAGAGATGGCGCAAATTCCTCGGGGAGCGGATCGACGCGTCCGGGGCCGCCTGGTCGGCCGTGATCAAGGCGCTCACCATCGGGGATACGGCCTCCATCGACGAGGCCACAAAGACCCTCTTCTCCCGGACCGGCACCTCCCACATCCTCGCCATCTCAGGTTCCAACATCGGTATCGTGGCGGGCTTCTTCTTTTTCCTCGCCCGCCTGGCCGTCCGCCGTCTCTCCATGCCTTTGAGGCTCCGGGGCGACGACACACGATACGCTTCCCTCGTCTCCATACCTTTTGTCCTTTTCTTTATGGTCACGGCGGGGGCAAGCATCCCCACCATACGGGCCACCATCATGATCGTCGTTCTTATGATCGCCCTTTTCTTCGAGCGGAAACGACACCTCCTCAACACCCTTGCCTCAAGCGCCCTCATCATCCTCCTCATCTACCCCCATTCGATCTTCATGCCCACCTTCCAGCTCACCTTTGCGAGCGTTGTGTTCCTCATCCTTTTTACGAAACAGTTCTATCCTTTCATCAAGAAAACCGGGCTTCTGGTCCGGTGGACCCTCTCCTCCATCCTTATGACCGTGGCGGCCACCCTCGGGACTTTGCCCGTGGTGCTCCACCATTTTTACGGCTTCAACCCCTACTGCGTCCTCCATAACCTGATCGCCGTTCCCCTCATGTGCGCCGTGGCCATGCCCATGAGCCTTACGGGCCTCATTCTGCCGGCAGGAGGAGATTACCTTCTCCGCGTGGTAGGCGAGATCCTGGGGATTACCATCACGATCCTTACCCGTCTCGATTTCGGCTACCTCTTTCCGGTTATCCGGCCGAGCCTCTTCGAGATACTTCTCTACTTCGCCCTCCTCGCCGCCCTCCTCCACCTGAAAACAAAGGCCGTCCGGATCCTCATGGTCTTCTGCCTTATCCCCGTAACCCTCCTTTACGGGTACCGGGCCTACGACGAGCGCTTCGGCGAGAGGCTCACCGTTCACATCCTCGATGTGGGGATGGGGGATTCCACCCTCGTGGAGGGACCGAAGGGCGTACGGATCCTTATCGACGGGGGCGGTTTCCACCGCGGCGATTACGACGTCGGTAAGTCGGTCCTCACCCCCATCCTCCTAATGCGGAAGATCCGCACCATCGACTGGGTGGTCAACACCCATCCCCACGGAGACCACATCGGGGGCTTGGGTTACGTGGTGGAGAACTTCAGGGTCCGGGCCGCCGCCACGGGCCGCTACTTTGTGCAGGACGGCAAGTTCCTCTCCTTTCTCGGCCGGCTGCGGGAAAAGAACATCCCCCTCGGGATCTGGCAGAGAGGGGAGACCATCACCTTCCCGGGCGGCCTTGCCTTCCACGTCCTCAGTCCCGGCCGCGACGAGGCGATAGATGACCCCAACAACGCCTCCCTCGTCCTTCGCCTCCTCTACCGGGATGTAACCATCCTCCTGACCGGAGACATCGGAAGCGACGTGGAGCGGAATCTGGTGAGGCTCGGTCCCACGGTGCGGGCCCAGGTCCTCAAGATCCCCCACCACGGGAGCAGGAATTCGAACGACCCCTATTTCATCAGGGCAGTCGCCCCCCGTCTCGCCGTTCTCAGCGCGGGACCGGGCGTGCGCGGTCTCCCGTCCGAGGAGGCGCTCGCGACCTACAGGCGCCTCGCCATCCCTGTGCTCCGGACAGACCGCCACGGCGCCGTCACCGTCACCACGGACGGGACCACGGTCCGGTACCGGACCGTGCGGGACGGGCCGGAAGGGGGGTTCGCTCCCTGATCTTCAAAAATTCCTCTTGACAATAAAGTTTACAGATAGTAAACGCTATGAGAGGATACCCGCCCATGGAAGAGATCGAGATCGTCCGGAGGATAAAGGCCCTCAGGACCCAAAAAGGGTTGAGCCTGGAAAAACTCGCCCAACTCACCGGCCTCACGAAGGGCTATCTCTCAAGGATAGAAAACTCGGAAAAGGCACCGCCCATCTATACCCTCTCCAGGATTTCCCGGGCCATGGGGCTCGACATCACGCAGTTTTTCACCACTACCGGGTCTCCCGAGCCGAAGCCCTATGCCATCACGAGACGGGACGGCCGGATAAAGGCCGGGGGGAGGGGAAGCATGTACGGCTATGATTATGAAGCGATTGCGCCGGACATGGCGGGCAAGAATATGGATCCTTACGTCGTGACCGTCGGTTTTGATAAACGGGCCGAGTTCCAGCACGAGGGGGAGGAACTGCTTTTCGTGCTGGAAGGTGAAATAGAGTTTTACCTCGATGACGAACGGTTTGTGCTGTCCGAGGGAGACAGCATCTATTTCGATTCCGGCAAGGCGCATTCAGGGAGGAGTTTAGGGGATACAGGCGCGAAGCTGCTCATAGTCATCTACTCGTACAGGAAGATATAGCTTCTCCGCCAAGAAAGAACCGTTTACATTATGTAAACGGCAACCTGATAGAGGTACTACAATAAGGGGGGTACCATGGAGAAGTTGGTCATCACCGCTGCGATCACCGGAGGCGCCTCTCCGGAAGGCAATCCCTACCTGCCCAAGACACCGAAGGAACAGATTCAGGCGACCGTTGATGCGTGGAACGCGGGTGCATCGGTGGTCCACATCCATGCCCGCAACCCGGAGACCGGCAAGGCCGAGCACAAGGCCGAGTTCTTTGCCGAGGCCATCGCCGGCATAAAGGAGCGGACCGACATCATTGTCAACTGCACGACCGGCGGCTCGGGTAAGCGCTGCGACGGGGACTGGCTCTTCCATGAAGTGCCGCAGGAGAGTGTCAAGGGGAGGATCTCCGTCATCCCCGCCCTCTGCAAAGACCCGGCAACCAAGCCCGATTTGGCCTCCTTCAATGCCGGTTCCCCCGTCATCGATATCTACAGCCAGGGCAAAAAGGAGTTCGCCCTCAAGTTCGTCATGGTCCATACCTTTCCCGACATGGTCTATATCGCCGACATCATGAGGGAGTGCGGCGTCAAGCCTGAGCTGGAATGTTACGACGTGGGCATGATCCACAACGGGATCTTCCTCTCCCAGATCGGGGCCCTGGAGGAGCCCCTCTATTTTCAGTTCGTCATGGGCGTGCTCGGCCAGATCCCCGCAACCATCGACAACCTCATCCACATGCAGCGATGCCTGCCCTCCAACGCCCTGTGGTCGGTATGTTCCGTGGGTCTGACCGAATGGCCCATGATCACCACGGCCATCCTCCTGGGCGGCAATGTAAGGGTGGGCTTTGAGGATAACATCTACCTTTCCCGCGGCGTCCCGGCGAAGAGCAATGCCGAGATGGTGGAGAAGGTGGTCCGGATCGCCAGGGAACTCGACCGCGAGATCGCCACGCCGGAAGAGGCCCGCAGGATACTCCATCTGCCGCCTGGAACCTGAGAGGCCCCGGAACATGGCATATATCCTTGAGACCTCCCGTCTCTCAAAGGCCTTCGGGGCCCTCCAGGCCGTGCTGAACGTAGACCTGCAGGTCAGGGAAGGCACCATTCATTCGGTCATCGGACCGAACGGAGCGGGGAAGACCACCCTCTTCAACCTCCTGACCGGTTTTCTGCCGCCCAGCTCCGGGAAGATCATGCTCAAGGGCAGAGACATCACATCCCTGCCCCCTCACCGGATCTCCAAAATGGGGGTGAGCCGCTCCTTTCAGATCACCAGCATCTTTCCGGACATCTCGGTGAGGGAGAACGTCAGGGTGGCGGTCCAGTCGCGAACCAATCTCAACTACCGGTTTCTGGCGTCGCTGAAGAGGCACGGCAGTCTGGAAGAAGAGAGCAGGCAGGTGCTGCGCCGGATCGGGTTAATCGAGAAGGAGGACCTACCCGCAAAAAACCTCTCCCACGGAGAAAAAAGGATACTCGATATCGGCATCGGCCTGGCCACAAACCCTGAGCTGCTCCTTTTGGACGAACCCGCATCCGGCCTTGTCGGCGACGAGATCGGTCGGGTCACCGATCTGATCAAGGACATCGCCGGCAACGTCACCGTGGTCCTTGTGGAGCACAACATCGACGTGGTCCTCTCCATTTCAGATCACATCACCGTCCTTTACTACGGGGAGATCATCGCCGACGGCATGCCCGACGAGATTCAGTGCAACCAGAAGGTCCAGGAGGTATATCTGGGGGTCTCATGCTGAGGGTTGAGGACATTCACACCTTTTACGGTAACAGCTACATACTCCAGGGGGTCTCCCTTTCGGTGGAGAAGGGAGAGGTGGTAAGTCTTCTGGGCAGGAACGGCATGGGCAAGAGCACGACGATCAAGACGATCATGGGTCTCGTCTCGCCGAGGCAGGGCAAGATAACCCTGAACGGCGCCGACCTCGTGGGGCTCAGGCCTCACGTGATCGCACGAAAGGGGCTGGGGTTCGTGCCTGAGGACAGGCGGATCTTTCCCAGTCTTACGGTCCTCGAGAACCTCGATCTGCCCGTTCGGGGGCAGGGGGAAGGGTGGAGCCTGGAAAAGGTCTACGCCTTCTTTCCCCGCCTGAGGGAAAGAAGCCGCCACAAGGGCTTCGAGCTCTCCGGCGGCGAACAGCAGATGCTGGCCATCGCCCGCATCCTGCGGATGAAGGCCGAGATGATCCTTCTCGACGAGCCGACCGAAGGTCTCGCGCCGTTGCTCGTGAAGGCCATCGAAGAGATACTGATCCAGATCAAGCGGGAGGGGATCACTACCCTTCTCGTAGAGCAGAATGCCCGGTTCGTCACCAACGTGGCCGACCGGCATTACGTCATATGCCATGGAAAGATCGTGTACCATGGAACGAACGAAGACTTTATGGGTCAGGAGGAGGTGAAGAGGGAGTATCTGGGCATTTAAGAACAGCGGGGCCGTTTTCGCTGTCAAACGTCACAAAGGAGGGGATTATGAAAAAGCTTTTCTTTGGTCTGGTGTTTCTCATTGCCATAGTATCGGCCGCATTCGCGGCGGAACCGGTAAAAGTCGGGTTCATCTCGGTCCTTTCCGGCCCCCTCGCCCCCATCGGTATGAGCGAACTCAACGCCACCAAGATGGCTGTCGAGGATTTCGGGGCCGTCCTCGGGGCGAAGGTGGAACTCTATCCGAAAGACCACTCCTACAACCCGGGACTCGCCAACGAGCGTGCCAAGGAGCTCTATGAAAAGGACAAGGTTGACGTGATCGTCGCCTGTTCCAACAGCGCCGCCGCACTGGCCGTGTCCGACCAGGCGGCGAGACACAAGAAGATCTTCATGTCCACATCGGCGGGCACCACCGATCTCATCGGCAAGAACCGGTATACCTTCAAGATGAACTACAACGACTATATGCTCGCGGCGACTCTCGGTGCGTGGGGCGCAAAGAACCTCGGTAAGAGATGGTACACCATCACGACGGACTACGCATGGGGCCACGATCTGCTCAAGCACTTCACCAACGCCCTCAAGGCCGAGGGCGGCCAGCACGTGGGCAACGACATGGTCCCGGTGAACACCTCCGACTACAGCCCCTACATCCTGAAGGCTGCCAAGGCCAACCCCGACGTCCTCGTGCTCCTGAACGTGGGAAAAGACGCGGCCAACTCCACGAAGGCGGCAGTGGAATACGGACTGAAAAACAAGGTGAAGATCATGCACGCCCTCCTCTTCGAACTGGACATCAAGGGTTCGGGGCTTGAGGTCTTTGCGGGGGATTACACGGCTGCACCGTGGAACTGGGTGGTCAACCAGCCCGGTACCAGGGAATGGGCCGACCGCTACTACAAGGCTTACGGCGACAGGCCCACCTTCATGGCGGCCGCGGCGTACAGCGCCACCCGCCGCTACCTCGACGCGGTAAAGCGGGCGGGGAGCAAGGATCCGGAAAAGGTGATCGCCGCCCTGGAGGGGTCGAAATCACAGGATTTCTTCGCCCACCCGAGCTTCATCAGGCCGGAGGACCACTTGGACGCGACAAAGGCCTATCTCCTCAGGGTGAAACAGCCGAACCAGGTCAAGGAAAAGGAAGACTATTTCGAGGTTGTGGGGGAACTCGCCGCCGAGAAGGCCCAGCCGCCGGTGGGACTTTTCAAGACGCTCAAGTAGTGACCCAAAAGAGGGAGTATAGAGGGCCGGGCGATGGTCCGGCCCTCGGGAGCGAGTAATGGAACTCCAGTTTTTGTCCGCCCAACTCTTCAACGGCCTCATGCTCGGATCTTTTTATGTGCTCCTGTCCCTGGGGCTCTCCATCATATTCGGGATGCTCGGCGTCGTCAACTTCGCCCACGGCGCCCTCTATATGCTCGGCGCCTACGCCGCCTATACCGTCTGCTATGTGTGGGCCCAGAATTTCTGGGTTGCCCTCCTGTGCGCCCCCATCATGGTGGGCGTCTTCGGCATGATCTTGGAGAAGACCCTCATCAGGCGTCTTTATGCGGTGCCCCACTTCTACAACCTCTTACTCACCTTCGGCCTCATGCTCTTCCTTGAGGAGGGGATACGGGCGATCTACTCGCCCATCGGCAAACCCTTCGACACCCCTGCGGCCCTGGTGGGTTCGGTCAACCTCGGCTTCATGCTCTTTCCCAAGTACCGGATATTCATCATCCTCGTTTCCACGGTCTGCGCCCTCGGGATCTGGCTGTTCCTCGCCCGGACGAGAATAGGCGCGATCATACGGGCCGGGACCGATGACAGCGAGATGGTGGACGCGCTGGGGATCGACATATCGAGGATCTTTACCCTCGTTTTCGGGATAGGGGCGGCACTGGCGGGCCTTGCCGGGGTACTGGCGGCGCCGGTTCAGAACGTGACGCCGGAGATGGGAAACAGCATCCTTACCGAGACCTTTGTGGTCGTCATCATCGGCGGCATGGGCTCCATCCTGGGATCCGTACTCGGCGGCCTGATCATCGGCGAACTGATCACCCTGGGGGTGGTCTTCTGGCCACCCGTGGCCAACACGCTGGTCTTCGTCTTCATGGCGATCATTCTGCTCGTCCGGCCGAGGGGATTCTTCGGACGGGCCAAATTCTTCGAGTAGGCGGGGAGGGCGAGGCGATGCACAGAAAAATCTACAAGTTCCTTTTCTTCGGCCTCCTTTTCTGCCTCTTCATCGTGCTGCCCTTTCTCACGCCCCACCATTCCCTGGCCACGGAGATGCTCATCCTGGCCATATTCGCCCTGGGCTACGATATCGTTTTCGGATACACGGGCCTGCTCTCTTTCGGCCATTCCATCTTCTTCGGCATGGGGGCCTACGGGGCGGCGCTCGTGCTTATCCGGGTCATCCCTTCCCTGTTTCTGGCCATGGTGATCGCCATTGCCCTTACCCTCGTCGTCTCGTACATCCTGGCCTTCCTGTCCATCCGGAAGAAAGGTATCTACTTTGTTATGATCACCCTGGCCTTTTGCCAGATGTTCTATTTCATGGCCTTCAAATGGACGTCTCTCACCGGAGGGGACAACGGCCTCCACGGTGTGCCGCGAACGACCTTCGGCCCCGTCGATCTTAATTCGGAGATCGTCTTCTACTACTTCGTCCTTGTCGTCTTTCTCCTTTGTGTGGCCCTGGCCTTCAGGATCGTGGGCTCGCCCTTCGGCCGCATCCTCAGGGCCCTGAAAGAGAACGAGGACAGGGCGAGGAGCGTGGGATTCGACACCGCCCAGTTCAAGACCATCGCCTTCATGATCTCCGCCTTTTTCGCCAGCCTCGCCGGCGGGCTCTATGCCGTCCATTCCAATTTCGTCCCCCTCGACACCCTCTCGATCCACACCTCGGGAGACGTGGTCATCATGGCCCTTCTCGGGGGGATAGGAACGCTCTACGGCCCGGTCATGGGGGCCATGCTTATCGTCTACCTGAAAAACCTCCTGAGCAACTGGATCGGAAACTGGAACCTGATCCTGGGCGCGATCTTCATCGTTTCCGTTCTCACCGTGAGAAAGGGGGTTTTCCCCGTCATTTACACGACACTGAAGAAAAGGCTATGGACCGGGAAGGAGGGCACGTGAAGAACGACGGCAAAAAGGTGATCCACGCTACGGCGGTTCTCGGGTCCGGGCTGATGGGTCACGGCATAGGCCTGGTCTTTGCCCTTAACGGATGCCGGGTATCCCTCTACGACATCGACCAGGCGATCCTCCAGGGGTCTCTCGACAGGATCTCGCGCATCCTCGATCTCTTCGTCGAGACGGGCGTGATGGGACCCCAAGAGAAGGCCGACACCCTGTCCCTCATCGGGATCACCACACGCCTCGAAGAAGCGGTGGCGGATGCCGACTACGTCACCGAGGCGGCGCCGGAAAACCTGGAACTGAAGAAGGCGCTCTTTGAGAGAATCGACGGTGTCGCCCGCGAGGGAGCCATCATCGCGAGCAACACGTCCATGCTGAGCATTACCGAGATAGGCACGAACTGCAAAACCAGGGACCGATTCATCATCACTCATTGGTTCAATCCTCCCTACCTCGTCCCTGCAATCGAGGTGGTAAAGGGAGAGGCGACGTCCCAGGAAACCCTCGACCGGACCGTCTCCTTCCTGAGGGATATGGGCAAGGTTCCTGTCCGGGTGCTGAAGGAGGTCCCGGGTTTTCTCGTCAACAGGATCCAGACCGCCATGTTCAGGGAAGTCCTGGCCCTCCTCGAAGCGGGAGTGGCGGCCCCGGAAGACATCGACAGGGCAGTGACGGGGAGTTTCGGTTTCAGGCTTCCCATCATCGGCCCTCTGCAGACGGCCGACCTCGGGGGACTCGACCTGTGGTACAAGGGTGCACAACATCTTTACCCATTCCTCGACAACTCGCGGGAACCCCAGGGTGTCCTGAGGGAAAGGGTGGAGGCGGGTCTCCTGGGCCGTAAGACAGGCAGGGGTTTTTTTGAATACGGACCGGAGGGTGGAGAGGAGCGGGCGCGGGACATGAAGATGCTCGACCTTCTCCGGCTGATTACAGCCCATACAGAAAAGGGGGGGCGAACATGAGCATTCTCATCACGGGCGGCGCGGGCTTCATCGGTGCCTCGCTTGCGAGGGCGCTGTTGGATAGGGGAGAGACGGTGGTCATATTCGACAGGGTCCTCAGCGAATCCCTTGAGGACGGCAAGGGCAGGCTGGTCCAGATAAAGGGCGACATCGGCAACTGGTCGGAAGTCCTGACGGCCGTCAAGGAGTACAAGCCGGAAACGGTCTTCCATCTCGCCGCTATGCTTTCGGCCCTTTGCGAGGCCAACCCCGCGGCGGCGGTGAACGTAAACGGCCTCGGGACCTACTATATCCTTGAGGCGGCACGCCTCTTCGGGGTCCGGACAGTGATCTTCACGAGTTCCATGGGCGTCTACAACGTGACCCCTGATACCGTCGTCGAGGAGGAGACCATCCAGCGCCCTCACATCATGTACGGGGTAACCAAGGTCTTCGGTGAACTTCTCGGCCTCTATTACCAGAGGAAATTCGGCATCGACTTCAGGGGCCTGAGGTTCCCCCAGCTTATCGGACCCGGCGCAACGACCCCCGGCTTCGGTCAGTACAACCCGAGGCTCATCGAGGCGGCGATTACGGGCCAACCCTTCGATGCATGGGTGGCGGAAGACACAGTCGTCCCTCTCATGTACATCAAGGATGCCGTCAGGGCCCTCATCATGATCCACGACGCACCGCAGGAACGACTTCTCACCAGGGTGTACAACCTGGGTCAGATTATGCCCCCGCCGACCGCAAAGGATCTCTTTGATGAGGTGAAGCGCTATTATCCTGACGCCCGACTCGGTTTCAAACCCGATCCGAACGCTGCCGTCGTACTGAAGTCGATCCCGCGCATCATCAAGGGGGACAAGGCTCAGGCCGAATGGGGCTGGCAGATCAGGTATTCCCTGAAGGAGACGGTCAGGGACTTTATCGAGGAGTTCGGCAAGAGGCGGGCCTGAGCCCGGCAAAGGCCGATCCCATATCCGCGCTTGACCTGACGATTACCATGTTTTGAGGAGGTGTGCATGTTCGTATCCGACTGGATGACAACGAAGGTGGTCACCATAAGCCCGAATGACAACATAGCGGAGGCCATCAAGGTGATGAAGGAAAGGAACATTCGCCACCTCCCTGTGGTGGACGAGTCGTTGAAGGTGAAGGGGATACTCTCGGACAGAGACATCAAGGAGTACACGCCCTCAAAGGCGTCCACTTTTGACATCCACGAGCTGAACTACATCCTCTTCATTACCAAGGTCAAGAGCATCATGAAGAGGAAGGTGCTCGCCGCACCTCCCGATCTGGCGATTGAACAGGCGGCAATGATCATGTACGACCACAATATCGGCTGCCTGCCCGTGGTGGACAAAGAGAGGCTCGTGGGCATCATCTCGGACAGGGATCTCTTCCGGGTCCTCATCGACATCACGGGCGTGAGACAGGGCGGCGAGAGGTTTTCGCTCATACTCAAAGACCGGCCGAACATCACGAAGGAGGCCCTCGACACCATCAAGAAATACGGCTTCGGGCTCGAAAGCGTCCTCACCACCTATGAGAAGGTGGACAAGGGGTATAAGAGGGTTGTGGTCCGCACGAAGGGGGCAGGGGACAGGAAGGCCGCCGAGAAAGAACTTACCGAACTCTTCGGGGTACCCTTCCTCTGAGCCCGGCGACACCAGTCAACGGATCAGCGGTCTTTTCAAGATCTACCCCGGGCACGAAGGGGGAGCGGAACAAAGAGCCCCTCCGGAACGGGGAGGGGGTGAAATCCCAAGCTCCAATATCTAAATCCGAGACACATTCCAATGACCCAATGGATCGATCCCTCAACGGATCAGGGCTTCAGCTCTCAGGTCAGGGAATCCGGTCCGCGAGTCAGCTATTCGGCCGGTCCGCTGTCCATGTGGTGGAGGAGGACCCCGAACCTCACCCCGTTGGCGCTTACCACTACCTCGTCTTTGCCGAAATGGCGCATGATCTCCCGGACGATGACGAAACCCTGAACAATGATGTCTTCCCGCCCCTTCTCGATGCCGGGAACCCGCGAACGTTCCGCCGACGTCATGGGCGCAAGGTATCGGATGGCCCGATCCACCTGATCCGCCGTGATGACAAGCCCGTGAATCCTCTTCTTGTCGTACGCCGTGAGCCCCAGGACCATGGATGCCAGGTTGGTGATGGTCCCCCCGGTTTCCACCAGAATGAAGTCTTCGTCGGGCACGGGAGCACGGAGATGGTCACGGACCCAGGAGACAAGGGACGCAAGCTCATCAGCCGCCGGCGGATCGCTCCTGATAAACTTCTCCGTCAGTCTCACCGAGCCGATGGGTAGCGACACAGAGCCCCTAAGGTCACCCCCTTTCCCTTCGATCACCTCCGTGCTCCCACCCCCCACGTCCACCACCACGGTGTGTCTTCCCCGGGCCCAGGGCTCGGATGCTACGGAACGATAGGTGTAGTAGGCCTCCTCTTCGCCGGTGATCACTTCGATGGCGATACCGAGGCGGCGCTTCACCTCCTCCACAAAATCAGGACCGTTGACCGCCTCCCGCAGGGCGCTCGTCCCCACCGCGTAGATCCTTTCCACCTTGTGATGCTCCATGAGGTCCCGGTAGGATGAAAGGCAGGAGAGGACCCTTTCCGTGGCTGCGGAGCGGAGACATCCCGCTGCCTTCAGGCCCTCACCAAGCCGGGTGATCACGGACATGTCCACTATTTCGTCCACCGTGCCCCCCGCCTCTGCGATAAGGAGGAGGACCGTATTGGTACCCACGTCGATGACGCCACATTTCATTTGACAACCTCTCAAGAAAGGTCAATATTATCGGTCATGATCTCCGCCGGGACGGTTTCCTTTCTCGACATGAACGGGGTCCTCGCCTTTACCTCCGGTATTCTCTCCTTCTTCAGCCCCTGCGTTCTGCCCATCATTCCGTCCTATCTTATTTACATCAGCGGCATCACCCTTGACAATTACCACGAGACGGAACTGAAGAAGTACCGCATGGTGGTCCTCACCCACGCCCTTACCTTCATTCTCGGCTTCTCCTTCGTCTTCGTCTCCATGGGCATTTCCACCTCCGTCATCGGCGGTCTTCTCGCCTCCTACCAGGCCTACATCTCCTTCATCGGCGGCCTTCTTCTCATCATGATGGGTATATTCTGCCTCGGGCTCTTCAACCTCCCTTTTCTCAACTACGAAAAGATCGTCCATTTGAGAAGGAAGCCTGCCGGTCTCTTCGGCTCCTTCGTGGTAGGGTTGACCTTTTCCCTCGGCTGGACGCCCTGCGTCGGCCCCGCACTCTCCTCCATCCTTGTCATGGCCTCTACCACCGAGAATGTTTCGGAAGCGGTCTACCTTCTCGGCCTCTATTCGGCGGGTCTGGGCCTCCCCTTTATCATCGCGGCCCTCCTCTTCGACAGACTCTTCGCCATCATGCGACATATCACGCCTGTGGTGAAATACACCATGAAGGTCCTCGGCATCCTGCTTATCTGTATTGGAATGCTGCTGCTGACCGGCTATTACCGGATACTGGGTATGTGGCTCTCCGCCCTCTTCCCCGTCGTTTGATGTTTAAAAATCGAGGTCTTTCAGCTCTCCCTTGAAGCGTTCCTTGAACCTTTTCAACACCCGGTTCTCGATCTGCCGCACCCGCTCCCGGGAGATGTCGAACTTGGCCCCGATCTCCTGAAGGGTGAGAGGCTCTTCCGCCATCATACGGCTCTCGAAGATGAAGAGTTCCTTCTCGTTCAAATCGAGTTTGAACTCGGCCACCTTCCGGGCCAAAAGCTCGCTCCTCTCCTTCTCCGCCACTTTCTCTTCCACGTTCTCGTCCGACTTCATCATATCCATGATGGTATCGTCGCTTTCGTCGTGGAGGGGCGATTCGAGGGAGACGTCCGTGAAGGCAAGGCGCTTCTGCATGTCCACCACCTCTTCCTCCTTCACGTCGAGTGTGCTGGCGAGCAGTTGAGGTGCCGGGTAGACGCCGAGGGCCTCCAGTTTCTGTTTCTCCTTATTGAGGCGGTAGAAGAGCTTTCTCTGACCCTGAGTGGTGCCCACCTTCACCAGACTCCAGGAGTCCATGATGTATTTGAGGATATTCGCCCTGATCCAGAAAGAGGCGTACGTGGAGAACCGGGTACCCTTGTACGGGTTGTACTTCTTCACCGCGTGGAGAAGGCCCACGTTCCCTTCCTGGATGAGGTCCAGGATGTTCAGGTAGCTGTTGTAGTACTCCAGGGCGATCTTCACCACGAGACGGAGGTTGGAGATCACGAGCTTCTGGGCTGCATCCCGGTCCTTACGGTTGAAGACGGCCGAGGCAAGGTCCAACTCCTCGTCTTTGTTGAGAACAGGATACTTCGACACCTCGGAGAGGTACTTCTTCAGCGGATCGAAAGGGATGGGCAGGCTGGCATCATCGGGTCTGCGTTCCACAGGCGGGCGCACATCCTCCAGGCTCAGGTCCTGGTCGACCCCCACCTCTTCCTCCCCCGGGTTGTTCTTTTTTCTCGCCTTCTCAGCCTTCACGGCACCCACCTCAGCAGCCTCTTGTCACTGTTCTCCCCGTACCCGGATCAACTGGGCGGCAATGCTGACCGCGATTTCCTGGGGCGTTTCGGAATGGATGTCCAGACCGATAGGCGCATAGACCCTGTCAACGAGCCCGGCCGCGACACCCTTTGCCCGGAGGTGCTCCAGGACAATCTTCACCTTTCTCTTCGACCCTATCATACCCACATAGGCCGTCTTCCGCTTCAGCGCCTCCTCGAGGACCACAGCATCATGACTGTGGCCCCTGGTCACGATAACCACATATTCCCGTCCCGCAAAGGAAAGCCTGTCGAACGCCTTCACGAAATCATCCACGATCACCTGGTCCGCCTCGGGAAATCGCTCCTTGTTGGCGAACTCGTGACGGTCGTCTATCACCGCGACCCGGAAATCGACCATCTTCCCGATCTTCGAGAGATACTGGGACACGTGGCCCGCGCCGAAGATGTAAAGGTGGGAGGTACCGATTACGGGTTCGATCAACGTCTTCCCGTCAAGGAGTCTGACCCCGGACTCGTCCGTCAGGCGGCTGAACTGCTCCGCCTCTTCCTCGGTCAGTTCGTCGCCCCACACATTCTCCCGTGCATCCACGAGGCTCTTGAAGAGTGCCTTGTCCGTGACGCGGGTGACGATAAGGGCCTTCCTGCCTCGCCTTTCCTGCTCCATGGCCGACTCGTAAAGGGGGATATGCCGCTCGAAGAGGGGTTCGAGGAGGACATCCACGTCGCCGCCGCAGAGCATGCCCTCATCCGCCACTTCGGCGGCATTCATCCTGAAGTGGATGAATTCGGCCTCCTGAGTCGTCATCACCCGGGTGGCCTCGGCTATGACCTTGGCCTCCACCGAACCGCCGCCGATGGTGCCGGCAATGGTGCCGTCCTCACGAATCAGCATGCGGGCACCCTGTTCACGGGGGGCCGCCCCGCGCTTGCCCACTATGGTGGCCAGGACCCCTTTTCCGCCCCGGCGCAGATGCTCGACTATAGTCTCATACATGATCTTCCGCCTCAACCGTAATGGTGAAGGATGGCCTCGAGGACCCCTCCTCCGATGGCCCGCGCCTTGTCGGTGATGGTGAAACAGTAGGCCCTCACGCCTCTGGGGTCGATGTCCCCCACCTTCTCGCCCTTCTCGGCCCTCATCTCACGCATCAGGCCGCGGACCATGCCGTCGATGGCGGCGACAACAGCCTCCTCGTTCACATAGAGGACCACGTCGCCCTTGGCCACCACATCGCCGATCTGCCTCACATGTTTGACCATCCCCGCCCGGGGTGCCCTCAGCACCCGGTCCGTGGTAATACCCATCATGGGTCCGGGTATTCCCGTATACTCCTCGGCGGTGCCCCGGTAGATCACCCGCCCCAGGTCATGGCCCCTGTTGCTCTCTATTACCACATGGACCCCTTCCGGGGCCTCGAAGCCGGGACCCACGCCAATCACCAGGGGCGCCTCGTCCCGGGTGGTACCCAGGTTGCGTTTCGCCAGGATCGCGTCCACCACGACATGGGGTTTGAGGACCCGGACAGACTGCCATCCCGGGTCCACGATCACGGCCACCTTCTTTTCCTCCCATACTGCGGGCAGCTCCCCGAGGTCGGTAACAAGACGGGCCTGCACGCCCTCAACCTCCGCCACCCCCGTTGACACCGCCTCCGAGAAGGCCACGGTCCTCCGGACCGTCAGGGGCTCCCGGATCTCGGTCATGAGTATCCGCGGGATGTTGCTCCTGTAAAGCCGGTGAGCGATCCCCGTCGCCATCTCGCCGGCACCTTTTATCAACACCGTGCATTCTCTGAGATTCACTGGTCACCTCGCATGACTGCCCCGGATGGTTCCTTACGGCCCTTTTCCGAAAAAACAGCGCGGATAATGGCAGACGTCACACTGCAGACAAAGCCCCCCGTAAGAGAGTTTGACCATGTCGGTCCTGTGCATCCGCTCACCCGCCATGATCCTGGTAAGCACAATATCGAGGACCGTGTACCTGTTGTAGTAGACGCATGCGGGGGCCCCGAGGATATACCGCCCCTTCAGGCGGGCCACCAGGAACATGGCCCCGGGAAACACCGGAGTCCCGTAGAAGAGGACCTCTGCACCCGTTGCCTCCACCCCTTCCTTCGTCACGTCGTCAGGATCCACCGAGAGGCCGGCCGTAGTGATCACGACCCGCGCCCCTGATGCAAGGAGCCTCATGACGGCGTCCCTGATCATGGAGATATCGTCGGGCACCAGTTCCTTGCCGATGACCCGCAGGCCGTAGCCGGTGAGTTTGTCCACCACCGCGGAGGAGCCGTCCGGTACCCGTCCTGTGTACACTTCGCTCCCCGTGATGACAAGCCCCACATCGAGAGATTTGAAGGGGCTGATCCTCACAACCCCCTTTTCCCCTACCCTTTCCACCTTCCTGAGATCCCGCTCATTGATGTAGAGGGGCACGATCCGGGCCGCGGCCACCACATCCCCGGCTTTGACCGGATACCGGTTGGGCACGGTGCTGACGAGGACGTCCCTGATCCGGTTTATCTCGTACAGATGGCGGTCGTTGACATAGAAGAGACCATCGACCTTGCTCCGGATACTGACCTTTCCCTCCTTGGGCGGGAGGGGCTCCATGTGTTCGTCCATAATGGCGTGGGCGATCCGTTCCGTCGCCTCGTTCTCGTGGACCCCCTTGATCACCCCGTCAAAGACGTAGAGGTAGTTCTTCCCGAGATCCTTGAGTCTCTCCAGGTCTCCCTGCTCTATGATCCTTCCCTTCTCGAAGGCCACGCCCTTCCTTTTCCCCGGGATCACCTCGGTGATGTCATGGGCCAGGGTCATGCCCACCGCCTTTTCAACCTCAACCTTCTTCAATGATATGCCCCCTTGCTCTCAAGAAACGAAGGTCGTCGACGGTATCTATATCGAGCACAGAACCTTCGTCACCTTCTATAGATACCACATCCTTCCAATGGTTTTCTATAACTTCCCTTAAACCCCTGTCTCCGTAAAGGCCGCGCATTTCCTCGATATAAGGCCGAATCTTCACGAGTATGGGGTGTCCCCTTTTTCCGCCGAAAAAGGGTGCCACGATGAGGCTTCCGTGGTCGCAGTAGTGGGCCCACATCCGCCTCACCAGGTCCGTGCTCACAAAGGGCTTGTCACCGAGATGGAAAAAGGCCGCCTCTTCCCCCAACAGGTAGGGCAGCGCAGCCTTGACGGAGGTCGACATGCCTTCCGCCGCGTACGGGTTCCCCACCACCTCGCAGCGCGTCCCCTCCAGTTCCCCTGCCACCGGGGCGCGGTCCCGGCCCGTCACCACGATCACCCTGTCCACAAAATCGTTCAGAAACGGTTGGACCGACCTTTTGAGGACCGACTCGCCGTCGATGCGCAGGAGGAGTTTGTTGCGGCCCAGGCGGCGGGAAAAACCGGCGGCGAGGATGACGGCACAGAGCTTTCCCATGGGGTTCCTCGGGACTCACAAAAGACCCGTGAGGGATTCGTTGTTCGAGTAATCGACAGGCACGTCCACCAGTACCGGTCCTTTGCGGGCAAAGGCGCCCCGGAGCACCTCCTCCATACCTTCCGGGCCCGTGATCCTCATACCCGTAGCCCCGAAACTCTCGGCGAGCTTCACAAGATCGGGGTTCGTAAAATCGACGCCGAAGGCAGCGCCGAACTTCCTCATGCCCTTCCACCTGATGAGATTGTAGCCGTCGTCGCGGAAGATCACCACCACCACGTTCAGGCCCAGTCTGCAGGCCGTCTCCACTTCCTGGACGTTCATGAGAAAACCGCCGTCACCGCAGACCGCCGCCACCTTCCGTTCCGGGTAGAGCAGCTTGGCCCCGATGGCCGCCGGGAGGGCAAAACCCATGGAGGCGAATCCGTTGGAGATCAGGAGGGTGTTGTTGCCGTATACGGGATAGAACTTGGCCACCCACATCTTGTGGGTTCCCACGTCGCTGATCAGGATATCCTGGTCGCCGAGGACCTTCCGGAGGGCATAGAGGGCTCGCTGGGGCCTCACCGGCCACGAACTGACCGTGCCCTCCCTCTCGAAGGTCTCCACCAGCTCCTCCCTGAGCGCCACGGTATACCGGCCCTTCTTGTTACAGCTCACCATCCCCTCCAGGAGTTCCAGGCTCTCCCGGATATCGGAGTTGATCTCAACCTCGGGCACATAGTGGAGGTCCACCTCCGAGGTGGTAAAGTCAATGTGGATGATCTTCTTGTCCCGATCGGGGTTCCAGTTTCTCGGGCCGTACTCGACGAGATCGTAGCCTACGGCGATGACCAGATCCGCCTTCTGAAAGACATCGGGGATCTGTCTGTCCCGGGAAAGGCCGAGGGTGCCCAGGTAGCATTCGCTCCGCGCCGTGAGGGCCCCCTTTCCCATGTAGGTCGTCACGACGGGTATGTCGAAGAGTTCCGCGAATTTCTGGAGCTGAGGGGCGGCATTCTTCCGCACCACCCCGTTTCCCGCAAGGATGACCGGCGAGTGGGCGGCTTCGATCAGGTCTGCGGCCTTCCGCAGGGACCGGCGGTCAGGGGAGCTGCGCCGGGCCCTGATGGGCGGAATCGTGGTTTCATAGGAACCTCCTGTCTCCATGGCGGCTATGTTCTCCGGGAGTTCCAGGTGCACCGCACCGGGTTTTTCCGTCTCCGCAACCTTGAAGGCCTTTCGGACCACCTCGGGGATCACGTCGGGCTTCTCGACCCGGGTGTTCCATTTGGTCACGGTCTCGAAATTCCTTACGATATCGATGTACTGGTGTGATTCCTTGTGAATCCTGCCGAGCTCGGCCTGCCCGGTGACGGCGAGGATGGGCGCCCGGTCCAGATAGGCGTCGGCGATGCCGGTGAGGAGGTTTGTGGCGCCGGGCCCGAGGGTGGCCGCGCACACACCTGCCTTTCCGCTCAGCCTGCCGTAAGCGTCCGCCATGAAGGCAGCCGCCTGCTCGTGTCGGGTAAGGATGAATCTGATACCCGACCGGCTTACCGAATCCATGAGATCCAGGGTCTCTTCTCCCGGGATGCCGAAGATGAACTGAACGCCTTCATTTTCGAGGCATTTCACCAACAGGTCCGATGCTCTCATGCTCCTCCCCTCTTGTCTTTGTGATCGTTACTCGCCTGATGCTGTTCCCCCTGACAGGGGTAGAAATGGCATCCGGCCGCCGGAGAAACCGGCGTCTTCACAGGTCCCGCGCCGGTCAGCCCTTACCCAGTGAGGCATTCAGATCGGCTACGAGTCTTTCGACGTTGACACCGTGCACCTCTGCGCCCTCTTCGATATCCTCGAAAAGGGCAGCCTGGCAACCCACGCACCCCAAGCCGTGCCTTTCAAAAACCGCCACGGTCTCGGGATACCTCCTGACCACCTCGTGAACGGACATATGTTTGTGAATCATTTGCCGGCCCCTTGACTAAAACACCTCTGCCGAAAAGACATAGATTGAGGCATCCTTATCCTTATAGGCATCCCTGGGAAGACCCGCCTTGTAGCAGGTGTATTCGAGGAACATGGTCCGATCCCACTTGTACTCCGTGGCCACCTGGGGGAGGAGCAGCCCCGTCCGTCCGCCCTTTTCAATGTAAAGCCCGTGGACGCCCACCTCTATCTCATCAAGGCTTTCGATCTTCTTCATCGGGGTAAGAACGGAAATCTCGATGTCGATGTCCTTCCATTCCTCCTTCCCCAGGGGACTGAAGCGGGGATCGTGGAAGGCCGCCTGGATCGCCATGTCCTTCACGGTCTTGTGGAGGGGCGCCACCCCCCTGATGTACCCGATGCAGCCCCGCAGCTCCCCGTGACGCTTGAGCGTGACAAAGGCCCCCCGTTTCTCCTGAAGCACCGGGGAGAGAGGTATCTCCTTCGCGCCCTTCCGGAAAAGGGCCGCCTCGATGCTCTCCTTCGCAATCTGCTTCAACTGCCTTTTCTCCTCTTCCGAGAGCCCTTCTTTCTTCTCCTCTCTGTGCCCTTCCTGGAAGAAAAGGGCCGACACGTAGCCCACCACGGCACTCCTGTCGCCGCTTACGTCACCTGAGTTGGCGTACTTCATCACCCTTCCCCGGTCGGCGCCCAGACCCCTGGCGGCCATCATCGCGGTGATCATAGGACCCGCCCCGCACGCCTCGTATTCATTCTTGTCCAAGGCCGCAGCCAGGCCCTTCTCATCGAAGGCGGCGAGGTACCGGACCGCCACGGTGTCCAGCTTCATGGCGGCGGTGTAGGAGTAATAGTGGGAGAGGTCGGTACTTCCTACGACGAGGAGCCTCTTCCTTGTGTCCTTTGCCGCCTTTACGATCGATTCCGCCAGGAGCCGGCAGTTCTTCAGGGTCTGGGAACCCATGATGAGGGGGAGTAGCTGAAAATCTTTCAGGGCCACCTGGAGAAAGGGCACCTGCACCTCGAGGGAATGCTCCCCAACGTGGGCTCCTGCGTTTTCCACAAGGACCGGGCTTCCCTGCACGATGATCCGGCCCAATTCCTCGTCCACCCCCACATCGCCCAGGGGAGTCCGGTAGGCCCCGCTCCCCATGAGGGCTACGCCCTCGAAGCGGACCCGGTGACTCGGGGCGATGACCACCACCGTGTCGACAGCCGTCCCCATGACAGCCTTGTACCCGTGGGCAGCCACCTGGCCTGAATAGACGTATCCCGCGTGAGGCGAGACCATACCGAGAACCTGACCGTCGATGGGCTCGATCACAGCCCTTGCCAGGTACCCTTCGACCTCCCTCTTCAGTACATCAGGATGGGCGGGATAGAAAGTGCCGCTGACTGCGGGTTCCCTTACGTGGCCCATGCGCCTTCCTTTGCTGTGTCCGGCATAAGAGACGTTGTAATGGAGAGTATATCACAGAACATGGGAGATAGGAACCGGCGGTCCCGGCACGGAAGGACCCTGCGGGGTCAACCCTTCAGGGACGGAGGCCCAGCCTCCCGGACCGTCTCGCCGATTTCGCCGGGATGCTGTACCACCATGATTCCGGCGTCTTCGAGGGCCCTGATCTTCGAGGCAGCATCCCCCACTCCGCCCGAGATGATGGCGCCGGCGTGACCCATGCGCCTGCCGGGGGGCGCCGTGATGCCGGCGATGAAGGCGACCACCGGTTTCTTCATGTGGCGCCGGAAATACTCGGCCGCCTCTTCCTCCGCACGGCCGCCGATCTCCCCGATCATGACCACCGCCTCGGTACCCGGATCATCCTCAAAAAGGGCCAGGAGGTCCGTAAAGGTGAGGCCGATGATGGGATCGCCGCCGATGCCCACACAGGTCGACTGGCCCATGCCCAGCTTCGTAAGCTGGTCCACCACCTCATAGGTGAGGGTGCCGCTTCGGGACATGATCCCTACCCGCCCGGGTTTGTGGATATAGCCCGCCATGACGCCGATCTTGCACGCGCCCGGTGAGATGACCCCCGGTGTGTTGGGACCGATGAGGCGGACCCCCTTTCCTTTCATATACTGGGTGACCGCAACCATGTCCAGGGTGGGGATCCCCTCGGTGAGACAGACCACGGTCTTGATCCCCCCATCCACCGCCTCCATCACCGCATCGGCCGCAAAGGCAGGGGGAACGAAGATGGCGGCGGCGTTGGCCCCGGTCTGTCGCACCGCATCCTGGACCGTGTTGAAAACCGGGACAGCATCGAACAACCGGCCGCCCTTCCCCGGTGTCACACCCGCCACCACGGCGGTGCCGTACTCCACCATCTGCCGTGTGTGAAAGGCACCTTCGTTGCCCGTTATCCCCTGAACCACTACCCTGGTCGTCTCGTCGACGAGTATGCTCATGACCACCACCGGTTTCGTATCATGTCACGACCCCTTCCTCTTTCCGGAGGGCCTCCGCCACCTTTTGCGCCGCGTCCTTCATGCCCTGGGCCACGGTGAAGGTGAGGCCGGAATCGGCAAGAATCTTCCGTCCCGTCTCCACGTTCGTTCCCTCGAGACGCACCACCATGGGCAGGGTAATGGACAGTTCCTGTGCCGCCTCCACCACCCCCTTCGCCAAGGTGTCACATCTGAGGATGCCCCCGAAGATGTTGATGAAGATGACCTTCACATCAGGGTCATAGAGAAGGATCTTGAGCCCCTCCCGCACCATCTCGGACGTGGCCCCCCCTCCCACGTCAAGGAAATTGGCGGGTTCTGCGCCGACAAGCTTGATGAGGTCCATGGTGGCCATGGCGAGACCGGCGCCGTTCACCATGCACCCCACGTTCCCCTTCAACTTGATGTAGTTGAGGTTGTACTTGCCCGCCTCCACTTCGAGCGGGTTCTCCTGGGAGATATCCCTGAGACCCTTCATGTCCGGGTGCCGGTACAGGGCGTTGTCATCGAGATTCACCTTGCCGTCCAGGGCCACCAGGTCGCCCCCTTTCGTCACCACGAGGGGGTTGATCTCCGCGAGGGAACAGTCCTTCTCGATGAAGAGGCGGTAGAGGCCGACGATGAGTCCCGTAACCTTCCTGAGAAGTGCCCCGTCGAGATTGAGACGGAAGAAGATCCGGTTCGCCTGGAAAGGGCGCAGTCCCACTGCGGGGTCGATTGCCTCGGTAATCACCTTCTCCGGGGATTCGACGGCAAGCCTCTCGATCTCCATACCCCCCTCCGCGCTCGCGAGGACCACGGGGCAGGCCTTTCCACGATCGACGACTATGCCCAGATAGAGCTCCTGCGCCGTTTCGAGTGCGTCTTCAATGAGGAGCGTTCGAACCGGCTTGCCCTCTTCACCGGTCTGGGGGGTAACGAGACGCCTTCCCAGGAGATCGGAGGCCGCCCTTTCCAGTTCCGTACCATCTGCAACGACCCGGATGCCGCCGCCTTTACCCCTTCCGCCCGCATGGATCTGGGATTTCACCACCAGGGGGAAACGGCCGAAGGTCGAGCCGGCCCGGACGGCTTCGCTTACCGTTGTGGCGACGATGCCGCGGGGTATCGGGATGCCGTAGTCGTGAAACAGGGCCTTAGCCTGATACTCATGTATCTTCATCGGTCCATTCACTCGCTGCGGCCGGTGTGTGCGTCTTTTGCGCCTTCAGGGCTGCCTGGACGCCTGCCTTCAGGGCATCACGGTTCAGTTTCTCCGTGCCCTTGGGGACCCGGGCGAGGACCGCCGCCTCCACCGCTTTCATGGAGACGATGTTCGCGAGCTTGGCAACCGCCCCCAAGGCGATGATGTTGGCTACCATCTCCCTCTTGAATTTCTGTCGGGCGATCCGGGTGAAGGGGATGGCATAGGCCTTAGGTAGGGGAATCTGGGTCACGAAGGTGGAATCGACGACCAATATGCCCTCCGGCTTCAGGTCCATGTAGTAGTCATCACAGGATTTCTGGTTCATGGCAAGGAGGAGGTCAAGTTTCAGGGCTTTGGGGTAATCGATCTCTTCGTCGCTCACCACCACCTCGGCCTTGCTGGAACCCCCCCTCGCCTCAGGCCCGTAACTCTGGGTCTGGGCGACGCACTTGCCGTCATAGATACCGATCGCCTCGGCAAGGATGATCCCCATGAGGATCAGGCCCTGCCCTCCCGAACCGCTTAGTCGAATATCGTAGCGCATGCTCATCCTATCTCTTCTCCGACCCTTTGGCCCATGTGCGGACCCTCTCGTATTCATCCTGGAAGGCAGGCAGTTCCCTGTCGGCAAGGACACCGATGAGGAACTTGTCCTTCAACTCCTCCCCGGTCATTGTTTGGGCCTTCTCGACCGTGACCGCGTGGTCCCGCTGCCATTCCATCATCTCCACGGCACCGCCCATGCGGTTGATCCGCCCGAACTGGGTGTGGCAATGGGCAATCACCTCCACCACCGAGAAACCCACCTTTGCAAAGGCCTTCTCGATGAGGCTGTCAAGCAGCTTGGCGTGGAAGACGGTACCCCTGCCCACAAAGGCTGCGCCCGCCGTAACCGCAAGCTCCGATATCTTGAAGGAGTGTTCCACGTTCGTATAGGGAGAGGTGGTGGACTTCATCCCATAGGGTGTGGTGGGGGAATACTGTCCGCCGGTCATGCCGTACACCGTGTTGTTCAGGATGATGGACGTAATGTCGATGTTGCGCCGGGCGGCGTGGATGAAGTGGTTGCCCCCGATGGCCACGGCGTCTCCGTCGCCCATGACCACGATCACCTTGAGATTCGGCTTCGCCAGTTTGATCCCCGTGGCAAAGGTGAGGGCCCTGCCGTGGGTGGTATGCAGGGTGTTGGCGTCGATGTAGACGGGCATCCTCCCGGTACAGCCGATGCCCGAGACGATGACGATCTCGTCCTTACTGTATCCCGCCCTGTCAATGGCCCTGATGAGGGCGCCCATCATGATGCCGATACCGCACCCCGGGCACCAGAGGTGGGGGAACTTCTTGTCGTGACGCAGATAGTTGTGGATCAGCTTGGTGACCTCTGCCATCAGTACACCTCCTTGATCCGGGCCAGGATCTCCTGGGGTGTGATGATCGTACCGTCCACCTTGTTGATGGTGAAAACCTTGGCCTCACCCTTATTCACCCGCTTCACCTCTCTCGATATCTGTCCCATGTTCATCTCCGGCACGATGATGAGCCGCGACGTCTGGAGCACCTTCTCCACCGCCGCCCTCATGAAGGGCCAGATGGTGACGAGCTTGAGAAGACCGACCTTGATGCCCCGCTCCCGTGCATCGATGACCGCCCGCTTCGCCGACCGGGCCACGCACCCGTACGCGATGATGGTAACCTCCGCATCATCGGTGAGAAAGGACTCGCCGATCTGGATATCGGTCAGACTCTGGCTTATCTTCCTGAAAAGCCGCCTGATGAAGGGATCGATCTCGTCGGCCCTGTTGGTGGGAAAACCCCGCACATCATGGGTGAGGCCCGTGACATGGTACCGGTAGCCGTCCCCGAAGTTCGCCATGGCCGGCACACCTCTCGGCGTGTCTTCGTAAGGGATGTACCACTCGGGCGGCACCGTGGGCTTCACCCTGTTGAAAATCTCTATGTCGTCATCGTCGGAAAGGGTGATCTTCTCCCTCATGTGGGCCACCACCTCGTCCACGAGGACGAAGACGGGGTTCCGATATTTCTCCGAAAAATTGAAGGCCTTGATGGTGATGTCGTAGCATTCCCGGACCGTGGAGGGGCACAGGGCGATAATGGGATGGTCCCCGTGGGTACCCCACCTGGCCTGCATCACGTCGGCCTGGGCCGGCGACGTGGGAAGACCGGTACTCGGACCGCCCCGCATGGCATCGACCACGACGCAGGGCACCTCGGCTATGCACGCAAAACCGATGTTCTCCTGCATGAGCGAAAAACCGGGACCGCTCGTGGCGGTCATGGACTTCACACCCGCCAGGGACGCCCCGATAATGGCGCCCATACTGGCGATCTCGTCTTCCATCTGGATGAAGGTGCCGTCCACCTGGGGAAGCCTGACTGCGAGCTGTTCGGAAATCTCGGTAGCCGGCGTTATGGGGTAGCCGGCGAAGAACCGGCATCCTGCCCGCAACGCCCCCTCAACGATCGCTTCATTACCCTGAAGTAGTTTTTCCTTCTTTGCCTTCTTTTTCTGATTCATTGTTACCCTTCTTCCCATCCTTCTTTTTGCCCTTCACGGTGATGGCAAAATCGGGGCACCTGATCTCGCACCACCCGCAGGAGATGCATTTGCTGATGTCCTCAACGAAGGGGTTCCCCAGCTCATCCTTTGCGAGGGCACCAGTGGGGCAAAAGGCTACACAGATGCCGCAGCTCTTGCACCAGGCCTTGAAAATGTCGATTCCGGCAGGCTCCCTGCCCTTCTTCACGCCTTCTTTCGTTTCTGTCATCGTTTCATCCTTCATGGGCTGGGTTTCTATCAGGCTAAATTTGTTCCCCGGAATTGTCAAGTCCTTTCAAAGCCATCCGAAGGACGGGCATCTCCCCTTGCACATCTCCTTCTTCCTCCTTAGAATAGGCGTAAGGACCAACGAAAAAGGGGGTTGCCATGGAGCTGACAGCCGAGCAGACCGATATCAGGAGGGCGGCACGGGAGTTCGCCGAAGGTGAATTCAGAGAGAGGGCACGGGAGTTCGACGAACAGGAGTCTTTCGATCCCGCCCTCATCAGGCGGGCATGCGATCACGGTTTCGTGGGCACCTTCATCAGGGAGGAATACGGAGGGGCCGGTCTCGGCTTCCTCGAAAACGCCCTCATCACCGAGGAGTTCTGGAGGGTCGACCCCGGGTGCGGACAGGCCATACTCGCCTCCACCTTCGGGGCGGAGCTCCTTCAGGTCTTCGGGACAGAGGAACAGAAAAAGACCTATCTGCCTCCCCTTGTCAAGGGCGAAGCGGTCATGGGTTTTGCCATCACCGAGCCGGAGGCGGGAAGCGACGTCATCTCCACCACCACCAGGGCCGAGAAGCGGGGCGACAAGTTCGTGATCAACGGGGAAAAAATGTTCATCACCAACGGCACGACGGCCCGGTTTCTCCTTGTCTTCTGTCTCACCCACAAGGACGACAGGGATCCCCATCGCCGCCACAGCATCCTCCTGGTGGAGACAAGATCCCCGGGGTTCAAGGCCAAAAAGATCACCGGGAAGCTGGGTATCAAGGCCTCGGACATGGCGGAGGTGACCCTCACCAACGTGGAAGTACCCCTTCAGAACCTGGTGGGGAGAGAGAGTTACGGCTTTGCCCAGCTCATGGATTTCTTCAACAGGTCACGACCCCACGTGGCGGCCCAGGGGGTCGGGGTGGCCCAGGGCGCCCTGGAGATGGCCATTGCCCATGTGAAGAAACGGAGGGCCTTCGGCCAGACCCTCGCCAACTTTCAGGGCATCCAGTTCAAGCTGGCCGAGATGGCTACCCGGATCGAAGCGGCCAGGGGTCTCTACTGGCGGGCCGCCTACCTGCTCGACAAGGGACACATGGATGTGGGCCTCATCTCCATGGCCAAGTGGTTTGCCGGAGAGGTGGGCGTCTCCGTGGCGAACGAGGCCCTCCAGCTTCACGGAGGGTATGGCTACATCAGCGACTACGACGTCCAGAGGTTTTACAGGGATGCGAAGATCGTGGAGATCTACGAAGGCTCCAAGGAGATCGAGAAAGGCATTATCGCGCGGGAACTGATGAAGAGGGTCTTTTAGAACTCCTCTCCTTCGAAGCTCCTGATCCTTGCGGCTTTGATGATCCGGTTCCCGGCCAGCTTCGAGAGGACCACGATATCCTCCAGGGAAAGATACCCTGTGACCGCGGGATCGAAAAGAAGCTTCACCGCGGGGGGAAACTCCTCGTCGGCCTCCCAGAGTATAAAGGTGATGGGCACCATGGGCAGAGGGAAGAGGGTGAACGATGCGTCGCCCAACTCCTCCTGCCTCCCCCCGAGGCTCATCCCTGCCTCCAGAAAGAGGTGCCTCTCCATCCCGAAGGCCGATTCGAGGGGCCTTGCCGCCCTCTTATGGAATACAGGGGCATAGTGGCGGCCCGCCGGAAGGTCTTCGAAGGGCACCCTTCCGGACAAAGGTCCCAGACCTGCACCCGATGCACCGTTCAGGTAGTGGAGGAGGATGATCCTGGTGACGAGCGTGACGACGGCACTCTTCGAACCCCTGAAGGAAAAACCGGGTATCGACAGGGTCACGGTCTCGTCAAAAAAGGGGATGGACGCGACAAGGCCTCTCTCCGTCCTGCCGTAAGGGACACCCGCTCGCACCAGTTGCGCCTCCACGTCGGAACCGAGGAGGGTGCGGCAGGCCAGATCATATACGCCCTTGTAGGTCTTTTGCTTCCTCAACTCCATGGGTCAGCCGCCGATCCGTTCCCTCACTTCCCTGATCTTCGCCCCATAGTCCTTGCTGTGGAAGATCTCCGTGCCCATGACCAGGACATTCGCCCCCGCCTCCACCACCCGCCTTGCGTTCTCGGCCTTGATGCCGCCGTCTACCTGGAGGTCCACCGGCCTCCCGAGTGCCCTGATCATCTCCCTGGCCTTCCTGATCTTCGGCTCCATGGCGGCGATATACTTCTGCCCCCCGAACCCGGGGTTCACCGTCATGATGAGGAGAAGATCGATCTCCCCGAGGACATACTCGACGAAGCTCAGTGGCGTGGAAGGGTTCAGGGATACCCCCGCCTTCTTCCCCTTCGATCTGATCACGTCTACAGTCCGCATCAGGTGGGGGTCGGTCTCCGCATGGAGGGTCACGATGTCGGCACCTGCATCTATGAAGGCCTCGGCGAACTTCGCCGGGTCGGCGATCATCAGGTGCACATCCAGAGTCCGCTCCGTTATCCTTCGTATCTGCTCCACGATCATGGGTCCGATGGTAATGTTGGGAACAAAATTGCCGTCCATCACGTCGATATGGATCAGATCCGCGCCCGCCCTGTCCACCGCCCTGATCTCGTCCTCCAGGTGCAGGAAATCACAGGAAAGGATGGATGGTGCAATGGCCACGTCACTCATAACGCCCTCCGCTCGTAACCTTTATCTCGACCTCCTCGGAGGCCTTGAAGAACCTTCCCGGGGGGATCGAGGTCTTTACCGTCTGCGCCCCTGAGAGGGGGCCTCCGCGCTCATAGACCATTCTGTATCTGATACCCCGTTCCTCCAGCTCCCTGGCCAGCGTGTCCGGGTCAAGGTCCTTGAGGTCGGGCATCCGGTAATACCCGGGCTCCTCACCCCCCACGAACACCGTGACCCCACGGCCCTCGATCACCTGCTCCCCGCCTTTCGGCGCCTGGGCGAGAACACGGCCCGGCCTCGCACCGGGGACAATCGCCTTTCTCTCAATCCCCACGCCTTTTGCCTTGAGTGCCTCCTCCGCCTCCTCAAGGGTCAGGCCGAGCACCGAGGGCATCTGCACAAGGGGAGGTCCCTCCGAGACGATCACCGTCACCACCCTTCCGAGCCTCGTGGGCATGTTTGCCTCGGGTTTCTGGACGGTGATGTGATTATAGGGCACGTCGCTTCTCCGTTCGTACCGCGCAATGACCATGGAAAGGCCCTTGTTCGCCATGAGCTGCCTGGCCGCTTCAACCGTCTTACCCCTCACGTCCGGGCAGATCACGTCCTCTCCCCTTTTCAGCAGTACGCTCATGGTGATATAGGAGGCCGCCGCAAAGGCCAGCACAGGCGCGACAACGCAGCAGGCCACCCTGATCCATTTCATCTCTTTCTCAGCTTGGCGATGAAGAACCCGTCAAGGCCCGTCTCGTCCGGCAGGGAGACAAAGTATTCCTTATTAAACAGGAAGGGTAAGGGATTTTCAAGGTTAAAGCCCCCGCCGTTCCTCATGTGGTCGACGACCTCCGTCGTTTCCTCAGGCTCGAAGGAGCACACACTGTAGATCAGGCTTCCACCCCGTTTCAGGTACGGTGCGAGGGAGTCGAGGAGCGCCTTTTGGCGGTTCCCCGAGGCGGCCACGTCCTCCTCCCTCCGCCGCCACTTGATCTCCGGGTGTTTCCTGATGATACCAAGGGAGGTGCAGGGCGCGTCAACAAGAATCGTGTCGAAGAAGCCCTCCCTGAAGGGGGGCAGAAGGGCGTCGGCGGCTACACGGCGGGATCCCTGAAACCGGAGCTTCGTCCTCTCCGCGTCCATGGAGACGACGATGCTTCCCGGGCAGAGGGCCTGCACCTGGAGGGACTTGGTGCCCATCCCTGCACAGGCGTCGAGGATGCGTTCACCCTCTCTGGGCTGCACGGCAAGACCCGCGAGCTGGGAGCACTCGTCCTGAATGACCACCCTGCCCTCGCCGAAGAGCCTGTGCCGAATGATGGGCGCCACCCGGCCCACGTGGAGGGCCGATTCGAGGTAGGTGCCTTTTCTCCACCCGATCCCCTCGCGCTCGAGAAGGGCCGTCACCCGGTCTGCGGATACGCTGCCCGGCATGATCCTCAGGGTAAAATCGGGGTTCTGGTTCAGGGTCTCGAAAAGACGTTCACATCTTCTGACCCCGAAACGACTGCTCCACCGCCTGGCAAGCCATAGAGGGAAGGAGTAGTTGAGGGCGAGGGATTCCTCTTCGGAAGAAATATCGGGCAGCAGACCGTCCCGCTCCCGCACGTAACGTCTCAGCACCGCGTTCAGGAAGTTGGCCACCTGCGCCCCCCAGTCCTGCCTCGCCTGAGTCACCACCTCGTTGACCACGTGGTAGTGGGCCTTCTTCATAAAGATCACCTGGTAGAGGGCGATCCAGAGCAGATACCGGAGTTCCCGCTTCGTCTCCTTTCCCGCACACCGGCTGACGATGGCATCCAGATATCCTTTCCAGCGCTGGACCCCGGAAGCGATCTCCTGGATGAGACCCCGCTCCTTTTCCGTCAGGGTCACCCGGGAGAAATAGGCGTCGATCGTCTCGTCGAGGAAGCGTCCCTCCTCGACCTTCTTCGTGATCTTCACCGAGAGCGCGCGGATTCTGTGGCTTCGTTTATCGTTGATACGCCATAGCCTCCAGACGGGCGATCCTCTCCTCCATGGGGGGATGGGTACTGAAGAGGGCAAGCACACCCTTTGCGGAAAAGGGGTTCACAATGAAGAGGGGCGCGGTGGAGGGATTTGCATCATGCATGGGATGCCTCGCGACCCCGGCATGGAGCTTCCGCAAGGCCCCGGCGAGAGACAGGGGGTTTCCGGATATGCGGGCCCCGCCCTCATCGGCAAGATACTCCCGGGAACGGGAAATGGCCAACTGGATCAGCATGGCTGCAATGGTGGCAAAGATGGAAAAGATGATGACGGTGAAGATATTTCCGCCCCCCTCTTCGTCGTCGCTGCTCCCGCCGCCGAAAAAGGCAGCGAAGCGCGCCATGTTGGCAACCCACGTGATCGCCCCGGCGAGAGTCGCAGCCACGGTCTGGACCAGGATGTCCCGGTGCTTGATGTGGGAAAGCTCATGGGCGAGGACGCCTTCCAGTTCGTCCCGGCTCAGGATCCTCAGGATCCCGGTGGTGACGGCAACGACGCCGTTTGACGGGTTGCGACCCGTGGCGAAGGCGTTGGGGGTCTCGCTCTCTATGATGTATACCCGGGGCATAGGCAGGGATGCCCGCTGGGCAAGGGAAGAGACGATGTTGTAAAGTTGCGGTGCTTCGCCTTCCGACACCTCCCGGGCGCCATACATGGCGAGGACGATCTTGTGGGAGAACCAGTAGCTCACGAAGTTCATGACGAAGGCGACGAGAAAAGCGACGGATGCGCCGGTCTTCCCCCCGATCAGGCTACCGAGGGCCACGAAGATGACCGTGAGCACCACCATAAGAAAGAAGGTTTTCGTCTGGTTCATGATTCCTCCAGGCCTTTCATCCTGCTTCAGATTTCATCAAGTCTAATTATACTTCCTTTTCCCGCTTTATCAAGGTGGCTCCCCGGGGGCGCGCGACCTCGTTTGACACCTCCACCCAATCAGTGTACTATAACTCGGCCCGTGACGCGTTGTAACCGGCGCTCGGAGGGCCTTTGATTATACCGTCCCGGGCGGCCCCATGGAAATGATCAGACTCCTCATCGATTTCATTCTCCACATCGATGTCCACCTCAGCGATCTTATCCGGAGTTACGGCACCTGGACTTACCTGATCCTCTTCCTCATCATATTCCTCGAGACGGGGCTCGTGGTCACCCCCATACTGCCCGGCGACTCCCTTCTTTTCGCGGCGGGTACCTTTGCCGCCAAAGGGGCCCTCGATCCCCTCACCCTTTTCATCCTCCTCTCGCTGGCCGCCGTGCTCGGCGATACGGCCAATTACTGGATAGGCGCCTACCTGGGACCCAAGGTCTTCCACAGGGAAAAGGTCCGGTTCCTCAACAGGGAGTACCTCGACAGGACCCACCAGTTCTACGAAAAATACGGCGGCAAGACCATCATCATCGCCCGCTTCATCCCCATCATCCGCACCTTCGCCCCCTTCGTGGCCGGCATCGGGAGCATGACCTATTTCCGCTTCATCATCTACAACATCATGGGCGGCATAGCCTGGATCGCCATCTGCGTCTTCGCGGGGTACTTCTTCGGAAACCTCCCGGTCGTGCGGAACAACTTCAGTTTCGTCATCATGGCCATCGTTTTCATCTCCATCCTCCCGGGCATCGTCGAATTCCTCCGCCACCGCTATGGCAACGGGAACCGCTAAGGCCGGGATCGCCGCCCTCTTTGTCCTTCTCCTCCTTGTCCTGCCCCCCCGCCATTCCCAGTCCGGGGACGGGGCCCGCGTCACCCTGTTCTCGGGAAAGAGGTCCTGTGCCTTCACCGTGGAGCTGGCAAGGACCCCCGACCAGCACGAAAGGGGCCTCATGTTCAGGAAGACTCTGGCCAGGGACAGGGGGATGCTCTTTCTCTTTCCCGAAGAGGCGAGCCGCTATTTCTGGATGAAGAACACCCTCATCCCCCTGGACATCATCTTTGTCGACTCCCGGCGCACGGTCGTGGATGTGCACCACGGCGCCCGGCCCCTCGACGAGACGATCATCGCCTCCCGCAAGCCTGCCCGCTATGTCCTCGAGGTGGCCGCCGGCATGGCTGGAGCCTGTTCGGTCGCCCCCGGCTCCCGGCTCACGTTTCACAACTTCTCCGACTGATCCGGTCGGCTTCGGGCTAAGTCTTTCCCCGACGGTGAGTTACGTCTCTTTTCCACAAAAACTGTGAGAAAGGTGTGGAAAAGTTGTAGACCATGCATCTCAACATATTGGTATCACTCATCATTTCTCTAAAACTTACGGTCTGTCCTCTTTTCAGGAAACCTTTGGATTAGTGGAAGTTACGGACCGTGTCGGTCCCCAGGGAGGAAAAATGCCCGCGGCCCCGGCAGGCAAAGAAAATCAGCCGATTAGGTGTCAAGGTTTTTCTTGCTCCTCCCCGCCCCTTGAATTGATTCAACTTTCGGAACCTTCCCTCTGCGCCCCTTTCGGAAAAGCCCCGTCAACCCTTCCGCAGTCGCCAATTGACTTGACATGCACCCGATTTTGCCATATCTTTAATCACCTTACGGGCCGCTAACTCAGGCTGGTAGAGTATCTGCCTTTTAAGCAGAGAGCCGCAAGTTCAAGTCTTGCGCGGCCCATATTAAACGTCCCCATCGTCTAGCCTGGCCCAGGACACCGGCCTTTCAAGTCGGCAACGGGGGTTCAAAGCCCCCTGGGGACGCTTTCTTGATCATCCCGTGCCAGGACCTCCACGATCCTCGGCCATATATACTCCGACACGTCAACCTTCGATCCCCCGTGGGTGATGATGACGTAGCGGCCTTCACAGACCTCCCGGGCACATCTGTTCACTTCGGCAGCGAGGCGGGGAAAGAAGTCCATGGACAGCCCCCGGTCCCCGTAGTCCCCCCTGCAGGTGTCATGGCCGAGGTTGTGGATGATCATGAAGGGTTTGAAATTCCGGACTCTGGTCACGAAGGCCTCCCTTACACCGCGAAGGTACGTATCGTCATCGGTCCGATAGGGAACGGCCACGTCGAACTTGGTCCCCGTCACATCTTCGCCCGTGTAACTGCAAAAACAGACATGGAGGACGCCGGTGTCGTCGGCAAAGACCTCCCGGGTTCCGTCGCCGTGGTGGGCATCGGTGTCGAGGATGGCGAAGCGGAGATCCCCCAGCTCCTTTCTCACCCGGGCGATCATGGGGCCGGAACAGGACAGGTAGGTCCCGCCCCAGCCCGAGGACGGTCCCGAATGATGGCCCGCCGCAACGGAGAAGACGAGGGCGTTGGTCAACGCTCCCCGCGCCACCCTGAAGGCCGCATCGACGGCACCCCCCACGGTGAGCGAGGCACCCCGGAAGTACCATCGCCGCCTCACGTCATTGAGATAGGTCCACGTGTGGGTACTGAGGAGTTCCTCCTCCTCCGCAAGGCGGGACGGGAAAAGGGTCACACCGGGCAGAGCGAGGGCATCCTCCATGACCCCGGGGAAGTGACGGAACTTGTCACCGATGATGTCCCACTGTTTACCCCTGAACTCGTCGTGAAAAAAAACCCCGGTCTTCATCTTGCCCACCTCCGGGATATATAATATAAACGACCCTGCCGGGGGATCAACAGTAAGTGACAGGGAGGCCGCCATGATCGATTACCGTGCCGTGGATATACCCGAGGTCCTGCACTACATTTTCTTTCCTCACAACTACCGGACCAGATGCCCCGAGGGCGCCTACGACGTGATGGTGGAGGTGGATGACGGGGTGGAGGTGGCCTGCCGGTTCCACCAGGCAGACCCCGAGGGCCCGTGGATTCTTTTCTTTCACGGTAACGGCGAGGTAGCGAGCGACTACGATGATATCGCCCTCCATTACCGGGAGCGACTGATCAACATCGCGGTCGCCGACTACCGGGGATACGGGGCGAGCACCGGCACGCCCTCCCTCACCACCATGGTGAAAGACGCCCATCCCGTCCTCCGGGCGGTTCAGGACACCCTGGCCCGGCGGGGCATGGCAGGGCCCCTCTGGGTGATGGGCCGCTCCCTGGGCAGCACCTCGGCCCTCGAAATCGCCGCCCATTATCAGGACCGGATACAGGGCCTCATCATCGAGAGCGGCTTCCTCAACATCCTCAGGATCCTTACCCACCTCGGCATCCCCGTCCCCGATCTTCCCCTTCGGGAGATCGACAGCCATTGCCTGGAGGTGGTGGGCCGCATCACGAGCCCCACCCTCTTCATCCACGGGGACCGGGACACCCTCGTGCCCCTCGGTGAGGCGGAACTTCTCCACCGGCACATCGGTTCCCGCGACAAGGAACTGGTGGTGATCCCCGGGGCTACCCACAACGACATCCTCTTTCGCGACACAGACCAATACATGGCCGCCCTCGAAGGTTTCATCGCCAGGACCCGTTAGCCGGGGCGGTAGGCCTCGCCGTCGGTGTGTATTACAATTACCCGTCTTAGGTAATGCATTCATAACATTGCATTATTCAACTACTTTTTGTCCATCGATACGCCTGGGAACCGCACTTGTGTCGGATAGGGCTACACTTTCGCTCTGTCCTCACGGGCCTCCTCACAGGATTTGTCTTACATTTTGCCCGGTTACCGCACCGGCACGGCTTTTGCTACTTATCCGGCCATGACGACGATTCATTCCATGGACAGAGGAGGGAGAACAATGACAAAACTGGTTCGCAAAGGCGTGTGGGCGGCGATCATCCTGACCACCCTGGTACTTTTGGGCTCCGGAACGGCCCGGGCCGGCCTGGTCTTCAGCGACAACTTCGACGGCGAGGCCTGGGGTCTCAACTACGCAGGGTTCGCCAACTGGACGGTGACGGACGGGACCGTCGATCTCGTCGGCGAGGGAGGATACGATTTTGACTTCCTTCCCGGCAACGGCCGGTACGTGGACCTTGACGGCTCCACATGGAATGCGGGCGTCCTCACGACCAAGCAGGTCTTCGCACCGGGCACCTACACGGTCACCTTCGACCTCGCGGGCTCCCAGCGCGGCGACTGGAACACGGTCACCGTGACCTTCGCCGACTGGACGGCCCAGTACACCCTTGCCGGTTCGGACCCGTTCGCAACCTTCACCGTCAACGTTACCACCGCCACGGGCGGCACCTTGAGCTTCGCGAACCATGGCGGGGACAACGTGGGTGCCCTCCTCGACCGGGTCACGGTGACCCGTACCGACGTGCCCGAGCCCGCCTGCCTCATGCTCCTCGGTCTGGGGATGGTGGGCCTCGGCGCAATCAGGAGGCGATTCCGGATCTGACCCACCCGCATCAAGCTCATGGAAGAGGCAGGGCCCATATGCCCTGCCTTTTTCCTGTAACCCGCTCCCCCTTCCCTTCCATCCCGGAGTCAGGTTTCTGTTGCCTTTTTGTCTCCCTCCGGGGATACTTAAGGCGTACCGCATCATCCCGACGTGGAGGTTTCCATGAGAAAGACCTGCTCCACCTGCCTGCTCACGGCACTTCTTCTCTTCGCTTCCCTTCCCGCGGTTGATCTCCGGGCGATGGATTTCGTCTTCAAGGATAACCAGTATTCCTTCCAGGCCCTCCGGGCAGTGTCCTATGCGGTGAGCGGAGGGGCGGACATAGGCGAGGTCCTCAGCACGCTGTACCGCATCAAGGAAGGGGATGACGAGAGCTGGTACCGGGAATGGATGAAGACGGCGGAACAACGCCACGAAGCGGGCGATGCCTTTCTTTCCCGGGACCGGCGGATCAGCGCGCGACAGGAGTTCTTCAAGGCCTCCAACTATTACCGCACTGCGGAGTTCTTCCTCCACACCAGGCCCGATGACCCCAGGATCGTGACGGTCTCCAGGAAGGGGCGGGACGCCTTTCGCAAAGGGGCCGCACTGGCGGACCATCCCATCGCGACCGTTGAGATCCCCTTCGAAGGGACCTCGTTGCCCGGTTACCTGTGCCTGGTGGATGGATCGGGAAAGAAAAGACCCCTCCTCATCGTCCAGACCGGTTTCGACGGAACCGGCGAAGAACTCTATTTTGCCGCCGCCCATTTCGCCGTCAGGAGGGGATACAACGTGCTGATCTTCGAAGGACCCGGTCAGGGCCGCGTCATCAGGGAACAGAGACTGCCCTTCCGTCACAACTGGGAGACGGTGGTGACCCCCGTGGTCGACTATGCCCTTACCCGCAGGGAGGTAGACCCGGAGAGGATCGCCCTCATGGGCATCAGCTTCGGCGGATATCTTGCCCCACGGGCCGTGGCATTCGAAAAACGGATCAGGGCCTGTATCGCCAACGGAGGCGTCTATGACTTCCACGGGGCCGCCCCCCTGACCCCGGAAGACGAGAAGGCTCTCGACACCCGGGAGGGGGCCAAGGAGATCGATGAGGCCATCTACGGCAGGATGAAGACAGACCCCTCCCTCAGGTGGTCTGTGGCAAACGGTATGTTTACCTTCCAGGCCCGATCACCAAGCGAGTGGCTCAGGATGACGCGGGCATATACCATGAGAGGTGTGGCGGAGAAGATCACCTGCCCCATGCTCGTGGTCGATTCGGAGGGAGATAAGGATCTGCCCGGTCAGTCGCGGATGCTCTTTGAGGCCCTCAGTGCCCCCAGGGAGTTCATGTTGTTCACGGCCGCGGAGGGCGCGGAGGAACACTGCCAGGTAGGGGCCCTTCTCATATCAAACGCACGGATCCTCGACTGGCTCGACGATGTCATGACGAAGGGCAGATGATGCGATCTACAGCCCCTTCAACACCTTGTAGACCACGGAAAAATCGAGATCGTCCACCCCCTGCGACCGGGTGAGGGCAAAAAGCTCTTTCACCATACTCCCGGTAATGAGGGGCCTCTTCAGGGATCTCGCCAGGTCCTGAAGATAATGGAGGTCCTTATAAATGAGGGCCGCCGAGAAGTGGGTGGAGAAATCCTCTTTCAGGAGTTTCTCGCGCTTCGCGTTCAGCACCCCCGAATTCCCCGCCCCCGCCCCAAGGATGTCGAGCACCCTCTCCTTGTCCACGCCCGCGGATTCCCCTATGCTTACCGCCTCTGCGATGGCGGCCATGAAGGTGCCGAGAAGGAGGTTGTTCACCAGTTTCATCCTGCTCGCCAGCCCCTCTCCGCCAAGGAAGAAGATCCTGGATCCAAGTTTCTCCAGATAAGGCCGGGCCTTCTCATACCCCTTTTCAGGGCCGCTCACCAGGACGGTGAGGTTCCCCTGGGATGCGGGCACGACGCTTCCCAGCACAGGCGCCTCCACGTACGTACCGCCCTTCTCCGCGACAACCCTGTGGAATTCGCGCACGTCTTCGCAGTGATTGCTGGTCGTGTCGACGATGGTCTTACCCTCGAGACTTACCGAGAGAAGACCCTTGGGTCCCCGAAGGACATCCGAGACCGCCCGGCTGTCGAAGACGTTGAGGAAGATCACCTCTTCGCCCCTGGCGAGGGCGGAAGGATCTTCCGCCACCGGGCATCCGAGTGCCCTGGCCTTCTCCACGGTCCTGTTCCAGACCGTGAGGCCGACGCCCTCGCTCATGAGCCGTTGTGCCATGGCCGAACCGAGAAAACCGAGACCGATAAATCCCGCCTTCATCATCGCACCTCCTGTTTCTTTTCTGCTGCTCCCGTGTCCCCCGGGGCCGGGGCCGGGAAATCGTCGTTGGGATACAGGGGGAGGGCCTTTGTCATGAACTCCATCCAGATAGGGAGAGCGGCGGTGGCGCCCGATTCCCTGCCCCCCAGGTTATTCCCCTTGTCGTAGCCGATCCACACGGCACAAAGGAGGTTGGGGGAAAAACCCACAAACCAGGCGTCCCGGAAATCATCGGTCGTCCCGGTCTTGCCTGCGAGGAAGAAGGGCATCTTTGCGGCGCTTTTCGCGGTCCCGCTCTTTATCACCCCCCGCATCATATCCACGAGGGCGGCGCTCACATCCGGGGCCACGACAGGCTCTTCCTCGGGTTCGGACACGAATTTCTCCTCCCCTTCCATGGTGACGATGTGCTTGATGGCCACGGGCCGGATATAGGTGCCGCCCCTCGCAAAGGCGGTGTAGGCAGCGGCCAAGTCAAGGGGCGCCACTTCGGTGGTACCGAGGGCCAGGGACAGGTTCGGCTGGAAATCGGCCCCAATGCGCAGCCGCTTGCCCATCTCTATGACGCTCTCCACGCCCACCTTTTCCAGGAGCCTCACGGTGGCGGTGTTGAGGGAAAGCTCGAGGGCCTTTCGCATGGTCACGTCGCCGAAGTACTCGTTCTTGTAGTTCTTCGGCTGCCAGAGCTGTCCCGTGTAAGGGTTGGTGTAGGATATGGGGCCGTCCCTGAGTATGGAGTCCGGCTTGAGACCCTTTTCGAGGGCGGTCAGAAAGATGATGGGCTTGAAGGCCGAGCCGGGCTGCCGCTTAGCCTGGACCGCCCTGTTGTAAGGAGAACTCGCAAAATCCCTTCCGCCGACAAGGACCTTGATCTCCCCGGTCTTCACCTCCATGGCCACAAGGGCCACCTCGGGCGCCTGGGTTGCCTTGGAATGACGGCTCCGGTAACCCTGAATACCTTTCTCGATGGCCTCGTAGGCATATTCGGTCATCTTCAGGTTGATGGTGGTCTTGATGTTGAATCCCGTGGTGTAGATCTCCTGGGGATTCTCCACGTGGTCGTCCAGGTTTTGCTTCACATACTCGATGAAATAACCCGTCTTCTTCTCGTAGGTCCTCAGGGCGGCCAGATTGATCGGCGTCTTCACCGCCTTGGCGTAGGTCGCCGGGGGGATGAAGCCTGCCTCCATCATCTTTTTCAGAACCACGTTGCGCCTCTCCGCGGCCTTGCCCGGATTCTTGAAAGGGGAGAGCTTGGAGGGCGATTTGGTGAGGGCGGCAAGGAGCGCCGACTCTTCGAGGGTCAGCTCGCTTGCCTTCTTGTGAAAATAGGTATACGCCGCCGCCTCGACCCCGTGGGCGCCCTCGCCCAGATAGATGAGGTTGAGGTACATGTTCAGGATTTCGTCCTTGGAATAGGTCCGCTCGATCTGGATGGCCAGGATGGCCTCCTCGATCTTCCGCTTGAAGCTCTTCTGCGGGGTGAGATAGAGGTTCCGGGCCAGCTGCTGGGTGATGGTGGAAGCCCCCTCCTTGATCCCTTTCCGGGCGATATTCCGGTAGATGGCCCTCCCGATGCCCCGCACATCGATGCCGAAGTGATCGTAGAAACGTACATCCTCGATGGCCACGAAGGCGAGCTTCAGGTGTGCCGGCATCTGGGTGATGGGGATGGGGACCCGCTTCTCCACGAACAGCTCGGCGAAGAGGGTCCCGTCGTCGGCATAAAGCCGGGTGGCCGACTTGGGACGGTAGTTTTCGAGCTCTTTCACGTCCGGGATTTCGAGGTAATTGACAAGGGCGTATCCGAACCCTACACCAAAGACAGATGGAAGAAGGACAAGGATTACGAGCAGTTTCAGCACCCTTGCATACATGAAGGAGATATTATACTGTATAGCCCGAATGTTGGCAAATAGCGGCCCCGTGGTCTTCGTGCTCGGCCCTACCTGTACCGGAAAGTCCCGCCTGGGCCTCCTTCTCGCCTCCAGGATCGGGGGCGAAATCGTGAACGCCGACTCCATGCAGGTCTACCGGGGCTTCGACATCGGCACCGCGAAACCCACCGCAGAGGAGCAGCGGCAGATCCCCCATCACCTCATCGACGTGGCCGGGCCGCACGAGGAATTCAACGCGGCCCTTTTCAAGAGGCTGGCCGACGAGGCGATCCGGGGCATCTGGGCTCGGAAACGGGTCCCCGTCGTGGTAGGTGGCACAGGACTCTACATAAAGGCCATCCTCTTCGATCTCTTCCCGGCGCCTACAGACGGGACGCTTCGGGCATCCCTCAGGAAGCAGTACGCCGCCGACCCTCTCGGCCTCTACGAAACCCTCAAATCCATCGATCCCTCCTATGCCCTCAGGATCAGCCACAAAGACGGGATTCGGGTAGTCCGGGCCATTGAGGTCTTTCGCCTCACCGGCAACACCATGTCCCGGTGGGAGGAGATACACGGCTTCAGGGAGGCCCGTTACCGGGCCCTCAGGATCGGCCTCAGGAAAGACCGAACGGTGCTCTACGAGAGGATTGACGAGAGGGTGGAGGAGATGCTTCGCAGCGGCTGGATCGAGGAGGTGGAGGCCCTCCTTCGGGCGGGCGTCGGGGACGACTGCAAGGCCTTGGCGGGCATCGGTTACCGGCAGGTCCTCCTCTACCTGAGGCGTTTAATTTCCTACGAGGATATGGTACAAAGAATAAAAGCAGAGACAAGACAGTACGCAAAAAGACAGTTTACGTGGTTTTCCAAGGAGCAGGACGTGGCATGGCATGAGTATCCCGAAGAGGCTGAGGAGATCGTATCCCGCGTTACAACCTTTCTATCCGCATGGACCTGAAGCGTATCATAGAGGCAGTTCTTTTCGCCGCCCCGAAGCCCCTTTCCTTGGGAACACTGGTCAGCCGGCTGGATGAATACGGGGAAGATGAAATACGGGCAGCCCTGGCGGAGCTGGCTGAAGAATACAGAGGCGACGGACGGGCCCTCGAGATCGTGGAGGTGTCCGGCGGGTACCAGTTGAGGACCAAACTGCCCTATCGCGACTGGATCCGGAGGTTCGTGAAGGAGAAGGACATCCCCCTCACCCGCTCCCTCATGGAAACCCTCTCCATCATTGCCTACAAACAACCCCTCACCAAGCGGGATATAGACGCCTTCCGCGGCGTCGATTCGTCCCGCGTGATCAGGCAGCTTCTCGACAGGAAGCTGATCGAGATCGGGGGCCGGAACGGCGACGGAGGCAAGCTGGTATTCCGGACCACCCAGAAGTTTCTGGAGGTCTACGGTTTGAGGGACCTTGGTGATCTGCCGACACTCAAAGAAATCGAACCCTTTGAATAGGAGGATCCTATGGACATATCGGAACTTCTGATCTTCACCGTGGAGAACAAAGGCTCTGACCTTCACGTGAGCGCCGGCGAGCCGCCGGTGGTGAGGATTCACGGGGAGATGAGGAAGGTTGAGGTCCCGCCCCTGGACAGGGACGAGATCCACAATATGATCTACGACATCCTGAACGACCAGCAGAGGAAGACGTACGAGGAGTTTCTCGAGCTCGACTTTTCCTTCGCCTTGGGCGATTACGGGCGCTTCCGTGTGAACGTCTTCAAACAAAACCGGGGTGACTCGGCCGTCTTCAGGACCATCCCCACCAGGATACCCACCTTTGAGGAACTGAGCCTTCCCAGGGTCTTCATGGATCTGGCCCGCCTCGAAAAGGGCCTTGTCCTCGTCACGGGGCCGACAGGTAGTGGAAAATCGACCACCCTGGCCGCCATCATCGACCTCATCAATACGGAGCAGAAAGGGCACATCCTCACCATCGAGGACCCCATCGAGTTCGTCCACGCCTCGAAGAGCTGCCTCGTCAACCAGAGGGAACTGGGGCCTCATACCAAGAGCTTCTCGAACGCCCTGCGGAGCGCCCTCCGTGAGGACCCGGACATCATCCTCGTCGGCGAGATGAGGGATCTCGAGACCATCTCCCTCGCCCTGACCGCAGCCGAGACAGGTCACCTGGTGTTCGGTACCCTCCATACGAGCGGCGCCCCGAAGACGGTAGACAGGGTGATCGACGTCTTCCCTGCGGCCCAACAGAACCAGGTACGCTCCATGTTCGCAGAGTCTGTCCAGGCGGTCATCACCCAGGCCCTCTTCAAGAGACGGGACGGCTCGGGCCGGATCGCCGCCTTCGAGATCATGATCGCCAACCCGGCGGTACGGAACCTGATCAGAGAGAATAAAATCGCCCAGCTTCCTTCCATCATGCAAACCAGCAAGGGTATAGGCATGCAGACCATGGAGGCGGCGGTAGCGGAACTGGTCCAGAGAAACCTGGTGACCCGCGACGAAGTGAGTTTCTGGCTCCCCACACCCGGGAGGTGACGACATGGCAGACCTCGTAGAGCTTCTCACGTACATGGTTCGGAAGGATGCCTCCGATATTTACATCACCGCGGGCCTCCCGCCCATGTTCCGCATCGAGGGCATCGTGCAACCTTACGGTGACACGATACTCCAGCCGGAGGATACGGAAGAGATCGCTTACGCTATCATGAACGACAAGCAGAAGCGGATCTTCGACGAAGAGTTCGAGATGAACCTGGCCCTCTACTACCCCGAGCTGGGACGTTTCAGGGTCAACATCTTCCGTCAGAGGAGCTACGTGGGTCTCGTGCTGCGGCAGATCAAGGTCCAGATCCAGACCATCGACGACCTCGGCCTTCCCTCCGTGCTCAAGGACATCGTCATGACCAAGCGCGGTCTCGTCCTCGTGGTGGGAGCCACCGGTTCGGGTAAGTCCACCACCCTTGCCGCCATGATCGATCACAGGAACTCGACCCAACCGGGTCATATCATCTCCATCGAGGACCCCATCGAGTTCGTCCATGAGCATAAGAAGAGCGTCATCACCCAGCGGGAGGTGGGGTTCGATACCCACTCCTTCTTCAACGCCCTGAAAAATACCCTGCGCCAGGCGCCGGACGTGATCCTCATCGGTGAGATCCGGGACTCGGAAACCATGGAGGATGCCATCACCTTCGCCGAAACAGGCCATCTCGCCCTCGGGACCCTTCACTCCAACAACGCAAACCAGGCCATGGAGAGGATCCTGAACTTCTTTCCCATCGAGCGTCATCTCCAGATCTTTATGCAGCTCTCTCTCAACCTCCGGTCCATCATCTCCCAGCGCCTCATCCCCACGGTGGACGGCCGGAGGGTCGCTGCCATCGAGATCCTTCTCGACAGCCCCAGGGTCAAGGACCTCATCCTGAAAGGAGAGATCGGCCTCCTGAAGGAGACCATGGCCGCCTCCTACAACGAGGGTATGCAGACCTTCGACCAGCACATCTTCGACCTTTATATGGCGGGCATTATCGACTACAACAGCGCCATCGCCTATGCGGACAGCCCGAACGACGTGCGGTTGAGGATCAAGCTCTCCGAAGTGAAGAAGGAAGAGGTGGAAAAGAAGGAGCCCGCCTTCAAACTGAAGACGGATGCGAGGGACTTGGGGAAACTGTAAGACCGGCGATCACGTCGCGCAGTCGGCAGGGTCGTTCTTCACCTTCGCCAGGGCGTGAGGTATGGCCTTCAGGACGAATCCGAGACATTCCACGGCAGCCTTGGGGCTCCCCGGCAGGTTGATGATGATGCTTTCGTTTCGTATACCCGAGACCCCCCTCGAGATGATGCCGTGAGGCGTGATCTTGTAGCTTTCGCTCCTCATGATCTCCGAAAACCCGGGCAAATCCCTGTGGATTATCGATCTCGTGGCTTCCGGGGTCACATCCCGCTTTGTCAGCCCCGTCCCACCCGTGGTCACCACGAGGTCGATCCCTGATTCGTCGATGAGCCGGACAATGGTGGCCGCGATCACCTCAGCCTCGTCGGGAACGATCACCATGGCCTCAATGTCGTAGGCCCCCTCGAGGAGCTCGGCCAGGGCCGGCCCGCTTGTGTCTTCCCTCAGGCCCCGGGAGCCCTTGTCGCTTACCGTCACGATGGCTGCGCGATACCTCACGGCACCACTTCCACGTAGTCACCCACCTTGACGACACCGCCTTCCAGGACCTCGACGAAGATACCCTCCCGGGGCATCACGCAGTCTCCTACCTGGAAGAAGATGTTGCACCGGTTATGGCATTCCTTGCCGATCTTCGTCACCCTCACCAGGACGCCCTCTCCGATCCTCAGGCTCGTGCCGATAGGCAGGGAAGGCAGGTCGATGCCCTCGGTGGTCAGGTTTTCGGCGAAATCGCCGGGGATCACCGCAAGCCCTTTGTCCTTGATTTTCTGTATGCTCTCCATGGCGAGAAGGCTGACCTGGCGGACGGGCGTGCCGGCATGGGCGTCATCCGCCATACCGAGGTTCTTCACCAGCTTTGCCGAGCCGACGTTGTGCTTTTTCTCGCCCTTCAGGTCACTGATGTTTACGGAAACAAGCTTCCCCTTCACTCGCTGTCTCCCTTCGGGAATTTGAAATTTCACGGTTGACATCTCCTATACGCGCCGCTTTTGCCCCCGCTCTTCTCCACGAGGTAGAACGGGCCGAGTTCAATCCCCTTGTCCACCGCCTTGCACATGTCATAAACGGTCAGCGCCACGACGGTGACACAGGTGAGGGCCTCCATCTCCACCCCGGTCTGCCCCTCGGTCTTCACCGCCGCCGTGATCACGATTTCACACTTCTCGTCGTCAAAGGCATACCCCACATCCACGTGGGAGATCGGCAGGGGGTGGCACAGAGGTATCAGTTCGCCCGTCTTCTTGGCCGCGCCTATGCCTGCGATCTTGGCCACGGTGAAGATATCGCCCTTCGGCCCCTGCCCTTCCCGCACAAGGTCGTAGGTGGCCCGCGCCATCCTCACGGTTCCCCGGGCAACAGCCTCCCGTCTTGTCACCTTCTTGCCCGACACGTCCACCATCCGGGCCTTGCCCTGCTCGTCCACATGGCTCAGCTTCATGCCCACCTCTCTCCTTCAAGCACTACATCCCAGGCACCAATCTTTACACCTGCACGATTTGGATACCAGAGGTTTCTCCTGACTTCTGACTTCCGACTCCTGACTCCCTTTACTACCCGCCTATCTCCCTCAGATTCCGCTGGCACTTCTTCATCTGCCCCATTTCCCCTTTCCGCTCGGGCTTGGACCGCACCACCCGGGCGATAAAGTCCCTGATCTCGTCACTCCCGGCACCGCCCCGAAGGAGGGCCTTCACGTCATACTCCACGTCGGAAAAAAGGCACGGCCGTATCATGCCCTGGGCGGTGAGCCGTATCCTGTTACAGCGGCTGCAGATGTGGGAAGAAACAGGGCTGATGAACCCCACCCTCCCCGAGGTCCCCTTGATCCGGAACATCTTCGCCGGTCCCCGGGCCTCGTCTTCCGCCGGGTCCAGTTCGAAGATATCCCTGATCCATGACTCCGCCTCGGCCGATGGAAGGATCCTCGAGCTGTTCCACAACTCGAACTCACCGAAGGGCATGAACTCGATAAACCGCACATCGAGGCCCCACTTGGCGGCAAGGCGGGCGAAATCGAGGACTTCGTCATCATTGAAATCCTTGATGATGACCGTGTTGATCTTGATAGGGCGCAGCCCCGCGTACATGGCCTTCTCGATGCTCATGAACACCTCGTCCAGGGCGTCCACACCGGTGATGTAGGCGAAGCGCTCCCTCTTCAGGGAATCGAGGCTGATGTTCACCCGCTTCAGCCCCGCCTCGGTGAGGTCCATGATCTGTCGTCCCAGAAGGACGCCGTTCGTGGTAAGGCTGATGTCCTCTATGCCCCCGATACGTCTGATTTCCCCGAGCAGGCCCGCAACCCCCTTCCGGGTAAGGGGTTCGCCTCCTGTCAGGCGTATCTTGCTGACCCCGAGGCCCGCGCAGAGACGCACGAATCGAACGATCTCCTCGTACCGCAGGATCTCGTCGTGGGCCACGAAGTTGACCCTGCCGTCCACGCAGTAGCGGCACCTGAGGTTGCACCGGTCCGTCACCGAGATGCGCACGTAGTCGATGACCCGGTTAAAATTGTCTACCAGTAAGGGCTCCACTCTTTCCGTCATCCTTGCGCCTTCACCGAACCCGTCTCCCCGGTGTTGTATCCGCCGAACCTTTCGAGCCCGTCCCTGAATTCCCTTGACCTCAGCAACTCCATGAGGAGGTCGAAGCGGGGATCGGCGGCAAATTCCTCCGACACCAGCAGGTCGTACTCCTCCTCGGCGAGGGGAATAAAATCGAGGGAAAACACCTTCGCCGCTCCGAAGATTGCGAGACCTGCATCGGCTACCGATTCCTTCACGAGGAGGGCCACGGAGGTGTGAGACGACTCTTCCCTATCATAACCGTTTATGTCGGTCCTCTCAAGGTGGTTATCGAGCAGCAGCCTGTCCAGGAGGATCCTGGTCCCCGATCCCGACTGCCTGTTCACGAACTTCAGATCAGGCCTCACGAGATCGGCCATGCCGGAGATCCCCTTCGGGTTCCCCTTCCCCACCACAAGACCCTGCAACCGCTTCGCCACGTGAATCAGCCTCCACGACCTGCCCTGAACGTACCGTCTGACAGCGGCCAGGTTGTAGGTATGCTCCTTCTCGTCGAGGATATGGGTGGTGCAGAGGTCGGTGATACCCCGACGGAAGGCCAGGATGCCGCTCAGGCTTCCGGTGCTGCTCGACAGGAGGTCGAGATCAGGCCTGCGGGCCTTCACCAGGTCCCTCAGGAGATCGAGGCACAGGTCGTGGCTCCCCACGATATGGATCCTCCTTTCGATCTCCTCAAGGGGCCTCGTGATCACGCAGGGGACGGCCTCGCCCTCGTTGAAACCCTCAATCTTCTCGGGCACCCTGATGAACCCGTCCGCCCTGGCCACGGAGGAAAAGACGCTCGCCCCCCGGGGGAGGGTAAAGGCGTAGAGGGTGCCCTTTCTTCGGGTGAGGTTGACCCGGATGATCTCTTCGATGCCGATCCGGGACGGCACCTTGTACGGGGTCACGATGGTCACTTTCTTTTCGCGGGAGGCGAGTCCGCTCAGGCGGCACGAGAGAGGTGCCAGGAAGTTCTCGTGGACGACCACGGCGGATGCGGGGTAACCGGGGACCCCGAAGACGGGGGTCCCGTCAATCACGCCGAACATAAGGGGTTTACCCGGCATCATGGACACCCCGTGGAAGATCAGCGTTCCAAGTTCCCGGATCACCTCCCCGGTGAAGTCCTCGGTCCCTGCACTCGACCCCGCGTTCACGGCCACCACGTCGCATTCGCGGACCGCCCGCAGGATCCGGTCTTTCAGGTCTTCGCGGGTCGAGACGGCCTCGCACCGCTCCACCTCGTATCCCGCCTCTTCGGCCAGTTTCCACAGGGTGTAGGAGTTGAATTCCACGAGGGTACCCGGTTTCAGAGACTCCACGCTCCCTGCGTAAAGATCCACCAGCTCGTGCCCCGTGGGGATAATCACGAGGCGCGGTTTCCGTCGCACATGAAGATGGGTCACCCCTGCGGAGAGAAAGAGGCCGATATCCCTGACCGCCACCCGGTAGTTCCGGGGGACCAGCATGTCCCCTTCGATCAGGTCTTCTCCCACCATCCTCACGTTCTGCCACAGGTGAACGGGTTTCCTGATCCGGATGGCTCGCTCCCCTTCCTCCACCTCCTCGATCATGACCACGGCGTTCGCCTCCCCGGGAAGGATGTCGCCCGTGTTGATTTTCCAGGCCCCGGAGCCCTTCTCAAGGGAAAGGGGGCTCGTCAGGTCGGCCTCCGCGGTGGTCTCGAAATCCACCGCATATCCGTCCATGGCGGCGCACAGGTAGGAGGGGTTGGAGAAACGGCCGAAGACAGCCCGGGACGTCACCCTGCCGGCGGCCTCGTACACCGGGACCAGGACCTCCTCTTCGATGGGAACCACCGAGTCCATGACGCGACCCTGGGCAGTCACCCGATCAATGGTGGTGAGATATCGTTTCATAGATTCGGGTCAGGGAAAGAGGATGACCTCCACCTCCTCGCCCTGCTCCAGACCTTCAACTCCTTCGGGAACCACAACGTAACCCTGCGCCCTCACGAGGGATGAAATGTCGGAAGATTTCGCGAGCTCCGGGGTAACGGCGATCCCGTCCTCACCACGGCCGAGGGTGACCCTCACACACTCCTCGATACCGAAGGATGAAGGGACGTTCGTGGTGAGCCGCCCGGTGACGCGGCGTCCCTGATCGACCTTCCGCCCTGTCATCCGCCGGGCAAGGGGAAGGACGAAGCGGATCATCACCATGATGCAGGAGAAGGGGTGGCCGGGGAGACCGAACACCGGTTTACCCCAGAGGCGCCCGAAGATGGCCGGTTTTCCGGGCTTGATGTTGATGCCGTGAAAGAGGACCTCGCCGCCCAGTTCCGTGAGGGCGGTGACGACAAAGTCCTTACCCCCTTTCGAGCTCCCGCCCGAAACGAGGAGGAGGTCCGTCTCTTTTCCCGACCTCATGGCCTCGGCGATGCGGTCCACATCGTCGCCCGCGATGCCGAGGAACGTGGTCCGGAATCCCTCCCGTTCAAGGAGACCCGATACGGTATACCTGTTCACGTCCCGTATCTTCCCTGGCCCGAGGGCCGAGTCCACGGGGACCACCTCGTCCCCGGAGGAGATGATCCCCGCCAGGGGGGCCGCAAAAACCGGCACCTCCGCAACGCCGAGGGCCGCAAGGACGCCGAGGCCGAAAGGCGTCAGCACGGTCCCCCCGTCGATGACCGTGGACCCGGCCTTCACATCGTCTCCGCGAAAAGAGATATTCTCCCGTCTGTGGACCGCCCTGATCACCTCGATCGCATCGGGAAGGCGGCGCACGTACTCTTCCATCACCACCCCGTCCGCCCCGGCCGGGACCATGGCCCCGGTGCTGACTGCCACCGCACTGCCGTGCGACACGGTCACACCCGCTTCCTCTCCAACCCGTACCTCACCGTGCAGGGCCAGCATGACCGGGTTGGTCTCCTTCGCCCCCTGGGTATCCCTGGACCTGACGGCGAAACCGTCAACGAGGGACCGGTCGAAGGGCGGGACATCGTGGGGGGCGCGTATATCCTCCGCCGCAACCCGTCCGAGGGCATGGTGGAGGGGTACCGGCACACCCTTCCCGGGGCCTGTCGCCGCCTTATCGATGATCTCCCGAGCCTCGAGGGCGCTCACCGCCTTCAGAAATTCCATATCCCCCTTCTCTCCCGGCCTTAGGGAACCCAAACTCCGTTCTAATCTACAACAGGGACCACTTGAAATCAACGGAAGGCCCTGAACGGGCGGATGGGTGAATGGGTGGAACAAGGAGGGGTCAGGGCCTTCGATCCCGGGTCCTACCCGAAACGGCCGGTGATGTAGCCTTCCGTCCTCTCATCTCTGGGCTGGGTGAAGATCTGGGAGGTCTCTCCCGTCTCGATCAGCTCGCCCAAGAGCATGTAGCCCGTCCAGTCGGAGACGCGGGCAGCCTGCTGCATGTTGTGGGTCACGATGAGGATCGTGTACTTCTCCTTGAGCTGGAGCATCAGCTCCTCGATCCTCATGGTCGCGATGGGGTCAAGGGCGGAACAGGGCTCGTCGAGGAGGATGATCTCGGGCTCCACCGTGAGGAGCCGCGCCACACAGAGCCTCTGCTTGGTCTCCTCCGCGAGTGCCAGTGCCGGGGTGTTCAGCTTGTCCTTCAGTTCTTCCCAGAGCCCGACAGACCGCAGGCACCGCTCGACGATCTCCTGGTTCCTCCTCCTGTTGTGCATGCCGTGGACCTTGAGGCCGTAGAGGAGGTTCTCGTACACGGAAAAGGGGAAGGGGTTGGGCCGCTGAAAGACCATGCCCACCCTCTTCCGCAACTGGATCGTGTCGATCTCGTGCGCGTTCTGGCCCTGGACAAAGATGTCTCCCTCTATCTTCACGTCGTCGATCAGGTCGTTCATGCGGTTGAAACAGCGCAGGAGCGTGGACTTGCCGCACCCCGACGGACCGATGAGGGCGGTGATGGAGTTCCTGAAAACCCGGAAGTCCACGTTCTTGAGGCCGTGAAAGGAACCGTAATGGAGGTTCAGGTGTCGTGTTTCGAGAGCGTATGCCTTGTCGCCTTCCATCAGCCGAACTTACCCTGAATGTAGTCTTCCGTCTGTCTGTTCGCCGGGTTGGTGAAGACCCTCTCGGTAGGGCCGTATTCCACCAGTTGGCCCATGTAGAAAAAGGCCGCGTAATCGGTGATCCGTGCGATCTGCTTCGTGTTGTTGGACACCAGAATGATGGTGTACTCCTTCTTCAGTTCGTCCAGCGCCTCCTCAATCTTTGCCGTGGAGATGGGGTCGAGGCCCGAGCAGGGCTCGTCGAGGAGGATGATCTCCGGCGTCAGGGCCAGGGTCCGCGCCAGGCACAGGCGTTGCTGCTGGCCTCCGGAGAGCTTGAGGCCCGATATGGAGAGCCTGTCCTTCACCTCGTCCCAGAGAAAGGCCTTCTTCAGGCTTGTCTCCACGATCCGGCTCAGCTTTGACCGATCGTGGATGCCCTTGAGTCTGGGACCGTAGGCGATATTCTCGAATATGGACCGGGGCAGGGGGATCGGGACCGCAAAGACCGTCCCCACCCTTCGCCTGAGGTCCACCTCGTCGATATTCCCGTCCAGCACATTCTGGCCGTCGATCAGCACCTGACCGGAAATGGTCACCCCTTCCTCGAAATCGAGCATCCTGTTCAGCGCGGAGATGAGGGTCGACTTGCCGCTCGCCGCGGGCCCCATGATCCCGGTAATCTGATTCCTGTGGATATCGATGTCCACGTCTCTGAGCACGTGGTTGGCGCCGAAGGAAACCGTAAGCCCCCTGATCGCTATCTTGATATCCATAGGCCGTCACGAATACCTTTTGATTGCCCGGTTCATGAGATAGTAGGCAACCACATTGATGAGGAGGATGCTCAGCACCAGCACGAGGGCCGTACCATAGGCCTTCTCCATGGAGATACCCTCCCGGGCGAGGATATAGAAATGGACCGCCATGGTCCTCCCCGATTCCATGAGGGACGTGGGCAGGCGGAGCGAACTGCCCATGGTGAAGATGATCGCCGCCGTCTCCCCGACGGCCCTCCCCACGCTCAGCATGATGCCCGTGAGGATGCCCGAGAAGGCGGCGGGAAGCACCACCTTGGTGATGGTCTCCCATTTCGTGGCGCTCAGGGAGTAACTGACGATCCGCAGCTGCCGGGGCACCGACTTGATCGCCTCCTCGCTCGTCCTGATGATGGTGGGGAGGATCATGATCGTCATGGTGAGGACCCCCGCGAGGAGAGACCAGCCCATCTTCAGCTTGATCACGAAGAATATGAAGCCGAAAAGGCCGTAGATGATGGAGGGGATCCCGGCGAGAGACTCCACCCCGAACCGGATGATCTTGGTGATGACCGATTCCTTCGTATATTCGGTGAGGAAGATGGCCGTTCCCAGACCGAGCGGCGTGGCGAAGATGATAGACAGGAGGGCGAGGAGCAGGGTGCCCACGATGGCCGGGAAGATGCCTCCGTGGCGCCCCATGTCTTCCGGGTAGGACAGGATGAACTCGAGGCTCACGTGGCCGAAGCCCTTCACGCAGATGATGGCCACAATCACCACGAGGATGGCCACGGTGAAAAAGGCCTGGCCGTTGAAGACGCACCTCATGAGCCGGTCCGTGATCCTCGGGTCCACCCTCATTTGATCACCTTCTTCTTGATCCCGAAATTGGCGATGTAGTTGAGGATCATGATGATGACGAGAAGCACCACCCCGGTGGAAAAGAGGGAGAGGCGGTGGTCTCCCGTGGCGTAGGCAAGCTCGAGGGCGATGTTGCTCGTCAGGGTCCTTAAGGGGTCGAGGACGCTCGTGGGGATCTTCAGCGCATTGCCCGCCACCATGATGACGGCCATGGTCTCGCCGATGGCCCTTCCCATGCCGAGGATGAAGCTTGCCAGGATCCCCGACTTCGCCGCAGGGATGACCACCCGGTAGATGGTCTGCCACTGGGTGGCCCCCATGGCGAGAGACCCCTCCCTGAAGGTCCTGGGTACGCTCACGAGGGCATCGAAAGAGATACTGATGATGGTGGGAAGGATCATGATACCGAGAATTACGGCGGTGGCGAGAAGAGAGAAACCCGATCCGCCGACATAGTTTCTGATGAGGGGCACTATGTAGATCACCCCGAGAAAGCCGTAGACGACGGAGGGGATACCTGCCAGCAGCTCCAGGGCCGGTTTCAGAAACATCTTCAGTCTGCTCCCCGAGTATTCGGCAAGGTAGACCGCACAGGCCAGGCCGAGGGGCGCACCGATCATCAGGGCGCCCAGGGTGGCGAGGAAGGACGAGATGATCATGGGGAAGATGCCGAAGAAACCTTTCGTGGGGGCCCACTTCATGCCGAGGACGATAGGCTTGAGCCCGACCTTGAGAAAGAGGGGCAGACCCTCGACAAGGATGAACATGAAGATGAGAAAGAGAAAGAGGAGGGACGAAAAGGCAAAGAGGGTCATTATCCATTGTATGAAGCGCTCCCTGGAGAAGCGCCTTCTAATCGTAAACACCGATCAGACCTTCCTTTTTCAGGATATTCTGTCCGTCCTTCGAGAGGACGAAAAGGATGAACTGCTGGGAATATTCGCCCGGCTCCCCGTTACTGAGGTAGATGAAGGGACGCACGATCCTGTACTTCTTGTGTTTGATCGTCTCCAGGGTCGGCAGGACGCCGTCGATGCGCAGCGCCTTCACCCTCTTGTCCACCAGTCCCAGAGACACATACCCGATGGCGTAAGGGTCGGTGGCCACCACCTCTTTTACCGAACCGTTGGAATCCTGTACCATGATCCCGTCATCGATCTCCGTGCTCTTCATGACCAGATCCTCGAAAGAACCCCTGGTTCCGGAGCCCTCTTCCCGGGTCACCGCATCGATCTTCCGGTCCGTCCAGCCCAACTCGCTCCACTTCTTGATGCGGCCCGAAAAGATATCCCGCACTTCCTTCATGGTCAGCTCGCTCACCGGGTTGCTCGGATGGACGATCAGCGAAATACCGTCATAACAGACGACGATCTCGTTGAGTACCATCTCCTCTTCCTTGAGCTGACGGGAAGACATGCCGATGTCAACCGTGCGGTTGAGCACCGCCTGCACCCCTGCCGTGGAGCCGCCGCCCTGGACATCGACCACGAACCGGGGATGGTCCACCATGAAATGTTCGGCCAGTTTTTCCGTAAAGGGCATGACCGACGTGGACCCCGCTATGGTAACCAGGTGTTTCTTCGCCTTGACGCCCTTGCCCGGGCCTTTCTCGCAGGACGCCAGGATCACTGCGCAGCAAAGGAAGAGCACACTTATGATCCTCGGCATTCCGCTATTTCCCGACGGGTTCCTTCAGGTGCCTGATGATCTTGCCCTCCACCATGAAGATCACGAGTTCGGCCACATTGACGGCATGATCCGCCATCCGCTCGAGGTTCTTCGAAATGAAGAGGAGCCGGGTAGCCCGCGAGATGGTTTTCAGGTCCTGCATCATGTAGGTGAGCAGCTCGCGGAACACCTGGTCGAGAAGCTGGTCCACCTTTTCGTCGTCATTGGTCACCTTGAGGGCCAGGTCCACATCCTCCCTCACGAAGGCGTCGAGGCTCTCCTTCACCATCAACTGGACCGTCGCAGCCATGGTGGGCAGGTCGATGTAGGGCTTCAACTGCGGCTCCTGGTTCAGCTCCAGCACCCGCTCACAGATGTTCACCGCCATGTCCCCTATCCTTTCCAGGTCGTAATTGATCTTGATGGCGGTGGTGATAAACCTCAGGTCCCTGGCCGCGGGCTGGCGAAGGGCAAGGAGCTTGAGACAGAATTCATCGATCTCCACTTCCTTGGAGTTGATGGTATCGTCGTCGTCGATCACCTTCATGGCCAACTCGGAATCCCGTTCGAGGAGGGCCTTGATGGCGTCCCTGATGGCCCTTTCAACGAGACCGGCCTCGTAAAGGAGAGACTCCTTCAGTTCCTTCAGTTCCATGTCAAAAGCCTTGTAAATGTGCCCCTCCATAGAAACCCTCCCTTATTGATAAGGAGTAGATTATAGTCGTTTTCGAACCTCTTTACAAGCTTATCCGGGCCTCTCCAGGGACGCGCAACGTGGCGTCAGTGCATGTTTCTACTTGAAATTTCATACGGGATAGGCTAACAAATTACGGACCGGTCCGCCGCCCACCGAATGTTCAGGTCCTGCCCGCCCCGTACAACGAGCACAGGAGGAGAAGATGAAAGGGGTATTTCAGAAGGCGCTCGTGATCGACCTCTCCAACAGGAGGCATTACGAGGAGTCCGTTCCCGACGACGCGTACCGTCACTTTCTCGGCGGAAAGGGTCTCGGCGCCTATCTGCTCCTCAAGAGGAACAAACCGGGCGTCGACCCCCTGGGGGCCGACAACAACCTCATCTTCACCCTCGGTCCGGTGAGCGACACCAAGATATGGGGCTCCAGCAGGTACGCAGTGATCACCAAGTCCCCCCTCACCGGTCTCTTCGGTGAGGCATACTCGGGCGGCAGGCTTGCGGAACCCATGAGCAGGACCGGCTACGACGCCATCATCCTCGAAGGCATATCGCCCACGCCCGTCTGGCTGGAGATCACCGATCACTCCGTCCTGTTCCACGACGCATCCCGCCTCTGGGGGCTCGACACCTATGCGACCGAGGCCGGGATACAGTCGGAACTGGGCGTCAAGGGAAGCGGCATCCTGGTGATCGGACCCGCCGGCGAGAACATGGTGCGATTCGCGGCGGTGGTGAACAACCGCTGGCGATGCGCAGGCCGGACGGGAACCGGGGCGGTCATGGGCTCGAAAAAGGTCAAAGGGATCGCCTTCCACGGCCGCAGGGTGAGACAGCCCGCCGATCCGGGGGCGGTCACCGCCATGCGGGACGAGTGGGGCCGGAAGTCGCGCACCCTTCCGTCCGCCGCGACCTTCAAAAAGGTAGGCACCCCGGGACTCGTCGCCCTCATCAACACGGTGGAGGCCTTTCCCACCCGCTACTGGTACGAAGGCACCCTCGAAGGATGGGGGGAGATCAGCGCCGAAGCCCTTCACTCCCGATACGCGGTGAAACCGCGCTCATGCAACCGTTGCTTCATGGCCTGCGGCCGCCTCACCACCATCACGGAGGGGAAGCATGCGGGCCTCACCATCGACGGGCCCGAATACGAAACCCTTTACGCCTTCGGGGGCATCTGCATGATCCGCGACCTCTCCGAGATCATCCGCCTCAACGATCTCTGCGACAGGCTGGGACTGGATACCATCTCGGCGGGCAACCTGGCGGGTTTCGCCATCGAGGCGTCGAAACGGGGAAAGGTGGCCGAGCGGTTCGACTACGGGGACGGCGACGCCGTGGCACGGATCATAGAGCAGACAGCCGGGAGGGAGGGGATCGGCGCTGTCCTCGCCGAGGGAATCCGTCACGCCGCCGCCGCCTGGGACCTCGAGGACATAGCGATCCACGTGAAGGGTCTCGAACCCGGTGGATACGACCCCCGCTACTTCAAGGCCATGGGTCTCTCCTACGCCACCTCCGACAGGGGGGCATGCCACGCCCGGACCACAGGTTTCAGACCGGAACTGGCCGGCGCCATCCCCCCCGAGCAGACAGCGGGAAAGGCTGAAGTGGTCATTGACTACGAGGACCGGCTCACCCTCCAGGATGCCCTGATACTCTGCCGCTTCTACCGCGATATCTATATGTGGCCCGAGCTCGGCCGGATCGTTGAGGCGACCCTCGGTCTCTCCCTTTCCAGGGAAGGCCTTCAGCGGATCGCCTCCACTGTTCGCGACGCCGTGCGGATCTTCAACCTCCGCGAGGGAATGACCGGAGAGGCGGACACGCTGCCCCGGCGGTTCTTCGAGGAACCCGTCGGATCGGGGCGGACCGTCATCACCCGGGAGGACCTGGCCGTCATGAAGGCCGAATACTACGCCCTGCGGGGATGGAACGAAAAGGGTGAGCCTTTACGACCCCTGCCCGTCGACATCACCTGATGTCCTGCACCGGTTCCGCCTCCCTCCCGCCTTTGCCCCCCGGGTTGCGCACTTGTTGATACCTTCAGCGGTGTGGTATAACCTTGCAGACACGGACGTCACCGATGGACAGGGAATCCCAGCTTAAACTTGCTGAAAACACACCCTTTTTCGGCCATTTGGGCATCGAGGTGACCGAGGTGACCCCGGGGTTCGCCCGCCTCAGGATCGATTTCGGGCACCACCTTACCCATCCCTTCGGCTATTACCACGGCGGCGTCATCGCGACCCTCGCCGATTCGGCGGGCATCAACGCGGTGCTCACCACCGTCGAGGGCGACGAAAAGGCCCTCACCCTGGAGATGAAGATCAATTTCCTCCAGGCGGTGAAAGACGAGGTGGTCTATGCGGAGGGAACGGTCATCCACAGGGGGCAGCGCTTCGCCGTATCCGACGTGGTGGTGAGGAGCGAAACCGGCACCCTTCTCGCCAAGGCAATCGTCACCTGTGCAATCCGGTAGTCCCGGGTCCCCTCCAAGGAGTTGTGCATGATTGAAAAGCACCTTAAGGACGTGCAGAAACTCGTCCGCGTTTCCAGCGGAGACATGGCGCCCGACCTTGTCGTCACGAATACCCACATACTCGATGTCTTCACCGGAAACCTTTTTCCCGGGAACATCTGGGTATCCGGCTCCTGGATCGCCTACGCGGGAGACAGAGCACCGGCCGGCCGCGGCGATACCCGCTTCGTCGACGGCAAGGGGCTCGTGGCGGTCCCGGGGTATATCGATGCCCACGGCCACGCGGACCTTTTCTACAATCCGGCCACCTTCGCCGATTTCGCCGTCACCAGGGGTTCCACCACCGTCTTCTCGGACGGGCACGACATGACGAATTCCATCGGGGTCTCAGGCTTCGCCGAGGTGATCAAGGCGAGTGAGGGTTTTTCGCTCAAGTACCTCTGGGGGGTCCCGGCCTCCTATCCCCCCTACCCCGAGGTGGAGGGGGGCGAGCTATACTCCCTCTCCGACCTCTGGCACCTCTTCACCACCTACCCGCGGTGCGTCTCCATCAGCGAGATGTCGGCATACAACAGGATCCTGAAAAACGAAGAAGCCCTTTTGGAAAAGATCCTCCTCGCCCGCTCCCTCGGCAGAAACGTGGAGGGTCACACCCTGGGGGCCTCCTCCGACAAACTCAACACCCTTGTGGCCGCGGGGCTCACCTCGTGCCACGAGTCGATCCGCCCGGCAGACCTGCGCAACAGGATACGTCTCGGCCTCACCACCATGGTCCGTCACAGCTCCATCAGGAGCGACCTGAAGGAACTGGCCCCGGAGGTCGCCAGGCTGCCCTGCGACTCGATCATCCTCGTCTCCGACGGCATATTCGCCGGGGATCTCGTCGCCAAGGGCTATATGGACCACGTCATCAGGGATGCCGTCGCTTTCGGCATCAGGCCCGCCGACGCGATCCGCATGGCCACCCTCAACCCGGCCCGGTATTTCAGGCTTGACGGCCACATCGGGAGCGTCACGCCGGGCCGGATCGCCGACATCCTCCTCCTCCCCTCCCTGAGCGAGCCCACACCGGTCGTCACCATCGAGCGGGGGGTCGTGAGGGCGAAGAACGGCAGGCTGAAGGTCCCTTCCTCACCCTTCCCCGCTCTGGGCAACGGCCACCACCCCTTCCGGTTCTCCTCCACGGCAAGGAAGGAGATGGCTGTAAAGCAGGGAAAGGGGACAACCGTGCCCGTTATGGAGATTGTGGACAGGACGGTCACCCGGCGCCTCGACATGGAACTGCCCGTGAGGGACGGATTCCTTCAGCCCCTCCCCGAGGAGGATGTGAGGAAGATCCTCTTCTCCAGGCGTGAACAAAAGAAGTGGGGCAAGGGGTTCGTGAAGGGTTTCGGGGCCAGGGTGGGAGCCGTCGCCTCCACCATCGCCCACGAGACCCACGGGCTTCTGATCCTCGGCTATGACGACGACGACATGGTGAGGGCCGCCGACGCGGTGCTCGCCTCCGGCGGCGGGATCGCCGTGGTGGATAAGGGCAGGATCCTCCATCTCCTCGAACTTCCCCTGGGGGCCACCATGTCGACCCTGCCCGTACCCGAGCTGGCACGGGAGCTGAAAAGGGTGGATGACGTGCTCAGGAAACGGGGCAGCATGCTCGATGATCCCCTCTGGACCATGGGCTTTCTCACCTTCACCTCCATCGTGGAGCTCCGACTGACCGTCTCCGGCGTCTTCGACGTGAAAAAGGGAGAGATCGTCTTTTGAGAAAGCGGCTCCACCTCTATCTCGTCTTCCTCCTCATCTTCTCCGCCCTCCTCATCGTGGTGGGCTATACCGTCTTCGTGATCCGGGACATCCCCTCCGTCAGGGTGCTCAAGAACCTGGAGAACAAACCGGTGAGCACCATCTACGGCAGAAACGACGAAGTCTTCTGCCTGATCGTGCCGGACAACCGCGTCTTCGTCACCTACAACCGGATCCCCGGGTATGTGAAGGACGCCTTCGTGGCCGCAGAGGACGCCGATTTCTTCAAGCACCGGGGCCTCGAGGTGGAAAGCATCATCCGCGCCCTCTACAAGAACATCGTTCACGGACGGGTCGTCCAGGGCGGCAGCACCATCACCCAGCAGGTGATCAAGACCCTGATCCTCGGGCCTGAACGGAGCATCCTGCGCAAGGTGCGGGAGGCGGTCCTCGCCTACAAGCTGGAGACCTATCTCACCAAGAAGGAGATCCTCAACCTCTACCTCAACAACATCTACATGGGTCACGGCGTGTACGGGGTCGAGGCGGCGGCCCAGGTCTACTTCGGCAAGCACATCTGGGAGGTGACGCGGGCCGAGGCGGCCTTGCTCGCGGGCATCGTCCAGGCGCCGACCCGGTACACCCCCAAGAAACACCCGGGCAGCGCGAGGATGAGGCAGGAATACGTGATCCGCCAGATGCACGAAAAGGGCCTCATCGACGAGAAGAAGCAGCGGGACATGCTCAAGGAGAAGATGGTCATCCGGGAGAGCCACGGCGTCTTCACGGACAGCTATTTCAAGGACCATATCGTCCAGTACGTGGAAGACCGCCTCGGGAAAGGCATCTTCTCGCGCCAGGCCCTGAAGGTGTACGCCACCGTGGACCCCCCGCTCCAGAGGCTTGCGGAAGAGTCGGTGAAGCGGGGGCTTTCCCTCTACGAACAGCGCAAGGGCGACTACACCCTCCTCTACCATCTCGACAGGGGCAAGTGGGACAACTTTCTCAAGACAGGCGACCGGGACCTGAAGGTTTCGGGATTCGTTCAGGGCAAGACCTATAGCCTCCTCGTCTCCGAAAAGATGAAGGACGGCTACACGGTGCTGGCGGGCAGCGAGAAAGGCTTCATGGCCATGACCGCCTTTCCCTTCCGGCCGGGCGACGTGATCAAGGGGACTTACACGGGTCAGGACAAGAAGAAGGTCCACCAGTTCCAGCCCGTGAGGAGCCTCAAGGTGGAGGGAGCCCTCATCTGTCTCGAAGCCTCCACCGGGTACGTGCTCGCCATGATGGGAGGACGGGACTTCGAGAAAAGCCCCTACAACCGGGCCCTGGCGGCGAAGCTCCAGTCGGGGAGCGCCTTCAAGCCCTTCATCTATGTTACGGCCCTCAAGAAAGGCTTCGAGCCGGACACCATGATCGTGGATGAACCGAAGGATTATTCCATGGGCGACGGCAGGACGTGGACCCCGAGGAACTACGACGGGAAGTACGAAGGCTCCATTTCCATGAGGGATGCGGTGGCCTACTCGAAGAATGCGGCCACGGTCAGGCTCCTCGAAGAGGTGGGGGTCACGGCGGTGAAGGAGACCCTCCAGGAGCTGGGCATCACCACCGAAGTGGAGCACAACCTCTCCATCGCCCTCGGCACATCGAACATGACGCTCCTCGACCTGACGAAGGGCTTCGCCGCCTTTGCAAACGGCGGCTACCGGATCAAGCCCCTCTTCGTGCGCCGCATCACCGACGCCCAGGGCCAGGTCATGGATGAGGCCGCCATCGAGAAGACCAAGGTCCTCTCCGACGAGACGGCCTTCAAGATCAACCTCCTCCTGAAGGGACCGGTGGATTACGGCACCGCCAAGGGCGTGGCCTCCCGCATCGGTTATCCCGTGGCGGGAAAGACGGGTACCACGAGCAACTACTACGACGCCCTCTTCGTGGGGTATTCCCCCCACATCGTGAGCGGCGTGTGGGTGGGCTTCGATACGCGCACGTCCCTGGGCAAGGGCGAAAGCGGGGCCCGGGTGTGCCTGCCCATCTGGATGAACTTCATGGCCTCCGCGGTGCGCCGCTACCCGCCTGACGACTTCCCCGGCCCTGCGGCCCCGCCCGTTTTGAACCCCACATTCTGAGAGAAGCGACTGACCCGCTGAACGGCTGATTGGCTGAATGGCTGACTGGCTGACTGGGTGACTCCCTTCCCATACCTCCCCCACCGTTCACTCCTTCACGCCCGCGGGGCCCACAGGGGGTATCCCGGCATGCCGCCCGAGCCCGAGCCGCTCCGCCCCGCCGACTGTACCAGGATTCCTTCAAAATTTTTTGCACCTTTATCACGCTGACATACTGTTGTCACAATCAAATGATAGACTCCGTTACATGGGATGGCCGCCGCACCGTCCGCCCCTATCGGGGAATCCCCGAGGCGAAAATCGGGTTGAATTCCCGGGGCGGTGTCGGGTAGGATGGTGATACACCTAACGAACACGGAGGTTCCGCAGTATTTGGCGCCTGTGCGATACGGTTTCGTTCGTCACGAGAGACGAGGCCACGGCGGGGCGTTCCGTGCCGCCCGTGCAAGAGCCCTTACCCGTGGG
>CAYOQF010000003.1:133481-147398 GCA_964406055.1 uncultured Syntrophorhabdaceae bacterium
CGAGACTTGGCCCAAACGAGCCTTGCCCCCACGGCAGCGGTGAGATAGAATAAGGTGGTGCGGTGCGGCGTGACAAACTTTTTCAAGGCTAATGGAACACGTCGTGGGTTACCAGGTGTGTTCTAAGGTTGAGATAAACAGGGGGACGTCGTGAGCAGCCGCGCGTTTTTCCAGACCCTGTTCGGCCTGCCGTTGCTGGGGGCGGTGTCGAAGGCCCAGGCGCGGCCGTTGAGCACCCTGTTCCTGGAAGCCCTGCCGCCCGGGTTCCAGTCCTACGAAGGTAAGCGCCGCTGGAAGGGGCGCAACCCCGGCGATATCCTGGACATCGCTCGCGAGACCGTTTACCCGCACGACACCAAGGCCGTGGCCGTGTACGGGCAGGGCGTCAACCTCGGCCATGTGCCCCCCGCCGACAACAGGGTCATCGCCGTTCTCACGGACCAGAGTATGGGGCTTCCAGTTGCCATACCCCGCAAGAGGCGCAGCGGCAATCCATGGGATCGCGTTCAGGTAAGAATCTCCTTGGTCATCACGCAAGGAGATTATAAAATGAGGCCAAGAGAGGATAATGCGTGAATTTTGATCAATGGTTTTCCGCCTTGACGGAACACACCCCATTCCCCTGGCAGAAACGTCTTTATAACAAATTCTGTAATGGGGATATCCCCGCCGTCTGTGACATCCCGACCGGTCTCGGCAAAACATCGGTGATTGCCATTTGGCTTCTCGCGCATGCAGGCAGGAAACCTGGAGTGCAAATACCGCGGCGCCTTGTATATGTGGTGAACCGCCGCACCATCGTCGACCAATCAAGCGAGGTGGCGATTAAATTATGCAGTAAACTCAAGGGTGCCAGCCGGGATGTCTCTTCCCCGCTTCATGAAGCGGCGGTGGCGCTAGCCAACCTGTGTGCTTTCCCCAACCATCATGGTGAGCTTTTATCGGTCAGCACCCTGAGGGGGGAACTGGCCGACAACCTGCAATGGCGCCACGATCCGATGCGGCCTGCTATCATGATCGGGACCGTGGATATGATCGGCAGCAAATTGCTTTTTTCGGGCTATGGGGATACAAGACGGACCAGACCACTCAATGCCGGACTGGTAGGGTGCGATACCCTGATCGTGCATGATGAGGCCCATTTAACCCCGGCCTTCAGCCTTTTGCTTCGCAGTATAGAAAACTATTACAACGATGACAATAATGGCGGACCTAAGACCCCTGGAATCCCGCCATTTCGCGTGCTTGAACTTTCGGCCACAAGCCGTCGGACTCAGGAAAACACTTTCGAGATCGACGCAAGCGACCGCACCGAGCGGGAAATCGAAAAAAGACTCTTTGCGAAGAAGACCCTGCACCTCCGTGAGCTCGCAGAATCGGCGGATCCACTCGAACCCATTGTAGACCTTGCATTGGAGCACAGTGCCAACAGAACCAAGGTGGTTGTCTTTGTTAAATCGCCCGAGCATGCTGCTGAGATTCATGAACGGCTCACTAAAGCACTGATGAACCAAGCCGAGGAAAGCTGGCGCAATGAGCACAGCGGCTCGGCAATGACAAAAAAGGACAGGGAGGAGCTGCAACGGCAATGCAAGGCGTCGGTATCGATCCTCACAGGGGAGATCAGGGGCCATGAGCGAGACAGACTGCTGGGAAAGCCCGGTATGATCCCTTTTTTGTCGAAATCAGCCGTGGAGCGAACCGTCTATCTCATCTCAACATCGGCCGGCGAGGTGGGCATGGACCTCCACGCCGATCACATGGTTTCCGACCTCACAACACTCGATTCCATGATCCAACGTTTGGGCCGGGTCAACCGTTTCGGCCACACCGAATCACGGGTGGACGTGGTTCATGATGTCGCGTTGAAAAAGCAAGAACACCAGAGAAAAGGGGGGGAACCTGGCCCGGAAAACGAATCCCGTGACAAAACGGCTCTGCGAAATACTCTGGCGTTGTTCCTGAAATCGGAAAACCAAGAGACGGGGGTAAATATCTGTCCGTCAGCCCTGCTTGAGCTTCTTAAGGAAAAGAACGCACACGAAGCCTTTGCCCCGGAACCGGAAAGTCTGGTGACGACCGACATCCTGCTCGATCTGTGGTCGCAAACGTCGTTCGCTGATCTGCCTGCCAAGCCTGAAGTTGCACCGTGGCTGCACGGCATCCAGACCGATCTGCCCGAAACATGGATGGCATGGCGACAGGAGGTGTCACTCCTGGGCGATTCTGATCTGAGCGATGATGAGGTTTCTCTCTGGTTTCAGAAACTCCCGATCTCATCAAGGGAAACTCTGCGCAAACCAACCTTCCTTCTGAAATGGACCGGCAAGGCCGAGAAGAAGTGGGTTGAACTCCACAAGGACGTAGTTGTTTTCATACTGTCCTCCAGCGGCCAATGCCGGCGCATGACAATTGGCCAACTTGCGGAGCAAGGACCACGCCTGGGTTTCGCCACCATCGTTTTTCCGACCCGGATGGGTGGATTGAGCGATAACGGCTTCTTTGACATCAGATCCGAGCGCCCTGTGCAAGATGTGGCCGATGATACGGTTCACCGAGTCGTGCTGCAACGGCGCGGAGACCGGTATCGTTTTGTCCCCATCAATGACTGGTGCGCACAGCCCCAGCCGATGGAACCAGTGGAACCCGCCAGTGTTGAAGCCTGGTTCAGCTGGACTAGCTTGAAGGACGCGGTAAGGGTCGTGGAAAACACCTTGAAGAAAAAGGCCGTTCTCAAGCTCAAAATCCGCCGGACCCTGGAGTGGGAAGACGACATACATGATCAGTGGCTGCTGCTTTTAAAGGGGTTGTCGACCGGCTCACATTCCAGCAAAACCGGCGACGATAGAATCCCGACAATAGACGAACATAACCGAGCGGTGGCGGAAACAATCGGGGCGATTACGAAAATAACGGCTCTCCCAGAGTCCATCAAAGAGGCCTTGCGGCTGGCGGCCCTCAACCACGATCTCGGCAAGGCCCATGCGAGGTGGCAGACCGCCGCAGGCCACGACCCGAACGCATGTCTGGCAAAGCCTGCTCCCGGCGGTATGGATTGGCGCATACTCGACGGTTACCGGCACGAAAGCGGCAGTGTTCTACAAGCCACAGAAGTCGATGCAATCAGACAACACGCCGAGCGCGATTTGATCCTCCACCTGATCGCCACCCACCACGGCTGGGCCAGGCCGCACTTCGAGGATAAGGCGTTCCCGCCCGATACGGATGAAGAGACACGAGCCCGAACGGGCCTTGACGTTATGACACGATTCATCAGGTTGCAGGAACGTTTCGGCTACTGGCAGCTGGCTTGGCTGGAGTCTTTGCTTCGCCGGGCTGACGGTATTGCTTCGATGATGCAGGGAGCGTTCGAGGAGGCAAGCGATGAGTGACAAAGAACCGCCGGCCACCATTACCGTACCGGTTGACCCTTACAACCCGGGCGAATTCTTTGCCTGCTGCGGACTGCTGGAATTGGCTCACAGATTGTCTCGAAAAGAGTCACGTGCCGTGGGCTGGTTTGACGAATCCAACGGTTCGCGATTTCAGTTTTCAGTCAGCGCGTACGCAACAACTGGAGAACTCAGGTTGGTAAATGTGATAGAGGCTCTCCGGAACTGCCCCCTATCAACCACACCTCATTCCAAAGAAGGGCCTGTACGCATCGGGGCACCGTTATCTATCACTATCGACTGGCGCCCTCCTTTTCCACAAAATGGAATCATCAAGACCTTTGCCGGGCAACAGAACCTTCTTGAGATTCTTCAGGCATTGCAACACGCGGTTCGGGGTATTCATTCCGATGATGTTACGTGTTCCAATATATTGCGCATCCGCGCAAAAACGAACAAAGAGGTCACCGCCTTCGGAATCGAGAAGGCGGAAAACGCCATCGATGCGGGTTTTTCCATGGACCAACAGAAAAAGCGCCTCTTCCGACAATCCTTGGTCTTCCTTGAACTTCTCGCCCTGATCGGGACTCAGCGCTTCTGCCCAAGGCAGGGGGAAGACCGACTGTCGCGGGAGTACTATACTTGGCAAGAGCCGTTGCCTGCCCCGCTGGCTGCTATTGCTGTATCAAGTCTGATCCCAGGCATACACCAAAGAGGGTTTGTCTTCCAAATGTACAAGCGGGATCCGGAGGGCCGCTATAAAGGTTTTGCGCCCGCACGAAATAACTCAAAAATGAAAGGAGAAATCGCATGAACCAACCAGCTCCTGACCAGTTTGACAATCTTCTTCAAAACGAGAATGTGGCCGCGATCGTCATGAGGCAACACCTCAAGCCGGTTGAGGGCGATCATGCCGTCATATTCCCTCCGACCTACGCCGGTATAGGCTACAACATAGACTCGTTCGACCAAGCCGGAGAGATCAGAAACGTCTGTACGATCGACAGCGTGGGTTCGCAGGCCAACCGCATGGAGCCGATTTTCAAAAAGGCACCCTATAATGAACTCGTTCCCCAGATCACCATCGAGATCAGAAAACCTGCTTCGAAAGGCCAGGACAAAGGCGACCTCATCGATACCGTGCACCTGCTTGACGCCGGCCACCGCATCGCCGACGCAGTTGTCCGTTTTTCCGACGCAGCGGACGAAATTGGCAAGGCATTCCAAGCCATCCCCTACAACGCCACCCCCCTCGCCAAGCTTGCGCCCACGTCCTTGGTTTTCGGATGTTGGGATTCGCGCGGGTCATCAGTCAAATTGCCGCGTATCGTTCGCTCAACGATCATGGCGTATAATGTCCACACACTGAAACGATCTGCCCAATATGTTCCTGCCACAGAACAATACGAAGAAGCTTTTGAAAAATTAGATGAAAAAGATAAAAAGAAGTTCGCCGATGTAGGCATGGGCCATGTCCCGTCAACGGGCGCCCCTGGCGGTGTACTGCTTGACCCGAGCAGTCGGATTCAAAGGGATATGGTTTTGAGTCTCTCGGCCTTGCGTGCTTTGCGCGCCCATAACGACGACGATGAGACCTTGAAGCTGCGGCGTTACATCTTCGGCCTGTCCCTCGTCGCCATAACCGCCCCCCAGGAACCCCTGCTCCGCATGGGCTGCGAGCTGACCTCCGACCCGCAAAGGCCGCCGAAATTCGAAACGGTCTACTGCGACGGCACGCGCGAGCTATTTGACATTCCCCACGCTCTTGCGCTGGCCTACGCCAAGGCCTCAAAAGAGGCGTTCGGAGTCGGTGAATCGCGGACATTCGTTTTTGACTCGAAAAGGGCCAACGCGGAGCTGAAGGCGCTGGGCGCAAGGGGGAAAAAGGGCGAGGCCCAAGAGCCATGAAAACGCTCTGTGTCACTTCTCGCTTCTTGTGCGGCGGGTTTCACGGTCAGGGCGATTTCGGCCCTGAATGGCCGCCCTCCCCATTCCGCCTGTTCCAAGCCATGCTGGCGGCGAGTTCGAGAAGCGGCCAGACAGTGGATGAGCCCTTTCAGTGGCTGGAGCGGCTCGACCCGCCGGTAATTCTTGCACCGCCGATACGGGCAGTCCGGTCGTGGAAGATCTATGTCCCTAACAATGACTCGGATAGGATATTTGACCGTCAGGCACGCCTGGCTGAAAAGATATTCAGGCCAATCCGCATTCATGGCGATGAGCCGGTTCATTTCCTGTGGCAACTGGAAGACGAAGATCAGTACATGGCCGAAAAGGTGGCGTACCAAGCCAAGGGTATTTCCGCCTTGGGTTGGGGTATCGACCTTGTGGCGGTTGACGGAAGAATAATCTCGTCGGAGGAGCGCGATAACCTCGTCAAGAACTATTCCGGCGACCATTGGAGACCGACGGGGGGGTCTTCAAACAGACTGAGGTGTCCAAAACCAGGATCACTGGCCGATCTCAAGAGTGTATATGCCTCCTTTCTGGGCCGCTTTCACGGCAATGTCTATCAGCCAGCCAGGAAGCCGGTGGAATTTATCGAGCAGCCGTACGTTAAAACCGGTGCGGTGCAGAAAACGCTTGCCGCCTTCAAACTTCTCCGGCCGTATGACGACTCGGAAATATTGGCCAGTTACGACCAGCGTAAGGTGATGGAAATCTCCGCCTGGGTGCGAGGTTACCTCTGTCAAGCCACACGGGAGTTTGGGTTCCCTGGTGATTCCGCGATCGTTGTCGCCGGCCATGTGCCCGAGCAGGACAAGAACGGACGTACTCCACCTCGTTTTTCCTACCTCCCGCTTCCGTCCATCGGCCACGAGCACGCGGACGGCAGGGTACGCCGATTCCTCGTTGCCGGACCCTACGGCGGAGATGAAAAACAAATACTATGGGCCCGTAGGATCCTTACAAACGCGGTCGTGAAGGACATAAACGGTGTGCCTATGGCAAGACTCCAGCCACTATACAAACATGACGGCGTGGTTAACCAATATGTACGCGAAGCCAGAACCTTTCAAACCATCACGCCTGTTGTTCTGCCGGGCTACGACGACATGAAATACGCCAAGGCCCGAAAACTTCTCGAAAAGGCCTTGGAACAGGCCGACTTATCCGTCGATGACTTGGCTGAACCGATCTATCTGCAAAAGGCCCCTTTTCGTAACGGATGCTATCATCCGCAATCCTATACATTGCCCGTTTATCTCAAGGGGAAATCCGTCATGCACGTTCGCTTGAAATGGAAAGAACCGGTTCAAGGGCCTCTCGTTCTCGGTGCTGGCCGCCACTTCGGCCTTGGTCTCTTCGCCCCGGAGGATGAGAGCTGACCATGCACACCCTCCAACGGTTCTCTCTCGGTCTTGAAGCCATCCCCGCCATTACCTCCTGGTACCTGGCGGACATCGCCGAGGCCAAGGGCCGGCAGGAACTGTTCACCCGCCAGTCGCCCCAGCGCTTGAACCGATTGCGTGAGCATGCGCTCATCGAGAGCGCGGTTTCCTCCAACCGTATTGAGGGCGTGGAGGTGGAGCAGAAGCGCATCCTCACCATTCTCTTCGGCCACCGGCATGTAAAGGATCGCTCCGAGGAAGAGGTGCGCGGCTACCGCGCGGCCCTGGACCTGATTCACAGCCAAGGCCGCGAACTCGCCGTCAGCGAAGGGACGATCAAGGAACTGCACCGCCTGACGCGGGGCGAAATCTGGGACGCCGGACGATACAAGGAAAAGGACAGCGACATCATCGAAAGGCACGCCGACGGCCGCTCCAGTATCCGCTTCAGGACCGTGCCCGCAGCGCAAACTCCAGCCAGCATGGCGCAACTTGTCGGCCTGTGGCAGGCGGGCATGCAGGAACGGCGCGTCCACCCGCTCATCCTGATGGCGGCGTTCAATCTGGACTTCCTCTGCGTCCACCCCTTCCGCGACGGCAACGGCCGTGTCTCGCGCCTGCTGCTGCTCCTCATGGCCTATCATTGCGGGCTGGAGGTCGGCCGCTACATCAGCCTGGAACGCCTGATCGAGCAGAACAAGGAGCGCTATTACGAGACCCTGTATCAAAGCTCTCAGGGCTGGCACGCCGGCCGGCATGACCCCTGGCCGTACGTCAATTTTATCTGCTTTGTCCTCAAGGATGCGTACCGTGAGTTCGAACAACGGCTGGGGCTATTGAAAAGCCCCCGTGGTGAGAAGACCGGCATGGTTATCGCCGCCGTGGAAAACGCGCCAAAACGTTTCAGTGTCGCCGACCTCCAAAAAGCATGCCCCCAGGTGAGTTTGGACATGATCCGCCGGGTGCTCAAGGATATGCAGGGAACCGGGCGCATACGGTGCATAGTCCGCGGCAAGTATGCGCTCTGGGAGAAGACATAGCCGGGTTTAATTAGGTAATGACTCGTTAATTAGGTAATAAATTAGGTAATGGGGCGATGCGGGCATGACAGGCATCTTTGACGAATCATGTAAGGTCATCCGGGTAAAAAAGTGGATCAGGTAACACCATGAACAGCAACGGAGACACACCACATGAAGTGACACCGGAATACGGGCCGGCAAACCCTGACCTCGTGCCGGCCCGCATGGTGAACGAGTTCGCCTACTGCCCGCGCCTGGCCTACCTGGAATGGGTGCAGGGCGAGTTTGCGGTCAACGCGGATGTGGCTGAGGGGCGGTATGTCCACCGCGCCGTGGACCGGCAAGAAGGGGGGCTACCAGATGACCTCGCACCGGAGGATCAAATCCATGCCCGCTCGGTCTGGCTGTCGGCACCATCGGAGTTCCTGAGTGCCCGGATTGACCTGGTCGAGACCGAGGGGGCTGCCGTAATCCCCGTGGATTACAAGCGGGGGGCGGTACCGGATTTACCCGAGCGTGCATGGGAGGCCGACCGTGTGCAGGTGTGTGCCCAGGCTCTCGTTCTCAGAGCCAATGGGTACTCCTGCGATAAGGGTCTCATCTATTACGCCGAGTCGAAAACCCGTGTGGCGGTGCCGATCGACGACGGCCTCGTTACCCGCACACGCGAACTTGTGGCTGGCCTGCGCCGCATGGCGGTCTCCGCTGTCATTCCGCCCCCGTTGACCGGGAGCCCCAAATGTGTCCGCTGTTCCCTGAATGCCATCTGCCTGCCGGACGAAGTGAATCTCGTCGCTGGAGGGTGCCTCGATGGGTCGGCCGACGACGACCGGGTGCGCCGCCTCCTCCCTGCCCGTGACGATGCCCTTCCCCTGTACGTCCAGAGCCAAGGCGCCAGGCTGACGCGAAACGCGGAACTCTTCGAGGTGTGGCTGAAGGACCGGAAGGTCGGGGAGTGCCGTATTTTCGAGACCTCCCACGTGGCCATATTCGGCAACGTCCAGGTCACCACCCAAGCCCTCCAGGAAATGTGCTCCCGTGGCATCCCCCTCACCCTTTTCTCCACCGGCGGGTGGTATTACGGGACCGCTCTGGGCATGCCTCACAAGAATGTCGAGTTGAGACGCGCCCAGTACAGGACGGCCGAGGATGGCGGAAGGTGCCTGTCGCTGGCACAGGAAACGATAGCGGCGAAGATCGACAACAGCAGGACCATGCTGATGCGAAATCACCCAACGTTGGCACCGGAAATCCCGCTTGACATGAAACGTCATGCCCAAGCTGCGCGAAAGGCGGACAGTTTCGCCGAACTCTTGGGCATCGAGGGGATGGCGGCCAAAACCTACTTTGCCTCATTCTCGGGGATGCTCAAGGAAGGGAACGGGGACCCTTGGCGGTTCGATTTCAACGGGAGGAACCGCAGACCGCCCCTTGATCCGGTCAATGCGATGCTCTCCTATGCATACTCGCTCCTCGTCAAGGACATCACGGTGACGCTCCATGCGGTCGGCTTCGATCCTTACCTTGGCTTCTACCATGCGATACGTTACGGGAAGCCGGCGCTCGCCTTGGACCTTATGGAGGAGTTCCGCCCTATCATAGCGGACTCGGTCGTTCTTTGGACCGTAAACAACAGGGTGCTGGTTCCGGGCGATTTCATCAGGCGCGGGCACGGCGTGGCTATGACTCCGGCGGCCCGAAGAAAATTTATAACCGCTTACGAGCGCCGGATGGATTCTCTGGTGACTCACCCCATCTTTGGATACAGAATAAGCTATCGCAGGGTCCTGGAGGTCCAGGCGCGCCTCCTCGGCCGTCATCTTCTCGGCGAGATTCCCCAATACCCCTCCTTCCGGACGAGGTGAAGGACGTGGGGGGCCTCCCGGCTGTTGAGAGGGTTGTAGGAGCATGAGGCTTCTGTATATCGTAACCTATGATATTTGTGACGATAAGCGGTTGAGGGCGGTTTTCCGGCTCATGACCGGGTACGGCGACCACATGCAGTATTCCGTCTTCAGGTGCGAGTTGAGCGCCCAGGAGAAGATAGAGCTTATCGAGAGACTCTCGGGTCTCTTGAAGCATGACGAAGATCAGGTCCTCTTTTTTCCTCTGGGGCCTGTAGGTGGAGACAGGGAGCAGGGAATTCGATCGGTCGGTCGCCCTTACACGCCGATAGAGCGGGGACCGGTTGTTGTGTAACGGATCTTTGACAACTGACGATGGTGGATGATTCCTCATTCTCTTGCGAGCGGCACGGTCTCTGCAAAAACCCGGGCACTGCTCGAATCCGCAACAGGAAAGGCATGCAGTACCTGTCCATGACATTTCTTGGTGCTACGTTAGAGTGCCTTCGCACCGCCTCTCGAAACCAAGTCGGCAAACGCCCGCCGATACTGGATTCAGGGAGGTGCTGTTTCCACGCCTGAAAAGGCGTGGCCCCATTGAAGCTCAAGGCCGAGCTGCCCCTCCATACCATAATCCCGTAGAGTTTCCACGCCTGAAAAGGCGTGGCCCCATTGAAGCTAGAGGGTGGAGCGGGAGACGCGCCAGCCGGTGGAGGGTTTCCACGCCTGAAAAGGCGTGGCCCCATTGAAGCGAGCGGGAGGGCTTGGGATTGATTTTTCCTCCTGTAGTTTCCACGCCTGAAAAGGCGTGGCCCCATTGAAGCTGGTTGTCGGACGACCACCGTCGCCAGGTGCGGCGGTTTCCACGCCTGAAAAGGCGTGGCCCCATTGAAGCACGGACAGGTGTTTAAGAGGGCGGGTATAAAGTTTGAGTTTCCACGCCTGAAAAGGCGTGGCCCCATTGAAGCGCCACGAGAGGAGGGTGAAGGGCTTCCCGGCCCACTGTTTCCACGCCTGAAAAGGCGTGGCCCCATTGAAGCTGCGGTTACATCGGTATCCTTTGACACATCACCCGCGTTTCCACGCCTGAAAAGGCGTGGCCCCATTGAAGCCTGACCGGCACGGTAATGTTTTCCCCCTCCATTGGCGTTTCCACGCCTGAAAAGGCGTGGCCCCATTGAAGCCTACCCTTGCCGGTCCTGTCGATACTTCCAGAATGGTTTCCACGCCTGAAAAGGCGTGGCCCCATTGAAGCACTGTCATCGTCGTTACCCTCGTCTTGTGGTTCCTCGTGTTTCCACGCCTGAAAAGGCGTGGCCCCATTGAAGCTGAATAGTTGCGCCCATGGCTGATTTCTCTTTTTTGTTTCCACGCCTGAAAAGGCGTGGCCCCATTGAAGCATAATGAACTTCAGGAAGCGTTTCCGTGATTTATTGGTTTCCACGCCTGAAAAGGCGTGGCCCCATTGAAGCTTCTTTGCCTCATCGAGTAATTCCATCGCACCTACAGTTTCCACGCCTGAAAAGGCGTGGCCCCATTGAAGCTGTGCTGCCACTGCGGTATTGTCGATGATGACTTGATCGGTTTCCACGCCTGAAAAGGCGTGGCCCCATTGAAGCGTCACGTCCTGTTGCTGTGTATTCAGCCCGAGAGCGTTTCCACGCCTGAAAAGGCGTGGCCCCATTGAAGCTAACGGTAGTAGCTGTACCATTCCCGGACCACGTTGTTTCCACGCCTGAAAAGGCGTGGCCCCATTGAAGCAGTTGAAGCAGGGATAATAGCAATATCAAGAAACTAGTTTCCACGCCTGAAAAGGCGTGGCCCCATTGAAGCTCCCGGAACGCCGCTGCAGCGGAAACCGCGCGGAACTGTTTCCACGCCTGAAAAGGCGTGGCCCCATTGAAGCTTGACGATCAGGCTGACCTTATCCAGGCCCAAACGTCGTTTCCACGCCTGAAAAGGCGTGGCCCCATTGAAGCGCTGCTTGCCCATACCCCTGTGGCCACGTCCCCGGCGTTTCCACGCCTGAAAAGGCGTGGCCCCATTGAAGCTCGAGGATAAACAAGGATCTCCTCCGGCCGTCCTGGAGTTTCCACGCCTGAAAAGGCGTGGCCCCATTGAAGCCGCCTCAAAACCCCCGTGGACCTCATCTCCCGGGGGTTTCCACGCCTGAAAAGGCGTGGCCCCATTGAAGCGAATTGAACAAGTCCCTGACTAATGTCACCAGATCGTCGTTTCCACGCCTGAAAAGGCGTGGCCCCATTGAAGCACGCCCAAGGAAGGAGGATATCCTTATGGTAATGTAGTTTCCACGCCTGAAAAGGCGTGGCCCCATTGAAGCTGACGAGGGAGTGATATCGATCACATCGCTATCACGTTGTTTCCACGCCTGAAAAGGCGTGGCCCCATTGAAGCTCCACGAGAGCGATATAGATGTCCTTGGCGTAACTGAGTTTCCACGCCTGAAAAGGCGTGGCCCCATTGAAGCTCCATTTCCGCACACCATGGCTCAAGGCAGATATGGCACTGTTTCCACGCCTGAAAAGGCGTGGCCCCATTGAAGCTCGATCTCATCGAGGCACAGCACCACTGCGCCCCGATGGTTTCCACGCCTGAAAAGGCGTGGCCCCATTGAAGCAGCTTATCCTCTATCGTAAGACTCTTATCAGCCTCTAGTTTCCACGCCTGAAAAGGCGTGGCCCCATTGAAGCCTAAATCAATCACGGTCGTAACCTCACCGCTTGCTTCACCACGTTTCCACGCCTGAAAAGGCGTGGCCCCATTGAAGCATTACAATTTGACAGGTGATAAGAAAAAAATTTTAGAGTTTCCACGCCTGAAAAGGCGTGGCCCCATTGAAGCTTTTGCCCACAGAAACATTGTCGCACCTCGACAAAAGTTTCCACGCCTGAAAAGGCGTGGCCCCATTGAAGCTCAACCTCGTCGAGGCACAGTACCACTGCGCCCCGATGTTTCCACGCCTGAAAAGGCGTGGCCCCATTGAAGCCTTATGAGCGCCGGTACCTCTTTCGTCGCCGTCCCGTTTCCACGCCTGAAAAGGCGTGGCCCCATTGAAGCCTTATGAGCGCCGGTACCTCTTTCGTCGCCGTCCCGTTTCCACGCCTGAAAAGGCGTGGCCCCATTGAAGCTTCTTTACGGCGAATGAGGGATATGCCGGTGAATTGTTTCCACGCCTGAAAAGGCGTGGCCCCATTGAAGCTGAGCCGCCGGAGATGGGTGGCCCTCGAGGAGGCGTAGTTTCCACGCCTGAAAAGGCGTGGCCCCATTGAAGCTACGATAAGGACCTTGTCCTTTGCTGAATCTATATTGTTTCCACGCCTGAAAAGGCGTGGCCCCATTGAAGCTTTTGCCCACAGAAACATTGTCGCACCTCGACAAAAGTTTCCACGCCTGAAAAGGCGTGGCCCCATTGAAGCTTCACGTATCAGTTTCAGGTGGGGGGGCAGGTGTTCAGTTTCCACGCCTGAAAAGGCGTGGCCCCATTGAAGCAGTCCCCTTGTCCGCGCTATCTGCCTGAGTTCCGCCAGTTTCCACGCCTGAAAAGGCGTGGCCCCATTGAAGCAGACCGGCCGCCGTGGATTTGTGGAGAAAGGTCACGAGTTTCCACGCCTGAAAAGGCGTGGCCCCATTGAAGCTTTTACTGTTTTCATCCTGCTCCTCCTTCTCCCGCCGTTTCCACGCCTGAAAAGGCGTGGCCCCATTGAAGCTCTTGTCCTTCTTCCGCCCTCCCTTGCCGCTCTTGGTTTCCACGCCTGAAAAGGCGTGGCCCCATTGAAGCATCTCTAGGCTCCAGTGTACCTTGGGCCCACGATCCCCGTTTCCACGCCTGAAAAGGCGTGGCCCCATTGAAGCAGGGAGCGGCCTCTGCCATATGCTCCCATCCACCGCGTTTCCACGCCTGAAAAGGCGTGGCCCCATTGAAGCATGGAGGCGCGTGGGGAAACCACAATCCTTTCCTTGAGTTTCCACGCCTGAAAAGGCGTGGCCCCATTGAAGCTCAGTGACTGATTGTTACCGGGAGTTACTCGTAGTGACGTTTCCACGCCTGAAAAGGCGTGGCCCCATTGAAGCTTCCCTCCTACTTCCCCGCCCCGTATCCCGGGGGTGTCGTTTCCACGCCTGAAAAGGCGTGGCCCCATTGAAGCTCCGTGAATCGCCATACTTTGTACTGTCTACCCTGCGTTTCCACGCCTGAAAAGGCGTGGCCCCATTGAAGCCAGCGGGGCGGGTGTGGCTGAAGATACCGATTCTCGTTTCCACGCCTGAAAAGGCGTGGCCCCATTGAAGCTGCAGGCCTCCCGTTGAG
>CAYOQF010000003.1:147498-232303 GCA_964406055.1 uncultured Syntrophorhabdaceae bacterium
GCTGGGCGCGGGCGACGACGTTTCCACGCCTGAAAAGGCGTGGCTCCATTGAAGCCTGTATGACGCATTGGGGATTCCCAAGAGGCCCGACGTTTCCACGCCTGAAAAGGCGTGGCCCCATTGAAGCTGCAGGCCTCCCGTTGAGCTGGGCGCGGGCGACGACGTTTCCACGCCTGAAAAGGCGTGGCTCCATTGAAGCTCCTCGGCGGCGAGGCGGTCTTCCAGCTCCTTCTGGGTTTCCACGCCTGAAAAGGCGTGGCCCCATTGAAGCTATCGTGTTCTGACGATAGGGGGAATGAGAAAAATGAAGTTTCCACGCCTGAAAAGGCGTGGCCCCATTGAAGCTCCGCCAAGCCCCGCCACGCCGCCTGCTCGCCATCGCGTTTCCACGCCTGAAAAGGCGTGGCCCCATTGAAGCTTTAGCGCCGGCCTGACGATCCTCGTCCCCCTGAGCGTTTCCACGCCTGAAAAGGCGTGGCCCCATTGAAGCTAGGCGTATATGTACAGGTGCATGGCGATGTCGGCATCGTTTCCACGCCTGAAAAGGCGTGGCCCCATTGAAGCTAGGCGACCGGGTGGAGTACGACGGCGAAGACAGAAGTTTCCACGCCTGAAAAGGCGTGGCCCCATTGAAGCATGGAGGCGGCGGTCTTGCCGAGACCCATCCCTGCGTTTCCACGCCTGAAAAGGCGTGGCCCCATTGAAGCATGTCGGCGGTGTTCCTTACCGGCGCAGCCATCATCGTTTCCACGCCTGAAAAGGCGTGGCCCCATTGAAGCGGCGCTCTACAGGTCCTCATCCACTCCCTCTCCCGCGTTTCCACGCCTGAAAAGGCGTGGCCCCATTGAAGCATTTCCTTTCTACCACAACTCCAGGGAAAGACACTGGGGACGTTGTTTCATTTTATACGTTACGGATGATGCCTTTCCCCTGGTTACCGTACAATGATTCATGCCATGCCACGCCACGCCCGCCTCGATACGACGAGAAAGCGCACGGTCACGTCTTGTCGATGGACCAACAGGGGGGCATTCTTAAACAAGTAAGGTACTCCCTCCCAGGCTCCATCCCTTCTCTTCCTCGATCCTGCGTCCTCTCCGCACGGCATAACTGATCGCGGGGGCGAGAGGGGAACCGCCCGGTACGGGCCGTCATGGGGATGGCGCGTTCATGGAGGACAGAGAAAGAGACAAGCCTTCTCCCATCACCGAGGGGCTTCTGCCCGCCCGGGAGAGGGAGGTCCGGCCCGCGATCCGATCATGCTCTATGAAGGGATTCGAGTTGCGGGCGATACCGAATGGATACCACAGTCTCGCCGGCTGGAAATCCCTCAACCTCGTGTCAGGGGCGCACCCCCGCCCGCGAATCTCCTACTTTCCTTCCTTTGCCTTCGCTTCCCTGAAGCCGTCCTTGACCGCTTTCAGTTTGACCGGGTTCGTGAGCATCTCGTAGGCGGAGAGGGCCACCGCCTTGGCGGCGATCACCGTCGCCTTCCAGCCATCGTCGGAGTTTGCGGCCTCACGGAGTCCGTCCGAGTGGAGGGCCGTGCCTTCCGGCGCCACTTTGAACCAGAGGTTTACCGTGGGATAGGAGTAGCTCACCATTCCCAGATCGGACGAAGCCAGTTCCTCGAACTGCTTGAGGTGACCGCCGGCGATTCCGAGGATATTCAGGTTGTCCCGAACCGTGTCGAGTAAGGCGGGAACGGTGACCGTGGCCTTGAGCGCGACGCGGGGTTCCTTGAACTCGAGGGCGGTGCCGGTCCCTAACTCGGCTGCCTTCGCACAGTTCACCATCCTGGCGTATGCGTTCTCCATCGTGGCCGTGTCGAGGGCCCGGCATGCGAACTCCGCCTGGGCCAGTTCCGGTACGACGTTCACCACGGCGCCGCCCTTTGTGACGATCCCGTGAATGCGGACGTCCTGTCGCAGGTGCTCCCGGAGGTTATCGACGCAGTTAAAGGTGAGGAGAACACCGCGCAGGGCGTTGATCCCCTTGTGGGGTGCTGCGGCCGCGTGGGCCGACTTGCCCCTGAACGTGAAGGTGGCGCGCTTCATTGCGAGAAAGCGTTGATCCAGGCTCCACCTGTCTGCCGGGTGGGTGATGAATACCACGTCAGAGCCGTCGAAGTAACCGCCTTCGAGGAGGGCCACCTTGCCCCCGCCCAGAGACCCCCGTTCTTCGTCGGGTGTGCCGACGACCACCACCCGGCCCGGGGTTTCCTTCATCACCGCGGCCAGCCCTGCCGCCGCCATCAGACCCGAAGTGGCGATGAGGTTGTGGCCGCAGGAGTGGCCATTGGCCAAGGCGTCGTACTCCAGCATAAGGGTCACCGTGGGACCGGGACCCGCTCCTGCCATCTCAGCCTTGAAGGCGGTCCTGGCGATGCCGTCCTTGACAAGGTCTGCGGGGACCTTCAGATCGCCCGTGACCGTGTACCCAAGCTTCCGGAGTTCTTCCTTGAGCAGGGCCGAGCTCTTGTACTCCTGTTGTCCCAGCTCCTTGAATTCCCAGATCTGCCGGGAGACCCCCCGGTGATTTTGGCTGATCCCTTCAATGGCTGCACTGATTTTTCCGGCATCGGCCCATGCGGTGCATGCGATAAAGAAGGCCAGCGCGGAACAGAAAAGGCAGATGAAAACCGGTCGTGGTCTTTTCATAACTCCTCCTGTTTTTTCGAACACTGCAGCGCCTGCTTGTTCACCTTTCCCTGGTTCGCCGCCGCCCCCGTGACGGCCTTCACCGTTTCCGGAATCGCCGGGGTGACAGCTCCTTCTCCTTGGCTTGACCGGTGCTTCCTGCACCGAGGGAGATCATACCTCAAAACACGGACCGGAAGAAAGCGCCGTGATGGCCCTCAGGGAGAGGAGGGGCACATTCTTAAAAGAGCTCCCGCCTTTCTCTTCCGCGATCCTGCGGCCTTGAGTTCGGGGAGTACCTCATTACGGCCCTCTGGGAATGCGCCTTAGCGGCTGAGGAACCGGACGACGCCGATCAGGGCCCGGGCGGCGATCATGCAGAAGATGCCGAAGAGGACGAAGTCGACGATACCACAAGTGTAACGTGACCGACCAGAAGCCGCAACACATCATCCAAGCCATCGAAGAGACGAAGGCCCCTTGGCCCTGAAGCGGCGGAAGGGGACCGGTCCATGAGTTGTCTTAGTTTTTTGAGACCGTGCCCTGTAGGCTCTGCACCCGTGCCGGGTTAAGGCCCGACGGTCTCAAGCCCCAGGAACGTCACCATGGGGTCGAAATCACGGTCATCGTGCAGCAGGGGCAGGCGATGATGGATGCAGAAGGTCCCGATGATCACGTCTATGGTCTTCCTGACCGTTGCCCCTCTTTTCCGCAGCGCCCGGTAATTCTCGGCACTCTTCAGGGCAATCTCCCGTCCCACCATCGGCATGAACGGTAAACTCAGAAGAAGGCTCCGGGCGACTTTGAAATCTTTACTCTTTTGAAACCCCTGCAGCACTTCGGTCAGGATGAGATCCCCCATGATGACCGGCGTGGTCCCGAGCGCGGCATCCAGCCGTTCCGTCGGCACGGTCCTTTTACCACTGAAATAGTCGATCCAAACCGATGAATCGACCACAATCATGTGTCTGACCTCATCCCGTCAAGGTCGCCGGTCCACTTCAGCTTGCCTCGGAGACCCTTTATCTTCTCCTGGTTCTTGATCTGGACCAGCAACCTGAGTCCTTCCTCGATCGCCTGTTTCTTCGTCCTGATGCCGGAGACTCTGAGGGCAGCCGCCATCAGGTCCTCATCGATCACCACGTTGGTTCTCATCCACCACCCCCTGTGTGTATCAGTATCACCTATTATACACACTCGCAGATCACTTGCAAACCGGGGGGGGAGGGAGCAAGAATACGAGTGTGGGGACCGGGATCATTCATTACGCGTCCATGGCACCCCCTTTCCTTAACCTCCAACGGAGGGCTCCGATGGCAGAGAGGGAACTTCACCGGTCATGTCACCCATTGTGTCCATACTCATACCAGCGCTCATGATGCTGGGAATCAAGGATTGGTCACCAGTTGGAGCAGCTATGCCGGGATGTGGAACCCGAGGCCTACGGCTTCAAAAGAAAACCAACGCACCATCGCAAGGCCAACGTGGCCTGATCAGCGTTCCGGAGCCCCCTCAGGGGCCTGCATCACATCATCACCTTCCCCTCACCCTCCAGCAATGTGCCCTCATCTTCCGTCACCGTAAGCTTCCTCTCCTCCAAGGCAGTTCACAGGACCGGGCCATCCGCTTTCCATGGTCCGGTCTGTCACAGGGGTGCGAAAGCCCCCCGGGAACGGAGACCCCTTCCCCTGCCCTTCAGGCTCAGGTTTGTGGTGGGGTACTGACCGTTCGGGAGAATGCATGCCTCACCGTGATCGTCTTCAGGGAGAAGGTAAGGCGCCCTCACGCGCCTCTTGCAACATACCGCATTGTTCTGGCATCCTAATATTCACCGGAGAACGACCGTGAAAACAGCCGGCCCTGGGAAGGTGCGTCAGGACCACCAGCAAATCCCGGACGAAAGGAGATAAGCCCATGTCCACTCACCACAGCCTGAAACCCGGAACCTCGTACCCTCGACGGACCCTTTGCGCCCTATTCCTGTGCCTCACAGGAGCCCTTTCATGGATGGCAAATCCCCCGGCCCATGCCGCAGGATACCCGGACCTTGGAGGAGAGTGGAAGATGGTCGCCAACGTGACCTGGAATTTCACGGTGACGGTGACCCAGGAAGGAGGGTCCTTCACGGGCTCCATGTACGGCACCAACCCCGGGGACGGTACCACCACACCCATCAGGGGCACCGTCTCCCAGGACGGCACCATCCTCTTCACCCGCACCTTCGCGGGTGTGGTCCAGACCTACAGGGGGAAGGCCAGTACCGAGGCATCGGGGAGGATCACCATGACGGGCACCTTCACCCAATCGAACGACAACAAGACCTACGGGTGGTCCGCCTCCAAGGCCCCGAGCCCCAAAAAGATAGAACTCACCCTCACCTACCCCGTGGGAAAGAGCCCCAAGGTCTTCACCGATGGCTGGGTTTTCGGTGCCCAGTGCATCGTTAAAGGCCAGAAGGAAGAAGATCTCTCCTCCAAGGTGGAGTGGAGCGGGTCGGGGAGGTTCAGACCTGCCGTGGGGAACCAGAGCAAACCCACCTTCAACGGGCCGGGCAAGAACACCATCACCCTCACCTGCGCTGCCGGCACAGAGAAGGTGAAGAAGGACTTTGAGGTGGAGGCCGTCTCACCCGAGAACTACGCCCATGTCGGTTCACTCGCCTTTTGTCCCGCCGACAGCCACGGCTGCCCCGCCTGTCCCCATGCGGTGCTCGGTGAAATCATTGCGGGAAGCCCCTTGGTCATGATCAAAAGGCTGCCGGCCGCCCGAAAGGGGGACCCGGGTGTTCACGTTCGCTGCTGCGGTCCGAACACCTTTACCGTCGACGAGGGCGACCCCGAGGTAATCATCGATGGCAAGCCGGCGGCGCGGATCGGTGACCGGACGAAACACTGCGGGGGCACCGGGACGATCGTCACGACGGCGCCGCAGGCACCGCCCAGGAAAGACCGGGTGGAATGGGATCGCGCCAAGTGGAGGGACATCGTATGCCGGGAGGAAGACCCTAACACGTCCGCAGGGGAGCGCAGTCGTCTCCTCGACATGAAACGGGCGGAACGGCTTCGCCTTCTCACACTCCAAGAACATGAGTGTATGAACGCCCTGCCCGGGGTCTATGAGGATAGCGTGAAAAACCCCGCCGTTCGCCGCTATATACGGGAAATGCGGCAACGGGACCGAGAATGTCACGCGATGTACACAGAGATGCTTCATGTCCTGACGGCGCCATGCGGCAAGAAAGAGGCTTCCCCGAAACCCGGGCAGACGCGGTAGCCGGAGCCTCCATCTCCTGCCCCCCGAGGTTCCTTTTCCGGACCGGGGCCTCGTCCCTTGCCACGGCCATACCCGCCGCGGGCCGAGCCGTTGCGGAGGGGTTCGGACGTCGTCCCCACCCCCTCCTAAAACCGCCACCGCACCCCGCTCCCGGTAGCGGTCGATCCACAGACCCGAATGACTCGCGGATATCCCGCCTGAGGGTATAGAGGTTGAGGGCATAGCCGAAGGACCCGTAGGCATATCAGGGGGTGCCCCCATAGAGGCCGGAGACGGACAGGGGGAGGGGGAGAATGGCAGGGAGCGGATTGAATCCTTCCCCACATCCCTGTATCCTATGAAGCGACACCGCAAGGGACGATGACTGGTTTCTCAAGGAGGCATGGATGATGAAGCTCTTCACCATCGGGTTCACGAAAAAACCGGCGAGCAGGTTCTTCGAGATCCTGCGGGAGTCAGGCGCGAAAAGGGTCGTCGACATCAGGCTCAACAACGTCTCCCAGTTGGCCGGTTTCACCAAGAAGGATGATCTCGCTTACTTCCTCAAGGAGATCTGCGGGATGGGGTACGTGCACCTACCCGAACTCGCACCGAGCCAGGAGGTGATGGACGAATACAAAAAGGCGGGCGGCGACTGGAAGACCTACGAGACCCGTTTCCTTGGCCTCATGAAGGAGCGGCAGGTGGAGAAGACGGTGCCGAGGGCAGTGATCGCCGACGGCTGCCTGCTCTGCAGCGAGGACAAACCCCAGTTTTGCCACCGCCGCCTCGTGGCCGAGTATCTCAACGAACAGTGGGGCAACGTGGAGATCATCCATCTGGAGTGAGGGCCGGCCCATAGCGCGCCGGGTTCTCGCAAAAGACCGAACCGGCGTGAGCCGTCACTTTTGTCGAGTCCCTTTTCCTTCCTTCGACAATTCTGTTCGACCACCACGACGCCGATCGGCCAGCTTGGATTGATTCCTCAATCATTCCGAGAAGATAGCGCAGAGACTTTCGCGGCACGGATCTTGCTTTTGCGGTAAGCATGAAGAGGCACGCACAGCACAACGATTCAGGGAGGTGGACGATGAAAAAGGTTCTTGCAACGGCGCTGGTTCTGGTACTCGGCATCATGATCCTCAGCCCTTCCGTCGGCTACGCCGGCCCTTACGACCGGGCCTACTACGGCCGGGGCTATTACGACCATGGTCCGAGGAAGGTGGTGGTCAACAATGTCCGGTACGAAAGAGGCTACTATAACGACGGCTGGACTATCGCAGGTGTCGCCCTTGGCGGGTTGGCCCTCGGGGCGATCATGGGCAGCGCCCTGGCGCAGCCGCGACCCGCGACCGTGAGGGAGGTGGCGTACGCCGCTCCTGCCTGTGCCCCGTCCCCGGTATACGGCACATCCTACAGCAGCGAAGCCCCTCCGGGCCAGTGGGTGACGGTGAAGGGCCAGTGGGTGAACGGTCAGTGGGTGCCGGCCCACAAGATCTGGGTACCCGTAAACCCGTGAACCGGGAGATCGGCTTCTGTCGATAAAGCAGCCCCGGTCAGGCCGACCGGGGCTGTATCCGAAATGCCGTCGCGGGGTGGAATCCCCTCTCAGGGACCGCCCTTTTTCCTGATCGTCTCGAGCTGAGGCTTCACGATCTTATCGTAACAGTCAGGGCAGATGGAGTGGCTGAACTGGGCCTCCGAATGGGTCGCCACATATCGCTCCACCTGCTGCCAGTAGTCCTTGTCATCCCGAATTCTCTTGCAGTACATGCAGATGGGAAGGATGCCCTGAAGGGTTTTTACCTGAGCCAGGGCCTCCTTGAGTTGTTCGATATTCTCTGCGAGGGCGGACTGGAGTTCCACGATGCGCCGCCCCACGTTGAGCCTCGCCCTCAACTCGCTTATGTCATAGGGTTTGGCGATGTAGTCGTCCGCACCGGCATCGAGGGCCTCGACCATATCCTTTCTCTCTCCCCGGATGGTAAGCATGATGATGTAAGGGGGCCTGGAAATCTGGAGGGTCTTGATCCGTCTGCACACCTCGATGCCGTCCAGCCCCGGCATAACCCAGTCCAGAATCGCCATCCCCGGGGCCTCCGGTCGACCCAGTATACTCATGGCATCGGTTCCGTCCGAAGCGGATACCACTTCGTATCCCCATTTGCCCACCACCCCTTCGAGCATCTCGAGAGACGACGGGTCGTCATCGGCTGCGAGGATTCTCATTCGCCACCTTTTCCGGCCCCGTGGAACTGCCCCTTGAGGAGGGCGGCCAAGGTCCCGAAGGCCTCCTCGAGGCCATGGAGGCCTTCCCTGGCTGCGGCCGCGTCACCCTTTTCGGCCGCCTTTTCCACGTGAAAAGCCCTCTCCCGCATCTGCTGCGCCCCCAGATTCGCGGAAGAACCCTGCATCGCATGGGCATTGAACCGTACGGTCTCCAGATCGCCCCTGTCTGCGGCGTCCTTCAGGACGTGGATCCGTCTCGGTATGTCACGGAGATAGACGCTCACGATCTTTTCCGCCAGGTCCCGGTCCCAGTCGAGACGGTCCAGAAAGGCCTGCCTGTTGAAGATCTCCCCATCCCCTGACCGGTCGTCAGGAGCCCTGCCCTTTGGCCGTCTCGGCCGGGTTCCCTTTTCGGGCAGCCACCGGGCGAGGATGTCGGCCAGAGACGCGGGCGACACCGGCTTGGGCAGGTAATCGTTCATACCCGCCTCAAGGCATTTTGCCCTCTCTCCCCTCATGGCATGGGCGGTCATGGCGATAAGGGGTATGGAGGGGTTCAGCACGGGGGCCGAACTCCGGATGGCCCTCGCCGCGTCATAGCCGTCCATCTCGGGCATCTCACAGTCCAGGAGCACCAGGTCGTAGGGCACCTTCTCCAGGGAGCTGATCACCTCTTTACCGTTCGCCACCGCGTCGGCTCTGTACCCGAGCTTGTTCAACAGGGCAAGGGCGACCTTCTGGTTCGTGATGTTGTCCTCCGCCACGAGAACACGGTGGGGGGTCCGTTTTCCTGCCTTCCCGGCCGGGACTGCCTTCCCGCCCTTTCCCGGCGGGACGGGAACACCCCGCCTCTCCGCTATGTCCAGGAGGCAGTTGAAAAGCTGGGACCGCTTGACCGGCTTCGTGAGATAGCCCCAGAAGCCCGCGTCTCTCAATTTCTCCTCGTTTCCCAGTCGATGGAGGGATGTGACCATCACCAGGCTCGTCTCTTTCAGGAGGGGGTCGCCTTGTATCACCTTTCCCAGCTCCTCGCCGTCCATCCCCGGCATCTCCATGTCGAGGAGGGCTACGGTGAAAGGGTCTCGCTCTTCCCTGGCCCGGGCCAGACTCTCAAGGGCCTCCATCGGCCCGGAGGCCTCCTGGTGGCGGCAACCCCAGCGGCTGAGAATGAGCGACATGAGGCGCCGGTTGGTGGAGTTGTCATCCACCACGAGGACCCTCTGGGACGAAATGGCGGGCATCGAAAGAGGGTAGGCCCTCTGCTCCACCTCCTGCTTCCGGAGGGACAGGGTAAACCAGAAGAGGGACCCCCGGCCTTCCTCGCTCTCCAGGCCGAGCTCGCCCCCCATGATCTCGATGAGCTGTTTTGCGATGGTGAGCCCCAGGCCCGTTCCTCCGTACTTTCGGGTGGTGGAGCCGTCGGCCTGGACAAAGGGCGAGAAGAGGGCGGACTGACGGTCCGCGGGGATCCCGATGCCCGTGTCCTTCACGGCGACGCGGATCCGGGCGAATCGGGCGTCCTCGGCCACGAGGGAGATCCGGATGGATATCTCGCCGGTCTCGGTAAACTTGATCGCGTTCTCGCCGAGGTTGGTGATCACCTGGCGCAGCCTCCCGGGGTCCCCCTGGAGGTGGGTCGGCACGTCCTCTTCCACGAAACAGGCGAAGTCGAGCCCCTTCTGGTGGGCCCTGTAGGCAAGAAGGTCGTTGATCTCCTCCGCGAGGATGGAGAGGTCGAAATCGATGATCTCCAGCTCCAGCTTGCGGGCCTCTATCTTGGAGAAGTCCAGGATATCGTTGATCACACGAAGGAGGGCCTCGCCGCTCTTCCGGACCGTCTCGACATATTCGCGCTGTTCCCGGGTCAGTTTCGTGTCCATGAGGAGACCCGTCATACCGATGACGCCGTTGAGAGGGGTCCTGATCTCATGGCTCATCTTGGCCAGGAACTCCCCCTTGGCCTTGTTTGCCCGTTCCGCCTGAAGGGCCATTTCGCTCGCCTGGAAGATCGCCCGCTCCAGCTCCCGGTTCGCCAGCTCGGTTTCTTCCCTGGCCTTCTCGGCGGCCTCTTTCTGAGTCTGGAGGGCCCGTTCCGCATCCCGCCGGGCCAGGGCGTCGGTGAGGGCGTGGCCGGCTATACGGAGCACCGCAACCGTCTCTTCCGGCCATTCCCGAGAGGCAATCGTGGAGTCGAGGCAGAAGAAACCCCGAAGCTTCTCCCGGACCCCCAGGGGGACCACGATCAGGGACCGGATCGACTGTTCCGAAAAATGGACTCTCTCGAGGGAGGCCTCCGGCGGGAGGGCCAGCACATCGGGCACATAGATCTCCTCAAACTTCCTGATCCTGGCGGCAAACCACGGGAGATCAAGATCGAGAAGCACCCCTCTGAGCTTCCCTATCTCGCAGTTACCCTGACTCCTGGCCCACAGATGGGTGACATCGGCCTTCCGGCCGTTGTCCCTGACAAGGAAGATGTAGGCCCTGTCCGCGTTGGTGAATTCTCCTATCCGGGCAAGGTTTTCAACAATGATCCGGTCGAGCTCTTCCCAGGAGGCACCGATGAGGGCGGCGAGGAGTTCCGTCACCACGCGCTCAAGGGCCACCCTCTGCATGAAGGCCTTCTCCCGCGCCTTCCGCTCCGAGATGTCGCGGCTGATGGCCACATATCCGGTTATCCTCCCCTCTCTGTCACGGATGGCCGAGTTGGCTGTCTCCACCTGGATGACGGTCCCGTCCTTCTTCCGGAATTCCCATTCTCCGCGCCAGCTTCCGCCGTCGTTGATCAGGGGATAGACCTTCTTTCCGAAGGAGACGAAGGATTCCCGGGACGGGTGGATAAGGGCGATGGAACGACCCGCCGCTTCCTTTTCCCCATACCCGAAGAGCGTCTCGAAGCCCTTGTTGCACGAGACAATCTTCCGTTCGGTGTCGAGGAGGATGATGGAATCCGTCGAGTTTTCCACGAGGGTCCGGTACCGCTCCTCGCTCAGCCGGAGGGCCTCCTCCGCCCGCTTTCTGACGACCATCCTCCACACACCGTCGAGAAAGAGATGGAGCTGCCGCACGTCGTTCTCGTCGTAAGGGGCCTCTTTGTTTGCCACCCCCGCTACGATCACCACCTTATCTCCGTCCAGGATGGGAACGCTCATGTGACGGACAATAGGAGAGTGTCCGGGGGGATAGCCCTTCCTGTGCGGCTCCCTCTGGTAGTCGTTGTGGACCACCGGCCGCTTCAGCCTGGCCGAATCCGCCCAGATGCCCGCCAGGTGGAGAGGGTAATGGCGGTCCGTGGCCACGGTGCAGTCCTTCAGCACCTCTTTCGACCATGAGAAAAGCTCGAGGCTGACCTGGTCTTCGTTGATGAAATGAAAGTAACCGATCCTGCTGCCCGTGAGCCTCACCGCTTCTTCCAGGGCGTACCCGATGAGGTCCCTCTCCGTCTCAAACCGTTTCTGATTGAGGGTGTAAAGGGCGTTGAGCCGGGCTTCGCTCAACCGGAGCGCCTCCTCGGTATCACGGCCCCTCCCGGACTTGCGGGCCCTTACGTTCCCCCGGCTTTCAGGCCGTCGTGCCATGATCTGATTCTACGCACCCTTTCGGGAAGATGCAAGCCTATCCCGGGTCACTCTTCAGTTCGATGAGGGTCACTTCGGGTGGTGCCAGCAGACGGATGGGGGGACCCCAGGTGCCCGAGCCCCGATTCACATAGAGGGCCGATCCCCGGCCCAGGTGAATGAGGCCGGAGACATGGGTGAAGGCGATCCTCGTGAGAAGGCGGAAGGGGAAGATCTGCCCCTTGTGGACGTGACCGGAAAGCTGGAGATCGAAGGAGCCCACCGACTCCGGGTCCACTACAGGCCGGTGCTTGAGCAGGATGGTGAAGAGGCCCTGAGGCTGGTCTCCGAGGAGCTCCTTTTCCGTCACATCCACGTAAAGGCCGTAAGGTCGCCCCGCGATGTCATCCACCCCGACGAGGTTGACGAAATCGCCTACCGTGACGCCCTCGCCCCTCAACATCCTGAACCCTGTCTTCTCGGCAAACTCGAGAGAAACCCCGATACCGGCATAATATTCGTGGTTGCCCGTCACTGCGTATTTGCCGTGGGGCGGCTCGATCTCTTTCAGGAGGACGATCAGTCCGTTGAGGTTGTTGATCTGGCCGTCCACCAGGTCACCGGTGGACACGAGGATATGGGGGTCGGTGCTCTTCACCGCCTCCACGATGCGGCGCAGGCGCCCTTCCCGCACCATGAGCCCCAGGTGCACATCCGAGATCTGGGCTATCCTGAGGGTACCCATACCGGCGGGTAGCTTGGGGGTCGTGATGGTCACCCTGTCCACCCTTATCCGGTGGGCCTCAACGTAACCGTAGATGGCAACGGGAACGGCGATGAGGAGGGCTGCGACAAAAAATATCCTCCTGGCCCCCACGACGGAGCGGGTATCGATGCCGGTAGCCATGCCGGTCACATAGGCACCGAGGCGAATGAGATCAGTACAGAGCAAGGTGACGAAAAGGATGAAGAGGAAACCCATCCACGCGTAGCCCCCATGGGCCATCGTCATGGCGAGAGGTTCGAGGCCGCGCCGTTCGGCGAGGCGGACGATTACCGGGGCCGACACCATGAGAATCATGAAGAGACCGAGCCCGATTCCGGGACCGACACCGATGCCCAGGGCGTTCCGGGCCCTCAGGTATACATAGGAGTGGACGGCGCCGTAGAGCAGAAAAAAGGTGGCGAGGAAGAGTGACATGGAATCAGATACTGTCTTCTGCCGCAACGATTTTCATGGCGCTCCCGGGACGTCGACCGTGGCGACCCCTGCCTTCTTTTTCCTGAACAACCTTCCCTGGAGTTCATCGAAGAGGTCATAGGCTACAGGCACCACGACGAGGGTGAGAAATAGAGAGGTGAGGAGGCCCCCTATGGTGGCGAGGGCCATGGGGGACCGTGTTTCCGCCCCCTCCCCGATACCGATGGCGATGGGAAGCATACCGAACACCATGGCAAGCGTGGTCATGAGGATGGGGCGCAACCTCACCGGTCCTGCCTGCAACAGGGCTTCCCTTCTTGAAAAACCCCGCTCCCGCAGGACGTTGGTATAGTCCACGAGGAGGATCGCATTCTTCTTCACCAGGCCCATGAGGAGGATGAGGCCGATAAAACTGAAGATGTTGAGGGTCTTGTCGAAAACGAGAAGGGCACCGAAGGCCCCGATGAAGGAGAAGGGCATGGAGAGGAGGACCGTAAAGGGATGGACGAAGCTCTCGAATTGGGCCGCCAGGACCATGTAAGCCATGACGATGCCCAGGATCATGGCGAAGATCAGGTAGCCGAAGGATTCCGCCATTGTGTCGGCCTGCCCCTTGTAGCGCCCCGAGTAACCCGCGGGCAATACCTGGGCGGAAATGGTGTTCAGTTCATCCATGGCCTGACCCAGGGGCTTCACCTCCAGGTTGGCGAAAAGGGTGATGGCCCGTTGCCGGTCCACGCGGTTGATGATGCTCGACCCGCCGCCCTCCTGAAAGCGGGTGATGTTGGAAAGCTGGACGAGACGGCCGTCCCTGGCCCGCACGTACACCTTGCCGATGTCGTCGGGATTCACCCTGTGTTCGGGGTTGAGCCTCGCCCTCACATCGTAGCGGCGGCCTTTGGCCTCATCCTTGAACTTGGTGACGTCCACTTCCCCGCCGATGAGGAAGTTCACCGCCTCCGCCACAGTGCTCACTTCCACCCCGAGATCGGCGGCCTTGTCCCGGTCTATGAAGACCTTCACTTCCGGTTTTCCTGTCTCCAGGGACGTGTCGAGGTCCACAATGCCGGGCAGCTTGGAGAACTGGCTCACAATCTCCCGCGTATATCTCTCCAGTTCCGGGAGGCTGCTTCCCCGGATACTGTACATGATGGGCACCTGCCGCTGGCCGCCGCCGATCATGGACACGTTTTCCACCGAAGCCCGCAGCCCCGGAACGGCCCGGAGGGCCTTCCGGATTTCCGCCTTGATCTGCTCCTGGTTCTTCTTCCGCTCCCCCCTGGGCTTGAGGTTGATCATCACGTTGGCCCTGTTGACCTCCCTCGTCTGGCCGCCGCCCTGGGAATAGAGGACGCTGGTCACTTCGGGAAACTGGCGCACGATCGTTTCAACCCGCTTTCCCATCCTGTCCACTTCATCCACCGAGTAGTCGATGGGGGTCTGAATCCTGATGACGAACCTGCTCTGATCTTCGGAGGGAATAAACTCCTTGCCGATGAATTTCGTCATGGAAAGGCTGAGTGCGAAGATAATGACGGCACTCAGGAGGACCGTCTTCCGGTGACCCATGGCCACCGCAAGTATCCGCCGGTAATACGCCTCAAGGGTCTCGTACCGCCGCTCCAGCCAGTCGCCTGCCCGTTTGAAAAGATGAACACCCCTGGCGGGCGATCCTCCCGACCCGCCGTGGCTGCCCTCGCGGGGCTTGAGGAAGATGGAGGAGAGCATGGGCGTGAGGGTGAAGGAGACGAACCAGGAGACCATGACGGCAAAGACCACCGTAAGCCCGAACTGGAAAAAGAAGCGGCCGATGATGCCCTTCATGAAGGCGACGGGGATGAAGATGACGATAATGGCAAGGGTCGTGGCGGACACCGCGAGTCCGATCTCGGAAGTGGCGAAAAAGGCCGCCTCTCTGGGGGCCATCCCTTCCTCAATGTGGCGGTGGATATTTTCGATGACGATAATGGCGTCGTCGATGAGGATGCCGATGGAGAGCGAGAGGGCCAGCATGGACATGTTGTTGAAGGTGAAGCCGAAGGCGTTCATGATGGCAAAGGTGGAAATGACCGATGCGGGAATGGCGAGGGCGCTGATGATGGTGGTCCGCAGGTTCCTCAGGAAGAGGAGGACGGCGAAGATGGCGAAAAACCCGCCGTAGATGAGGTGGTGCTGTACCTCGTTGATCGATCTCTTGATGAAGTCCGACTGATCGAAGCCGATGGAGAGCTTCATCCCCGCGGGCAATGTCTGACTGATCACCTTCAGTTCCTTCTTGACCCGGTCGACCACCTCCACCGTGTTGGTACCCGACTGCTTCTGGACCCCGAGGCTGACAGAGGTGACCCCGTTGAAACGGGCCACGCTCCTCTTCTCGTCCATGCCGTCTTCCACCCGCCCCACGTCCCTGAGCCTGATGGGTGCCCCCCTGTAGTAGCCCACGATCAGGTCGTTGAACTCCTGGATAACGGGGAATTCCCCCTTCACTTTGATGGTGTATTCCTTGGTTTCGCTCTCGATCCTTCCACCGGGCAGCTCGACGTTCTCCCGCTGAAGGGCCCGGAGGACCTCGTGGGCGGTAACCCCGTAGGCAGTCAGTTTGTCCGCGTCGAGCCAGATCCGTGCCTGTCTGAGGCGCAGCCCGTACATCCTCACCGCACCCACACCGTTGATCCTCTGGATCTGCTCCTTCAGGACCTCATCCGCGTAAGTGGAGAGATCACGAACCGATTTCTCGCCCCAAAGACCGAACCAGAGGACCGGCGTTGCGTCCGGGTCCACCTTCTCCACAATCGGCTCTTCGATGTCGGTGGGAAGCTTGGACCGGATGATGGAGATCTTCTCCCGCACATCCTGGACCGCCATATCGATGTCCCTTTCAAGGACAAATTCGATGGTGATCACCGAGTTTCCCTCGGTACTCGTCGAGGTGATGGTCTTCACACCGTTGATGGTGTTCACCGCCTCCTCGATCTTGTCGGTCACGTCAATATCCATGATCTCAGGGCTTGCACCCTTGAGTCTCGTGACGATGTTGACGATGGGAAGGTCCACTTTGGGAAAGAGATCCACGCCGATGCTCGGATAGCTCACCACCCCGAGCACCACCAGGGCCAGGACCATCATGGTGGCGAAGACCGGTCTCTTGACGGAGGTATCAGCTAACCACATGATTCCTCAAAACGGCATCGAGGCGGCCTGTCATTTCCGGACCCCTTCCGCCGGGGCCTTCTGCACCGCAATCTTCACCCCTTCGGAGAGGTTCTGCTGGCCTGCGACCACCACCTTTTCCCCTTCCTTGAGGCCCTCGGTGATCTCCATGACCTCCCCGTACTTGGAGCCCAGCTTCACCTTTTTCTCTCTCGCCCTGTCGTCCTGGACCACGAAAACCCTCACCTTGTCCGCTTCGTACAGGAGAGCGGTGACAGGAACCACGACCGTATCCCTGGGATCACTGGTGAAGAGGACCACCTTGGCAAAGATCCCCGGCTTGAGCATCCCGTCATTGTTCGGCACGAGGGCCTCCACCGAGAGGGTCCGGGTCCGCTCTTCGAGGCTCGGATTGATGACGCTCACCTTTCCGTGGAACTCCCGGTTCGGGTAGGCATCGATCCTGAGCGTCACATCCTGGCCCACCCTCAGCCTGCCTACATCCTTTTCCGGTACCGTGAACCGCAGCTTGATAGGGTTCGGCTGAATGATGACGAAAAGAGGGGTGCCGTTCTTGACGAAATCACCGGCCGACACCTTCTTCTCTTTCACCACACAGGAGATGGGCGAGAGGATCCTTGTCTTCGTGAGCTTCTGCCTGGCGATCGCGAGGATGGCCTTGTCTCTCTCCAGTTCCGCCTCCGACACGGCAAGGCGGGTCGTCACGTCGTCGAACTGCTGCTTGGTGACCAGTTCCTCCTTGAAGAGGGCCTCCTTTCTCTTCGCCTCCACCCTGGTATTGGCGAGGGTGGCCTCCGCCTGTTTAAGGGCCGCCTCGGTCCGCCGCACCTCGAGACGGTAATCGGTGTCGTCGATGGCGGCGAGGAGTACACCCTTGGCCACCACCGATCCTTCCTGGACCTTCACCTCTTTCAGGACGCCCTCCACCTCGGCGCTCACCGTCACCTCCTCAAAGGGGTTGAGGGTACCGATGGTCTCGATAAAGGGCCTCAGGCTCCTTTTCTCCACGTCACTCACCTGGACGTTGAAGGTCTTCTCCTCTGCGGTCTTGCCCTGCTTCCCCTTGCAGCCGGAGAGAGGAGCGATCACAAGGATCGCGAGAATACCTGCAATCAACCCGGTCCGCACCTTGGATCCTTTCCTGGAACACAGCCTTCCCATAGGTTTTTCTATCTCCCTTTCCGTTCCCCGCCCCCGGGGCCTGTCTCCATCATGCCCGCCCACTTGAGGAGGGTCCCTGTGGCCCGCTTCACCCTGAGGGCTGCGAGCTGGTAGTTGTAGACTGCGTCGATCAACTGCCTCTGGGCCCGCACGAGGAGGGTATTGGCATCCATCACGTCCACACTGTTGGCGAGGCCGAAATCAAACTGTCTCGATACGGCGTTGTAGTTATCCCTGGAAAAGATCAGCTCATCCTCCGTGGACTTGAAGATCCCCTTCTGGGTCATGAAATCGAGATAGGCGCTCTCCGTCTCAACGGCAATCGTCTTCTTCTGATCGACGATGGCGTACTCGACCTGTCTCTCCTTCGCGAGGGCCTCCCTTACCTCGGCCACCCTCAGCCCCCCCTCGAAGATGGGGATTGAGAGCCGCAGGCCCCCGTACAGCGAGTCCCGGACGAGGCCCCCCGTATCAGGATTCTCGTTCCTGGACGTATAGGCCCCCTCGGCCGTCAGGGTGGGCCAGTACGAACCACGGCTGTATTTCACCTGGCCCTGGGCCATCCTCCGCTGCACGTAGAGCGACTTGAGTTCCCATCGTTCCCTGAACCCCACGTCCCGAAGGCAGTCAACGGTCATGGGCGTGCAACCCTCCACCACGTCGGCCAGTTCCCGGTCCAGGGTCTCCCTCAGGGTCCCGTCCTGAAAGCGGGGAAGGGGATCGATCTTCTCTCTTACCGTAAACTCCTCGTCGAGACCCACGACCCTTGCCAGGACCGCCCTGGTGAACTTGACACCGTTCTCCGCCTTCACCAGATCGGACTGGGCCCCTGAAAGTTCAGCCTCGGCCCTCAGAAGGGCGGTCTTCGTCACCTCGCCCACCTTGAGTCGGGAGGCGGCGGCATCCCGGTGCTTGGTAAGTCTCGCCACATCGGCCTGGGAAACCTGGTAGTGGCGCAGTGCCCGCAGGTAGTCATAGTAGGCGTTGGATACGGACAGCAGATAGGACTCCTTCACATTGCCAAGGTCCTGCCTGCTCTTCTCGATGCCGTCCCGGGCCACGTTGAAGGCGGTGATCTCCCTCAGGCTCAGGGACATGGACTGGTCCGCCCGTATGGTGAATGAGGTGTTGTACTTGGGCTGGGTGACCGACCCTGTGTCGGAAATTTCGTGGTCCCGGTAGCTCGCGTACCCCCCTGTGCCGATCAGTTTCGGGACAAGGACGGCCAGGGCCTTGTCCCTGGTCCGCTCCGCTATGTAAAGGTCTTCGGCCGAAATCTTGACCCTCTCGGAGCGCTCGAGGGCGAGCCTGAACAAATCGGCCAGGGTATACTCGGCAGCGAAGGCGTTGCAGGCCCCCAACACCATCCATACCAGAAGAAGGAGTCGTACCGTCATGAAATCCCCTCGCCTCTCACCGTTATCCGTGCACCATCGTTCCCGGGACACTCGTCTCTCATCGATCCTGCCATCCTTTCATTCTACTGCCTTGCCGTGACACCGGCCCGCTTCGATGTCCCCCGTCCTTCGGCCTTCCGACCCTCCACCAGCGGGGTCTTCTCCTCCCCCGGATCCTTCCGAAGCCCCCGGAGAACAAACCTCCCGCACTCCTCGGGCGAGAAAAGGTTGTCCGCATCCACGACAATGGAGAGGACGAAACCCCTCAGCAGCCCCATCACCACCTTGGCTGTCTCCGGCACGTTGCATTCCGCAAACTGACGGGAGCGCACGCCCCTCTCTATGATCCCTTCAATCAGTTTTCTCTGGCTACGGAAGAAACGCCTCTTCAGGTCCACTCCGAAGGTGAATCCCTTCTCCCTGCTCTGGGTGAGGATGACGTCCCGGTATTTCGAGGCCCCCTCAAGGCTCACGGTGATGAAGCGCCTGATCTCCTCCACCGGGTCGTCGAGGCCGGCCGTCTCCCTCTTCAGCGCCGTCGACAGGTTGTCGAGGCGCCCCTTCATGAGGGTGAGGCAGAGATCATCCTTGTTCTTGAAATAGAGGTACACGCCCCCGACGCTGATGCCTGCGCGATTGGCGATGGTGCGCATGCTTGCACCGCGGTAGCCGCACTCGGAAAAGACTTCCTGGGCTGCGGCAAGGATTTTTGCTCTCGAATCGGCCCCTGAACGCCTGTTCATGTGAATCAAGGCTCAGTGTATCCTAAGGGACCATGACTGTCAATATCTTCAGAAAAGGTTGAGGTAGAGGGCGCCCTGGTAGACGAGGATGCCCGCCATGTAGCTCAGGGCCAGCATGAAGAGGACCGAGGCGAGGAACCATTTCCAGTTGCCCATCTCCTGTTTCATGGCTGCGGTGGTTGCGGCGCAGGGGATAAAGAGCATGAGGACCACGAGAAAGGAAAGGGCCGACCCCTTGTCCACCACCGACGGCAGGACCTCCAGAAGACCCTGCTCACCCACGTGGTAAAGGACACCGAGGGCGGCGATGGAGTTCTCCTTGGCCACGATGCTCGACAACAGGGCCACGATCAGTCTCCAGTCGAGGCCCAGGGGGGCTCCGAGGGGGGCGAGGAATCGACCTACCCACCCGAGCATGCTCTCCTCCACCGTGCCTCCCGGCACGTTGGACATGATCCAGAGGAGTACCGAGAAGATCACGATCACCGTTCCCGCTTTGCGCACGAAGGCCATGGTCCTGGACAGGACCACCGTGCCGATAGCCTTGAGATCAGGTCTGTGGTAGAGAGGCAGCTCCATAATGAAAGGCACCGGTTCGTGTTTCAGAAAGGTTCTGCTCACGATGATCCCCACCACCCCCAAGGCGAGGATATTCAGCGACACAAGGAATCCCGTAACGGCAAAGGCATCTCGGCCGAAGACACCGGCGGTGACGAAGGTGAGGGTGCCGAGCCTGCCGGAACAGGGGACGAAAGGCGCCAGAAAGATGGTGAGGAGACGGGCCCTCTTCGACTCCACGATCCGGGCGCCCAGGACGGCCGGGACCGTGCAGCCAAAACCGAGACACATGGGGAGAAAGCTCTTTCCGTGAAGACCGATGATATGCATGAACTTGTCCATGACAAAGGCCGCTCTGGCCATGTAGCCGATACTCTCCAGAAATGCGATGACGGAGAAGAAGATGGCCAGGAGGGGAACGAAGGTGATCACCGAACCGGCCCCTCCTATCACCCCGTTGACGAGGAGACCCCGGAGCCACCTCGGCTCACCGGCAAGGGCCGAATCGAGCCAGCTGCCCGCGCTGCTCATTACGCCTTCGAGCAGCCCCTGGAGGGGAAAACCGACCTTGAACGTGAGAAGAAAGACGAGAGCAAGAATGGCAAGGAGGATGGGCATCCCGAAGAGAGGTCTGGTGAGGACATGATCGATCCGGTCCGTCATCAGCACCTGGCCCCGCCTGAACCGCTGGACCGCAGCCCTGGTGACCTCCTCGATCCAGTCGTACCGGCCTCCCACCACGGCCCTGAGCGCGTCTTCGTGCTTGCTCAGGAGGGAACTGGCCTTCTCCCACTTGTCCGCGGGCACCAGCCCCTCCATGGTCTCCGTCACTTCAGGGTCGCCCTCCATCAGTTTGGTGGCAATCCAGCGGGTGGTGAAGGGGATGGGGGTGTACCCTTTCAGGATTTCTTCCAGTTTGAGGAAGATCTCCTGGTGATCCGCCGACACCCCGGGCAGCCTCGGATTGTATTTCTTTCCGTTCCATGCGAGGTTTTCCACCTCGGCTACGAGCTCCCGGATCCCCTTGTTCCTGGAGGCGACCATGGGGATGACGGGCAGCCCCAGGGACGTCTGGAGGGCCTTTATGTCGACACGCAGGCCCTGGGCCTCGGCCACGTCGAGCATATTGACGCCCACGATGATCGGCCGATCGAGAAGGAGGAGTTCGGAGAGGAGGTAGAGGCTCCGTTCCAGGGCCGCCGCGTTCACGATGAGGACCACGGCATCGGGCCTCTCGTGGATGATGAAATCCCGGGCAATCCGCTCTTCCTCGGAGAAGGCGCTCAGACTGTAGGTGCCGGGAAGATCGACGATCGTGATCTCCGAATCGTCGGTATGGTGCATACCCTCGGCCCGTTCAACCGTCTTTCCCGGCCAGTTTCCTATGTGCTGAGAGAGACCCGTCAGGACATTGAAAACCGTGGTCTTGCCCACATTGGGCTGTCCCGCCAGGGTAACGAGGAGTTTCTTTCTCGTTCTCTCCTCAATCGGCTCAGGCTCGGCGGCCTCCACCTTCACGGCCAGGATCTTGTCGGCCTGGCCCCTTCCAAGGGCAACCCTCGTATCCGAGGCGAAGAGGATGACCAGTCCTCCGCTCTTTCGAAGAACCTTGATCCTCGTGCCGGGGACGATTCCGAGGCCGGCGAGTCTCGAAGTCAGGCCTTTGCCTCCCGAAAGAAGGTGGACCACACCCTCTTCTCCTTCCTCGAAAGAAGTGACGGGAAAGAGTTCATTCTCCACTCAGCCTGCCCTTTTCACCTTAGAATGACTGGACAATCCAACACGGTTATACTATGGCACTCCCTCAAAGTCAATTGCACACCGGTCACAGAGGCAGAGGACCGGGAACTTGCAATATGGGATACCCCATATTAATCTATTACCCACCTGTATGAAGGAGATGTCATGACCGGCAAGACTTCACCCATCCACTCTTCCGCGCTCAGGGTGAATCTCGAGAGAACGGCTGCGACCGTAGAGATCCCTGAGCACCAGATGCCCCTTCTCGCCGTGGTTGCGGACCATTACGGTCTCTCCCGGCGGGCTTCGGAGCTCCTTACCGAGCTGAATCACCCTTTCGTCAACTGGGAGTTCGTGCTCAGCGCGTTGCGCACCTTCTCCATCGGCGATTTTTACACCTACAACGGCCACCCTGAGGGTCTCACCGCCATCGAGGTCATCCTGGCCGTCTACCGGAACGTCATCACCTCACAGGCCGGCGAGGAGATCAGGGAGGGGGCGGTCAGGTACCTTTTCGACTACCTGGACACCCTGACCTCACGAAGCGCCGACCGCATGGAACGAAACCTCGGAATCCTCCCACCCCTGATCGGGTGGCTCAACGAGGAATCCTCGGCACAACCGGATGTGTTTCGGAAGAGTTCCGGCTACGTGAAGAACCTTCTCCGGTTTTGCCTCGAACGGGAAGGGATGGCCCCCCTGCCCGGACTTGCCTCCTTCGTCCACCGGGTCTTCAGGTCATGCTATACCTTCTGGCTCACCCAGGACGACCCTGCGGGATGGCTGGCCGGCAATCAGGATACGGAAGAGGGCCGGTCCACCTTCGACAACCTCGTCAAACCGCTCACCCACAACCACATAGCCTCCCTTCTCCGACACATCGACAGCCTTCCCGGCGAGGCAAGCCTCCCGGGAAACGAAGGCCTCGCACCGTACCTGGCCCTGCCCGACTACGGCCAGATACAAAACGGGTATCTCCTTATCGCCGACGAACTGGAGCGGTCGGCGGCTTTCCGGGGTCGGGAACATCTCGTCAAGCTCCATTTCCTCTTCAGCATGATGAACGTTGCAGGTCTCAGGGACATCCACGGGACTACCCTCAGGGAGATCAACCGCTGCCTGAGCAAGGTGTTTCGCGAAGAGGAACAGGACCGTCTCCACGAGTTCCTGAGAAACATCTTCGCCCTGCTCCACGGCACCGGCTCCAGGGCCCGGTACCGGAGTACCATCATCGACTGCATCAGCACCATAGCCAGGGAGGTATTCGACCAGAACAGCCACCCCCTTGTGGACACCCTCATGGACCAGATGATCCGCTTCGGCTTCGAATACCCTGAGGTAAAGGGGTCATCGGCCGAATGGCAGGTGCACGTCAACCCCTCCCATATCAAGAACATCCGGGCCTGGCTCCACATCATCTCCATGAAGCCCCGGTGGACCAAGAGGCTCCTTTCGGCCCTCATCATCAACCTCCAGCTCAAGGGGGTCTTCGTCCGGGATAACGATCTCCTTCAGAAAGACATCTCAGGCCTTCTCAACTCGGACATCGCGCCCGCCTACAACCTCATGAAGCAGCTCGTGAGGGTCTTCCCCGTCTACTTCAGTGAAATCGGGGCGGAAGGCGAACTGCGCGACATCTCGACCCGGATCGACGAGATCTGTTACAGGAAGGACAAGCTCGTCTTCTTCCTCAGAAAGCAGTCCCACGTGGAGAGCAACAGCCTCCTCGTCACCTTCGTGGAAGACATCCTCCGATACTGGTGCGACGGCGACAAGGGTCATCTCGAGCCCCACCTCCCGCCGGAGGTGCTCGCGGAGGTGGAGAACAGGGGCGACTACTTTGACAGTCTCCACCGGGCCTTCCGGGTCCTCATGGCCAAAGCGGATCACGACCCCCGTAATTTTCTCGCCTGGGACAAAGGACGGATCGAAAAGGAGATCGCAGCCGTCGGGGGCGTGATACCGAGGGACGCGGAGCGGGCCGCCCTCATCCTCCGCATGTATCAGCTTCTCTATAAGAAATACCACCCGGAGCACGTGGACCTTCTCGCCGATCTCGATGCCGCGTGCCTCTCCGAGCCCTTCATGGTCCGGTCCCTGAGAAGGCACCTGAAAAGCAACAATCATTTCAAGGCAATATCGATCATTCTGGACCTTCTGCAAATCCTGAAGGAGCGCATCCTCTCCCCCATCAAGACCCCGTCCTACGAGAACATCTACCACAAGCGGCACATCGCGGCGGGTATCCCCTCCATGTACGGCACCTACCGGGAGGAGAAGTTTGAGGCCCTCGGCCTCTCTCTCCGTCTTGAAAGCCTCTGCACCGCCCTCTTTACCGAACTGGTCACATCCCTCAACCTCAAGTTCATCACCAAGAGCACCCTCACCCGTATCCACGAGTGCCTGTGGCTTTATGTAAAGGCCCTGGACCTCGAAGGGATCGCCACGGAGGGTCTCGTGGGAAAGATGCGCTACATCGCCAGCGCCCTTCAGATCAAACAGTTTTCCATCGACCAGTACATCGACATCTTCCAGTTCATCTCCAAGGCGATTCAGGACATCATCAGGGACTACTACATCGATGCCCACCGCTCAAACCTGCCCATCATCGTAGGCCAGATGATCGCCAGAGACGGGCTTCACGAAGGGGAGGCTTCGCCCCGGGAACTGGAGGAAGCTACGTACCAGCATGCCGAAAACTTCATCCGCTCCCAGATTTCATCCGCCTTCGGCCTTCAGATCCTGGACAACTTCATCAACCGGATCATGGAAACCTTGAGCGCCGAGCGGGAAAAGTTTAAGGAGAACAAACAGATCCTCAACCTCGTCATGGCCTACAGCCCGGAACTGACCATTTCACCCCTCTACAGGACGAACAGGAAGACGGACAACCAGATCCTCATCGGAAGCAAGGGCTACTACCTGAAAAAACTCGCAGGCCTCGGCTTTCCGGTTCCCCCCGGCTTCATCCTCACTACCGAGGTCTTCCGGGGATACGAGGCGGTGGTGGGGTACAAGTACATCTTCAAGGATCTGAGCCACAGGATTCTCGGTGAAATCGCGAGGCTTGAAGAAACGGCGGGGCGCAGGTTCGGGGATCCCGAAAATCCCCTCCTCCTTTCCGTGAGGAGCGGCGCCACCATATCCCTTCCGGGCATGATGCATTCTTTCCTCAATGTGGGCATCAATGAGGCCATCGCAGAGGGCCTGAGCAGAAGGGAGGGCTTCGGCTGGGCCGCCTGGGACTCCTACCGCCGCTTTCTCCAGATGTGGGGCATGTTTCAGGGACTGGACCGCAATTTCTTCGATGAAATCATCGGGGGCTTCAAACAGAGATACGGCGTCCTGCGCAAGATCCAGTTTCAACCCCGCCAGATGCGGGAGATCGCCATCGCCTACAAGCAGGCCATGGGGGATCGGGGCATCGAGGTGCCTGACGACCCGCCGGAACAACTCCGCCAGGCCATCCTCCAGGTGTTTGCCTCCTGGTACTCCGAGCAGGCCCGCATTTATCGGCACCAGATGCACCTCTCCGATGAGTGGGGCACAGCGGTCATCGTGCAGGCCATGGTCTTCGGCAATCTCAACGATCAGTCCGGGTCAGGCGTCATCTTCACCAGGAACCCGAAAGGGCTCTCCCCCGACGTGACGCTGTACGGTGACTTCATCTTCGGGGTCCAGGGGGACGACATCGTGTCCGGCCTCGTGGAGACCTTCCCCATCTCGGAGAAACAGCGCACGGCGGAGAGAAGGGAATCTCCCATTTCCCTGGAGAAGAAATTCCCCGAAATCTACAGCGAACTCGTGCGGCTTGCGGAAATTCTCATCTACGAGCAGGGCTTCAATCACCAGGAGATCGAGTTCACCTTCGAAAACGAGACCGCGAAGGGTCTCCACATCCTTCAGACCCGGGATATGGTCCAGATGGAGACCAAGAGGCTTCGCCGCTTCAAGGACACTAAGGCGCTCCAGAGTTCCCTCCTGGGCAGCGGGATCGGGGTAAGCGGGGGGGCGCTCTCAGGAAGGGCTGTCTACTCGGAGGAAGAGATCAACCGGCTCCGTGATGAAGACCCCCGGACACCCCTTATCCTGGTGAGGCCCGATACGGTTCCCGACGACGTGGGGATCCTCCTCAAAGTCGAGGGACTCCTTACGGCCAGGGGCGGCAGCACCTCCCATGCGGCCGTCACCATACCCCAACTGAACAAGGTCGGTGTGGTGGGCTTCAGTAAACTCAAGGTCCACGAGAACGACCGGTACAGTACGATCGACGGGAGGACCATACGGGGGGGCGACTACATCAGCATCGACGGCTGGAGCGGCTCGGTCTACGCAGGCAGCCACCCCGTGGAGTCGGAACAGTCCTACACCATCACGATCTGACCCCGTCACGAAGTTGATCAGCTGAATGGTTGACCGGTTTACAAGGACCGATGTCTTTTTCTGCACCATGGAAGAGGACTCGGCATTCAGAGGACCATCCGGGTGCATAGGGTAGACAAAAAAAAGGCCGGACATTCGGGAATGTCCGGCCTCGATGGTGAGGATTATTCTTACCGGAGGGTCTTGTGGATGTGCACCGTAAGATCGCCCATCCGGTTCGTGTAGCTGCCATACTCGTTGTCGTACCACCCGAAGATCTTCGCGTGGACCACCGGGACCTTCAGGGCCATGGAGGCCCCGCCGGACAACGGCGCCGGCAGTTCGGGCACCTGCGCGAGGTCCACCGTGATGAAGGCCGTCCTCGTGTGGTTGAACTGGCCCTCGATGACCACCGCTGCGTCGACGCCGATCAGGTCTGTCGAGACGTTCTGCTCTTCCGAGAAGATGAGCAGGTGTTCCGGATCGCGGGTGGCCGCTTTCCGGTAGATATCGTTGATCATCTTCGTGTTGAGGGGTGTTCCCGCGCGGTCCTTGGTCATCTTCGTCTGAAAGGTCACGTTCAGTACGATGAGGGACTCGGTGTTGGTGGGCACCCTGATGGAATCGGCCATGAAACCGATGTGTTTCACTTCCGGGATCACCTGTGCAAGGGCATCGGCGGCATTCGTGGAGGTGAGGATAATATTGTTGAGAATGCTCCTGCCCTTCCGGAGATCCTTTTCCCCCGCCTTGGGCACGTTATCCAGGACGGCCTGTGAATTCGTTACCGCGTGGACCGTGGACATGGACGCCGTGAGGATGCGACTCGTCGCTTCCGTCTCCAGGAGAGGCTTCACCATGTGGGCCAGACCCGTAGTGGTGCACGAAGCCGCCGAGACCACCACGTGCTTCTTGGGATCGAAGGCCGCATGATTGATGCCGTAGATGAGCATGGCCGCGTCGTCCGGCACGGAAAGGGCCTTGTTCTTGATCTTGAAGGCCGACGAGTTCACCACGATCTTGGCTCCCCCCGCCAGATGCCCCCGAATGGAACCCTTCTTGTCGTCGGCCGGCACGGTGGGATCCCGGAACTTCCCCGTACATTCCACCACGATGTCCACGCCGTAATCGCGCCACGGGATGTCACCCGGATTTCTCGACTCCCTCAGGACCGTCACCGGTATTCCGTCGACCCTCAGTTTGCCCTTCTTTTCGTCCACAATCTCCACCACCCGCTGTGCCTTGGCACCGTAAAGAAAACGGTGAAGAAGACCGTAGGTTGCATCCTTCTCGATGGTCTGGGCGGCTGCAAAGAGACCCTGACCGATCTCCCTGCCCTGATTGACCACAATTTCGGAAAAGTACTTCCTGGCCACATGGTGCCAGAGCGTCAGTTTCCCTATCCTTCCAAGACTATTGATACCGAGAACCGGGGGGCGGTTCTCAAAAACCTCAACCCTGCTCATCTCGCCTTCCTCCTTTGCCCACGAGCATTACGAACGGAACTCACCGGACCGGACCCTTCCGGCCGGAACCATTCCTGCCGTACAGCTGTCAGGAAGGGGCGGATGGACCCCTCGATGAAGCAAACCGACGACAGGAGACCTCTTGGACAGCACGATGTGTGTACGATCCTGTACAGCCACGACAAACCGAAAAGAGACACGGTGGTCGGAAGAGACATCTCTGACCTCCAGAGAGGTATGTGAATTTTTTAACAAATTGCTTCCGGAAAGTCAAGGAAAGGCCCGAAGGGCCTTAGGATCAAAGGCTATTCTTTCTGACTGAGGAGGGATTTCGCCGCTTCCGCCGCTTCCGTCAACCCTGTGGGATGGTGACGGATCGCCCCCAGGTGATCCATCCCGAGGAAACTCAGGGTCCTGTGCTCGGGAACGCTCACGGTCCTGAAGAAGGCCCGGGCCGTTGCTTCCCCGCACTGTATGCCGATCTCTTTCGTCATGCCCCCTACCAGGATGAGAAGGCCCTTTCTGCCCCCGGAGCCGCCGGCGATCGGTCTCTTGAGGAGGTACTTCTCACACCAGAAGGGCTGACAGCGGTCAATCATGATCTTGGTCTGGGCAGAAAGGCCGAAGAAAAACACCGGCGAGGCGAGAATGATCCGGTCGGCCCACCGTATGGCCTCATAGATGGCCGTCATGTCGTCCTCTATCACACACCGCCCTGTCTCGTCACATTCACCGCAGTTCTGGCACGGCCTCATCTTCATATCGTTGAGACGAAAGAAACGGACAGGGTGAGCCGTCTCGTCGATGCCGCCCAGGGCGGACTGAAGGAGGAGATCACTGTTTCCCCCGACCCTGGGGCTGCCCAGCATGGCAAGGATGTTCATGACCTTCCTCCGGGAACACCCGGAGACCCGCGACCTCCAGAGACCGCGGATCTCCGGTTCCCTCCCTCTCAGTCGACCTTGTAGAAGGCTACCTTTTTGGCCCCGCACACGGGACACACCTCGGGCCCTTCCCTCTCGGCCGTATACCCGCAGACCCGGCAGACGTAATAATCCACATCCTCGTTCTTGCCGAGATTATCAAGGGCCTTGCGGTAGAGGGCGGCATGGACCTTCTCGACCTCGTTGGCAATGTGGAAGCTGCGCTCAGCCGTCTTGTTGCCCTCTGTCCGGGCTTCGGCAATCATGGCCGGATACATGCTCTGGAACTCATGGGACTCCCCGCTGATCGCCTGTTCCAGATTCTCTCTGGTGCCCTTGATGCCCTTCAGTTCTCTCAGATGGTTGTGGGCATGGACCGTCTCGGCCTCAGCCGCCGCCCGGAACAGCTTCGCCACCGCCCTAAACCCCTCATCCTCGGCCTTCTTCGCGAAGGCAAGGTATTTCCTGTTGGCCTGTGATTCTCCTGCAAAGGCTTCCTTCAGGTTTTCTTCCGTCTTCGACATACCGGTGACCTCCTTTGTCACTTCACCTTTTCAAACTGATCTTTCGGGGCACCGCAGGCAGGGCAGGCCCAGTCATCGGGCAATTTGTCGAAGGGAACCCCTTCTGCCGCCTCGTCATACTCATAACCGCAGATCGCGCACTTCCACATCTCCATCACCCCCTATTCGAATTTCTTCTGATACTCTCTGACCTTCAAGGCAAAGTCCCGGCCGAAGGCATAACACCTTTCCCGCTCGGCCTCGGAAGGCCGATAGATCACCTCAACGCCCGGCTCTGCAATCTCGAGCCCCATCTTTTTCAAGGACTCGTAGGCCTCTTTCACGCCGCCGCCGCCCCACCCGAAGCTCCCGAAGGCGCCCACGATCCGGTTCTTCGGCCGCAACCCTCCCAGGTGATAGAGGAACTCGGCCACGGATGGGAACATGACATTATTCATGGTGGGGGTCCCTATCAGGGTACCCCGCGATTTCCAGAACTCCTTGATGGCCACGCTCATGGGGGTTGCCCTCAGCTTCACCACCTGGCAGTCGAGACCCTCTTCCTTGACACCCTGAACGATAGGCAGGATCATATGCTCCGTGCTGTGCCACATGGTGTCATAGATGATCGTGACCCGCTCGTCGGCCTTTCCGTCGGCCAGATCAAGATAGGTCCTGATGATTCTCCCCGGGTCTTTTCTCCAGATAATGCCGTGGTCAGGGGCGATCATGTCGATCTCGAGGCCGAGCTTTACAATTTCGCCGATCTTGGTCTTGATCAGCTGGCCGAAGGGCATGAGGATATTGGCATAGTAATCCAGTATCGCATCGTCAAGCTCGGCATTGGAGAAGCATTCGATGAACTCGTCGTCGAAGCGCGCCGTGGTTGCGAGGTGCTGGCCGAAGGCGTCCTGGGATATGAGGAGCTTCGCCTCCTTCACATAGGTGACCATGGAGTCCGGCCAGTGGAGCATAGGGGTCTCGATGAACTGGAGGGTGTGCCTTCCGATATTCAGGGTTTCTCCGTTCTTCACGATCCTGAATTTCCAGCCCGAGGTGTCGAAGTAGCGGTCAAGCCCCTTCTTACCCCTCTCGGAGATATGGATGGTCGCCTGAGGGATCATCCTCATGACCGCCTCGATACCACTGGCGTGATCAGGCTCCACATGGTTGATGACCAGGTTCACGATACGGGCCGGATCAACGGCCATCCTGATGTTCTCGATGGTTGCCTCCGCGAAATCGTGCTTCACCGTATCAATCAGGGTAGTCTGTTCATCCACAATCAGATAGTTGTTGTATGACGTCCCGCGGGGCGTGATGTATCCGTGAAAATCCCGCACCGCCCAGTCTACCGCGCCGACCCAGAATATATTCGGCTTTATTTCCACCGCTTTCATCATGCCACCTCCAGCCCTGCTTATTTTTGATTCGCCCTGAGATAATCCTGGCAGAACTTCAGCGCCTCGTCCCCCGGCAGCCCTCTTGCCTTCACCTTCCTGACATAACTGTTCAAAAGGGGCTTCACCTGGTCCCGCCACCGCCCGCTCTCTTCCCGGGTAAGCTGCACGATCTTGTTTCCCTTGGCCAGGGTGAATTCCCTCCCCTCCCGGTCCAGGTCGTCCCAGAGCTTGCCCTGGCGTTCCACGAATTCCTCGTTGAGACTCTCGATCACACCCTGCACATCCTTGGGCAGGGAGTTCCACTTCGCCCTGTTCATGACGAGGAAGAAGGCGGTCGTATAGGCGGCCCCGAAATCCTCCACGGAGTATCTCACCACCTCTCCCAGCTTGAAGTCGAGAAGAGACTCCATGGGGGTCATGATGCCGTCCGCGAGCCCGTTGTTCAGGGCGTAGTAGGATTCGGTCATGGGCATACTCACCGGGACCCCTCCCAGGGCGGCGACAATATCGGCCGAAAGCCCGGTGGAACGGATGGTCTTTCCCCGGACATCCTCAAGCCCCTGGACCGGTTTGCGGGAATGGAGAATGCCCGGACCATGGGCGTGAAGATACAAGACCTTCACGCCGGAAAGCTCGGCAGGTCTGAATTTCCTGTAAAACTCGTTCACCATCTTGGTAGCCATGTGACCGCTCTTGTATCCGAGGGGCAGATCGATGACTTCCATGAGGGGGAACCGTCCCGGGGTGTAGGCGAAACAACCGAGTCCGATATCGACGGCCCCCTTGGTGACGGCGTCGTAGGTGTTCTTGGCCTCCACAAGGCTTGCCGCGGGATAGTATTGGACCGCGACCTTCCCCTGGGTTCTCTTTTCCAGTTCCTTGGCCCACTCCACGGAGAGGATGCTGATCCTGCTCTGGGCGGGGAAGAAGCTCGCGTAGGTGAGAGAAATGCTCCTCTCGGCAGCCGACCCCGTGAAGGGCGCAAGACAGAAAACCGAAGCGATTACAAAGACACACAAAGCCCTTATCCGTAGACGGTTCATCGCTACCCCCTGTCCAAAGTAAGTTAAAAATAAGGCAGACTCCCTCAAATATCAAGACTGGAGTCCGTCTTGACGGGCTCGAGCCCCCATGGTAAGAGAGTACCATGTATTCCACGCGGATCTATTATCAGGACACCGATGCCGGAGGCGTGGTGTATTTTGCCAACTATCTTAAATTCTTTGAGAAATCATGGTTCGAATATCTCATGTCACTGGACATCTCGATCCCCGAGTGGCAGGCCCGGGACGTGTACCTGATCGTCCGGAATGTCTCGCTGGAGCTTCTGTCGAAACTCCGGTACGGCGATTCCATTCTCGTCCGCACGGCCGTAAGGGAGGTCAGAAACGCCTTTTTCGTCCTCACCCACGAGGTAGTGAAAGAGGGGGTGGTCACCGCGAAGGGGGAAACCACCCTGGTCTGTATAACCGGTCACGGACGACCGAGGAGAATACCTGAAGAGATGAAGGCCAGACTGATGGCCGCAAGCCTACTTTCCACCCCTTAGGGCTTCCCAGCTTTTCACAATCTGCAGTCCCATATGAAGCTGAAAATCCTCACTATCCGCCGCCTTGGCAGGAGGCTGCTCCACTTTCTTCCCCTCCTGATCCCCGCTGATATGCTTTTCCAGGTCCTTTTCCTTAATGGCGGGCGGCCTCTCCTTTCCCCTGACCACGTTGCTCTCCACCACGATATCGGGCACGATGCCCTCCGCCTGGATAGACCTCCCCTTGGGCGTATAGTACTTGGCCGTTGTGATGCGCACCGCGGAACCATCCGCCAGAGGAAACACCGTCTGCACCGAACCCTTGCCGAAGGTCTTTGTGCCCACGATGATGGCGCGTTTGTGGTCCTGGAGGGAGCCGGCCACAATCTCGGAGGCGCTGGCGCTTCCCTCGTTCACGAGCACCACGAGAGGACCGACGAAATCATCCTTTTTCTGGGCGAAGAATTTCATTCTGCTCTCTTCCTTCCTGCGCCCTTCAATATAGACGATAAGCCCCTCGTTAAGGAACCTGTCGCTCACCTCCACGGCCTGTTCGAGAAGCCCTCCCGGGTCGTTCCTCAGGTCCAGGACAAGACCCTTCAGGGGCGCGTCCTTGTTGCTTTTCACCAACTCCTTCAAGGCGCTGTCGAGGTCCCGGGCCGTCTTTTCCTGGAACTGGACGATCCGCACGTAGCCGTACCCATCCTCGAGCATTCTGAACTTCACGCTCTTCACCTGGATGGTGTCGCGCATGACCTGAAAGTCTCTGGGTGTCGTAAACCCTTCCCGCATGATCGTCAGGTTCACGGGCTTTCCCTTTTGCCCCCGTATCATCTTGACCACGTCGGCAAGATTCATGTTCTTCGTCACCTTGCCTTCAATCCTGATGATATGGTCTCCCGACTTGAGGCCTGCCTTGTAGGCCGGTGTATCCTCGATGGCCGTGATGACGGTGGGGAATCCGTCCTTGATGGTAATCTCGATGCCGATACCGCCGAATTCACCCTTGGTTTCGGTCTGCATATCCTTGTACATTTCGGGGGTCAGAAAGGAAGAGTGGGGATCCAGGGACTCAAGGATGCCCTTCATCGCCGCGTAGACGATGTTCTTGTCCTTCACCTCCTCCACATAGTTCTTCTTCACCAGGTCAATGGCGTCAGAGAAAACCTTGAGGTATTCGTAGATCTCCTGGCCGTCGCCGCCCTTGAGGCTCTTTCTGCTCTGGGCACCCACACCCATGAGAAAACCGAGTATGAACATGAGCACGAGTACAGCGCTCAGAAAGAGCTTAATTTTTTTGTTCATTTTTGACTCCTCCCCCGTTGATCATACAACAGGTCGACCCAACTTTCAATCTCCTTGTCGGAGATGATATGATGGAACCATGGAATCGGTCTTTGTGGCCATGAGCGGAGGTATGGACAGCTTCTGGGCGGCCCGTCTGCTCAAGGAACAGGGCTACAGGGTCACCGGCGTCACCTTCCGGCTCTTTCCCGACCCGCCATCGGAGTGTGACGGGGAAGGGGCGGGCTGTGCTTCGCGTCTTCTTGCCCGGGCACGGGAAATGGCGCGGGTCCTTTCCATCCCCCATCATGTGCTGGATATGACGGAGGAGTTCGAGGAAGTGGTGATCCGAAGTTTTATCGCCGAGTACCGGCACGGCAGAACACCCAACCCCTGCGTGATCTGCAACCGGGACATCAAATTCGGCGCCTTCCTCAAGTGGGCCCTCTCCATGGGTGCCGACAGGGTGGCCACCGGCCATTACGCCATCATCGAGGAGGATCCCCGGGGACTCCGTCTGAGAAAGGGCCTCGACAGAGACAAGGATCAGTCCTATTTCCTCTATCCCATCGAAGAGCACCTCCTGTCGAGAATCCTCTTTCCCCTCGGCAGAGAGAGAAAGATCAGCCTCCGTAAGGCTGCTCAGGGGATGGCCTGGGACTTTTCCCGATCGGCAGAGAGCCAGGACGTCTGTTTCATTCCCAGGAACGGCCATCGGCAATTTCTGGCCCGCCACATACCGTTTCGGGAAGGACCCGTCTATCATGTGGACGGCCGTCTCCTGGGCCGGCACCGGGGCATCCACCTCCACACCATCGGCCAGAGACAGGGGCTGGGCATACCCTATCCCGAACCCCTCTACGTCCTCGAGATCAAGGCGGACGAAGACGCCCTTGTCGTGGGCCCCCGGGCCTGTCTTGGACGGAGAAGGCTCTCGGCATCCCGGGTCAACATGTTCTCCTCCACCGGAGAAAGGGGTGAAGCCACCGCCAGGGTGCGGTACCGGCAGAAGGAAGAGGCCTGCTCCTATGCCGTGCGGTCCGGTGACCTCGAGGTGGAGTTCCACCACCCGGTAGAGGGCATCAGCCCCGGCCAGTCGGTGGTCCTTTACCAGGGGGATACGGTGATAGGCGGCGGCATCATCATGAAGGCAACAGGTTGACACACCGGACTTTTCCAGGACCGACGGCGCGAAAAGAGGCCAAAAACCTGTTGACAACAGAAGTGCCCTCGTATAAAACAGAGTAGCAAAGGGGGTGTCAGGATGCCGATCTACATCATGTTGAGCAAGCTCACGAGCGAAGGCAGGGAGACGGTCAAGAAGAACCCGGCCAGGATCAAAGAAGTGGATAAGGAAATCGAGAAATTGGGAGCCCGGGTTCTGGCCCAGTATGCCGTCATCGGGGCCTATGATTTTATCAACATCATGGAAGCACCGGACAACGAGACAATCGCACGGGTGTCCGTGGAATTCGGATCCCGGGGGACAGTCCAGCTGACCACCCTCTCGGCTATTCCCGTCTTCGAATTCATCGAAAAGATGGAGATCAGGGAGGCGGTAAAACCGTCGTCATCGAAGCTTGTCCTACCCGACGAATACGAAGAGAAAATGATCTGAGGGCCTCGTTCAGGCCATGAATTTCCGGAAAATGTCCCGGGCGATGACAACCCGCTGCACCTGGTTGGTGCCCTCGTAAATCTGCGTGGCCTTGGCGTCCCGCATCATCCTCTCTACCGGGTATTCCTTGGTATATCCATAACCCCCGACAATCTGGACCGCGTCGGTGGTGACCTTCATCGCCACGTCGGCGGAGTACACCTTGGCCATGGCTGAGAGTTTGTCGACTCCGATGGCGCTCATCTTGTCCCGGGTATAGACTTTCATGTCGAGCAGGTGGGCGGCATCGTAGACAAGGGCCCGCGCAGCCTCGACCTCGGTGGCCATGTCGGCCACCATAAACTGGATTCCCTCGAAGTCCGCCAGTTTTTGGCCGAACTGCACCCTTTTCCACGCATATTCAACGGCAAAATCAAGGGCGCCCTGGGCGATCCCCACAGCCTGCGCACCCACGGCAGGCCTTGACAGATTGAGGGTGCTCATGGCGATGTCCCAACCCTGCCCCTCCTTGCCGAGAAGGTTGTCCTTCGTGAGGCGCACGTTATCAAAAATAACCTCCGTAATATCGGAGCCGATCATGCCCATCTTGTCCTCGCTCTTGCCGATGGACACACCGGGATAGTCGCGCTCTACAAAGAATGCGGTAATACCCTTTGTCCTGAGCTTGGGATTTATGGTAGCAAAAACCGTGTACATCTGTGCGTTCGCACCATTGGTGATCATGCACTTCTTGCCGTTCAGATAGTAGTACTCGCCATCCTTGGTGACATTGGTCCTCATGTGGGAGGCATCGGAGCCTGCCTCCGGCTCGGTGAGGGCGAAGGCGAGGAGGTAGAGACTGTCGGGGGCCGCCACCTTGCTGTACACATACTCCTTCTGTTCATCGTTGGCCGCCACCATGATGGGCATGAGACCCACATTGTGCGCCAGGGGAACGAGCGACGACGCACCGGACACCTTCGCAATTTCCTCGATCACGAGGCAGAGAGAGGTAATATCGCCGTCGAGCCCTCCGAAACGCTCCGGAAGCATGAGGTACAGAAAACCGTGCTTCTTGTAAATGTCCACCAAATCCCACGGAAAGGCACCCGTCGAATCGATCTCTTTCGCCCTCGGGGCAACTTTATCCTTCGCCAGCTTCTCGGCAATCTTCTGAATCATAAGGTGTTTTTCTGATAGGTTTAACATCGCCAATGCCTCCTTCCTGTTGACAAAATCGCCTTTCTTCTAACATAATTTCTCCACAAAAGGAACAAAAAAGGAGACGCCATGGCACGGGTATTTTTCACGGATCTAAGAGCGACGCCGACCCGCAGCATCCTCGACAAGGTCAGGGATCTCTTGAAGCGGCTCAAGATAGGTACAAAGATACGGAAGGGCGACCTCACGGCGGTGAAGCTCCATTTCGGCGAGAAGGGGAACACCGCCTACGTGAGGCCGGTCTTCCTCCGGGTCGTGGTGGACGAACTGAAGGGGCTCGGTGCCAGGCCCTTCCTGACAGACACCAACACCCTGTACCGGGGGTCGCGGGGAGACAGCGTGAGCCATCTGATCACCGCCATCGAGAACGGCTTCGATTACTCGGTGGTAGGGTGCCCCCTCATCATCGCCGACGGCCTGAGAGGGAAGACGGGGGTATCGGTGCCCATCAACGGGGAAGTGCTGAAGGAGGTGAGGATCGCCCGCGAGCTGGCGGACGCGGACTCCCTCGTGGTCGTCACCCACTTCAAGGCCCACGAGCTGTCGGGTTTCGGCGGCGCCCTCAAGAACCTCGGCATGGGCGGAGCGACGAGGGAAGGGAAACTCATCCAGCACAGTACGCTGTCCCCCAGGGTGAACATCAAGACCTGCGTGGGCTGCAGGCTCTGCACCGGTTATTGTCCGGCAGAGGCCATCACGGTGACCGACAAGAAGGCCTCCATCGACGGCACCACATGCATCGGGTGCGGCGAGTGTATCCACATCTGTCCCTCAAAGGCCATCGAGGTCCGCTGGAACGAATCTCCCGACATGCTCCAGAAGAAGATGGTGGAACATGCCCTCGGCGTCCTGAAGGGAAAAGAGAAGAAGTGTCTCTTCCTCAACTTTGTGATGCAGGTGAGCCCTGCCTGCGACTGCTACCCCCACAGCGACGCCCCCATCGTCAGAGACATCGGCATCCTCGCCTCCACCGACCCCGTGGCCGTCGACGCGGCATCCTGCGACATGGTCAACAACGAGGAATCGATCCCCAACACGGCGATCAAGGGGATCCTCGGCAAGGGGGAGGACAAGTGGCGGGCCATCTACCCCTCCATCGACTGGAGCATCCAGCTCGATCACGGGGAAAAGATAGGTCTCGGCGAGAGGGCTTACCATATCGTAAAGATCTGACGGGGGTCCTTCCGCCGTCTTCCGCCGTCTTCCGCGGTCCTTGCGGCCCCACCCCATGCTGCTTATATTCACACCATCATGAACGAACGGAGGTGCACCTTGGCACAGGACACGATCAAAATAGAAGGCATGAGCTGCCAGCATTGCGTGGTGGCGGTGAGAAAGGCGGTGGGGTTGGTGGCCGGCGTATCGGCTGCAGATGTGGAGATCGGAAAGGCATCGGTAACCTATGACGAATCGAAGGTCAATCCCGCCGACATCCATAAGGCCATCGAGAAGGCCGGGTTCAAGGTGGTCAGCTAGCCCCGCGGGCCGGATAATGGTACAGATAACAGCGGATGGGGCCGTTGTAGAGTTTTCGGTTCTTGTGGGCTTTTTCGCCGTAGAAGCGCTCAAAGGCGGGGTGGGCTGAAAGAATGAAGAAGGACCACCCCTCGATGCCGGAAAACATCTCCCCCATGCGACGGTAGAGCCCCTCGACTTCCTCTTTTTTCCCGATCCTTTCCCCGTAGGGCGGGTTGCAGATGACCATGCCTCCCGGATCGGGAGGTTCAAACCGCTCCACGGGAGAGGCCCGGAAGGCTATGGATCGTGCCACGCCCGCCCGCTCCGCATTTGCCCGGGCGATCCGCACCACCCTCTCGTCCCGGTCGGAGGCATAGATCTTCAGTGGCACATCTCTTCGGGCTGCAGCGGCTTCTTCGCGGACCCTGGTCCACAGGGCCGCGGGCATGTGAGGCCATTCCTCCGCCGCAAAGCGGCGGGAGAGGCCCGGCGCAATGTTCAACCCCATGAGGGCCGCCTCGAGGGGGATCGTCCCCGACCCGCACAGGGGGTCCGCCAGGGGAATCTCGGCCTTCCAGCGGCTTATATACACCATGGCGGCCGCAAGGGTCTCCCTGAGCGGCGCCTCGCCTGCCTTCGTCCGGTATCCCCTTTTGTGGAGACCCTCGCCCGTGGTGTCAAGGGCGATGACGGCCCGGTCGTTCAGGATGGAGACCTCGATGCGGTAGGTCGGCCCGGTCTCCGGAAAACGGGTCACCCGGTGTTTTCGCTTCATGGCCTCGACCACGGCCTTCTTGGTCACCGACTGGCAGTCCGGTACGCTGGCGAGCTTCGACCGCACCGATTTCCCGGTCACGTGCATGACCCCGTGCAGGGGGATGATCTCCTCCCATGGCACAGTCAGGACCCCCTGGTAGAGATCCTCGAAGTCAAGGGCCTTGAACTCACCCATGCGAAGCAGGACCCGGTCGGCCGCGCGAAGCCAGACGTTACATCGTGCCACGTCCTCATCGGCACCGGTGAAGAGGACCCGTCCGTTCGCCACGACGGGATCCCTGTAACCGAGGGACCGCAACTCATGAGCCACGATGGATTCAAGGCCGAAGGCGCATGAGGCGATCAGGACACGGCTCACTCCCACCCCCTCACCCCCTCATCCACCCATTCACCCTCATATCGTATCCGCCTGAGGAATAACCCCTGGGGCGGGGCCGTCGGGCCCGCCTTCTCCCTGTCCCGGGCGCGGAGGATTTCCTCGAAACCGGCGGTGCTCAGCTTGCCCGACCCTACGAGCACCAGAGTCCCCACGAGGTTTCTCACCATGTAGCGGAGAAAACCGGTGGCCTCGACCACAAAAAAGATCAGATCGCCACGCCTCGTGACGCCCGCGCGGAGTACCCTTCTCACCGTACTCTCGTACGGCTCGTCCTTCTTCTTGAAACTGGCGAAGTCATGCTCCCCCCGGATCAGGCGGGCCGCCCTCTCCATGGCCGAGACCTCGATGGGATACCAGATGTGCCACGCGTACCGGGCATAAAAAGGGGAGTTGTGGGGCCGGTTCAGGATCGTGTAGACGTAGGTTTTGCTCTTCGCGGAATAGCGGGCATGGAAGTCGGGGGCCTCATCCCTGGCCGACAGGACCCTCACATCCCGGGGAAGGAGGCTGTTCACACCCTTGATCAGATTGTAGGCGGGGATATGCTTCTCCGTGTGGAAACCGGCCACCTGCCCGAAGGCGTGGACACCCGCATCGGTCCGTGCCCCGGCATAGAGCGTGACGGGGTGGTCCACCACCCTTCCGGTGGCCTGCCGGAGCACCTCCTGGACGGTCACAACCCCCGGCTGACATTGCCAGCCGTGATAGTTTGTGCCTTCGTAGGCGACGGTGAGGGCGATGTTTCGCAATGGAGGGCCGTCTATCTTCTCGGTTTTTCGGGGGACGGTTTCCTGGCAGGCGCCGGCTCTATCTTCACGGCGGGTGACTCCTCGGGACGGGATATGCTCTCCACCTTTGCCGCCCGCTCTTCCAGCTTCTTGTAAAGTTCTTCCACTTCCTTCTTGAGACCCGCGTTCTCCGCCTTCAGGAAGCTGTTCTCCTCCTTGAGGAGCTTCACCTCCTCCTTCAGGCTCTTCGCCTCCCGGCCGCACCCCGCGACGCCGACGGTGAAACAGCACAAAAGGAGGCTGACCAAAAGTCGTCTCATGCGTCAATATTTACGCCCACATTCCCGTACTTGTCAACACCATGTTGCACCATCCGGCGTACACCCTTTCACCGGTTCCCGCCCTCCCGGGCGGGGTCTCCGGAGCGCACCGTCGTGAGGCAAGGAAGCTCGGTCGTGCGACGGAAGCGGTGCACGTTCCGAAGCCGAACGCGAGGGAGCGGAACCGCTGGAGGGGAGCGACCGGGTGGGCGGGGAGACTCCGGCAAGCGAGGGCGGGTGTGGCAGCGGGTGGGGCAAGAATGGATGGGGGGCGGTGCCGCGCAGCGGACAGGCCACAAAAAAAGGCAGGGCCGAACCGGCCCTGCCTTGAACGGGTTGTCCGCCGATTCCTTAGTCCCGGCCCGCGAACCGCCTCCTCGCCGCGCCGAGTCCCAAGAGGCCCGCGCCGAGGAGAAGGAGCGTTCCGGGCTCGGGTACCGAGGTCTGCTGCTTCACATAGAGGAAGACGTCATCCGTATCGTAGTTGTAGGCCACCTCGAAGTACCTGCCGCCGGTCAGACCAGGAAGCTGATAGTTCGAGAAGGTCCCGAAGATATCGCCGTCCGCGTGGAGGATGTTGAACACCGACCCGGCGGTGGGGTCGAAATGCTTGAGCAGATCGACACGCAGCCACCCGTCCAGTGTTGCATCCCCTGTAACGTAAAGAAAATCGTACTCCGACCCCTTCACATACCCTTCGAGTTCGAAGAGCAGGGTCCCCATGTTCGCGAAATCGCCCAGGATCGTGAGGGTGCCGGGCGAGTTGCCGGGGCTCATGGTTGCCTTGTTGTCGAAGACACCCGCCACTACCTCCACGGTGCCCGTGCCCTTGAAGAAGTCATAGGCGAGGGTCGATGCGTCGGCGTCCACCCGGAAGGTGCCGTTGTTCTCGATGACTCCGGCATTCAGGGTACCGCCGAGGAGTTCGTAGGTGCCCTTGCCCTCAGGGTACACGCTCACGATGAGGTTCCCTGTGGTATTGGTGCCGCCGGCCTGGGAGAATTTCCCCTCCCCCTTCACCCCCACGTGGAGCCAGCCGCTCGAGAGATCTCCGTTCGTCAGGGTGTACGAGCTTCCCGAGGCCGTGGCGTTGGTGGCTACGATGAGGCCGCCTCCGACCCTCACCTCCCCGCCGGTCTGGACGAAGGTGCCCTTGCCGTCGACGCCCACGTTCAGGTTCCGCCCCGTGGTGAGAAGACCGTTGCTCATCCCGTAGGTGCCCTGGCTCCCGCCGGCCTGCCCGAGATTGAGATCGACACCCACGGAATGGGTACCTCCGTACTGCTCGAAGGTGCCTTTCCCCTCACGACCCACGATGGTGAAGGCGGTTTCGAGCGTCGATGTCGCCGGATCACCGAAAAGTCGGTACGTACCCTGACCCGTCATGGTGTATGGTGCAAAGCCATCCGGCTCATGGGTCCGGTTGGTTCCCAGTACCAGATCACCGCCCACCTTCACGTTGCCCATCTGGTGATGGAAGTAACCTGTGCCCGAATCGCCCACCACGAGGTTTCCCGCAACCCAGAGACGGTAGCCGTCACGCGGTTCGGCGTTCAGGGTGTAGGTTCCCGCGCCCTGATGGTACGTGACCTCCTTACCCCCTTCCGGCAGGTCGTACACCGTGTAGTCGCTCTGTCCCAGGATGAGGTCGTACGACACCGTGTGGACGCCGCCGGTCTGGTTGAAAAGACCGTCCCCGACCCGGCCGATGACGGCAAAACCGTTGACGGTCAGTGTCCCGTCACCGCTCAGGTTGTACTCCCCGTAACTCCGGGTCTGTATCACCGTTCCGCCCTCAACCTTCACATCCACCTGCCGGGCAAGCTGGAGGCCGGTCACGCTCACCCCTCCGCCGCTCTGGGAGAAATACCCTCTCCCGCCCCACTCACCGAGGGCAAGGCCGCCGCCCTCGAGGGTTCCGCCGGTCATGCCGTATATACCTATGCCACCCACGTGGTCGCCGAGGTACATAGCCCCCGGATAGGAGAAATACCCGCCGGTCTGGAAGAAGTACCCGGTGCCCGAGCCGCCTATCTTCACCTCGTTGCCCCACATGGTGAGCGTACCGTCGTTCAAGAAGTAACTTCCCGAACCCCCGGCCGTACCGCCCACACCGATGAAGCCGTCGACCGATACGTCACCGCCGTCCTGGGTGAAGGTGCCGCTTCCCCGTTCGCCTACCGTGAGGGCCCCTTCCACGAGAAGGCTGCCGCCCTTCATCGTGTAGGATCCTACCCCTGTGGGTTGGGCGCCGAGGACGAGGTCGCCGCCGCCGTAGGAAGGAATGTCGAATTCGTCGTAGCCGGTGATTACCCGTTTCACCGAGTGGATGCCCTCATACTGGGTGAAGTCTCCAATCCCCGAGTCGCCGATGACGGACGTCCCGTACACGGTGAGTTCGGGCCCTCCAAAGGCGCCTACCGGCCCCTTCGCCCCCTGAACAAGTGGAGAGGGCAGGCCGAGGTTGTAGACACCGGTCACCGATGCCATCCCGCCTAGGACGAACTCGCCCCAGGTTTCCTCGCCTCCCACCGTGTACGTCCCGTTCGTGTGATCGAACCTGCCGAAGCCCCCAAGACCGATCCTCGCATACCGGGAGGTGAGATCCCCGCCCTTCAGGTAGTAGCGCCCTTCACCGGTGGGGTTGTTGCCGAGCACCAGGTTCAGGCTCACCGTGTTCGTCCCGCCCCCCTGTTCGAAGACGCCGACACCGTCGTGGCCGATGTTGAGGCTGCCCTCCACCGTGAGGGTGCCGCCGTGGAGTGTGTAGGTACCTTGGGCCGTCCATGCCTGCGCGAGGTTGAGATCACCACCGACCGTGTGGGTGCCGCCGTACTGTTGGAACGTGCCCGTGCCGAACATACCGACGATGGCGTTCCCCTGCACGGTCAGGGCACCGTCGCTCAAGGTATAGGTGCCGTTGCTCTTCAAAACAGACGGGTCGCCCCCCTCGGACAGATCACCGATGACGAGGCTGCCCGCCACCGTGTTCGTTCCGAAGGACTGGGTGAAGACGCCCGTTCCGCCCATATCGCCAAGATAGAGGTTACCGCCCACGGTAAGGGTTGCCGACTCTTTCAGGTTATAGGTGCCGGTAGTCCCCGGATCCTGTCCGATGATGAGGTCGTTCATCACCACGTGAACGCTGTCTCCGGACTGGTCGAAGGTACCAAGGCTGCCTGCATCGCCGACGATGGTCCTCGCCGAATAGAGCTCTCCTGTCGTGCCCAGGTTGTACGTACCCGTGCTGCCTCCGAAGCGGCCGACGATGAGTTCGTGAAGTCCATCCTGCACAGTAAGATCAGGGTTGACACCCACATAATGCTTGCCGAACCAATGGTTGAACTCACCCGCACCCTCGTTACCGACAAAGGTGTTTCCTGTGGCGAGGGTTGCAACATCCAGAAATTCGAACGTGCCGGTGCTCTCTGCAACATTACCGAGAATCAGGTCACCGGTCACTTTGACGAGGTTCCCAGTTTGCGTGAACAAGCCCCTAGCCTTTTCCACAGCCCCGACGGTGATTCCGGAGGCCCAGAGCTCCTCCCCGGACTGTCGAAAATTGATAAAGACCGAGGCTCCGTTTAAATTATTCGTGCCCACACCGAGCCAGCCCAGCGCACCTTCAAGTCCCGTATAGGACCTATCCAGCACGATAATAGCGAAGGTACTATCTTCGCGCTGGAGATAAACGTCGTCTCCGGCTTGAGGTACGCCAGACGGACTCCAGCTGGTATCGTCACTCCAAACACCGCCGCCGATCCAGTACCTGGGCTCCGCGCCCGCTCCCACCGGCAGAGAGAGGAGCGCCAGAACCATCACCCCCGCCAATGCCGTCCGCCAGCCTGTCCTTTCTCCTCTTCCCTTCATCCCTTACCCCCTCAAGGTCATTGGTCTTCCCTGACACTGACTACTTCGCCGGTGCCTGCGTCTTCGCTTCCTTCATCAACTGGGCCACCCGGGAATTCGGGTTCACCGGTTCGATGGCCACGATGTGCTGGTTGTTGATGTACATCATGTCCGGACCGTGCCACTCGCTGCCCCTCTTGATCAGGACGTTCCGCACCTCTTTGCCGTCGGGGCTCTGCTGCCTCTGGACATAGAAGGCGTCCACGATCCGCACATAGGGAGACCCCGCGTTCTCTACCTTGCCGAAAAAGACCTGGCCGTTGTCGAGAAAGACGGCCTGGTATTCGCTGCTGAAGGACGGCTTTCCGCCCCCGCACCCCTGAACCACACAGAGGACCGCAACGACTGCCACCATCAGAAGAACCCTGCCCGTACCCGCGCACACTGTGCTGCCGCTCGGAAAACCACGTTTCATTTTTCGCCTACCTCTTTCCCATGAAATACGAACGATAGTGTGATTGGGGAGGCAAGCTTGCAAGATACGTGCCGATTTGAGGCTGAGAAACGGCGGGGTCGGTCCTTCGCGTAATACCATGAAATCACTACGTATTATCCAGGTGGAGTTCCCGGCCCCGAAACCCTGCCCCTTTCACAGGCTCCAGACATGTAAAAGCATTCGACATCAGCGCGGTGCGGCGGAGGCCAAGTTGTGAATTTTTGTGGAGTTACGCGGTGATCGGGTAGTTGTAAGCTATTCCAACAGCAGGGAGAGGCCCGTCGGGAAAGAAAGAGGGGCAGGCACAATTGCCCTGCCCCTCGCGAGAAAGATTCTATGGGAAGACGTATCCCCAGCGCCGGGCCGCCACCCCCACGCCCGCGAGCCCTGCGAGGAGGAGGGTGATCGTTGCCGGCTCCGGCACGCCGGGGATACCCGCGATGGGGATGAGCAGGCCGCCGCCCTCGAGGTTGTAAGTGCCCGAGAGGCCGGGGTTCATGGCCGCGTCGTAATAGATGTTGAGACCTTCAAGCCCGAAGATGTTCGTCACCTTCCGGCCGTCCAGCCGGAGCCCCCCGACGGTGTGGACGTACAGCGCCCCGCCGTCCGAACCCGGTCCCTGCCACGCACCGTCCATGAGGGTGATGAAGTCGTCGGTCACGTCCAGGTTTCCCCAGGCGAAATTGTTGGTGAACCCGGCCCAGATCGCCCCCAGATCGGATCCGGGGAGATAGAGATCATGGAACAGGCCCGTGCTTCCGTTGTAGAACTCGAGGCTGCTGAGCACGGTATTCCAGTCGGTCCCGTTGGTGCTCGAATTCCGGAAGTCTCCGCCCACCACGAACCGGTCGCCCGGGCCGCCCGCGAGATACCCCGCCCCCTCGACGACGAGGTTGCCGTGAAACCAGGTGGTTGACGGGTCATTCAGATAGGCCCCGAGGTTGGTGAAATCACCCTTGAACTCCACCTCCGCACCCGTCGCCTTGAAGGTGCCGAAGTTGTTCACGGTGCCGTCTACCACGAGACCGGACCCGGTGAGGTTCACCTTCCCGTTCACGTTGTTGGTGAGGTCTCCCTTGATGGAGCCGCCGGAGTAATTGAGGGTGCCGCCCTCGTTCACCGTGATGCGGGTCGCCTCGAGGGTGCCGCCTTGGAGATTGTAGGTCCCTGAACTGATGCCGGGCTTCTCGGAGATGATGAGATCGTTCACGACGGTGAGTTTGCTCGTGCCGTCCTTCTGGGTCACGGTCCCTTTGGTGGCCTTAAAACCCCCGCTGCCGTCAGGGGTCGCCGCCCCCACCACGAAGGTCTGCACCGTCATCGACCCGGTGCCGGAGAGCTCATAGAGACCGGTACCCGAACCCTTACCGACCCACACGTCCATGGGCGGGCCTGCAAGATTGCCGCCACCGGTCTGCCTCATCACGCCCCCGCCGTCGTCGCCCACGACCAGGGAGTAGGTCCACAGCGTGCCTGCCTCAAACCGATATTCGCCCTGGGAACCGCCGTTCTTGCCCACAATCACCATGGGCGCGAAGTGCGTTCCGGCCCAGTGGCTGAATTGACCTGTTCCTGAAAGGCCCACCACAGTGGATCCGTACACGGCCAAGTCGGCCACCCCGCCGGCCACCGGACCGTGGAAGCCCGTTACCACACCCCCTATGTTCAGGTTGTACGTACCCGTCGAACCGATCTGCTCGCCCAGTATCAGGTCTCCAAAGACACCGTGCTGCCCGCCCGTCTGGGTCATGACGCCTGTGCCGGCGACACCCACGGTGGTGCCGTAATTGGAGAAGAGCCCCTGGGGCTGCAGGAGCGTAACGGCGCCCCCGCCCCCTCCGCCGCCGGTCATGTCGATCTTCAGCACGCCGATGGACCACGTGTTCCCGGCGCTGTTGCCTACGTCATAGGTGATCTGGACCGTTCCGCCAGCATTCTGGGTCAACCAGGCATTCTCGTTCTGGCCCGGCATGCCCGCGCCGCCGGGCCCGCCCGGCGCCGTGCCCCACTTGGAGGCATCGCTCCAGACGCCGTCTCCCCCGACCCAGTACTTGTCGGCAGAAGCCGGTGAAACGACAAAAAGAACCGCAAGCAGGCATGCCGCCCACACTCCGCCTTTCCATGACCTCCTTCGATTCTGTTTCATCCTTACCTCCTCACGGCAGTCCCGCCTCATCTGTTATCGTGATCGTGATCACCTCCATTGCAAAAAGCGTGCCTCCCGGGGCACTCGTCTTCCGGGATCCTGGTCCATCCCTAACCTGTTGTAATAAGGTGACTTATTCCCCGCCGCCTTTCCCGCTCCAAGTCTGCCCCTTCGGTCCCGGTCGGTCAATTTGTAAATTACTCCGACAACCCGAAGGTCCCGTCTTTCTCGGCGCCTCGAAGAATATGTATTACAGCGTATTACACTTCATCCCCACTGTAAAAATTTCCAACACCACCCTGTCGGTCCAGGGTTTCCCGGCCTTCGCGAGGGCCTCCCCCGCCCTCCGCCCGCGTCCTGCCGCTCGTTGTAAAGGGGGGGTATTTATGGTACAGTAAGGCCAAAAGAATTGAAGTATCCAGGAGGTTGGTGTTGATGCAGACGTCTGTAGTGACAGTGCCTATTGAAGAGGAAATGAGGAGATCCTACCTCGATTATGCCATGAGCACGATCATCGGCAGGGCCCTCCCCGACATACGGGACGGACTGAAGCCGGTCCACCGGCGCATCCTTTATGCCATGTACGAGCTGAACAACACCCACGACAAACCATACAAGAAATCGGCCAGGGTCGTGGGTGACGTGATCGGTAAGTTCCATCCCCACGGGGACCAGGCGGTGTACGACGCCATCACGAGGATGGTCCAGGATTTTTCCCTCCGCTATCCCCTGATCGACGGCCAGGGCAATTTCGGCTCCATCGACGGGGACGCACCGGCTGCCATGCGGTATACCGAGGTGAGGCTCGCCCGCATCGCCGAAGAGATCCTCAAGGACATCGAGAAGGAAACGGTAAGTTTCAGACCCAACTACGACGATTCCCTCACCGAGCCGACGGTCCTGCCTTCCAAGCTCCCGAACCTTCTCATCAACGGCTCATCGGGCATAGCCGTCGGCATGGCCACCAACATCCCTCCCCACAACCTCGTCGAGGTGGTGAACGCCGTCATCGCCTTTATCGACAACCCCGAAATCGGCCTCGACGAACTGATCCGCCTCGTGCCCGGGCCCGATTTTCCAACGAGCGGCATCATCTATGGCCGCCAGGGGATACGGGATGCCTACGCCACCGGCAAAGGCCACATCATGCTCAGGGCCCGTGCCGTCATCGAAAAGCACGGGAAGGACGGCCGCGAGTCCATCGTCATCACCGAGATCCCCTATCAGGTAAACAAGGCCCGCCTGATCGAGACCATCGTGGAGCTGATCAACACGAAACGGGTCGAGGGTATTTCCAACATCAAGGACGAGTCAAACAGGGAGGGTATGCGCATCGTCATCGAACTGAAACGGGGCGAGATGGCGGAGCCGATCCTCAACAAACTTTACAAGCACACTCAGCTCCAGACCACCTTCGGCATCATCTTCCTCGCCATCGTCAACAACGAACCGAAGGTCCTCAACCTCACGGGCATCATCACGGAGTTTGTGGAATTCCGGAAGGAGATCGTCACGAAACGATCCACCTTCGAGCTGAACAAGGCCCTGGACCGCCTCCACATCCTCGAAGGCCTGAAGGTGGCCCTCGAACACATCGACGAAGTGATCGCCCTCATCAAGAAGGCGAAGAACACCCCCGAGGCCCGCACCGCCCTCATGGAGCGCTTCGACTTCTCTGAAAAACAGGCCACGAGCATCCTCGAGATGAGGCTCCAGCGCCTCACGTCCCTTGAACAGGAAAAGATCCTCGAAGAGTACGCCGCCACCGGCCAGGAGATCGGCCGTCTCCGGGCGATCCTGGCGGACGAAAAGATCCTTCTCGGCGTGGTGAAAGAGGAGCTCCGGGAGATCAAGACAAAATACGGGGACAAGAGACTCACGGAGATCGTGGATGAACTGCCCGAGATCACCATCGAGGACATGATCAAGGAAGAAGAGGTGGTGGTGACCATCACCTACAGGGGATACATCAAGCGGACCGCCCTCGACCAGTATCGCAACCAGCTGCGCGGGGGCAAAGGCAAGATCGGCATCGTGGTGAGAGAGGAGGATGTGGTGGACCATCTCTACATCGCCTCCACCCATTCCTATATCCTTCTCTTCACAAACTTCGGGAGGATCCACGCCATCAAGGTCTACACGATCCCCGAGGCATCCCTTTCCTCAAAAGGAAAACCCGTCATCAACCTCATCAACTCGGAGAAAGGCGAGCGGATTACGGCTGTCGCCCACGTGAAGGATTTCCCCGAGGACAGATACCTGGTCCTGGTCACCAAGAAGGGCCAGGTGAAGCGGATGAGCCTGGGTCTTCTCAAGCATATCCGGTCCATGGGTATCAAGGTCATCAACCTGCCGAACGACGACAGCCTCATCAGCGTCATCGAGACACGGGGCGACAGCGAGATCATCGTCGCCACCCGCAAGGGTATGTCTATCCGGTTCAAGGAGGAGGAGGTCCGGCCCATGGGAAGAAGCGCCTACGGAAACCGTGGGATCAGGCTCCGGAAGGCCGACGAGGTGGTCTCGGCGGAAGCGGTCGATCCCTCCTGCCAGATCTTCACCGTCACCGAGCGGGGCTTCGGGAAACGGGCCGTGTGCAAGGGGTACAGGGTCCAGTCCAGGGGCGGCAAGGGCATCATCAACGTGAAGTGCGTGGTCAAGAACGGCCTCGTGGTGGCCCTCAAGACGATCAGGGAGACGGACGAGATCATCCTCGTCACCGACACGGGCAGGACGATCCGCTTCAACGCCAAGGACATTCCCCTCCAGCAGCGGGGCGGCATCGGCGTGAAGCTCATGGAGCTGCGGCCCGAGGAATCGATCAGCGGTGTGGCAACCGTAGGTGAGGATTGAGCACAACAGGCATTATCGGCGCAGGGGCGTGGGGCACCGCGGTAGCCATCCACCTAGCCCGGAAGGACATCAGGGTCCTCCTGTGGGTCTACGAGAAGGATCTCCTCACGGACCTCCGCACGCACCGCGAAAACACCCGTTTTCTTCCCGGTTTTCCCCTGCCTCCTGAGATAGACGTTACCGGGGACATGGCGGAGGCCATCTCCGCCTGCGATCCCATCATCCTCGCCGTACCTTCCTTCGCCATCAAGGAGACCGTCAAACCCGCAGGACGCCTTCTTGAGGATAAGAGCATCCTCTCCCTCACCAAGGGGTTCGAGAGGGAGAGGTTCCTCCGCGTAAGCCAGGTCGTCGAGGAACTCGTCAGCCCCCGGCGGGCCGTAAGCGTTCTTTCGGGCCCGTCCTTCGCCCGCGAGGTGGCGCAAGGGGTCTTCACCTCCGTCGTGGTGGCGTCCCGGGACCCCAACCAGGCAGGCCTTTTCCAGGAACTGATGCATAACGACCTTTTTCGCATTTACACGAGCGACGACGTGACCGGCGTGGAGCTCGGCGGTGCCCTGAAGAACGTCATGGCCATCGGGGCCGGTATCATCGACGGCCTCAGGCTCGGCACGAATACCCAGGCCGCCTTTGTCACGAGGGCCCTCGCCGAGATGAAACGCCTCGGCCGCGCGCTGGGCGCCAGGGAGGCAACCTTCAGCGGCCTCTCCGGCATGGGCGATCTCATCCTTACCGCCTACGGGGGTCTCAGCCGGAACCGGTGGTTCGGTCAGGAGCTGGCCCGGGGCAGACAACCCCGGGAGATCATCTCCTCCCAGGCCGCGGTGGTGGAAGGCTATTACACCGTCGAGGCCGTGTACGGGCTGGCCCGGAAACTGGGCGTGGAAATGCCCATCACGGAAGAGCTCTATCGCGTCATCTATGAAGGAAAAGATATCGCCGCATCCCTCAATGACATAACCCGCCGGGCCTACAAGAACGAAGAGGCCTGAAGACCCGCCCTGCACCTTCCCTCATCAACCGGTAACCCATTCAATCAGTCAACGGTTCTTCCCGAGGGGGAATACCCGGAAGCCTGAACGTCACGACAAGACCCGCCCTCCCTTACGGGACACAACACCCGGTGAGGGACGACGTAAAGCAGGCAGACGGGGTAAGGGTGCGCTTCCGTGGCCCGGGTCCCCTCAGGTGGCCCTCAAGGAATCGACGATGTTCATCCGTGAGGCCCTCAGGGCCGGCAAGAACCCGCCCACGAAGCCCATGATGAGGGAGAAGGCAAGGGCCTTCACCGCAATATCCGCGGAGAGGGTGAAGGTAAAGGCCAGTTCCGAGAAGGTCTGGAAATTGACCGTCGAGATGGTGAACCACTGGAGGGACGAGGCGAGCAACAGGCCGGCAAGCCCCCCGGTGAACCCCAGAAAAAGGGATTCGAGAAGAAAGGCGCTCAGGATGCTCAGCCTTCGAAACCCTATGGCCCTCAGCGTCCCGATCTCGGGCACCCTGTTGGCCACGGCCGTGTACATGGTGATCATGGCCCCGATGATGGCACCGAGGGAGAAGATGAGGGTCACGGACATACCGAGGATCCTGAGGAACTTGGTCATCACCTCCGATTGATCGGCATAGTATTGGGTCTCTCTTTTTACCTCGAGGTTGAGTCGGGGGTCCGTATCGATCCTGTTTCGTACCTGGGCGAACTCCGACCCGTCCCGCAACTTGAAGATGAGAGAGGAGTAGGCAGGCCTGCGGAAGGCCTGCATGAGCTGATCCGCGTCACCCCAGATCTCCGAGCTGAAGCCCGTATTCCCCGCGTCGAATATGCCCACCACGGTCCAGTCTCTCATGGCGAACCGCAGCGTCTCCCCTATGTTGCCGCCCCTGAATCTCCGGGCAATGCTCTCACCCGCCGCGATCTCCGACGATCCCGGTTTGGGCATGCGCCCGGCGATCAGCTTCACCTGGGGCCGCAGGGCAAGAGATGACGCCCCCACACCGCGGATCACCACGTTGGACGGCTTCTCCCCTCCCCGCTTCGGAAGGGCGATGAGGACCACCACCTCCTTCGCGAAAAGCCTGTCCCCCGTGTCGCCCAGGGCCACCTCGGGTTCGGTCTCCACGATGGCGGCCTGTCGCCGGTCCACGCCGCTTTGCACCTCCGACCCCGACCCCTTCCGGATAACCACCACGTTGTCCGCCGAACCCGTGGTCACCAGGGTCTGGCGCAATCCCTGGGCCAGCATAAGGATGGCCGCAAAGACGAAGACCACAAGGGCCATACCCGAGGCGGTGAGGACGGTGGTGAGCCGTCTCGTCCACAGATTCCTCATGCTGTAAGAGACAGGTATGCCCATCTATCCCACCGCCCTCAACCCTTCCGCAATCGAGGTTCGGAGGGCGCGCCACGTAGGAACGAGGGCGGCAAGGAACCCGACGATCACGGAGGCCGCCATGTCCATGTAGATGGTCTCGGCGGTCACATTAAACGCCGGAAAGTACTGACCCATGGCCTTACCGAACCCCTGGGCCACGGGAAAGGTCAACACGATGCCGAGGGCGCAGCCCGTGGAGGTGATCATGAGCGATTCCCCGAGGATGAGTCCGGCGATATGATACCTGCCGAAACCGAGGGTCTTGAAGACCGCGTATTCCCCCCTCCTCTCCCGGGCGGTCATGGCCATGGTATTGGCGGTCACGGCGAGGATAATGGCAATGACCACGAAGGAGATGAGCTGAATCGCCGTAATGATGGCATCGCTCATGGAAATGAATCCCAGGACGAAGGCCTTTTCCGTCTCCGTGAGGGTCTCGGCGAGGGAGTTCCTGAAGTTCCCGTCTATCCGGAGGGCCGTTTCCGCCGCACTGTCCGGGTTCTTCACCACCACCACAAAGGCCCCCACCTGATCGGCCCGTGAGGGGTAGTTCTTCCTGAGGGCTTCGTTGAGGTAGTCCCAGTGAAAGAAAAAGACGGTCTCGTCCGCATCCTTTCGCGTACCCCGGTAGATGGCCCGGAGCACAAATTCCCAGTTACCCGGATAGATGGTCCCCCTGAGGGTGATGGTGTCCCCGATCTTCCAGCCGTAACGGTCCGCCAGCTTGCGGCCTGCCGAAGCCGCCTTCCTGTCCCGGATGAAGGCCGCCTTCTGTTCAGGGGGCGTATAGTATTCGGGGTACGCCTCCATGTAGCTTTTCGGGTCCACGGCAAACTGGGCGAAAAAGTTCTTCTCTTCTATGTAGATGCCGCCGAACCAGCTCGCAGGGGAGACGATCTTGACCCCCTCGGTCTGGCGTATCCTTTCCTTGTAGGCTATGGGAAGGGGGAAGGTCAGGGATATGGCGTTCCTCGTCCAGAGCCGGTCCGCCGACGAGGCGGCCACACCCATGTACCACGTGGTGATCACGGTGCGGAGAAGACCGAAGGCCAGGATCGATATGGTGATCCCGAGAACCGTCAAACCGGTGCGGAGCTTATGGCGGAAGGCGTTCTTAAAGAGAATCTTGAGGATGTGCATCGTTCAGCACGCCTTTGTCCAGATGGCGGGTCACGTCGGCCTTCTGAGCGGCCCGGGGATCGTGGGTGACCATGACGATGGTCTTGCCCGATCCTTTGCTGAGCCCCTGCAAGAGTTCCATGATCTCGCCGGCGGAAACCCGGTCGAGGTCGCCCGTGGGCTCGTCCGCCACCAGGATGGTGGGGTCGGTGACGATAGCCCTCGCGATGGCGACACGCTGCTGTTCTCCTCCGGAAAGCTGGGCCGGGTAATGGGAGGCCCTGTGGGAGAGGTTGACCACCTCGAGGGCAAGGTCCACGTGCCGCCGCCGCTCGGCCCTGCCGAGACCGGTGAGGAGAAGGGGCAGCTCCACGTTCTCGAAGGCCGACAGCACCGGTATGAGGTTGTAGAACTGGAAGATGAAACCCACGTGGAGGGCCCTCCAGTGGGCCAGGTCGTTTTCGGAAAGGCCGGTAATGTCCGTGCCTCCCACGTGAATAGCGCCGCTGTCCACATGGTCGATGCCCGCAATCAGGTTCAGGAGCGTACTCTTTCCCGAACCGGACGGCCCCATGAGGGCCACGAATTCCCCCTCGGCGATGGAAAGGGAGATATCCTGCAACACCGGGACGATACGGCTGCCCCGGCGGTAGGACTTGCTCACGTGGCTCACCACGACCATGGGCTCTTGCTGTTCCACTACTCCTGCACCCTGACCCTGGAGCCTCCCTTGAGTCCCTCGGGAGGGTCCGTCACCACCTTGTCCCCCACCTGCGCACCTTCCCGCACCTCAACCATGTCGCCCAGCTTCTCTCCCAGGGAGACCGGCACTTCCCTGACCCGCTCTCCCTTTACCACAAACAGTACGGGAACCCCCTTGCGGGTGGTCACCGCCTTCCGGTTGACCGCCACCCTGGGCTTAGCCTCCGTCGCCTCCACGGAACGGGAAAGGAAGGCAACCTTGGCGCTCATTTCCGGCAGGATCCGGGGGTCCTGGGTCAGGAATTTCACCTTCACCATCACGGTGGCCTTCGTCCGGTCCGCCGTCGGCACGATCATGTGGATGGCACCCTGGAAGCGGACCTCGGGGACCCCGTCAAGCTCGATCTCGCATGGCTGGCCCACCCTGATCTTCTGGAGGTTCGACTCCGACACGTCAGCCTCCACCTGAAGGGAGTTGAGGTCCGCAATGGTCACTACCGCCGCCTTGGCGTTGGCCGCTGCCCCGAGAGGGGTGATGATGTCGCCCACGTCCGCATTTTTCGTCAGGACAACCGCGCTGAAGGGAACCCGGATCAGGGTATACTCGACCGCCACCTCCGCGGCCCGCAATGCCGCTCTGTTCGCCCCGACCGTTGCCTCCGCGGCGGCCACGGCGGCGCGGGCCTTCTTGAAACGGGCCTCTGCGGCATCGTAGGATGCCCGGGTCGTAAATTCCTTTGCCAGCAGATTCCTCTCCCGTTCAAAGGCCGATGCCGCATCGTTCAGCTCGGCTTTTGCCTGATCGAGGTTCGATCCCGCCACGTCGAGATTCGCGGCCGCCTGGCTGCGGGCCGCCACCACATCGTCCGACTCGAGGCGGGCGATGATCTGACCTTCCCTGACCACGCTCCCCTCCTCCACGGTCAGGGAGACCAGCCTCCCCGTCACCTTGGAGGCCACCGCCGCCTTTCGCTGGGGCACGACATAACCGCTCGCATTGAGGACGGTAAAGGCCTGGGAGGGAAAGATCCTCACCACCGTGACCGTGTCCACCTTCGGAACCCCCGTGAATACCCCCCGCCAGGAGAGAAACCCGAGGACCGCAACGGCCGCCAGCGCCGCCACGAGGTACACAACCCTGCGCTGCACCGGCCGGCGGGGGACCCGGGTCGTCTTCTCTATTCTCAGCCCTGAAAGATTGTGATCCGCCATACAGGATCGCTCCTCAATTACGTGTGATGGGATTGCCGGACGGAAATGTCACAGGGGCTTGTCGAGAAGGTTTCCTGCCCTGTCCCGGTATCTGCCCCGGGCGATGGAAACCACGTCAAGAAGCCACCAGATTCCGAATCCGCCCACTGTGAGTACCTGAATGATACCAGCCCCGACATGACCGGTGTAGAAACGATGCACGCCTAAACCGCCGAAGAAGAGACAGAGAAGAAGGGTGGTCAGCCAGTCCCGGCCCGTGCCCCTATCCTCCACTATACGGACATGGCAGTGGTCGGAGGGGGGATCGCCCTCACCCATCCTCCCGCCGCAATCCGGGCAGAAGACCACCCCTCCGTCCACGGGGTTTCGGCAGGAATCGCAGACGATCTCCACCTTCTTCGTCGGTCTTCCGCAATGGGTACAGTAGGCCATGTCCTGAATATTCCCAGAGCATCCTATCAGAGAGGAGGGTCATCGTCAAGGAGCTTCACCCCTGAGCCGGGATGAAAAGGTCCTTGAAAGACCGGAACCAATCCGTGTAATCTGTCACAGGCCGTTGTTGACGACGGGGAAGGCAAACCGATTGCCAGGGGGTGGAGGATATGGACCTTAGAGTGTTTCAGACGATGGAGGCCCCGGAACTGAGAAGCTATATCGAATTTCTCCTGTGGCATTACCGGGTGATGGACGCCTTCTGGTTTCTTGCGGTGGCGGAACGTTTCGACCAGCCTACCGCCGAACGGCTCAATGAGAAGGTCTGGGGACGGGTGCCCGCCATGGCCGCAAAGGATCTTGTGAAGCGCTTCGGCATCGAGGAAAAGGGTCTCAAGGGACTGGTTCGGGCGCTCCGTTTCTTCCCCTGGACCATCCTCGTGGAATACGTGATCCACGAGAAAGAAGACGAGGTCATCATTGAGGTCCCGAGCTGTCCCACCCAGGAGGCGCGAAAGAAATACGGCCTCGACGAGTTCGTGTGCAAGGAGATGCACAGAGGAGAGTTTACGGCCTTTTGTGGGGTCGTCGATCCCGCGATAAAGGTCGAATGCCTCTTCGCCCCACCGGACCCCCACCCGGCCGATATGTACTGCAGGTGGCGGTTCACCCTCTGACAGATTGGACAGGCCGTTCGGAACCGGGGTCTCAACGCACCTATTTCCGAACCTCAAGGAGGAAGTATGATTATCGGCATTCCCAGGGAAATAAAGGAAGGTGAAAAACGGGTGGCCCTCACGCCGGCGGGCGTACGCACCCTTACACGGCAGGGGCACTCGGTACTGGTGGAGAGATCGGCGGGACAGGGAAGCGGCTTCAAGGACGAGGAGTATGTGCAGGAGGGGGCCGTCCTGGCGGAAAGGGAAGACCTCTTCCGGCAGGCCGAGCTGATCGTGAAGGTGAAGGAACCCCTTGAGGAGGAGTGGCCCCTCCTGACCGAGAGGCATATCCTCTTCACCTACCTGCACCTGGCGTCATCCGAGGCCCTCGCCCTCGGACTGTTGAATCGCGGATTCACAGGCGTGGCGTACGAAACGGTGCAGAGCCCGAGAGACGGACGCCTTCCCCTCCTCACGCCCATGAGCGAGGTGGCGGGCAGGATGGCCGTACAGGTGGCCATGAGATTTCTCGAAACCGATTTCGGGGGAAAAGGCATCCTCCTTGGCGGCGTACCCGGCGTTCCGCCGGCCGAGGTGGTGATTCTGGGCGGCGGCATCGTGGGATTCAACGCGGCCAAGGCGGCAAGCGGACTGGGGGCGCACGTGACCATCCTCGATGTGGACCACGACAGGCTCAAATACCTCGACGAGGTCCTCCAGGGGCGCATCACCACCATCTTCTCCAACCCTTATACGATTGCGAGGACCGTGGCCTACGCAGACGTCCTCATCGGCGGGGTCCTCCTCGCCGGGGCAAAGGCCCCGGTGTTGGTGACCGGGGAAATGGTCTCCACCATGAGACCGGGCGCCGTCATCATCGACGTATCGGTAGACCAGGGAGGCTGCGTCGAGACGATACGGCCCACGAGCCACGGAGATCCGGCCTACACCCTCCACGATGTCATTCATTACGGTGTACCCAATATGCCGGGCGCAGTCCCGAGGACCTCCACCTATGCCCTTACGAACGCCACCCTCCCCTACATCAGCAGGATCGCGGAAAAAGGGATAAAGGGAGCGGCGCAGGATGATCCCGGCCTCGCCAGGGGGATCAATTTCGCCCGCGGCGTGCTCACCTACCCCGCTGTGGCCGAAGCCTTCGGCCGGAACTGGAAACCGTGGGATGACGTGATCTGAAGGCCGGTCCTCTCCTGAAGGCGCAAGGTCCGGGTGAGGGCTCTTGACAACCCTCCGTCCAAGAACTACATTCTGATTGTAAGTTAAACATTTCAATAACATACGTGCGATGGAGGTGCATCATGGCAAACAGAGAGTCCAAAGAGGTAGTGAAACAGGAGGCCCCGAGGACAAACTTGACCCTGTGGGATGTGGACAAGCTTTTCGACGATATGTTCCGCAGACCCTTTTCCTTCGGCGCCTTCCCGAGGCTCAGGTTCCCCGAGACAGCTGAATTTTCTCCTTCCGTGGACATCTACGAGGAGAAGAACGATGTGGTGCTCAAGGCTGAATTGCCCGGTCTCAAGAAGGAAGACATCGAGGTGAAGCTGACCGGCGACACCATCACCGTGTCCGGGGAAAAGAAAAAGGAAGAGAAGGTGGAGAAAAAAGACTACTACAGGTGGGAGTGCTCCCACGGATCCTTCACCCGGACCTTCACCCTGCCCGCAGACATTCAGCTCGACAAGATAAAGAGTACCTTTAAGGACGGGATCCTGGAGGTGCGGATGCCCAAGACCGAAGCCGCAAAGACCAAGGAAGTGAAGGTCAAGATCGACTGAAAGGAAGGCCGGTAAAAACCGAGACCCCGCTTCGGGTTCCATCGAAAGGCAGGACCACGGGAAGCGGGGTCTCTCATTTCTTCTTCATTCACTTTCCCGAAGCACCTCTTCGAGCATGGCCGCCCCATCGCGAACCAGCCCGACACACACCGTTTCGATGAGATTCTTCTCTTTGAAGGCCGCCGCGCCTTCGGGGGTTGCAAGATCGCACCCGATGAGGTCGGGGCAGCGAAGGGCTCCATGTTTCGCCCTGAATTTTCGGGCGAACTCCTGGGTGAGACGGTACGTCTTTTCTTTCGCCTCCTCGTCCTCGGCCTTCACCTTGCCGTATTTCAACCCGATGACCATGAGGGCACCGGTCACGGCTCCGCAGACCTCTCCCATCCGCGCCATACCACCACCGAAGGCCCCCGCCACCCGCAACGCCGTCTCCCGGTCGACACCAAGCCCGGGACTAAAGGCGGAGAACACCGCCTGGGAACAACTGAAGGTCTTCTTGAAGGTCTCCACCGCATCCTCGACCCTGCCCATTCATGCCTCCTTATCCGTCTTTCGGTGTTGAACCCAAGCATTTTACCATACCAGCACCCTCACCTGAAGTCAAGCAGCTCAACGGCGTCCCGGCAGAAGCGAATACACTCAGGTCCATTTTGGCCTCTGTCGACCTTGCTCTTTTGAGCAGGTATGGTATGTTGAAGGACGTGGCACCGCTCATCATACCCCGGAAGGAACACGGCATATCGCGAAAGCAGGTGAGTGAGAACGCGCTGCGCACCCTCTACCGGCTCCACTCGCGGGGTTTCATCGCGCACCTGGTAGGCGGGTGTGTCCGCGACCTCCTCCTGGGACGGACCCCCAAGGACTTCGACATCGCCACGAACGCCATGCCCGGCCAAATCAAGCGGCTTTTCCGTAACTGCTTTCTCGTAGGCCGTCGTTTCAGGCTTGCCCATCTTCATTTTCAGAACGAAATACTGGAAGTGTCCACCTTCCGCCGGGCCGCATCCCTTTCCGACGACACGGACAGGGAGGAGAACCAACACACCGCCCGACACCACGTGAAGAACGAAGAGGGGATGCTCCTTGCCGACAACCTCTTCGGCACGCCGGAGGAGGACGCCCTTCGCCGGGACTTCACCATCAATGCCCTCGCCTACGACATTGCCGATTTCTCGGTGATCGACTACACCACCGGACTCGCCGACCTCGAGGCGCGGCTTATCCGTCCCATCGGCGACCCCCATATCCGGTTCACCGAAGACCCTGTACGCATGCTCCGTGCAGTCCGGTTTGCCGCATCCCACAACTTCACCGTGGAACCGGAGGCCTGGCGGGCGATCTGCGAGCTTTCTCCCACCATCTCCCGGGCCTCCCCTGCGCGACTCTACGAAGAGGTGCAAAAGCTCTTTCTTGTCGGCCATGCCCGGCCGGCCTTCCGTCTCCTCAACCAAAGCGGTCTTCTTGCCGCCCTGTTCCCGGCCCTCAGCCGGTGGATGGCCGGGGAAGACAGCCGAATCGCCTTACTGGACCGCCGCCTTGAGTCCCTCGACAGGGCCTGTGCAAGCGGAAAGCCTCCCTCTCCCGCCCTCTTCCTCGCCGCGCTTTTCGGTCCGAGCCTGGAAGAGGAGGCGCTCGCCCGTCACCGTGAGGGTGTTCCCTTCCGCCAGGCTCTCGATTTGGCGGGAGCAGAGCTCATGAAAGGGATCTCTGCGACCGTCTCCATCCCGGGCCGGGCCGGTAACGGGCTTCGGGCAATAGTGGGCCTTCAGCCTTCCCTTCACAGGATGCCGCCCCGCCGGCCCGCCCTCACCGCCGGTAAACCCGAATTTCCAGAGGCCCTTGCCTATCTCGCCCTTACCGCCACGACAGGAAAGGAATACCAGGATTGCCTTGCCTGGTGGGAAAGCTACCAGCTGAACGGCCCCCCTGCCCCTCCTGCGGCTGTGGAGGTGCCACCCGGTCAACCCCGGAAGAAGAGAGCGCGAAGGAGGCGCCGCACCCGACACCGGAAGAAGAAAGGGACCGCCGGGGGGACGGAGGACCAAAGGGCCACCGGGGGGAAGGTCCCTGAGCAGCATACCCGGATCGTGGAATAGTGGTGGCGGTGACCGGATGGTGCGTCCGTCGTTGCGGGGTGCCGGCAACGGCATGTCCCGGCAATCCTTTCAAGGGGGTACGCACTTCCGGCGCTGGAGGCGAGGCTTCGGGAGATTCTTATCGGGGTGTTCGAGAGTGCTTCTGGCGGAAGGCCTTTTCCATCTTCATGAGCCGCTTCCCGAAGTCCACCGCGTGCTTCTCCATGGCCGTCGCAGCACCCTCGGCGTCGCCCGCCAGGACCGCCTTCACCACGTCATCATGGAGACCGGGAGGATGAAGAGCCTCGGGTTCGGATTCCACCGTTTCCACAATAGTCTTGCTCAACCCGACAACGGACCGGACGATGGCCTCGAGGAAACGGTTTCCGCACATCTCGGCAAGGATCAGGTGGACCGCCGTCTTCCGCTCCGTCTCTTCGTGGGATGATGAGGAGGGCACCTTCTCCTCTTCGAGCGCCGTCCGGAGCCGCTCTCCGTACTCTTCCGTGACCCGCTGAGCCGCCCGCCTCGCCACCTCGGGTTCCACCAGACGGCGCACCTCGTGGAGTTCGGGGATGGATATCTTCTCCGCCATGAAAAGGTCCAGGAAGGCATTGACGAGTTGCTGAAAGGAGAGGTCCGTGATGTAGGCCCCCCCGGTGACCCCCTGGCGCGTAACAATGAAGCCGCTGTTCTCGAGGAATCGGAGGGCCTCGCGAATGGCCACGCGACTGACCTGGAACTCTTCCGCCAGGTCACGCTCCGAAGGCAGCCTGTCGCCTGTCTTGAAGTGCCCGGTCAGGATGGACTGCTTCAGTTCCTCGGCAACCTCTTCCGAAACTCGGGCCTGCTTTATGGGTCGAAATCGTGGCATCGTGGTTCCCCGTTAGGATATGACAAGGAATAACCCGGATGCAACCCTTTTTCTTCGAAAAGAATTGTCTTGACAAATATTTTCTGTGCAAAATATTATACCATTATCGTCCGATCCCCGGCTCGGTATATGGAGGGGGAACAACACACTGCAACAGAGGAGAACGAACGCACGGCCATGTAACCGTTCTTGACGCCCTGCGGGGCGAATACACACAGGGGGGTTCTTATGAAACGGATTATGGCACCGGTCACCATCCTTTCGGCGGTCTTCCTTCTCCTTCTCGCTCCCGTCATCGCGACGGCCCAGCAGAAACCGATCGAACTGCGCTACTCCAACTTCTTTCCTGCATCCCACAAGAACAGCCTCCTCGCGGAGGAGTGGTGTAAGGAGGTGGAGAAACGGACCACCGGCCGGGTGAAGTTCGTGTACTTCCCCGCCTCCGTGCTCACGCCCGCCGCCCAGACCTATGACAGTGTGGCCAAGGGCATAGCGGACGTGGGCTTAAGCGTTCTCGGCTACACCAGGGGCAAGTTCCCCCTCCTCGAGGTCATCGACCTCCCCCTCGGATACAGGAACGCCGTCGTCCCTACGCGGATGATCAACGAGTTCTACAAGAAATTCAGGCCCAAGGAGCTGGACGAGGTGAAGGTCATGTATCTCCACGCCCACGGACCCGGCATCCTCTTCACCAAGAAACCGGTGCGTAACCTCGAGGAACTGAAGGGCATGAAGATACGGGCCACCGGATTGAGCGCCAAGGTGGCGAAGGCGCTCGGCGCCGCCCCTGTGGCCATGCCCCAGTCCGAATCCTACGATGCCCTGCGGACCGGCGTGGTCGACGGGATCCTCAACCCCATCGAGGCGATGAAGGGCTGGAAGATCGGCGAGGTGGTCAACTACACGGTGGAGAACTACGGGTCGGCCTACTCCACCTCCTTTTTCGTGGTCATGAACAAGGGTAAGTGGAACGCCCTCCCTCCCGACATCCAGCAGATCATCGAGAAGATCAACGACGAATGGATCGAAAGGCAGGGCAAGCTCTGGGACGAGATCGACAAGGAAGGCCGCGACTTTATGGTCCAGAGGGGGAACAGGTTCATCACCCTCACCAGGGAAGAGGACGCCCGGTGGGCCGAGCGGGTGAGGCCTATCCTCAACGAATACGTCCAGGAGATGAAGGCAAAGGGGTTGCCGGGTGAAGAGGCGCTCAGGTTCTGCCTCGACTATCTCAAAACCCATCAGAAGTGACGGAAAGGACAGAGGGGACTCACTCATGTCGCACGGATCAGGCACATACTGGAACCCGGTGCTCGAGACCCTCCCGAGGGAACGGATCGAGGCGCTCCAGCTCAAGAAATTCAGGCGTGTTCTGGAGTGGGCGTACCACAATTCGCCTTTCTACCGCAGGCTTTACCGGGACGCGGGACTGGAACCGGGAGATATCAAGGAATTCGGAGACATACGAAAAGTCCCCAAAACGGATAAGGGCATGCTTCGGGAGGTTCAGGCCAGACCCCCCTTTCCCTACGGTGATATCCTCGCCGTGCCCCTCTCCGATATCACCGAGTTCAGACAGACGAGCGGGACCACGGGCACGCCCGTGTATCAGGCCGAGACCTGGCAGGATTGGGAATGGTGGTCCGAGTGCTGGGCCTACATCCTTTACGCCCAAGGGTACCGCGACACGGACAGGGTCTTCCTCCCTTTCGGCTACAACATCTTCGTCGCCTTCTGGGCGGGCCACTACGGTGCCGAAAAGATCGGCTGCGAGGTAGTCCCCGGCGGGGTCCTCGACACGGAGGCCCGGATCCTGAAGATGAAGGAAATCAGGTGCACCGCCTTCATGGCCACACCCACCTATGTCCTCGGCATGGCGGACACGGCGCGAAGGATGGGGATCGATCCCGCGAAGGAACTTGCCGTCTCCAGGATCACCTGCGCCGGGGAACCGGGGGCGAGCATACCCACCACCAAGAAACGGATCGAGGAGGCCTGGGGTGCGCCGGTATACGATCACATCGGCGCCACCGAGATAGGTGCCTGGTCCTATGAGTGCACCTTTCAGCCCGGGGGACTCCATGTGAACGAACCCTTTTTCCTCGTCGAGATAGAAGACCTCGAGACAGGGGAACCTATCGTGGAACCCGGAAGGAACGGACGTATGGTCATCACCGCCCTGGACAGGGTGGCGAAACCCTGTATCCGCTTCGACTCCAAGGACGTGATCCGGTGGGCGGATTACACCTGTGAATGCGGCCGCACGTTCCGCCTTATCGACGGCGGAGTGGTGGGAAGAACGGACGATATCACCAAGGTGAAAGGCGTCCTCCTCGCACCCACGGCCATCGAAGAGGTGGTACGGAGTGTGCCTGAACTGGGAAACGATTACCAGGTCACCGTCTCCAAGAAGGGGGACATCGATGATATCCTCCTTGAAATCGAACTGCTGCCCCAGTGCGCATCGGGAAAGGAGGAAGTCCTCGGTCGCCTCAAGGATCTCCTCCGGGTAAAAGTGAATCTCGGGTTCAAGATCGTGGTCCACCCCTTCGGCACCCTGCCCCGGTACGAGGTGAAGGCCAAGCGGTTCAAAGACCTGCGCACCATACACTGAAGGAGGGCGCCCCGTGACTGAGATAACCCTGGAGATGGTTCAAGATCTCGGAAGGAGCATAGAGACGTTGAAGAAGGCCGCCGAAGAGGTCGCCCGGAAGGGGGCGCCTATCGAGGCGGTGAAACGGAACACCAAAAGGATCCTGGCAAGCGTGAAAATGCTGGAACTGAACATCTGCGATCTCGAGGAATAGCGGATTCGGCCATAGCGGCGCACATCTTCACGGCTGGTGAGCAATACCCCTCCTCCCCGCTCACCAGCCTTTCCTTTTCTATCTCTTGGGTCGCCAGAAGAAAAGAAACCCGAACATGGCAAGAAAGGCGATGAACATGATGATCCAGAAGGCATAGTCATGCTTCTGCAACGGAATGGACACGTTCATGGAAAAGGCGCTCACCACGAAGGTGGGGACCATGATGGCGATGGTGATGATGGTCAGCTTCTTCATGAGGATGTTGAGGTTGTTGTTCACGATGGAGACCCGGGCATCCATCATGCTCGCCAGGATATTGGAGTAGATCTCGGCCTGCTTGTAACACTGGTTATTCTCGATGAGGATGTCGTCCAGGAGCTCGCTGTCCTCGGTCGTAAACCCCATCCGGTAGGCGTACATCTTCATTTTCTCAATGAGCCCCGCGTTGGAGTTGATGGCGTTTTGATAATAGACGAGGCTCTTCTCGAGAGCGAAGAGGTTGAGAAGGTACGTATTCTCCATGGAGGTGCTGATCTTGTCCGCCAACTCATCGGAGACCATGTCGATGATCCGGAGGTGCTCGAGGTACCGGTAAATGGCATAGTTCATGATCTTCAGGGTTGTCTCGGCGAGACGGGTCACCCGTGAGAGCTGTTTGCTGTCGAAGATGGGGAGGTCCTCGGACATGACGATGACCAGCCCTTTTTCAAAGAGAAACATGCCCATGGAGGAGACGCGGAACTCGAAGGGATGCTCGGCCGTGTAGTTGGTGGGCACCTTCACGATGAGGGCCACGTGGTTCGCCTCGAGCTCCACGCGGGCGAGCTCGTCGGGGTCCAGGGCGGAATTGAGGGTATGTTCGTCCACCTCGAGGGTATCGATGAGGTATCGTCGTTCATCCTCGTCGGGATTGATATAGACCGAAATCTGCCGGTCCGTGTCGGCACATTCAACGATCCTGCACCCTACGATGTCATATTGCCGCACCATGGAGTCTCCCCTTCCTGGAGTGCATACGTTGTACCACAGATAGGTATCCCTTTCCTACACCCTACCCGTTCAGAGAAGGGCCACGGGGCGCGGCGGCGGGCCCGCCCTCACCCCTGAAGAGGAAAAGGAAGGGCACGAGGGCGGCGAGGGAAAGGACCGCCACCGCGCTGTAAAGCACGGAAGGGCGTCCGAAAAAGGCAAGGAAGGTGGTCGCCATGATGGGACCGAGGGCGTTTCCCACAAAGCGTGCCGCGTTGAGGAAACCAAGGACGCTCCCCTGAGGCTTGGCTGTAAAGAGGGAGAGGACCAGGGGAACAATGGCCGCCGCGAGACCGGTCTGCACCATGCGGATCACCGCGAAATCGGCGATACCCCTCCCGGCCGTGAGGGCCAGCTGAAGAAAGACCGAGAGGAGACCGAGACCGGTGATCATGGGCAAAAGACCGCTACGCCGGGAGAGCCAGGGCCAGAAATTGGTCCCTGCCAGGGCCGTAACGGTATAGAGCATGACGAGGAGCCCGGCCCACCGGAGCGCGGCCTCGCCCGTCACCCCCAACCCGGGAAGGACCACCGGGAGTATGCTCGGCAGGAACATGATCTGGATCTGGACCGAGAAACAGAGGGCCCATGCCGCTATCACCCGTCTGTCCAGGATTGCCCATCTCCCCGACCCCTCTTTCCTCGGCAGGGTGGGAACGTCGGACATGAAAAGATAACAGAAGAGCGCGGAAACGAACATGATGGCCGATGAGGCAAGGAAGGCGCCCCGGTATCCCAGACCCTTGACCGCCATGATCCCGAGGGGAGGGCCCGCAAGCTGTCCCAGGGTGAGGAAGGATTGGAAGAAACCGATGCTGGAGGCGGTCCGGTCGGGAGAGGAGGTGGAGGAGATGATGATGAGGGCGATGGTGGAGACTCCTCCCAGGATACCCTGGATGATACGGAGAACGAGGAGGACCGGGAGGCTGGACGTGAAACCCATGAGACCGAAGAGGATCGCATGGACCACGATGGCCCTCAGATACAGGACCTTGGGACTCAACCGGTGGGTTAAATGACCCCAGAGGGGCGAGGTGACGGCAAGGCAGAGGCCGGAAGAGCCGAGTATGGCCCCGGTCCAGAGGAGTGTCTCGCCTTCGGGGTACGGACTGATGACGGCTATGTGAAAAGGCATGAAGACGAGGATGAAGTTGAAGGAGAGGGCCGCACCGAACTGGGAAAAGGAGACGGCTATCAGATTCTTTCGTTCCCCCGTCATCCCCTGCCCGCTCAGCTCCCGAAGAGCCCCATCTGCTTTCCCGTCGCCCTCTTCGGCCTGTCGGGGAGAACCCTTGCCTTCACCCATTGCCCGGGGATCTCCCTCAGGAAGCGGGACGGTGTCCGGGCAAGCCGTCGCCCCCGGACATAGCGGTTCCTCGCATGGACGAGAAACAGCTCCTCCCTGGCCCGTGTCATGGCCACGTAAAAGAGGCGGCGCTCCTCCTCCACCTCCGCCTCTCCCTCTCCCCGAAGGAAGGGCATGAGCCCCTCCTCCACACCGGCCACGAAAAGGATCCTGAATTCGAGCCCCTTGGACATGTGAAGGGTCATGATGGAAACCGCCTCTGCCCTGGGGTCATAGATGTCCGCGGGTGTGAGAAGGGCTAACTCGTTGACGACGCCGCCGAGGACCTGTTCGGGAGGCAGAGAGGCGAAACGGGCGAGCAGGTGATGGAGGAATGCCCGGTCCTCGGGGGGTATCCCCATTTCCTCGCAGACACGGTCGAGAAGGAGGGGAACGTCGGCAGGTTGGCCACCCGCGGGGCCATGGTCACGAAGGCGGCGCAGCACCTCCCTTCGCCTGTCCATGAAACGGCCCCCTATCACCTGGTAGGGAATCCCCGAGGCCCTGAAAAGGTCGCCCATGGCCTGCGCATGGCCGTTCGTTCTGCACAGGACCGCGAAGTCTCCAAACCCGTAGGCCCCTTCGTCCCCGTCCCGGCCTGCCGCGCCCCTGGCGAGACCGTAGTGGCTGGTGCCTCCCATCCTCTCTTCGATCTCCCGGACGATGACCTCTCCTTCCGCCCTCTCATCGGGCACGGAAAGGAGCTGGATGGCCGCCCCCCGGCCTCCTGCCGCAACGTTCCTCTTTTCGATCCGTTTCCGGTTGTGGGCGATGAGGCTGCCTGCGGCGGCCACGATGGCCTCCGTGGAGCGATAGTTCGTCTCGAGCACGATCTGCTCGGCCCCTTTGAAATCGTCCTGAAAGGAGAGGAAATTCCTCTCATCGGCACCTCTGAAGCCGTAGATGGCCTGGTCGGCGTCACCGACGGCGCAGAGGTTGCGCCCCTTTCCGAGGAGGGCGAGGAGGAAGCGGTACTGGGCGGGGCTGATGTCCTGGTATTCGTCCACCATGATGTACGCGAAGGGGTCCTGGAAAGCCCGATCCTGTCGTAACACGAGTTCCGTCGGCATGAGGATGAGATCGTCGAAGTCGCAGGCCTTCATCTCCCGGAGTGCCGCGTCGTACCTGGTGCGGATCCCGGGTTCCTCCGTGTTGCCCCGGTGCCCCAGATTCTTGTCCCTCGATATCCTCTCCGCCCAATGCCCGGCCTCCCTCGCCGGAATGGCGAGGACCTCCCGGAGTATCTTCACCTGCTCCTCACGGTCGCAGAGACGGAGATCCCCTCCCACGGACTCTCTCAGGATGGTAAGGCCAAGGAGATGGAAGGTGCCTATGAATACCCCTTCGCCTGCGTCACCGAGGAGCACCCGGGCCCGCTCCGCCATTTCCCGGGCTGCCCGGTTGGTAAAGGTAATGGCGCAGATGGACCGGGGTGGCACACCCCTTGCCGCGAGGCAGGCGATGCGACGGACGATGGTGAGGGTCTTTCCCGTCCCGGGACCGGCCACCACCAGGACCGGTCCCTCCGTGGTCGTCACGGCGGCCCTCTGGGACGCATTGAGATCGTCGAGAAGGGAGGACATGGACGGCGTCCTCACAGGAGGGTTCCCTGCCCTTTGATCCCGCTCCGCTCCATTTCCTCGAAAATCCGTATCCTGCCGTACTCTCCGTCATACCCGGGGGCGATACGGACCTTCCCCTCCCGCATGCGGCGGATGGCCTCACCCAGAAGGGGCGGGCCGAGACGCTCGATCTCCCCGACCGGGGTCTCCATGAGGATGGAAAACTCGTTTCCCAGGCCTCCGAGGAGCCTCTGATAGGCATATCCCACGCCCTTGCTCGCCGTTCCCGCCTTCAACGTCTCCCCGAGGATCTCGGGTAAAGGGATCAGGGAACGAAACCCCGGCGCTCCGGGGGGCACGAACCCCTTCTTCCTGTCGGCAAGCCTCTCCACCCGGTGCATGACCCCCACCGTCACCTTTCTGCCGCACACGGGGCAGCGGAGGTTACGGCGGATCGTCTCTTCGGGTGCAAGACTGACGCCGCAGGGCTTGTGCCCGTCGTAGTGATACTTGCCCTCCTCCGGAAAGAACTCGATGGTGCCGAGAAACCCCTGCCTCGACGTAAGCGCCCCATGGATGCCCCCGTAAGAGATCTCCGAGTCGAAGATGTTCGCCTCCCTGCCGATCTTGGCGGGAGAATGGGCATCCGAGTTGGATACGAGGGTGAGGCGGTCGAGGGCGGAGACCCGCCAGTTCATGGGAGGATCGGAGGACAGGCCCGTCTCCACCGCATGAATCCGGGGCGTCAAATCCTCAAAACATTCCTCCAGGGAATCAAACCCCGAGACGGCGCCGAAGACTGAAAAATGTGGTGTCCACACGTGGGCGGGGATGAACTGGGCTTCCGGGGCCTCATCGAAGGTGATCCTGAGGAGTTCCTTTGCATCGAGACCGAGGATGGGTCTCCCGTCGGCCGTCAGGTTGCCGATCCTGGAGAGGGCCGCATTGATCCTCAGGGCACTCTCGAAATCGGGCACCAGGATGAGACAGTGCACCTTCCTGGTCCTGTCCTTCTTCCGGTAGATACAACTGATCTCGGTACTGAGGATAAAGAAAACCTCGGCCCTGCACGACTCCGGTATCCCGTCCGCCTGGAACTCGGGGCGAAGGGCGAAGAGACCGTTGCCGCACGGTTCGGTCTTCCGGGTAAGCTCGTTGAACCAGCCGGGGTGGGTAAAATCGCCGGTACCGATGACGGTGATGCCTTTGAGTTGGGCCCATTTCCATATCCCTTCGGGACTCATGTCCTTGCTGGTCGCCCGGGAATAACGGGAATGAACATGAAGATCGGCAATGAAGGGCATGCCCGATTATAGCACGAAAGACGGTTCCTTTCCCCGTGTTCTTCCCCGGGACACGGTCCCCCGATCCTTGACAGACCCCTTGGAAGGGAATTAGCTTATGTTCCTGGAGGTGGTATTCGTGAGAATCGGTGCATTTCAGTTGCGCGAACCCACACCGGAGTGCCGTGAGCCTTACGTCCTGGCCACCCTCCGGCCCTGGATCGACGTGAATAACGTGGGAAGTCTGGTCCTCGATGAACTTGAGGAGCGGTTCAATGCCCTGGAACTGGGAAGGCTGTCCAGACCGGGGCTCTTCTACGATTTCACACGATACCGACCCACCATCCATCTCGACCAGGGTATCCGGGACCTGTCCGTTCCCAATACCACGGTCCACCATGCTGTACGGGAGGGTCTCAACGATCTGCTCCTCCTGCGTCTCCTGGAGCCTCACGCCCATGCGGAGCATTACATCGGTTCCATCCTGAAGCTCCTCAGGACCTTCAGGGCAAGGAAGTACATCCTCGTCGGGAGCATGTACGACGCGGTACCCCATACCAGGCCCCTGATCGTGAGCGGCTACGGCATGGGGGAAGGCGCGCTGAGGGACGTGAGGAAATCGGGCGCCCTGCCCATCACCTACCACGGCCCTTCGACCATTGCGAACATGATTGCGAAGGAGGCGGCGGAGACAGGGATTGAAGCGGTCGTCTTCATCGTCTCCCTTCCCCAGTATGTGGTGCTCGAGGAAGATTATCTCGGAAAGGTGAGGCTCATGGAGATCTTGAACACCCTCTACGACATCCCCGTGGACAAGGGGGATTTCGAGAAGGCCCTTGAGCAGCGCGCCATCATCAATAACCGGGTGGAAAGCTCCCCGGAGGCGAAGGTTCTCCTCCCGCAACTGGAGAGGGTCTACGACATGCGTCTCAAGGCCATGCAGGAGGAGGGCACCCCCCACCTTACCGCCGAGATGGAAGAGTTCTTCTGGAAGGTCATGGGGAAAGACATAGGGAAAGCGTAGTCTCCCCACCCCTTCGGCCCCTCCCGAAATGGGCGTTGCTCCGCCGATCACAGGACTCGGGGCGCATTCTCTGACCGTGGTACGTCCGCATCCTCCCCAAAGTAAGGTCCGCTCAAACGGATGGGCACGTTCGAGACGTGTCCGGATAACACAGAAGGGCGCTTCAGACGAAGCGCCCTTCCTCACATGGCTCCCCGTGTGCAACCCTCTTCATAACCGTTCTCTTTCTCTCGCAGTTAACCGAAGTCCTTCAATATCAGCGGGTTATCAAAGATCAGGGCGTTCCCGGTGAGGGGGAAACGACGTTGAGTCACATTTCCCCGATTAATAGGCTTCATTCCCAATACAGTTCTCTTACCTGAGATGAATGAAAATATTGTTTCCCTTGATAACCGCTTGGCACCGATACTCATTAGTGGCATGGTGCCAAGCGGTTTTTCCATCCAGATTATTTTTACTGGTTCAAGACCTCAATTTTGCCGTTCGCAATCGCCATCTCACCTTTTTTCAGGAATGACAGCCAGATGGCACGCAACAAAAACACGAACAGCACAATAGCCCCGGCGGAAAAAATGACGTCCGGAACCAACCGTGCCCAGCTCAATGCGCGAATCACAGGTCCGGATGTGATTTCCGGGCTACGAGCAAACCACAATCCATATTTGACAGCGAAATAAAGCTGATAAAACCCGGAGGGAATCAGGCTGAAAACAGCCATGCTCGCCAACCCGCCGTTAAGCCCCCAGAAGCTCCATTTCAGCATTTTATCAGACCATGAGGCGCGAGTAACAATATGGCGTACCGAAAAAAGGAGCAGGGAGATAGCCAGCATGCCGTATACGCCAAAAAGCGCGGTATGCGAATGAATCGGTGTGGTGTTAATACCCTGAGCATAATAGAGGACAATCGGCGGATTGATCAGGAATCCAAACATACCTGCACCGACCAGATTCCAGAAGGCCACGGAGACAAAGAAATAAATCGGCCACTTGTAAGCGTACGCTTTTCCTCCGGATTTGATCACTCTCAAATTATGCACAGCCTCAAATCCCAAGAGTGAAAGGGGGACAACCTCCAATGCGGAAAACACGGCGCCTAAAGCGATGATCGGTGTTGGCGACCCTGTCCAGTAAAGATGATGAAATGTACCGATGACGCCACTACCCAGATAGAGGAAAACCGTGAAATAAATAGTCGTCAATGCAAATTTTTTGCTGACCGCCCCTATATGGGACAGCAAAAAGGCCATAATGACAGTGGCGAAGACTTCGAAAAACCCTTCCACCCACAAATGGACAACCCACCACCGCCAATATTCCGCATCTGACAAGTGGCTTCCCTTGCCGTATAATAAACCGGCCATGTAAAAGAGTGGTATGCTAATGGTGCTGTAAAGAAGCATGTGGGTCAAACCGCCATTGTCTTTTTCATTGCTAAGGGCAGGCCGGATCGCTCTCAAAACCAACACCAACCAGATCAACATGCCGGCAATAAGCAGTAGCTGCCACACCCGTCCCAATTCGATAAACTCATACCCTTGATGACCAAGATAAAAGCCCTGATCTCCAAAAACACCCGCAACAGACAACCAGGAGCCGCTCAGAGCACCGAGCACCACTATCACGACGGCACCAAAAAGGATGCCAACCCAAGTTCCCTGCCGCTTGGGTTCTTTGCCAACAAAAGGTCCAATAAAAAGACCCGATGCCAGGAAACAGGTCGCTATAAAAAAAACAGCCAGTTGGAGGTGCCACGTGCGAACAGCGGCATAAGGAAGAATCTTGGCGAGAGGAATTCCAAAAAAATAGGTACCCTCTACTGTATAATGAGCAGTGACGGCTCCCATGCCGATTTGAATAACAAACAATCCAATGGCTGTTAGGAAGTAGAGCAGGGTAACCTTCTGGCTTGGGGTTGGGTTTGGTTCTGGGAAATCAACTGTGAGCTCTGTTTCATATTCATCCCGGCCAATGTACCGCTGGTAAGCGAATAGGGCCGCGGCGATGCCCAAGATTAGCAGAATAACGCTGACAATCGACCAAATCAGAAAATCCGGCAACGGGTGATTTCCTACCAGCGGATCAAAGGGCCAATTGGCGGTGTATGTATGCTCCGCGTTCAGCCGATTTGTTCCGGCCGACCAGGCCAACCATGAAAAAAAAGCCGTGACAAGACGCCCTTCTTCTTTGCTCCGGACGATTCCGGGCTGTAGCCCCATTCTTTCGTTTCCGTTTTGAAACAGGGTGGTATAATATTGGGTTAAAATGTTAAAGGCCTCTGTTTGATATTGCGTAAACTTCAGTAGTCCGTCGGCAGGATCGAACCTGTTCGTCTTTATTTCGTCTTGGACGACCACACTTAAACGAGCGCGTTCTTCAGGATCTAAATTATCGAAATCTGCCTGAGTAAATTGGCGTGCATCCGCAGTCGAGAGGCCATGATGGCGGGCTGCCAGATATAATCCCATCCGGTGCAGGAAATCAGCCGACCAGTCTGGAGCAAGGTATGAACCGTGCCCCCATATTGTTCCGATATGCTGTCCGCCTCGACTGAAATAGTAATTCTGCCCGTCAACGATATCTTTCCCGGTAAAGACGGCATGGCCGTCAGATGCTTCAACCTTATCGGGAATAGGCGGTTTGGATTTATTGATAAGATATCCCCCCAAGATCAGCACACCAAAGGTGAGGATAAGAAAAAATAACAAAATTGCTCTTAGTTTTGTATTCATTGTAAGATTCCCCTCAACCGCGCCAACTTTATGTTTTTGTATATATGTGGTCGCCATATGCGCTAATCCTCCCAGTGGATGCACTCTGCGGGACATGTCTCGATGGCCTCGTCGATACATTGCTCCGGTCCACCCTCGGCGGTAATGACAAAGGCTTTTTCTGCCTCATCATCGAAGCCGAACACGTCAGGACACAGTTCAACACAACTTTCGCAACCGATACATTCTTCCGTATCAATGTAAACTTTCTTGCTCATGCCCTATCCCCCCAATATTAAAGCCGTCTCATTGCCTCATATAAACTTGGTTTGTTACTCACCACGAATCATGACCAGCAGCATTTTAAACGGTGTTTTGGCATGAAGGGCATGGGCGATATTGGCCGGCATAATCAGCATCTCACCGGCGACAACATCCTGCGGCTGGCCACCTATGGTGATTTCCGCCTTGCCGTCTAGGATATGAACCACTGCGTCGAAAGGTGCTGTGTGCTCACTCAGCCCCTGGCCCTCATCAAAGGCGAAAAGCGTTATGTTGCCAATATCTTTGTTTATAAGCGTTTTGCTGACCACGGAACCGTCAGCGTAGTCGATGTATTCTATCAAATTGAACGCCTTGCCTTTTGCAGCGCTGGATGTGTCGCTCATATAGCCTCCCATGCCGATGTGCCTGAGACGCCGTCTGCATTATCGCTGTCCGACGTCTCAGACGTAGATCGTTGTTTTTAAACTACCTTCTCAAATTCATCCTTGCCGACACCGCAGATGGGGCAGACCCAGTCCTCGGGCAACTCCTCGAAAGCAACACCCGGTTCGATGCCACCCTCCTCGTCGCCTTCCGCGGGGTCGTAAATGTAATCACAAGGGATACAACGCCACTTGTCCATGATTACTCCTCTTTTTCCACTCAGTTAGTTTCCGGCCATCATAGCCGCGATGTCTTCTTCGACGGTGCCGATGGGCTTGATGTCGAATTTCTCAACCAGCACGTTGGCCACGTTGGGCGACAGGAAACCCGGTAGCGTCGGCCCCAGACGGATGCCCTTGACACCCAGGAACAGCAGGGCCAGCAATACTGCCACCGCTTTTTGCTCGTACCATGCAATGTCGTAGGAGACGGGCAACTCGTTGATGTCGTTCAGGCCGAAAGCCTCTTTGAGTTTCAGGGCGATCACAGCCAGGGAATATGAATCGTTGCATTGCCCGGCATCCAGAACGCGGGGAATCCCGCCGATATCACCAAGGTTTAACTTGTTATAGCGGTATTTGGCACATCCTGCGGTCAGGATCACCGTGTCCTTGGGAAGGTTCTCAGCCACTTCGGTAAAATAGCTGCGAGCCTTCTGACGACCGTCGCATCCGGCCATGACCACAAAGCGCTTGATCGCTCCCGATTTGACAGCGTCAATGACCTTATCGGCCAGGGCCAGAACTTGATGATGGGCGAAACCTCCCACGATCTTGCCGGATTCGATTTCCTGCGGCGGGGCGCATTGTTTGGCCCGTTCTACGACTGAGGAAAAATCTTTTGCGCCGCCTTTTGGCCGGTCGGCGACGTGCTTGGCCCCCGGATAATTGACTATGTTGGTGGTAAAGAGCCTATCCAGATAAGTGTTGTCCTTTTTGATCGGGATCAGGCAGTTGGTGGTCAGCACGATGGCACCGTTGAAGGATTCGAAATCCTTGTTTTGGTGCCACCACGACCCGCCGTAGTTACCGATGAAATGGTCGTATTTCTTGAAAGCCGGATAACAATTGGCCGGCAGCATCTCGCCGTGGGTGTAAACATCCACACCCGTTCCCTCGGTCTGCTTGAGCAGTTCCTCCATGTCTTTCAGGTCGTGACCGGAAATCAGGATACCGGGATTTTTGCCCACGCCGATGTTCACCTCGGTGATTTCAGGATTGCCATAGGCTTTGGTATTGGCCTCGTCCAGCAGAGCCATGGTGTTGACGGCGGTTTCTCCCGCCTTCATGACCATGGCGATCATTTCGTCCGTCGAGAGGTCCTTGGTGGTGGACGCCAGGGCCTCCATGAGAAAGCCGTAGATGTCGTCTTTTTCATGGCCGAGAATCGCAGCATGATCCGCGTAGGCGGCGATACCCTTACAACCGATGATCAGCATCTGCTGCAGGGAACGCACATCCTCGTTTTCAGTGGCCGGAATGCGAAGCTCATCTGACAATGCCTTGGCCATGATCGCTTCCTTATCGTCTGAGGCCCAGGTGGCGCAATCCGGCAGGGCTCCGGACGCATCAGCCCCAAGCTTTTCCTTGACCGCCTCGCGAACCTTGAGCGCGTGCTTTATCAGGTCGACGATCACGTCATCGTCCCAGGCCGCGTTGGTGATAGTGGTGAAAAGGGCTTCACAAATGAAGCGGCCGGCGTCGTTGTCCACTGTGCCCTTCTCCTTCAACTTTTCCCCGTAAACCGAAATCCCCTTACATACGTAAATGAGCAGATCCTGAAGATCAGCGGTCTCCTCAGGCTTGCCGCACACGCCTTTGACGGTGCAGCCGGTGTTCCTGGCCGTTTCCTGGCATTGAAAACAAAACATGATTTTTCTCCTTTACCTTTAAAATGTTCTCGTTTTTCGTCCTTCCCGTTTCCTGCGTCTGCCCCTCAAAGGCAAAAAAAGCCAAACTTTTTTATAGCGGTCTTATATCTGATCTTGATGTTTGATCGGAGACCGAGGCTTGCCACATTTCGATACGGTGACCCTCCGGATCGAAGAGATGAAAAATACGGGCACTCCACGGATGAGTTTTAACCTCCGTTGGTTTCAACCCCATGTTCGCTGTTAATTCCCTGGCCGCATCAATATCCTGGACTTGTAGCGTTAACGTGATCCCAGCTTTTCCGCAGCTTTTTATAGAAGCGTGTTTTTCATCGGCAATGCTCAGTCTCGAAGTCTCAGTCAAGCCAAATTCTATAAACCAATCGGCAGAAAAAAGGACCGGCAGCTGCAGACCGTCCCGATAAAAACGCACGGTTGCATCCCATTCCTTACAATAAAGAATTGTATTGGTTGTTATTAGGCAATTTTCCATCACCACCCAGATTTCCCACCGATCACTTTAGGTACGTGTTCTGTAATCGCTCCAAAAGAGCATGGAATTCATCGTGTTTTCCAACGCCGATGCGCTCGCGCTCAAGTTGCTCATATGCCTCAAAAAGCTCGGTGTTTTTATTTGAATCCAATTTGGCATCCGCCATGGGAAAAAGGACCGTGTTCTCTTTGGCGATATGTTGAGTCAGCAGAGCTACATATTCATTGATGATCAGCTGGATGCTTGACGCATTCGCATTGTCTTTGGATTTGTAGTCGGTCACGGCGTCTTTGAATCTGGCGACAAGTTTCCGACCTTGTTCGTGCTCGCTCAGCATGACCCCAATTGGGCCGCCCTCCCGTGGCACACCTTCAACTTCCAATGCCGGAAATAGAAATTCCTCTTCCTTGCCGTGATGGCATTTATCGATGAAAATCGTCAAAAATTCTAAAATACCATCAAGGTGTTCAGTATTAATGCGCTCTCCACTTTTTAATTTGCCTGCTACGGTCTGTAAAACCCGTAGCATGAGTTCTATTCCATCGTGTTCTTTTCTTAATTCGTCTGTTGCTTTCATTGTGAGGCCCCCATTAGTATAGCTACTTCATTATTTTGAAATAGCACCTCTTTGTTTCAACCCTATAACATGCAAGAGCGCCATCCTATTTTGTCATTAACACCAAATATTCTTTAAGGGCCGCGGCTTGGTTGCATTGGTTGTCGCGCGCCGAAAAGAGAAGGGTGACGCGTCCTTTCGTCGCGAGCTCATGAAGTTGGTTCATCAGCTCTGGTTTTGTATCCAGTTCGGTAAAATAACGACTCTTGAAGTGCTCCCATTTGGAACGATCATGATTGAACCATTTCCGGAGAGCTTCGCTCGGTGCAACATCCTTCAGCCACAGATCCGCTTTCAATCTATCTTTTGTCATGCCCCGGGGCCAGACTCGGTCTACCAGGACGCGAATCCCATCTTCCTTTTCGACTGGGTTATATACACGCTTCGATTGAATATCCATCTTTGCCATTAGAATTCACAGGCTGTTGTTACCTCGTTAGGAGTCGTGTGGTGCATATTTTTCGCCCTCCAAAAGACCGGCACCACCAGCATCCTTATCTGAAACCATTCTCCCTGTGCTTTTCCACTATCGCACCGGCCAGCTTATCCAAAGCTTTAAAATCAGTCTCCGAGGGAACCCCTTTGCATAAAACAGGCTCCAACACTTCGACTTTCAAGTTGGGAATCATTCCCGCAAGTGTTTCCACGGTCTTGCCACCCCAGCCATAGGAACCGACAATGGAAAGAAACTTTGCCTTGGGCCGCAAGGCGTTCGCCAGCAGCGTCGCATAAGCGGCTAATGGATGAGGGCCGGCCAGAACGGTTGGGACCCCAACAACAACGGTAGCGGCATCGACCAGAGCCATGGCGAGTTTTCCGATATCAGTGACGGGCAGATTGAACAGCTCGACGCGCACCCCTTGTTCGACCAGGCCGGATACCAGGTGGTCTACCAGCTGCCGGGTGCTGCCGTGCATGGACACAAAGGGCAAAACAACCAAATTGTGAGGCGCGCCCATTACCCAGTCCCGATAAGCGTCCATGATCCAGGCCGGCCGGTCGTAGATCTGGCCGTGGCTTGGGGCGATCATCTGGATGTCATACTCTTTGAGTTTCTCTATGTTTTTTGTGATCACATTGCGAAAAGGCATCATGATTTCGGCAAAGTATCGTTTCGCAGCTTCATACACGCGCCCCTGGTCAGTCACGAAAAGATCGGTGGTCGCGATATGGGAGCCGTAGAAATCACAACTGAACAGAATGCGGTCTTCTTTCAGGTAGGTCACCATTGTTTCCGGCCAGTGGACCCAGGGCGTATGGATGAACTTCAAGGTCTTGTCACCAAGGGACAGCGTTTCTCCGTCTTCCACGGTGATAAAGGTGTTTTCGGGAATCTTCAATAGATCGATCAACATCCCTTTAGCTTTGGGCGTCACGACAACCTTTGCTTCCGGAAAACGTTCAAGCACACGGGGGATGGCTCCGGAATGGTCCTGCTCGGCATGATGGGAAACGATAAAGTCGATTTTGTCCACTCCATCCAGTTGCTCCATCAATTCCTCAGTTTTGGGTGGATCAACCGTGTCGAGCAAGACGTTTTTTTCGCTGCCCTGAACCAAATAAGCATTGTAGGTCGTGCCGTCCGGAAGTGGAATGAGCGAGTCAAAAAGGCGTCTGTCCCAGTCCACAGCCCCCAGCCAATAAATTCTTTCTTTTATCTTCCTTTTTTTCATGAGCACACCTCCCATTTATTTATTATTTAATCAAATAATCATAACTAATCATCATTGGCTTCTGAGGATGGGTGAGCTTATCTAATCCGCTCATGATTCCCCTTGGCGTTGATAGCCCCCCGAAGCTCTTTCAGTAATTGTGTCAATGCGATGCCATAAATGTGGGCGACATCCTCCAACGTATGAAACGATTCGGTCGGACACCCGACGCAAAGCATTTTTCGTTTGATAAAAACATCCATCACCGATGGATGAACCCTCAGCAAATCGCTAACCGTCATTTTTGAATCGAGAATCATTATACCTCAATCTATTTCAAGCAATGGTTTTTGTCTTTGCGCTGGAGCAAACAAGTACTTCGAATCGTAAATAATTTTCCTTTTTCCGTTATAGATATTTTGTCTTCAACACGTCCGCCATCCGGTTCACCGCTGCAAAGGCGCGCTCCACAGTGCGTTCCTTGTCCGGGTTGACAAGGCAGCACGTGGCCGGAGAAAGCATGGATCGGGCGATGAGCTGGTCCCGGTCAATTCCTTTGGACCAGAGTGTCTTCCAAACGTTTTCAAGGCGTTGGATCAAAGTGGGAATTTCTTCCTGAGCGAATGCCTCGAAACCCGTGGGCACGATACCCCAAACGATGACGCCTCCCCGGACAAGGAACTTTTTAATGGCGGTGGCGTAAGAGGCGAAAATTTCCGCGTTGGTGTAAACATCCAGAGAGAGCACGTCCAGGTCCAGGTTTAACAGGAAATCCCAATCCGGATTGCCGCACAGATGAATGCCCCGGGGCCGGTCCACCTGGGCGAAAAATTGATCCAGGTCACCCTTGGCTTTCAAATCGCTATACCCCGCCATGGCCGAAAACAGGAATTGCAAACCCGGTTCATCCACGAACATAAAGGCGTTGGCATTGCGCTGTTTGAGCCGCGCCAATTGGACGTTCAACCGCTTGGCCATGAAATCGAGCATAAACGGCCGTACGGTGTCATCAAAAAGAATGGGGCGCTCATCCTGATCCAGGATGTTGAAACCGAAACTGACTGGACCCTCCAGTTGGCCCCGAATGGCCGGCCTGTCTTTGAGATCCAGTGCCAGAAACCGATGGTACACCGTCGAGTAGGTCTCGCTGACATCAAAATAGGTCGGGTCGTCGAACCGCAGCAGCGCCTCTTCCAGCTCTTCGGCGAATTTGTCCATTGAAAAACGCAAGGTGCGCTTGTCCATGTCCAGGATGATGCCGGGAAAATGTTCCGCCGCCTGCACATACATATCTTCATAGTAGCTGTAGTTGGGCAATTGCGGCCAGAAGGGCACGTCGAGGCTCAGAGCCATCTCAAGGGCTCGATTCGCGTCCGTGTGGGGCATCACGGCCATGGCGGTGGTCAGCAGATTTCCTGGTATTGTTGAACTCAACTGATATCCTCCAATTTTTGCGCTGCTCAGGCCTAAGCGCTGGAACGGTTTTCGACCAGATGCCGCCTCCGATTCACCTGTGATTGTAAATTCATTTAACCGGTGTCTGGGAGCATGTCTTTGCGCTGGCGCAAACAACTCCATTTTATTGACAAACTCACCGATTTTTATTATGTGAATTCATATTCACCTAAAAAACTCCACCCCTTTTGTCCGGGGCGGAGTTTTTATTTGAAGCGGGGGATGACCGATGCAATGGACGGTTGAAGCCGAGGCTGCCCTTAAAAAGGTTCCGTTTTTTGTCCGAAAAAAAGTGCGGTCCAGGGTGGAAAAAGAAGCCGTCGAGGACGGCAAGGCGGTTGTCGACATCGAGGCCGTCAAGGCCACACAGAAAAGATACATCAGTGGAATGGCTGCAGAGGTAAAGGGCTACCAGCTCGATACCTGTTTTGGCCCCAGCGGATGTCCGAATCGATCCGTTATCTCCGATGATTTGGTCAAGCGGTTGGAGCAGGTTCTGCAGGCGGCGGACCTGCTCTCTTTCCTGAAAGAACAGGTGGGCGATGATCTGAAATTCCACCACGAATTTCGGGTGGCGGTCGCCGATTGCCCCAATGCCTGTTCCCAGCCGCAAATCAAGGACGTGGGCATCATCGGGGCGGTGTTGCCGGCCATTACCGAGGATGCCTGTACCCATTGTGGCGCGTGTGTCGACGTTTGTCCGGACGACGCAATCACCCTCGACGAAACGGTGGATATTGACCATGAACGGTGTATGGCATGCGGCAAATGCATCCTTGCATGTCCTACCGGTACATTAGGCGAAAAAGAAAAAGGATACCGGGTGTTGCTGGGTGGGAAGCTGGGAAGGCATCCGCGGCTGGCAAAGGAACTGCCTGGTATTTTTGATGAGCAAGACGTCATTCGCATCGTAGAGGCTTGCTTGACCTTCTACAAAGAGAAAAGTCGTCGCGGTAAACGCTTTGCGGAAATTTTGACCGATTCCGATTTTAATGACCTGGTTAAGCTTTTCTCAAATCAGGATTGACAGCGACATGTTCCATAATTCGGCAGGCGAACAAATGATTCAGTTTCACAATGGATGCCCCGAATCAAAAAGTAAACACCTTGTCAGCCTCCATGGACAACTCATAAAGATCATCCATCCAAGCAATGGGGCAAGAGCTTGATCCCTCCAGACCGTGGGATTTCATGCAAACCCCTCAGACATAAAAATCACCTTCAAATTGACTGACCTGCTCGACTACATTGAATTGATCGGTGCTGCTTTTTTCATACAGCACACCTTTTCCGAGCATGAAGACGCTCACTTCGTCACCCTTTGTGTCAGCCACATTTGCCAACCGCATGGCGTTGTATGCGGTTTCAGCATCGTCCGTGGAAATGATAAAAAGCACTTTCATAATTACCCCTCGGTATTCTGTGTCTCTTTTGGCAAATCCCGAAAATATGCAGACGTGATGACAATCCGAAAAACATGGACCCTCAACCGGTTTCCGCGAAGGATACCAGCGCGTGAGGATCGGCTACGATGATCCGTTCACGGCCCGACTTGACCCAACCCCTCTTCTCCCAGCCGCTGAGGGTACGGCTTACGGTGTACAAAGTGGTGCCGGTGTAATCGGCCAGATCCTGGCGGCTGAGGCGAAAATCGATCAGAATGCCTTCATCGGTCTTGCGGCCCGATTGTTTCATGATGCGCAACAGGGCCCTGGCGACGCGCTGTTCCACCCGTTCTGTCTGCAATTCTAAATAACGACTTTGAATATCATCCAGACGTTCGACTACCACGCCCAACAGGTTGATCGCAATTTGTGGATTGGCAGTCATAAGCTCCAGCATGGTCTCCCGATTCCATCCGACGGCTTCGGAGGGATCGACGGCTTGGGCTGTGACCGGGTAATTTTTTCCTTGGAAAGCAGAAGCCGCAGCCGTCATCTCACCGGGGTTGATATACCGAACAATGGCCTCTTTTCCGTCTTCATGCAGTTTGGTCAGCTTAAAACGGCCTTTCAGGACCAGATAAGATTTTTCAGCGGGGTACCCCTCGCGAAAGAGTATCGCTCCCGACTCATAAACGCATCGATGGCCGAGGCTAAAAATGTCGGGCAGTTTATCCTCTTCGATACGGATAAACAAATCGGATCTAGAAAAGATGTCTGTTAAACGGATTTGACTATCCATCATAGCGACTCAATTGCGTTAGGCTCCCATCAATGTAAGGGGCGGAGATTCCAATTCATTCTCAGCCATTGTGTAACAAGAGATACGAAAGCACATTTCCCATTAATTGATTGATGGCTCTATAGCTCTCCAAACTTTTTGACAAAATATCCTCTTCATTCTGTACATATCGAGATGGAACCAATTCATCCCGACAATTGGCGACCAATTCCCGTGCGGATTCCGGTGTCGTTTCCAGGTGAAACTGAAGACCGATAACGGCCCTGCCGATTTGAAACGCCTGGTTTTCACATCCGTCACTTTCCGCGATTCGGATTGCGCCCCACGGTAGGCTGAAGGTTTCGCCGTGCCAGTGGAAAACCTCAACTGATTCCGGAAATGCGAAAGCGGAATCAGTATTCGACGATACGGATCGGACGGGAAACCATCCGATTTCTTTCATCGAATTCGGATAAACCTTACCGCCCATAGCGTTTGCAATCAGTTGCGCGCCCAGGCAAATACCCAATACGGGCTTGCCGGACTCGATCACCTTGCGGACGAATTGTTTTTCCAACACGAGCCAGGGGAGCTGGTCTTCATCATTCACGCTCATGGGGCCACCCATGACCACCAGGAAGTCGATTTCGTCGGGTGATGGCAGTTCCACCGATTCATACAATTTCGTGCTGGTTATTCCGTAGCCGGCTTTTTGAAGCCAGGTTTCAATGCTGCCGAGCCCTTCAAAGGGCACATGCTGTAAATAATGCGCTCGCATTTATTCTCCTCTGTCTGGAATACGCAACGCACCTTGTGTGTCGGCGTACAAATTTAGCCCTCTCGTCACGTTTTTTAATCACCGCGTCATGAAGGCTCATAGTTCGGCCTCGCTCTGTCATGGCGATCCCCCCGCCGCGCGTTCAGTCTTGGGCGGACAGGTGGCTCTGTATGTGACGCTCATTGTCCATGCCGCAATTGTTCCGCCTCGTATTTTTCAAATGAGTCATAGTTCAAAACGCCTCGCGAGCGATTACGCTTGCCTTGAATGGTCTTGTCCACCCGGCTTTTGATGTAGTCGTAGAGTTCCTCAAAGCGCGAAACATGGATGAAGAACGTCTTTGCCTTGAACTTTCGCTGAATGGTGGTGTGAATTTCGGCATGGTTGAAGGGACGGAAACTGCCGTAGCTGGCGTCGGCCTGACGATAATCGTAGTAGCGCTTGATCAGATAGTCGATGTATCCCTTCTTGATGGTGTCCGCGCCGATGGAATCCACCGGGTATTGCATCCGGGGCGACCGTTTATGGCCGAAGGTCACGGTGTTGGCGATAATGCTGTCGCTAACACTCGCGGCATTCACGTTCACCGACTGCCTGGGGCTCTTTTCAGACCGCCGGGGTGATGCCCTGTGCATCCAGAACAGTTCCATCTTCTTCGCGTGGACATCCGCCGGTGAAATCTCCCCGCGCGTGATCTTGGAGTGGCAGTTCCCGCACACGACGATTAGGTTTTCGATCTTGTTGTTCGAGGGATCTCCGTCGATATGATGAATCTCCAACACCGCCACGTCCGCGACGCAGCAGAACGGGCAGCGATTGTTGGCTTCCTGATAGAGCTTTTTGCTCGTCAAGGCTGAAACCGACTTGCGCTGTTTCGGGCGCTTGCGTGCTTGGTCATCGGGTTGGGGCATATCTCCGCTGCTTTTCATAAGTCCCCCCGATCTTGGTCGAGCCTTGTGATCCACCTCATCGAGAGACTTCTCCTGGGAGCACCAAAACCCACGTGGTGAACCCTGATCCACTTTTTGCGGGTCTCCTTTCCGTTTTCCAGCCGATTTCCTGTTCTCCGAACACAATGGTCATTGCTTTGGGGACCAAATGATGGGCGATATTGTCACGATCCGACAACACATCGGGGAGCGAGCTTTTCAATTTTTCCTGAACACCCTTCCAAGGTACGCCGTGTTGCTTCAACCTATTAAGAAAAACATTATCGTTCTTAAATGCCTCAATCGAAGCGTCTTCATACGTTGCCAAGATATCCTGTTCTTCATCTACTTCCGGTTCCTCATGTGGAGTCGCGGACACAGTGACCTGCGGAGCAGTTGGTGTGGTATCGGCAGGCATCGAACGTCGCGCAGAGGCCAGGGCATTGTTGAACCGATGACGGAGTCCTACAGCGGCGGTATCTGCTCCCGGCTGGTCATATTTTGGATCTCGAGCCTGATATTGGCCTTCAAAAGACAAGACTCGAATCGGAATTGGGTAACTCTTACCACCAACACTGCTCCAGAAAACGCCGTGGCCGGGGATCGGTTCGTTTAAAAGAGACGATAAAATATCATCGCTAAAATGTGCATTGGCGCTCTTCACCGCTCTCAAATCACCGGCCGAGAGCAAATGAAATGCGAACCAGTTATCCCCTTGGCTCAAGATTTCGCCTGATATCGATCCCGGCTGCTGGGTAATCAGAACAGCCCCCAAGTCGTATTTGCGACCTTCTTTGACCCAGGAAACATAGGGTCCTTCCCCGGAACTCCCTGTGCTCCCAAGGACCGCTTGCGCCTCTTCTACGACTGCAATGACTGGAATGGTCTCAGGCTGGGCCTTTGTGAATTCTTCCTGGTTGTGATCGAATATTCGTCGTAGAATCAGTCCGGATAAAACGAGAGCTGGCGTACCCCGCATCTGGGACACGTCAATGACGCATATCCGGCCCTCTCGGAGGGCTGCTAAGAGCATGTCCATCATCTGGCTACTTGGGTCGTGTAGCATCCGAACGATGGTGGTCATGTTGGCTCGCGCCGCCACCATCTCAGCCTCTTGGCCATCTTCGAGCCTTAGAAGTTGCCTAACAGTATGTCCATCAGCCCCATTTCCGTCCCGGTGGATTAGGTCAACAAGCTGGTGCCAATCCGCATCGTTCATACCCTTCAACTTTCGGACGTTCTGCTGATCTTGCTTCTCAGGTGACAGAGCAATCGAAATGACGTCGCCAGGACGCAACCGACGGATATCAAGACGAATGTCACCCGCTACGAATGACTGATAAAATAGGCTGGGGCCCGCCTTCGGTGTAAAGACAACAACCTTGTCCTGCAATTCTGGCACGTCGCATAGACCGGGCCGGTTTTTATCATCCGGCCAAAAATATTCGCCGTCTGGATCAAAAATCACAGTCCCGACTGGCACTTGCTTTCCTCCGCGTTTCTCCACCGTGGGGGTGTTGCGATAGAGATTGGCAAACAAGAGTTTCACCAGATTTGACTTGCCAAAGCCAGCCCTTGCGAAGACAAGCGTTCGCCTCGCCACGAGGTCGATAACGTGGAACTTTGGAATTACCAGGGGACTCTTGATCTGCATCCAAGGGGCGTGGGCAAGACGCGAGTCTCCAGAAGCATAAATGAACTCGCCAAGTGCAAAATATCCTATCTCGGCGGCATCATCTATATTGTGACCGGCGACTTCCCGAAGGACCTCATCCGTCAAAAATGCCACCTTGCTGCCGACGTGCGGCAGGCGGCGGTGGGAGGCCGCAAAGACGAGATCGCCGTTGACGACTCTCACCACACCCAAAACTCGCATGTTCACGCGATACTTAAGATACTGCTCGCGGAGGTCTTCGGGAATCGGTCGTTCTTCAGATACGGCTCGAATGCCATAATCCTCGCCTGCCGAGGAAGCCAGCCGTCCCTGAGATGAGATCGATGTTATGCGTCCGAGGACTGCTTCTTCCTCGTCTTCGAGCTGAACAACTAGGAATTGTCCATGCATTGGAGCACGCTGGAATTCATTTTTATAGGGCAACACGAGGTCGGCATGAAACTCTAATCCCCCTTCACTAAAGCCTCTGAATATGCCAACCGTCGTTTCTCGTGAAAAGAGTTTCATTCATACCTCCGTGCCGA
>CAYOQF010000004.1:0-25155 GCA_964406055.1 uncultured Syntrophorhabdaceae bacterium
TATACCGATCATACGCAAGGGTAAAAGCATCCTCGTTCTCGCTTCTGACCTTCAGGCTCATACATTCGACTGGTAAATCTCCATTGCCGTCCGGTGCGTATCCGCATTCATTGCAGGCGGCCACGAGGTCTTCATGCCCTCGCTCGGTACAGAGGTCAAAGGCCATGTAGAGGCTTTCGAGCAGATCGTCTTTGCCGTCCCCATCACCGTTGACAAGGAATTCCTTGAAACGGGGAACATCAAGAGATGCGGCGTCAAGCCCGAGTCGGCCATCCCAAAGACCGACGAAGTTTCGGAGGATGGCCTCTTTGCCCTGGAATTTATCCAGAAAGCGATCCGCGTTGAACGTTCGATGCTTAAGCTTCCCCATTCTCTCTTACCTCCCTTGTCTGTGCCTGACGGCGACGACCTTGCCGATGATGCGGAGCCCGTCGTCGGGTCCAACGGGGATCGGTCGATGCTTTGGATTTTCCGGCCTTAGTTCGATTCTCTCGTCACGGATGAAAAGCCGTTTCACCGTGGCTTCGTCTTCCAGTAGGGCAACCACAATGTCACCGTTCTCCGCCACGGGCTGTTGTCGTACTACCACCAGGTCGCGATCTCGGATTCCGGCGTCCACCATGCTGTCTCCTGTAACCTCCAGGGCGAAGCACCGGCCTGCCCGGGCGATCCCGCCTTCGACCAGCACCTCTCCGATGATGTTTTCCTCGGCCAGGATCGGTTGGCCGGCCGCCACTCGGCCGATGATGGGGACGGCCACAAGATCGGGGATGTCGTCCTCGGGTTCGCGGACAATCGCAATTCCACGAGCCTTCCGGGGTTCGCGCTTCAGATATCCCTTGCGGACAAGCTGGCTCACCTGGCCGTGGGCGCTGGCGTGCGATATACCGAGGATGTCCGCGAGTTCCTTCATGGTCGGGGGGAACCCCCGCCGGTTCGTGAAGAGGCGGATCTCCTTCAATGTACGGCGTTGCGGCTCGGTTATTTCCTGAACGGGGCGTCTGCCTCGCGGTCTTTGACTCATGTGTATCCTCAACCATCCAAATGGCTTTTTTATGAACGCCAATGGCCGCAGGGCCCGGTCAGGGCAAACTACGGCCACATTACAGGCTGACATTATACGACCTGATAGGCGTCAGGTCAATTCAAAAAAATGTACACAGACTGAGGGAAGGATTCAACTAATCGAAAGGAAAGGGATTGAGGGCGACAGAGTCCCTCAAGAATGAGAATGTCGGCAGACGGGTGGAAGGCTTATTCGATGCGGTCTTTGCGCATCTGCGCCCACATTTTGCGCTGACGGTTCCAATGAGGAACGGCCGCGACGGGCCGGAGGTCCCTCTCCAGGATCAGGTCGCGGCCCTTGGTTGTATTCGGTAGGAAAAGAATGTCCTCCTGAATGTCCGGAGCGAGATTCAGCAAGTTCATGATCTGGGTGATGCGCGCGCGGGTTACATAGCCCAGGCGGGCGATGTCCGCATAATCCTGGATATCGCCTCGTTTGACCAGATTCTCATAGCGGATCGCCAAAGCCAGAAGTTTGGCGACCCGCGGGATGTTCCCCTTGCCGGTTGATCCACGTCGACTGTCCGATTGTGGATCAACATTTCCCCGTTTGTGTCTCGGCTGAAACATGAAGCTCACTTCCAGCCGTCCGTCATTTCCAAAGCGCTGGTTGGTCGGTTTCATATAAGGTTTTCCTTTCCAAAAGCCGCTTCTCCCAGGCACACGGCCTTGATGCCGGGCGAGCGGAACGTCACGGTCACTTTGCCGTCACGGCCGTCGTAGGCGACGCGTTCGACAAGGGCTTTGATGATCCGCGCCTGTTCGCGCGGGGCGAGCGACTGCCAGATGGGGTCGAAGGCCGCAAGGGCCTTCTCCAGGTCTCCGTCTTCGAGCGTCTCTCTTTGCACGGCGATGGTTTCCTCGCGGATCACAGTCATCCTTTGTTCGACAGAGCGAATTTGGTCCTGAAGATCGGCCATCTGATCCGTTGTCAGTTTCCGGTCCGTTAACGAGGCTGGCGGGTCTCCCACGAGGGCGCGGAGTCTGGCGTCCAGCCGTTTGAGTTCACGCTCGTGAGCGCGGCGCTCAGCTTCGAGTTCCGCCAGGCGTTTTTCGGTTCGAAACCGAACCTGGGCAGCCGTTTCAGAAAAGACCTCCGGGCTTGCGCCCAAACCTCGGATATAGTCCACGACCGCGGCCTCGATCTCATAGGCATTGATGGATTTGGTCGGGCAGGACGCCCACCCCCGCTGTTGGGCTTTCAAACAGACATAGTAGCGGTAATGTCTTCCTTTCCTGGCGGTGTAGGTGTGCACCATGGCGGTTCCGCAAGGTGCGCAGTAGAGCAGCCCCCGCAGCAGCGCGCCGTATTTGTTCCGGATCTCCTTGCCGCCGGAACGGCCGTTGTGCCGGAGGGTATCCTGGACCCGCTGCCAGATGCCCGGGTCCACGATTCCCTCGTGCTCTCCGGGATAGACGGTGTCCTTGTAGCTGATGTTGCCTGTATAGATGATGTTGGTGAGCAGCCGGAAGAGGCTGCTCTTGGTGAATGGATTCCCGCCGCGTTCCTCTCCTTTTTGGGTGGTCCACCGTTTCACACCCCACTTGCGGCGTTCGAGCTCCTGGACGACGGGCATCAATGCCTTGTGCTCCATGTAAAGGCCGTAGATGTCCCGTACCCGCCGGGCTTCTTCTTCGTTGACGACCAGCCGCCCTACCTTGCGATCCAGGTCATAGCCGAGGACCGGCATGCCTCCGACCCACTTGCCCTTCTTCCGTGCCGCGGACATCTTGTCCCTGGTCCGCTCCGAAATGATCTCCCGCTCGAACTGGGCGAAGGAAAGAAGGATGTTCAAGGTGAGCCGCCCCATGGAGCTGGTCGTGTTGAACTGCTGGGTGACCGAGACAAAGCTCACGGCGTGCTTGTCGAAAAGCTCCATGATGCGGGCGAAGTCGAGAAGGGAGCGGCTCAGCCGGTCCACTTTGTAGACCACCACGCAATCGATGTCGCCGGCCTCGATGTCGGCGAAGAGTCTTTTGAGGGCGGGCCGCTCCATGTTACCGCCGGTGAATCCGCCGTCGTCGTACCGCTCGGCGATGCACAGCCATCCCTCCTGCCGCTGGCTCGCGATGTATGCCTCTGCGGATTCCCGCTGGGCGTCGAGGCTGTTGAACTCCTGCTCCAGCCCCTCGTCGGTGGATTTCCGGGTATAGACGGCGCATCGAACCGTCGCCCGCCGGTTTTCCACAGACTGGCGGGCTGGGGCACCGTTTCTTTCGTATTGTCTGCTCATCCGTTCCTCCCGTCCGCCTCGCCGTCCTGCTCCTGCGCTCCCTTGGATTCAACCAGCCCGAAAAAGAGGAAGCCGTTCCACTTGCTCCCGGTAGCCTCCAGGGCGACTGCGGACAGGGATTTGAACCACCGACCGTCATACTCAAAGCCCTTATCCAGGACCTTGGCCACGATATCGCGGCCCCGGAACTCCCTGACGAGCAATGTTCCTGGAAGCGGCAGCCTTGGATCGCGCTGCGGTTGCAGCCTGCCGATCACCGACCGTTCCCTGACTTCCATCAATCCCGGCTTTATGGGGTCCCGCGGTATGCGGATTCTAAGGTCCGCGTCATTGGCGATCTCCTCGGCTCTCCGTCTGGCCCGTTCAGACAGACTTCCCTCGGCCAAGGCCTGCAACCGCCAGGCGATCTTTTTGCGGAGAAAATCCTTGTGCCGGGACCTCGTCTCCTCTCCAAAGACATCAATATACCTTTCCCGGAGTTCTCCGACGGTCATCCGGGAAAGGGCCTGCACCTGCTGATACGTCGTTTCATCCATGGCAACCTCCAAATGCGTTTGATCGGTATCCGAAAATACTCGGCGGTACGACCGTCTCGCGGCGTTAACCGCTGCATGAATGAAGGCTTCTATCGGCGGAACAATCAAGTCGGTTCTCCGTAAACGCCTCTGATTCTTCAGTTTGCGCCACATGGCCGACCGTGTCGGCAGCAGGTGTCGGCACCCGACGCCCCGCTCGGTAGCGGAGGTAGCCTTCCCCCAAGATCGAGGCGATCTCGGCAATCGTTTCCACGAGTTCGCGTCCTGCGGATTCTCTGAATTCCATCGTGCCCTCCTTGCGGCGACCGTGGTGCCGTTGCGGATGCCGAGGGGGAATGCCAGGCCGCGAGGATTTCCACCGCGGAGTCCATCGGTTCGCCCCGAAGGGCAGGCCCGTCGGCACCCACAACGGTTTCCGTTCTCACGGCCGATTCCGCTGTCTGGTGTTTCTCTTCCGCCGGGCGTATTCACCCGGCTTCGGTCGATACCTACCGGAGGACTTATCGGGGTGTCGGGCTGAGTCGACTAGGCGTGCGTTAACAGCGTTCGAAAAATGGAACGGAGAATCGGAGAATTCGAGGGGCACATCCAAGAGGGGCGGGCGCGAACGTCAGCTTCGCCCGCCGATGCTCGAACGCGGTGATGGAAACGGAGAAACCGAGAGAATGTGCGGGTGAACGTAACTCGGCGTGAAGACGCCGGAAAAGACAAAACCCCGAGGGGGCGAACCCACGGGGTTTTGTGCTAACAAATGACCGTCGAAATCGACGGATTGAATTTTGGCTCCCCGGGCAAGACTCGAACTTGCAACCTACTGGTTAACAGCCAGCCGCTACTGCCGATTGAGCTACCGGGGAATATTCTTCTTCAAACCCCTATACTGGCAAAGAACAGATGCCCGGATGCAGGTCCCACTACGAAAAAACCATCCCGCTGATACGGAACCGCCGGGCAATCGGTGCCTATAAGTAAACACCACAAGACCGGATTGTGTCAAGCCTTGGGGCGGCCTAATCCTCAAAAACAACCTTCTTAAACTTCCGTTTGCCCACCTTGATCACCGCGCCCCTCACCCTTTCGGCAGGACAGGATTCGTCGGTCAGTTTGACGAAGCCCTCTTCGCACCTGATGCTGACCGCGCCCTGCTGGATCATCCGCTTCCCCTCCGAGGTGGAGGAGACAAGCCCGATGTCCGCCAGAAGCCTGGGCAACCACACCTCAACCGTTGCACAATTGTAGGTGCAGACCTCAAGGTCCTCGGGCACGTCCCGGTCGCGGAAGACCCGTTCGAAGGCCTCATGGGCCGCCCGGGCGGCCTCGGCGCTGTGGAACCGGGCGATCATTTCCCGGGCGAAGCGCACCTTTGCATCCTTCGGATGGATCGTACCATCGGCGATTCCACTCTTCAGGGTCTTCAGCTCCTCAAGGGTGATGTCGCTCAAGAGCTCGTAATACTTGAGCATGAGCTCGTCGGAGATGGACATGAGCTTCCCGAACATCACATCCGGCGGCTCGTCGATGCCCACGTAGTTGCCGTAGCTCTTGCTCATCTTGTTCACCCCGTCCGTTCCCTCGAGGAGGGGGACGGTGACGATGATCTGGGATTCCTGACCGTAGGACTTCTGGAGGTCCCGGCCCACATAGAGATTGAAGATCTGGTCGTGCCCTCCCAGTTCCACATCCGCCCTGAGGGCCACGGAATCGTAACCCTGCACGAGGGGGTAAAGAAATTCGTGGATGCTGATAGGCAGGTTATTCTGGTACCGGTTCCTGAAGTCCTCCCGCTCCATGATACGGGCCATGGTGTACTGAGCGCAGAGCCGGATCATGTCGGCCGCGTTCATGGCCTCGAACCATTCGCTGTTGAAGCGCACCTCCGTCTTCCCGGGATCGAGGATCTTGAAGACCTGCTTCTTGTAGGTCTCCGCGTTGGCGAGGAGTTCTTCCCTGGTAAGGGCGGGCCGCGTCTCGATCCTTCCCGTGGGATCGCCGATCATGCCGGTGAAATCCCCGATGAGAAAGATGGCCGTGTGGCCCAGGTCCTGGAACTGTTTCAGTTTCTGGAGGACTACCGTGTGGCCGAGGTGGAGATCGGGGGCCGTGGGATCGAGGCCGAGCTTGACCCGCAGGGGACGGCCCTCGGCCGTTGCCTTCGTGAGCTTCGCCCGCAACTCCTGCTCGTTGATGAGATCGACGGCACCGCGCTTGATAATGTCTATCTGGTGTTCAAGATCCATGGCATCGCTCACCGGTCAGTGGTATGAGGGATGAGGTTCGGCCCCCTTGGGACGGGCCTAAAGAAGAACCTTCTCCTTGATTCTCCGTATACTCGTGCATCGTCCCGTCTCGCTGTCGACGGTAAAGAACACGCCCTGGACCTCCACATCGTCGCTCCCCACTTCCCACTTGTGGGGAAGCTGGGTGATGAACCGTTCCAGGACATTTTTCTTGTCCATACCGATCACCGAATCGGCCGGGCCCGTCATGCCCGCGTCGGTGATGTATCCCGTTCCCCTGGGGAGAATCCTTTCGTCCGAGGTCTGGACGTGGGTGTGGGTGCCGAAAACGGCCGCCGCCTTTCCATCCAGAAACCACCCCATGGCGATCTTCTCCGAGGTGGCCTCGGCGTGGAAGTCCACCATGATCGGCACCTCGCCCTTCACCTCCGCGAGGAGTTCCTCCATGGCACGGAAGGGACATTCCAGCGGGTTCATGAAGATCCGCCCCTCAAGGTTCACGACCCCCAGCCTTTTCCCGTTCCGGGAGAGGACCGAATAGCCGAATCCCGGCGTGCCCGGCGGGTAATTGAGGGGCCGCAGCACCCGTTTTTCCTCCATGAGGAAGGGGAGGATCTCCTTCTTTTTCCAGACATGGTTGCCCGTGGTGATGAGGTCCACCCCCGACGCCAGCATCTCGAGGGCCAACCTCGGGGTAATGCCGATCCCGCCGGCTATGTTTTCGCCGTTCATGATCTTGAAGTCCGCGTCCACCCGGCGAACATAGTATTCAACCGCCTGTCGTCCCGGCTTTCCGATTACGTCGCCAAGGAACAGGACCTTTATCTCATTTGGCATAGTCGACGGCCCTTGTCTCCCTGATTACAACGACTTTTATCTGTCCCGGGTAGGAGAGGTCGGTCTCGATCTTCTTGGCAATGTCCTTGGAGAGGCCGAAGATTTTCTCGTCGGCCACTTTGTCGCTGTTCACAACGATACGGATCTCCCGGCCCGCCTGGATGGCGTAGGACTTCTCGATGCCGGGGAAGCTGTTGGCGATCCGTTCCAGTTCATCGAGCCTCTTGATGTAGGTCTCGAGCATCTCCCTTCTGGCCCCCGGCCGCGCACCGGAGAGGGCGTCCGCTGCCTGGACGATCACGTCGAGAAGACTGTAGGTATCCACATCTTCGTGGTGGGCGAGGATGGCGTGGACGATCTCCTCGCTCTCCCCGTACTTCCGCGCCAGATCACCGCCGATGAAGGCGTGGGAGCCTTCGATCTCGTGGTCCACCGCCTTGCCGATGTCGTGGAGAAGACCGGCCCTTTTTGCCTCTTTCACGTTCACCCGCAGTTCCGAGGCGATGACGCCGCAGATAAAGGCGACTTCCAGGGAGTGCTGGTAGATGTTCTGGGCATAGCTGCTTCTGTACTTGAGCCTTCCCAGGAGCTTTACGATCTCGGGGTGTACGTTGTGGACACCGAGGTCGAAGACCGCCTGCTCACCGGCCTCCTTGATCTTCACCTCCATCTCCTCGGCCACCTTGGAGACGATCTCCTCGATTCTCGCGGGGTGGATGCGGCCGTCGCTGATGAGCCTTGAGATGGCGATCTTCGCCACCTCCCTGCGGATGGGGTTGAAGCAGGAGAGGATGACCGCCTCGGGCGTGTCGTCGATGATGATGTCGACCCCGGTCGCCGCCTCGAGGGCCCGGATGTTCCTCCCCTCGCGGCCGATGATTCTGCCCTTCATCTCCTCGTTGGGCAGGGGTACGGCAGAGACCGTGTCTTCGCCGACATAGTCGCCGGCATAGCGCTGAATTGCCAGGGCAATGATCTCCTTGGCCTTCTTGTCCGCCCTTTCCCGCGCCTCTTCCTCTATCTTCTTGGCTACCTTGGTGGCCTCGTACCGAGCCTCGTTCTCCATCATCTGGATGAGGTTTCGCTTCGCCTCCTCGGCCGTGAGTCCCGCTATCTTTTCGAGACGTTCCCGCCCTTTCACCAGGAGGGCGTCGTATTCCGCCGCCTTGCTCTCGATCTGGCTCTGCCGGTTGAGGAGGTCCTTTTCCTTGCGGATAAGCTCATCCTCTTTCTTCTCCACCCCGTCCATCTTCTTGTCGAGGTTGGATTCCTTCTGGCGGAGACGGTTCTCCGCGTTCTGGAGTTCCATTCTCCTCGACTTCACTTCCTGTTCAAGTTCGTTACGGGATTGGAGCGCGACGTCTTTCGCCTGGATCGATGCCTCCCGAATGAGGACGTCTGCCTCCTTCTTCGCATCATCCAGTATTTTCTTCCCTATCTTCTCGTATTCACCTATTCTTTTCTTCTGGACGAGTCTGGCAAGGAAGAAGCCCGCAAAAAGGGCTACCACAAAGGCAATGATTGCAGTTATGTATGGTTCCAAGTTTCCCCCTCCGGGACACACGAGGGGTCAGTACGGCGAAGGAAAAAGAGCCCCGATCAATCACACAGGGATGTTTTGGCAGGTACTGCACCGTAACCATCAATCTATGTCAATCCCCTTTTCCCCTGTACCAACACCCTTCAAAAATCCCCGCGGATGCCGTGTAAACAGTATGTCTTGAACCTCTCAGGAAAGTGGGCGCCTTATTATTGCGGTCGGCGTCTCGGCCCTTAGGCGAGCGTGCACAGTGCAATAAGGAAAAGCCCCCCGTTAAAGAGGTGTTGGCTCTAAGCCTACCATTTATCACGAGCATCGCAGGGAACCCCAATTTCTTCGACTTTTTTCAAAAGCTTCAACGTTCTGCCTTCGAACTGTTCCGCCTGTTTCTTCATCTCCAGGTATTCGTCGGTCAGTTCCATCATAGCCATGATCACCGCGTTCATCGTGTTCACAATGCCATAATCGTGGACCGTACTGTCGATCTTCTCATCCACGTATCGGGCTACGGATCGTATCCTCTCTTCGTCCTCCCCGATGAAGGTAAAAGGTCTGTCAAGGATCGTGACCTCTACCCTTTTTGACATGGAGTTCCTATACCTCTACCTTCTCTACCTTCTCGAGGATCTTGAGGACTTTTTCCATGAGAATATCCCGCTCGCTGCTCGATTCGGTCATCTTCTCCTTGAGCCCCTTGTTCTCCAATTCCAGGGTCTTCACCCGTTCAAGGATCTCTTCCTTCTCCTTCTTCATGGCCATGTAACTGGTGATGAGACCGTCAATCTTTTCCTCAAGTTCCCCGATTCTGTTGCCGCTGAAAAGGTCCATAGCCATTGTAATTATCCTCCCTTTACTGTTCAAAAGTCAAGTGCAAAAGGCATGCCTTGATGAAGGGATCGAGGTCACCGTTGAGCACCGAATCGGCATTATGTTCCTCCACTTTCGTCCGATGATCCTTCACGAGTTTGTAAGGATGGAGGATGTAGGACCTGATCTGACTGCCCCATGCGATGTCCTTCTTCTCCTTGTTGAGGGTCGACATCTTCTCTTCCTGCTTCTTCTTTTCCATCTCGTAAAGCCGGGATTTCAGGATGGACATGGCGATGGCCCGGTTCTTGTGCTGCGACCGCTCGTTCTGACACTGGACCACGATACCCGAGGGCAGGTGGGTGATCCGGATGGCGGACTCCGTCCTGTTCACGTGCTGACCCCCTGGACCGCTCGATCTGAAGGTGTCGATCCGGAGATCCTCCTCTTTGATGTCCACCACAATGTCATCGGCCAGTTCCGGGTACGCGTACACAGAGGCAAAAGAGGTATGACGCCTCTTGGCGGCGTCATAGGGCGATATGCGGACGAGCCGGTGTATCCCCACCTCGCATTTGAGATACCCGTAGGCATAGTCCCCTTCGACAAGAAAGGTGGCGTTCTTGATGCCCGCCTCCTCCCCCTCCAGGAGATCCACCACCTGAGTCTTGAACCCCTTCGCCTCCGCCCACATGAGGTACATCCTGAGGAGCATCTCCGCCCAGTCCTGGGCCTCCGTCCCTCCGGCCCCGGCATTGATGTACATGATGGCGTTTCCCTGGTCATTCTCTCCGCTCAGCATCCGCTCTATTTCATATCCTGCAAGGAGTCCTTCGAGGCGGGTGATCCTCGATACCAGCTCGGCGATGTCGGTAGGGTCTTCCGTTTCCCTGGCCATCTCGTCAAGGATGAGGATCTCTTCCAGTTCCTTTTCCTTGGCCTGCCAGCGGTCGATCTCGCCCCGGAGTCGCGAGCGCTCCCTGAGGACCTGCTGGGCCTTTGCCTGGTTTTCCCAGAGAGAGTCTCTGGCGGTCTCTACATCGAGGTCCCGAAGTCGGGATTCAATGGCAGGGAGGTCAAAGATAACCTCGGAGGGTGGTGATCCTTTCAATCAACGCGTCAATCCTGGGCTTTATTTCCTCTTCCATGGCCTTCTCTTCTTTCTTCCCCGGGTTCTCCCTGTCCCGTACCCTCCGCCTTCCCAAAGCCCGGGCCGTCTGCAGACCCCGGACCTCCAGCGCAATGGTCGGGACTTACGAACCCCTGTTCTGCAATCTCTTTCTGACCGCCTCTCCGAACTCCGAGCACTTCACCGGCTTCACGCCGGCCATCTGACGGGCCAGGTCATAGGTGACGATACCGTCCCGGACCACTTCCTCAATCGCCCTCTCAAGGGCCGATCCCGCCTTCTCCAGGTCCAGGTGTCTGAACATCATGGCCCCGGAAAGGAGGAACGAGGTAGGGTTGATCATGTCCTTTCCCGCGTATTTGGGGGCGCTGCCGTGGGTTGGTTCGAAGATGGCCACCTGGTCCCCTATATTCGCCCCCGGTGCGACCCCGAGCCCGCCCACCAGGGCCGCGCAGGCGTCCGAGAGATAGTCCCCGTTCAGGTTGGGGCACAGGAGGATGTCATACTCATCGGGCCGGAGGATCACCTGCATGAACATATTGTCCGCAATGCGGTCGTTGAAAAGGATCTTTCCCTCCCCTCCGTCGAAGCTGATGGGGTCCCCGTACTCCTCGGCCACCTTGTAGGCCCACTCCCTGAAGGCCCCTTCCGTATACTTCATGATGTTGCCCTTGTGGACGACGGTGATCACCCTGCGCCCGTTCTTCAGGGCATAATCGATGGCCCACCGCACGAACCGCTCGGTGCCGCGACGGCTGATCGGCTTCACTCCGACGCCGCTGTCCTCCGCGAGGGACACATTCATCATGTCCCTGAGGAAATCCAGGACCCTCTTCGCCTCCACCGAGCCTTCCTTCCACTCTATCCCCTTGTAGAGATCCTCCGTATTCTCCCGGAAGATGATGAGGTTCACCTTCTCCGGCTCCTTCAGCGGGCTGGGAAGCCCCTTGAAGTAGCGGACCGGCCTGATGCACACGTAGAGGTCGAAGACCTGCCTCAAATAGACGTTCACGCTCCGGAATCCCCCTCCCACCGGCGTGGTGAGGGGTCCTTTCAGGGCCACCCTGTGCTGCCGTACCGTTTCTATCGTCTCCTCCGGCAGGAGGGAGCCTTCCCTGTCGAGTGCCCTCTGCCCGGCCAGGACAGGGATCCATCCTATGCCCTTCTCCCCTTCGTAGGCCCTCTCCACTGCCGCCTCAAGGGCCCCTTTCGAGGCATGCCAGATATCTTCCCCTGCGCCGTCGCCGAGGATATAAGGGATGTTGATCGTCTCCATCAGATGGTGAGTCCTCCGTGTTTGACAATGTACCGGTCCAGACCGCCTTCGTCGAGTATCTTCCGCATCACGGGCGGCATAGGGGAAAAGCTCCGCGACTCACCGGTGGTCACGTCGAGGAGGAGACCCTCATCCAGTCTCACCTCGAGCACGTGTCCCTCTCCGATACCCTCCACATCGCAGATGATGGCGGCGAGACCCACATTGATGGCGTTCCGGTAGAAAATCCTGGCGAAGGAGGTGGCAACGATGGCATCGATCCCGGCCATCCTGATGATGAGGGGCGCGTGCTCCCGGCTCGAACCGAGGCCGAAATTCCGTCCCCCTACGATGATATCCCCTTTCTGAACCATGCCGTCGAATCCCGGCAGCACATCTTCGAAGACATGCCGTTTCAGCTCATCGAGCTTGGAGCGGAGGTGGTAGAACCGCCCCGGTATGATGTGGTCCGTGGAGATGTTATCGCCAAGCTTCCAGGCCTTTCCCTTCAAAATCATCAAGAACCTCCCTGGGGTCCGTCAGTATTCCTCGTAGTGCGCTCGATGCCGCCGTGGCAGGCGAAGCAAGGATGATCTCTCCCTTCGGGTTGCCCATCCTGCCGAGAAAATTCCTGTTCGACGTGGCGACACAGACCTCGCCGTCGCCCAGAACGCCCTGGTGTACGCCTATGCAGGGGCCGCACCCCGGCTGGACGATCACGGCGCCCGCCTCGAAGAGGGTGGTGAGGATACCCTCCCTGAGGGCCCTGAGGTACACCGTCCTGGAGGCGGGGCACACGATAAGCCTCACGCCCTTTGCCACCTTCTTCCCCTCGAGCACCCTGGAAGCCACCCTCAGGTCTTCAATCCTGCCGTTGGTGCAGGACCCGATGAAGGCCTGGTGGATCGGTCTTCCTGCTACGCCCTTTTCATCAATCGCCTTGCTGTTGTCCACCTCGTGGGGCAGGCTCACCATAGGCTTGAGGGAAGCGAGGTCGATGGTGAAGGTTTGTTCGTAGACCCCGTCCTCGTCAGGCAGGATCTCCCGGAAGGAGCCCTCTCTCCTGTGGCGCCTGAGGTACAGGAAGGTCATGATATCGGAGGGAAAGAGGCCGCACTTGGCCCCCGCCTCCACCGCCATGTTGGCGATGGTCATCCGGTCCTCCACGTCCATGGCCCTCACCCCTTCACCCACGAACTCCATGGCCTTGTAGGTCGCGCCGTCGGCCCCGGTCATGCCGATAATCCTGAGGATGAGGTCCTTGGGAAAAACACCGGGCGGGAACCTGCCTTCGATGGAGAACCTGAAGCTCTCCGGCACGCGCATCCATGTCTTTCCCAGGCCCATGGCGACGGCTACGTCCGTCGATCCCATACCCGTGGCAAAGGCCCCGAGGGCGCCGCCGGTACAGGTGTGGGAGTCGGCCCCTATGAGCACCTCGCCCGGGTTGAGGGTACCTTCGCAGATGATCTGGTGGCAGATGCCGTCGCCCACGTCGTAGAGTCTCGCACCGGTGGCGGCGGCAAATTCCCGGATCGCTATGTGGTCGTTGGAGAGCTCCAGCCGGGGACTGGGAGAACCGTGGTCTATGAAGAAGGAAACCCGGTCGCCTTCAAAGAGTTTCGTAAAACCGATCTCCTTGAACCGTTTGATGGCAAGGGGTGCTGTCCCGTCCTGGAGAAGGATCCTGTTCACGTTGACGATCGCGTAGTCCCCCTGCCTGACCTCCCGCCCCGTGTTGATGGTGAGAATCTTCTCGGCAATGGTCTTCCCCATCTATCTTACTCCTCCGCCTTGGTGAGATCTTCGAATCTGATGTCGAGGCCGACCACTCCCACGATATCCTCCGTCTCATCCCGGATGGGTCCCGAAACGGTCACGCAGAGCGCCCCGGTGATCCTCGAAGAATAGAGGTCGGTAACCGCCACCTTGCCCGTCTTCATGGGGGAGATGAACCAGTCCCTGTCGGAGAAGTCCTCGTGGAGGCCGATCTTGTAGTACTTTGCCCGGTCCACGAGCTGGGTGATATTCTTGGTGATCTTGATGCCTTCGCTGTTCACCGTGTAGGCAAACTGAATGAAGGGGTATTCCTCCACGATGGCCTTGAGCACTCCCTCCTGCCTTTCAGGATCCATGCTCTTGAGGTCGGGGTGGGTGATGTACCGCTCGATGAGATGGGCGGCCAGATCGTAGGCCCGCTTCTTCATCAACTCGAACTCGGAGACGAAGATCTCCGGGATATACCGTCGGGACAGATGCTCCATTTCGTTGTCCGAGATGCAGGTCACCCGTCCCTCTTCGTACTGCCTGACGATCCACTTGTTGATCTTGGCCACGGCGGGGTGCGATTTCTCGATCCGCTCCTTTCCCACCAGGGCGAAGTGGGAGTTGATCCAGTGAGAAATCCCCGCCAGGCCCGATTTGTCGGTGATGTTGACGGTAATGGGCCTGTTGAGGATCCGTTTCGTGTCAAAGGCCGTGTAGATCTCCTCGTTCTTCAGGATGCCGTCGATATGGACCCCGGCGGAGGTGGCGTTAAAATCGACACCGATGAAGGGCTGATTCTTGGGTACCTGGTGGCCGATCTCTTTTTCGAAGTAGTTGCGCAGCTCCGTGATGGCGGTGGTATCGATGCCGTTCTCGTCGCCGATGAGGGAGACATACTCCATGATGAGTCCCTCGATGGGCGCATTCCCGGTCCTCTCCCCGAGACCGAGGAGGGTGCCGTTCACGTAGGTGCACCCGTAGAGCCATGCACTTACGCTGTTGATGATCACCTTGTGGAAATCGTTGTGGCCGTGCCATTCGAGGAATTCCGAGGGGACCCCGGCGTCGTCGATCATGGCCCGGACGATCTTGCCGATGGACCTCGGAAGGGCCGCCCCCGGGTACGTGATGCCCACGCCGAGGGTATCACAGAGCCGTATCTTCACCGGGATCTTCGCCTGTTCGGAAAGGTTCATCAGCGCCTGGGCGAAGGGGACACAGAACCCGTAGATATCGGCCCTCGTCACATCCTCGAAGTGACATCTCGGGACAATCCCGTGATCGAGGGTATTCTCGACGATCTTGAGGTAATCCTTGAATACCTGGGTCCTGTTCTTTTTCAATTTGAGAAAGATATGGTAATCGGAGGCGCTGGTCAGGATGCCCGTCTCTTTCAGGCCCAAGTCCTTGACAAGCTGGAGGTCCTCCTTGTTCGCCCGTATCCACCCGGTGATCTCGGGGTAGCGGTATCCCTTCTCCAGGCACCGCTCCGCTGCCAGCCGGTCCTTGTCCGTGTACAAAAAGAACTCGCTCTGCCGCACCACCCCGTTCGGTCCGCTCAACCGGTGGAGATACTCGAAAAGTTCCTCTATCTGCTTGACCGAGAAAGGGGGCCTCGACTGCTGGCCGTCGCGGAAGGTGGTATCGGTGATATAGATCTCCTCGGGAGGGTCAATAAGCTCTATCTTATGGTCAAACTTGACCTTGCAGACCTCGGTGTAGGGAAAGACGTCCCGGAAGAGTTCGGGGTTCTCGACCTCGATGAGCGGGTACTTGGCCCCTTTGGGGACATTTTTGAAGATAAAACCTTTCTTCTTTTTTACAGGCATGGCTTCCTCCTTGATCGGCCGACAGCAAGATCCCTTCCTTGCCTTTTGCTGCCTTTACTCTCCTATGGTCCGCAACTTCAACTCGTTCAACTGTCTGTTTGAAACCTTCGAAGGCGCCCCGGTCATGAGACACGTTCCCCTCTGGGTCTTGGGGAAGGGGATCACGTCCCGGATGCTGTCGAGACCGAGGATCATCATGAGCATGCGGTCAAAGCCGAAGGCGATGCCTCCGTGCGGGGGCGCACCCATCTCCAGGGCCTCGAGGAGAAAACCGAACTTGTCGGTCGCGTTTTTGGGGTCTATATCGAGGAGCTTGAACATGGCCATCTGTTCGTCCATGGTGTGGATCCGGATACTTCCGCCCCCGATCTCGGAACCGTTGAGGACAAGATCGTAGGCCTTGGCCTGCACCATGTCGAGGTTACCGGAAAAGTCCCTGATCGACTCCTTGGCCGCGGTGAAGGGGTGGTGACGGGCCACGTACCGCTTCTCCTCTTCGCTGTACTCAAGAAGGGGGAAATCGAGGACCCAGAGGAACTTGTAAAGATCTTTCCTGATAAGACCGAATTTATCGCCCAGGTAGAGGCGGAACCTCCCCATGAGTTCGTTCACCTTAGGCCTCTTGTCCGCCATGATGAAGAGCACGTCACCGGGCGTCATGGCAAGATCCGCGTCCAGCCTGGCCTTCTCCTCCTCCGTCAGGTACTTGACCACCGGAGACTGAAGGCCCGACTCGTCCCTCCTGATCCAGATGAGACCGCCCGCCCCCATCTCTTTGGCCACGTCCACCGCCGTGTCCAAATCTTTCCTGGATAGGGTCATACCCTTGAGGAGAATGCCCTTGATCCCGCCGCCCGACTGAAGGGTATTTCTGAAGACCCCGTACTCGGTCCCTGCGAAAAGACCGGTAAGGTCCACCATGGGCAACTCGAACCTCAGATCCGGTTTGTCGCTCCCGTATCGCTCCATGGCCTCGTCGTAGCTCATCCTCGGGATGGCACCCTCGAGGGGCTCTCCCCTGAGGGCCTCGTAGAAGCTCCGCACCAGTCCCTCGGCAAGCTGTATCACGTCCTCCCTCTCCACAAAGCTCATCTCGATGTCGATCTGGGTGAACTCGGGCTGCCTGTCCGCCCTCAGGTCTTCATCGCGGAAGCACTTCACGATCTGGAAGTACCGGTCAAAACCTCCCATCATGAGGATCTGCTTGAAAAGCTGGGGGGATTGGGGAAGGGCGTAGAACATGCCGGGATTGAGGCGGCTGGGGACGATAAAATCCCGCGCCCCTTCCGGCGTGCTCTTGGTGAGCATGGGGGTCTCGAATTCGTGAAAACCCTGGGAGACCAGGTAATCGCGGACGGTCTTGTAGGCCCGGCTCCGCTCGATGAAGACCCGCTGGACCTCGGGCCGTCTCATGTCGAGGTAGCGGTACCGCAGTCGGAGCGCCTCATTCATCTCCTCTTCGTCAAGCTGAAAGGGAAGGGGCTTGCAGGTATTGAGGACCTCGAATGAATCCACATATACCTCCACTTCTCCCGTGGGAATGGACGGGTTTTCCGTCCCTTCCGGCCTGAGGGAGACCTTCCCGGTCACCTTCAGCACGTATTCCTGTTTCACATCTCCGGCCCTTTCGTGGGCCTCAGGGGATATCTCAGGCGAGAAGACCACCTGGACGAGGCCGGATACATCCCTCAGGTCAAAAAAGATGAGCCCCCCGTGATCCCGTCTTCTGTATACCCATCCGCAGAGGGTAAGGGTCATGCCCAGGTCGTTCTTCGATACGGTTCCGCATTTTTTATCTCTCAAGGGTAGTCCTCCGCAAAAAGTGCATAATTATATAAGCTCAATGTGCCATAAGTCAAGGTTTACTCAAGGAAAAAGGGGATCTGGGGAGGGGCTGAGATCGGTTACTCTTTGAATTTCATGATGCCCCGGACGTAGGACCCGAGCTTCTCCGTGACGGCCCCGTCGAGGTCCTTGAACTGGATCCCCACCGTCATCCTGTTCTCGCTCCGCCGTATGCTCCTGAGGGTGCCGGCAAACTCCTGGTCACCTGAAAAACCGACAGGCTGCATCACCACCACCATCTCGTCGTCCACCGTCAGTTCCGGTATATCCTCATCCTCCTCCAGGCTGAAGGTGAAGCTGCATCCGCCCGCGCTGATGTCCAGGACCACGCCCTTGTACATGAGTCCGTGGATCTTCGCCCCGGCGGTGAGCAGGCAGGGTACCCTTTCCTCCTTCCTCAGGTTGATGGTCTCGATGGCCCGGGGATAGGCGAGGAAGGTGAGGCGGACCGGCTCCTCGGTGACACCCAGGATGGTGGTGCGAAAGCCGTACACGGTCCCGTCATGGAGGTACCGCACCGTCGTCTGCTTCTCCTTTCTTATGTAGGGCCAGAGCGTCACGGTCGCCGGGGTCCTCACGATGAGGTATTGCCCCCTCTCAAAACCGACCACGACACTCCGGACCGCTTCTTTGAGCCCCTCGAGCTGGATCTGCACTGTCGTGCCCGGTTCGATACCGAGGCCGGGCTCCCTGTCAGCCCCTTTCTCGTCCATGATTCATACCCCCGTTTCCCATTTAGAGCCTTCCGTCATTATAGTGGGGCCGGACACCGATTTGCAACAAATTCGAAGGACTTCGGCCCCATCGATTGCCTGGACGCCAGAAAGCTGTATACTATTGGTGCCATGAAGACAGAGGCCTTTATCGACCTCCTCACACGTCAGGGACAGGACCACCTCGTAGGCCACATCAAGGGGCTGGCACCGGATAAACAGGAGGAATTCGTTCGTCACAACGCCGGACTGGACGTGGACCTCTCCCTCAGACTCTTCCGCGAGTTCCGTGCAAACCCGGGAAGGCAGTCTTTCGGCCATATAAGCCCCGCCACCGTCATCTCCCTCCCCCGAACGGCGAGGGAAGAACAAAGGCGCGAAAGGGCGAGGGCGATCGGCGAATCCCTCATCAGGGCGAACAGGGTCGCCTGCCTCATCGTGGCCGGCGGTCAGGGCTCCCGTCTCGACCATCCCGGGCCCAAGGGCACCTTTCCGGTCACCCCGGTCAAGGCCAAACCCCTCTTTCAGCACTTTGCCGAATCCCTCCTGGCTCTGTCGCGCCGCTACAAGGCCTCTATCCCGCTCCTCATCATGACGAGCGCGGAGAACCACGAAGACACGGTCAACTTCTTCGCCTCCCACGGGTACTTCGGCCTTCCCGACGGGTCCGTCCGTTTCTTCTCCCAGGACCTCCTTCCCAGCGTCACCACAGAGGGCAAACTGGTCCTGAAGGACGAAGGTCATATCTTTGCAAACCCCGACGGCCATGGCGGCTCCCTGAAGGCGCTCCACCGTTCGGGCCTCCTCCGGGATCTCCTCGATGGAGGCTTCACCCACCTTTCCTACTGCCAGGTGGATAACCCCCTCGTGAAACTCGTGGATCCCGTCTTTCTCGGGTATCACGAGGAGACCGGGGCCGAGTGTTCCACCAAGGTGGTGCGAAGGAGGGATGTGAACGAGAAGGTGGGGGTCTATGTTTCGGTGGACGGCAGGGATGCCGTCGTGGAGTACAGCGACCTGGGACCGGAGTACATGGCCGCCCTGGACGACAGAGGAGAGATCCTCTACTGGGCAGGCAACACGGCCATCCACATCTTCAGCCTCCCCTTTATCGACAGACTCACGGAAGGCCCCTTCGCCCTCCCCTTCCACTGCGCCGTCAAGACCGTGGAGCACCTCGACGGCCTCGGCAAACAGACCCGGTCACAGTGCTGGAAGTTCGAAACCTTTGTCTTCGACGCCATTCCGCTGGCCCGCAAGACCGGCTGCATGGAGATCCTCCGGGAAGAGGAATTCTCGCCGGTGAAGAACAAGGAAGGGGAAGACTCGCCTGCCACGGCCCGCAGAGCCATGAGCGACCTCTACCGGGGATGGCTCAGGGACACAGGCATCACGATCCCCGAGGAGAACATGGTGGAAATCAGTCCGCTTTTCGCCATGGACCGGGAGGAGTTGCGCCGCAAGGTGCGGGGGGGGAAGGTGTCCCTCAAGGGCAATGTCTATTTCGGGTAGTCGGCTCCGAAGCCGGCGTTCACCCTATCTCGTGGACCTTCATGAAGTTCGTCTTCCCTGACGAGGAAGGGGGATGACTGGCCACGATGACGATGCGATCCCCTTCCCTTCCGTAGCCCAGACGTTTGATCAGCACATCCACTTCAGCGATCAGATCGTCGGTCGTTTCGAGATGGCGGACGAGGTGAGGCCGTACGCCCCAGTAGAGGGCCATCTGTCTCACCACCTTTTCGTCGGGGGAGAAGGCGAGGATCGCCGCGGCGGGCCTGAATTTGGAGATGAGCCGTGCCGTGAAACCGGACCGGGTGAATACCACGATCTGTTTTGCCTGCAGATCAAGGGCAGCCTGGGAGGCCCCGTGGGCGACCGCCGCAGGAAACTCGTATTCCAGACCCGCAAGGGGCCGGTCACCCCGTCTCACGGAAGGTGTGAAAGGGGTCCGGGAAGCCTCGGTATACCCGATAATCCTCTCCATAACCGCGACCGACTCTACCGGGTAGGCCCCGGCCGAGGTCTCGGCGGAGAGCATGAGGGCACCTGTGCCGTCGAGGACCGCGTTGGCCACATCCGTGGCTTCGGCCCGGGTGGGTCTCTGGTGGACCGTCATGGATTCGAGCATCTGGGTGGCCGTGATGACCAGCTTCCCCGCCCCGTTCGCCTTGGCAATCAGCTTCTTCTGCACCATGGGCACCTCCTCGAGGGGCATTTCCACACCGAGATCGCCCCTGGCCACCATAATGCCGTCCGCCTCGCGCAGGATGGCGTCGATATCGGCAATCGCTTCTTCCTTCTCGATCTTGGCGATCAGTGGGACTGAAGCGCCCTTCCTTGCCAGCCACTCCTTCACCTTCCTCACATCTCCCGCCCTCCTCACAAAGGAAAGGGCGACGAAATCGACACCAAGCTGCAGGCCGAAGGCAAGGTCGCGCCTGTCCTTCCCGGTGAAGGGGCTCGTACTGATCTTCATGTGGGGGAGGTTGACGCCCTTTCTCTCCTTGAGGACACCGCCCTCGATCACGGTGGCCACCAGGGAGTCGCCTCTCTTCTCCTCCACCTCGAGCTGGATCAGGCCGTCATCGAGAAGGAGGGTGTCCCCTGCCCTGGCGTCCTTAATGAGCCAGGGGTAGTCGATGAAGAGGCGCGACCGGTCACCGGTACCCTCCCCCGCCAGTATGGCGAGCCGCTCTCCCTTTGCCAGGCGGACCTTGCCGCCTTCGAGGCGTCCCACCCTGATCTTGATGCCCTGGAGGTCCTGGAGGATAGCCACCGGCCTGTTCAGCTTCGCCGCCACCTTCCGGATCCGGGTCACCATGATCTCGTGGGAGGCGTGGTCGCCGTGGGAAAAATTGAGCCGGGCGACGTCCATGCCCCTCTCCATCAGGGCCCCGATGACCCTCTCGCTCTGCGAGGCGGGACCCAGGGTACAGACGATCTTCGCTCTTCTCATGGCAGCCTCCTCCTTTGCGAACATCAACATTCTCGATAGTAGCATCTCTGCGGGGATTTGGGAGAAAAAATAAGGGCCCCGGCAGGGGGTGAAGGGAAGACGGGGTCCCCATGTCATGGATTGAAGGGAATGAGGCGAGGTGAGTGGTTGGAGGGACCTGTCGAGGAGGAGTCTGACCACTTGTATTGACTTGGTTTCATGAGGGCATCCCGCCTTGCCTCCGGTATTATTGTATGTTGACGCGGACTACAAGTGAGCAGGTCGATCAACGGCCCTTGATTCTTCCGGTCAATTTCGATACGATTGTGCAACACGGTGATGGAGTTCACCATAACCGCCTTTCATTCCGGCTGATAACTCCTCAAAATCAGGACCCTGGCGCACGTCGTGCTGAATGACGGCAAAGACGAGGTGAGAGGGCTCCTTCACGGCACGCAGGGGAGGTGCGGTAGCATGGGCGATCCAGTGGATCTCAACTCAGAGAAAGCGATGTTTCGCACCCCGGCAAGGGATGACAATCCCGCCCGCGAGGGCGGCGCGAAAGATGTCGCCCCACCTTCCTTTCGCAGCATACTGATCGGGAAGGCCGAAGCCGTCAGCAGGGAGGAGGTGTCCGAACCACCCTCTTTTTTCCGCGATCTCAATCTCGACCAGATCGTGGACACCATTACGGCCGTGAAGTCCGAGTACAACCTGAAGCCTATTTACTATTCCCTCCTGAACAGCACCGACGAAGTCCTCTATCGTCAGGAGGTATTCCGCGATCTCGAAAACGAAGCCCTTCTTGACACCGTACGGTCATTTGCCGAAAAGATGGCGCACATGCGCCGGCTCCTGGGCCTGGCGGATACGCTGTACTACAAGTACAACAAGGAGGGTTGTTTTCTTGGGGCAGTCGAGCTCTACTGCGAGGCCGTGACCTCCCTGGCGCACGATCTGTCCGACATTGATCTGGGATCCCGTGGCTGCAGGGGATTGCGCCGCTATGTGATGGATTATGCCCGGTCTCCCTATTTCGTGGCCCTTCATAAGGAAACCGGGCGGTTACGGGAGGCGTTGTCTGCCGTCCGGTACACCGTGACCATAAAGGGCGCCACCATAAAGGTCGGCAAATTCCATTCAGAACCCGATTACCGGGCGGAAGTGGAGGAAACCTTCGAGAAGTTCCGGCAGGGCACCGTCAAGGACTACCTGGCCAGACCCCCTGCCGGGTCGGCCATGAACCATGTCGAAGCACAGGTGCTTGACCTCGTTGCGAAATTATACCCTCAGACATTTCAGGATCTCAGCGGCTTCTGCGCGCGACATGCATCGTACACGGATGAGACGATACGGATCTTTGACCGGGAAATACAGTTCTACCTGAGCTATCTCGAGTATACCGCGAGACTCAAACATGCCGGTTTGAAGTTCTGTTATCCCAATGTGTCGGATACGTCCAAGGAGATTCACAACTACGAAGGGTATGACATGGCCCTCGCCCACAAGTTCGTCGCGGAACATTCAGCCATCGTGTGTAACGATTTCTACCTGAAAGACCAGGAACGGGTGCTGATCGTGTCAGGTCCCAATCAGGGGGGCAAAACGACGTTCGCCCGGACTTTCGGCCAACTGCATTACCTTGCAGCCTTGGGCTGCCCTGTTCCGGGCAGGGAGGCACGCCTCTTTCTTTTCGACAGGCTCTTCTCCCATTTCGGCAGGGAGGAAGGCATGATGACGCTGAGGGGACATCTGGAGGATGACCTTGCGCGGATTCACGCCATATTGGTGGAGGCTACGTCACGGAGTATCGTCATCATGAACGAGATCTTCACGTCCACCACGCTCGAGGACGCGATCTTCCTGAGCAAGAAGGTGGCGGAAAAGATTGTGGCATTGGACCTGATATGCGTGTGGGTCACCTTCGTTGATGAACTGGCGTCCTTCAGCGAGCAGACGGTGAGCATGGTGAGCACGGTTTTTCCCGACAATCCCGCGTTGCGCACCTTCAAGATCGTAAGGAGGCCTGCGGACGGCTTGGCGTATGCAACGGCCATCGCCGAGAAGTACAGGCTCACGTACACGTACCTGAAGGAGCGTATCACAACATGAAAGCTCATCTCATGCTCAGAGATGGCGATTTCCCGATGGACCGGCCCCTCCCCTGGAACGAACAGGCTTTGACTCAGGACCTGGAACTGAACACCCTCTTCGGGGCCATGGCATCCGATGACCGATTCCTCTTCGACGTGGCGAGGCAATCAATTTTGAACGGTCTCGGCAACAGCATGGAAACGATCCTGTATCGTCAGGATAGCCTCCGCGACTGCATTACAAACCCCTCGGTTGTCAGGGCGCTCTATGCTGTGGCGGTGGAGGCGATCGAAAACAAGAAAAGACAGTGGTACGGTCTCTCCAGTCTGACCCGTTACCCCGGGTCGGTACTGTATAATGCGGTAAAAACCATGGAAATATTCGTGGGCCTCCTCAAGAACCTGAGGCATATCGTCGATGAGCACGGTCACCTGTTCAGATCGGAGGCCTTCACCGCGTTGTTCGCCATGTTGAGGAGTGAACTCGGCGATGATTATTTCGAAATCATTCAAAACCACCTGAGGAGACTCGAATTCAAAGAGGGGGTTCTGATCAGCGCCGAATTGGGGAAGGGGAACCAAGGTGTCAATTACGTGCTCCGCAGGCCCCATGGGGAAAAACAAGGCTGGTTCGGGCGGGTCTTCTCCCACAAAACCCGGACCTATTCCTTTCGTATCGCCGATCGGGACGAGTCGGGAATGAGAGCCCTTGCGGAGTTGAGAGACAGGGGGATCAATCTGGTGGCCAATGCCCTCGCCCAGTCTGCGGATCATATTTTGAGCTTCTTCGAAATGTTACGGACCGAGCTGGCCTTTTACGTGGGATGCCTCAATGTCTATGAGCTTCTCAAGGAGATAGGAGCGCCCATCTGTTTCCCCCAGATAGTACCGTCCCACGATCGCGGGCATGCCTTCAAAGGACTCTACGATATCTGCCTGGCCCTCAAGACACACAACAAATTGGTGGCCAACGAGGCAAATCTTGACGGAAAGAGTCTCGTCATCATCACCGGGGCCAACACGGGCGGGAAATCAACCTTCCTGAGGAGCATAGGGTTATCTCAGTTAATGATGCAGTGTGGCATGTTCGTACCGGCCGAGTCTTTTCGTTCTCACCTCTGCACCGGTCTCTTCACCCACTTCAAGCGGCAAGAGGATCCCTCGATGAAAAGCGGCAAACTCGACGAGGAACTCATGAGAATGAGTGAGATTGTCGATCATATGACCTCCCATACCATGTTGCTCTTCAACGAATCATTCGCCGCCACGAACGAAAGGGAGGGTTCGGAAATCGCAAGGCAGATCGTGTCGGCCCTCCTGGAAAAGGGCAGCAGAATCTTTTTCGTGACCCACCTCTATGAGTTCGCCCACGGCTGGCAGGCGCGAAAGAGGGACGGCACCATTTTCCTGAGAGCCGAGAGGAAGGCTGACGGACAGCGAACCTTCAGACTGATCGAGGGAGAGCCTTTGCAGACCAGCTACGGAGTGGACCTGTATCGAGCAATCTGGCCCGAGGACGACCGGTAGGCGCATGTGCGTTTCTCCCTGTTCATGGTAAGCGCCTGCTTTTTCGGCCTCGTCGCCGGTACGGCAGCTTTTCTGATTACTCACGACGAGTATTCGCGCCATTTCCCGGACAGAAAGAGGGTCCTCAGGTCCGCCTTCGCCGCAGGTTGTGTCGCCTTTCTTTTTTTTCTGACCATGGGCCTGCTCTTGTATCCCCTGCTTATGAAGATCGTCGTTACAGACTCATATACCCCCTGAACAGCGCGGGGGCATGCCGTGAATCGGACTTCTCTGATTTGTGGCTCGCCACCGCTACCCGCAGAGTCTTCCGACCGTCAGGGAGTTCGGGAACACCTGTAAGGCGAGGGATCACGCAGAATTCTCTCCATGCCCGACGGGGGAATCCCTGTACCCTTTATGCCACGTCGTGGAGGCTCGGCTCTGCCGGCCACCGCGCCTCGGCCATGCGACGGACCATCTCTTTCTCTTCTCCGGTGAGGATCGGCCAGGCCTCCTCCGCTGCCTTCCGGGCCTCGCTCATGATGTGCCCGTCCCGGACGATGGAGCCCACCCGGAACCGGGGGATCCCCGCCTGCCTCACCCCGAGCATGTCTCCGGGGCCCCGTATCTCCATGTCCCGCTCCGCCACCACAAAGCCGTCCGTTGTCTCCTCCATGGCGCTGAGCCTCTTTATGGCCAGGCCCGTCTTCTTCTCGGAGGCGAGAAGGAGGCACCGGCCGGGCGCCCCCCCCCCCCCCCCCCCCCCCCCGCGCGGGGGGTGGGGGGGGGGGGCCCACCGCAGCCCGGGGGCCACCCCCCAGGGC
>CAYOQF010000004.1:25165-225795 GCA_964406055.1 uncultured Syntrophorhabdaceae bacterium
CCGGCCCACCCTGCCCCGGAGCTGGTGGAGCTGGGAGAGGCCGAAGCGCTCCGCGTGCTCCACCACCATGAGCGTCGCGTTGGGCACATCGATCCCCACCTCGATCACGGTGGTACAGACCAGGATATCCATCTCGCCCTCCTTGAAGGCCCTCATCACCCCTTCCTTTTCTTCGGCCTTCATCCTTCCGTGGAGCAGCCCCACCCGGCAGGCGGGGAAGACCTCTTCCCGGAGCCGTTGGGCCATCTTTGTGGCATCGGCAAGCTCCATCCTTTCCGACTCCTCGACGAGGGGATAGACCATGAAGACCTGGTGCCCCTTCTTCACCTCGGCCTCCACCATCCGGTAGACCGTATCCCTTCCGGCCTCGGGATAGACCTTCGTTCTCACCGGTTGCCTGCCCGGGGGCATTTCGTCGATGACCGACACATCCAGATCACCGTACACCACCATGGCAAGGGTCCGGGGTATGGGGGTGGCGGTCATGACGAGGACGTGGGGGGAAAAGACAGGTGCCATGTTGCGGGTGCAAGGCTCAAGGTTCAAGGTTCCCGCGTCGCACAAGGAAAAGCAGGGCATTGCGCTGGAAGGGCATTTGTCCCGGAGGTGCTTGCGCTGGATCACCCCGAAACGGTGCTGCTCGTCGATAATGGCAAGGCCGAGCCGTCTGAAAACCACATCCTTCTCCAGGAGCGCATGGGTGCCGATGACTACCGATACCCTTCCCTCCCGCAGGGCATCGAGTATCTCCTCCCTCTCTCTTCCCATGCCGCCTCTCAAAAGGGCCACAGGCACATCGAGGGCCTCGAAGAAGCGGTGGCTGGTAAGGTAGTGCTGCTCCGCCAGTATCTCGGTGGGCGCCATGACGGCCACCTGGTACCCGTGATCCAGGGCCGCGCAGGCGGCAAGGAGGGCGCATATGGTCTTTCCGCACCCCACGTCTCCCTGGAGGAGGCGGTTCATGGGCTCCCCTCTCGCCATGTCTTGCGCCAGCTCCGCCGCTACCCGTTTCTGGGCGGGGGTCAGTTCAAAAGACATGCTATCCTGGAAACGCTTCCGGAGGGGGCCCCTCCCGTCGAATCTCGGACCCGCCTCCTTCCTCACCTCCTCCCTCCTCATGAGGAGGGTCATCTGGAATAGAACATACTCCTCCAGGATAAGTCTGTGCCGAAAGGGTGCCATCAAATCGTCCCACCGGACCTCCCCGGCCGCCGGCACGGGGTCACAGGGTCCGGCCGGGCCGCCACCGGTCTGGTGGAGGGCCCGGAAACTCTCATCAAGAGAGGGGAGACCCAGCGTGGTCTCGATGGCCCGCGGCACCATGCTGCGGATCCCGGACCCGAAGTCTTCGAAGGCCTGGCTGATCAGCCGGCGTATGGTCCCCTGCCTGAGGCCCCCTATCTCGCTGTAGAGGGGGACGATACCGGTGGCCTGCCCGATCTCGCCCGGGTCGTCTAGGACCGTGATGTCCGGGTGGACCATCTGGAGGACGGCACCGAAGCGGCTCACTTCTCCGGAAAGGACGAGGAGTTTTCCCCGCCGCGCCACCTTGCGCACGTACTCGGGACGGAACTGGAACCACTTCACCGCCATCCTTCCGGTCCCGTCCTCCACCACGGCCTCGTAGGCCTTCTTCCGGGAACTACGGAAATAGAGGGAGCGGCCCGAGATCACCTTCGCCGCGATCACCGCCTTCTCCCCTTCCCTCACATGGGCGATCTTCACGATCCGGCGGCGGTCCTCATAACGGATGGGGAGAAAGTAGAGAAGGTCCTCCACCGTGTCGATCCCCTTCTCCTGAAAGAGCTTCTCCAGCTTCGGGCCCACGCCCTTGAGGAGTCCTATGGGACTGGTTACCAAAGCCCTGTTCTTTTCCATATTGTAGGTCTATATTACACCATGAGGGAGAGGGGAGTGAACCCCTGAAGCCCTTCCATCCTATGACCTGTCCCTGACCCGCATACGAGGTGAAGCATGGAAGTCCTGAAGGAAGCGACGATTGCCGGGGTGCAGCTCCGGGTGATAAGGGGCGACCTCACCGAAAGCCCCGTGGATGCCGTCGTGAACGCGGCCAACTCCTACCTCCGGCACGGTGGGGGCGTGGCAGGGGCCATCGTCCGGAAGGGCGGCGCCGTCATCCAGGAGGAGAGTGACCGGATCGGGTACGTCCCCGTGGGCCAGGCGGCCCTCACCACGGGCGGACGGCTGAAGGCCCCTTACGTGATCCATACGGTCGGGCCACGGTGGGGAGAGGGTGACGAACCGGCGAAGCTCGCCTCCGCCATCCGCAGCACCCTGACCCTTGCCGCGGCCCAGGGGTTCGTGAGCATCTCCATGCCTGCGGTGAGCGGCGGCATCTTCGGCTTCCCCAAGGAAGCATGCGCCGCCATCATCGTGGGCGAGACCATCCGCTTTCTCCAGGAGAAGCCCACGTCTCTCCGGGAGATCAACTTCTATCTCATGGATCAGGACTTCATCGCCCTCTTCCGGGAAAACCTGGAGAAAGAGGAAAAGAGGTAAGAACCGGAAAGATGTGCGGCATATTCGGTGTCTTCAATCACAAGAACGCCTCCAATATGGTCTACCTTGGGCTCCATGCCCTCCAGCACAGGGGCCAGGAGAGTGCCGGCATCGCCTGCGTCGACGGATCGGTCATGCGGTCCCACAGGGAAATGGGGCATGTATCGGACGTCTTTACCGAGGAGGTGCTCAAGAAACTGAAAGGTCATTCCGCCATAGGCCACGTGCGCTACTCCACCGCGGGATCGAGCAACCTGGGCAATGCCCAGCCCCTCGTGGTGGAGTACGCGAAGGGTTTCCTCGGGGTGGCCCACAACGGCAACCTCACCAACGCCAGGGTGGTGAAGGATGAACTGGAGAACTACGGTTCCATCTTCCAGTCCACCACCGACACGGAGGTGATCATTCATTTGGTGGCCCTCTCCCACGAGAGCACCACCTTGGACCGGCTCATCAGCGCTTTGAGAAGAGTGGAAGGTTCCTATTCCCTTCTCGTGCTTACGGACCGGGAGCTCATCGCCGCGAGGGACCCTTACGGTTTCAGACCCCTCGTCCTTGCGAAGCTGAAAGACGCCTTTGTCGTGTCCAGCGAAACCTGCGCCTTCGATCTCATCGAGGCCCAGTATACCCGGGAGATCGAACCCGGCGAGATCCTTCATATAAGCAGGGACGGAATCAAGAGCATGAAACCCTTCAAGGCCGTCAAACCGAGGTACTGCGTCTTCGAGTACATCTATTTCGCCAGGCCGGACAGCTACATGTTCGGCAGGACCATTTACATGGTGAGGAAGGCCCTGGGACGGGAGCTTGCCCGGGACGCCGGCGTGGACGCGGACATGGTCATACCCATCCCGGATTCGGGCATCGGGGCTGCCATCGGCTACGCCCAGGAGGCGGGCCTCCCCTTCGAACTGGGACTGATCCGGAACCACTACGTGGGGCGGACCTTCATCGAGCCGGAGGACTCGATCCGTCACTTCGGCGTAAAACTGAAACTGAATGCGGTCCGGGACATGGTGAAAGGCAAACGGATCGTGGTGATCGACGACTCCATCGTCCGGGCCACCACAGGACGCAAGATCATCAAGATGCTCCGCCAGTACGGGGCGAGGGAGATCCACTTCAGGGTCAGTTCACCCCCCACCACCTTCCCCTGCTTTTACGGCATCGACACCCCGTCGAGGGGACAGCTCATCGCCTCGTCCCACACTATCGCCGAGATCAACAAGTACATGGAGTCCGACTCCGTCGATTACCTCTCCATCGAGGGGATGAAACGGGCCATCGGCAACGGCGACGCCTCCTTCGACTACTCCTTCTGCGACGCCTGCTTTTCCGGCGCCTACCCCCTCAAGTTTCCCTGGGGCATGGAGCTGGAACAGATGGAACTTTTCGTCAAAAAATGACATGCTAAGAGCGGGCGGCAATCCCAATACCGAATGAAGAGGAGGAACAGGGAGAATGGGTGATGACAGGGCGCGGCTCCTCGACCTTTTGAAGACACTCTCCTACGAAGAAGGGGACTTCACGCTCGTGAGCGGGAAGAAGAGCACCTACTACATCGATGCCAAGGAGACGACCCTCAATCCCGAGGGCATGTACCTCGTGGGCGCCATCATGTATGAGATGGTCCGGGCCGTGAAGGGGGTCGACGCAGTGGGAGGGGTGAGTATCGGCGGGGACCCCCTGGTCTGCGCCACCGTGCTCGCGGCCCAAGGCAGGAAAGACCCCCTGAAAGGCTTCCTTATCCGGAAGGAACCGAAAGGGCACGGTACCAACCGGTGGGTCGAGGGCGGCAAGAATCTGAAGAAGGGCATGAACGTGGTGATTCTCGAGGACGTGGTTACCACCGGTGGTTCCTCGTTGAAGGCCATCGAAGCCACCGAGCGGGAGGGCTACACGGTCAAGGGCATCGTCGCCCTCCTGGACAGGCTCGAAGGCGGGAGAGAGGCAGTGGAGTCAAAGGGCTACTTCTTCGAGCCCATCTTCACTCTGAAGGACCTGAGATAGACAACCGGAGGGCGAGGGGTTGACGGCGAACCTCCCAAGGAGCATCGTATTCATTGAATCCCCTCCCCGAGGGTGTGTATACTATCGCTGTGGAGTAACCCACTACCTTTCTCATCCAAGGAGGTCTCTATGAAGAAACTCACCCTGTTGATCGTCGGTCTTGTATTGGTTTCCTTCTGTCTCGCCGGCGTTGCGGCCGCCGAGAAGGCAGCAATGAAGAGCGCCACGGGTAAAGTCACGGCCATCGACGCAGATCAGATCGGGATCGTCATCGCCTTCGGCGAAGGCAAGGCGGAGATGGTGGTCGGAACAATCATCGACAAAGACACCATGATCAAAGCGAAGGGCAAAAAGACGACCCTTGACCAGATCAAGGTGGGTGACACGGTGACCATCAAGTACATCCGGTCGGAAGACCTGCACGCAAAAGAGATCATCAAGAAGTAGGGTTACAGAACCAGTGACAGGATATGGGAGAGGAGCTCTCTTCTCCCGTACCCTGTTTTCGACGAAAAGAGGAAGACCTCACTCTCTCCGGGTAAATCGGCGAAGGCACGTCTTCTGTTGACCGCAAAGCCTATCCCTTCTTTGTCCACCTTCGTCAGCACCAGGTCGAAGGGGATCCGTTCATAGGCAAGCCAGGAAATAAGGGTACGGTCCAGGTCGTCCGCATTCCTCCGCACATCAAAAAGCCAGATGACCCGTTTCAGGTCCTCGTTCCCCGTGATGTACCGCTCCACCATCCCTTCCCATGCTTCGTAGGTTTCCCTCGCCACCTTCGAGTAGCCAAACCCCGGGAAGTCGGAAAAGATCATCCACCTCTTCCGCCCTCCCGCCTCGAAGTCCACCCGGTAGCGATGGATCATCCGCGTGGCCCCCGGCGTCGAGCTGGTTCTGGCAAGCCTGCGCATGAGCAGGGCATTGATCATGGAGGACTTGCCCACGTTGGACCGACCGATGAAGCCCACCTCGGGACCTGATCCCTTCGGCGGTGTCCCTTTGGGGTCCACCGCACCCCCGTATTCGGCGTTTAACAGTTTCATCCCTGCTCCGATAACACTATAAATGAACCAACCGCCGAAAGACAACGGTGAAATGGTCTCCTGCGGCCACCGAAAGGGTGACACTCATAGTGCAATCTGCTATAATGACGAGCAAATTCGTATCCCAACCGGTGGCTCTGCGCTGGAAATTATTCATGATTTCAGATACCTGAGGAGTAGCGTGTGGCGGTAGCCTGTCTTTCTGTCCCAAGGGTCCCCGCAAGGGGACCACTCTATAGAACGTCGGGGTGAACTATGGATCTGGTGGAGAAAATCACATCGAAGAAGGCGCTTGTCGGGGTCATCGGTCTCGGCTACGTGGGCCTTCCCCTGGTTATTGAATTCTACAAGGCAGGGTTTTCCGTCATCGGCTTCGACATCGACAGCCGGAAGATAGATCACCTGAACAAGGGAGAATCCTACATCAAGCATATCAACGTGTCTCCCATAGCCGGCGCCCCGCCGGAGCGCTTCCTTCCCACCACCGATTTCTCCAGACTGAAGGACGTGGACTGCATCATCGCCTGCGTGCCCACACCCCTCAACAGGAACAGGGAACCGGATATGACCTTCGTCTTCAACACCACGAAGACCATAGCCCGATACCTCAGGAAGGGGCAGCTCATCGTGCTCGAATCGACCACCTACCCCGGTACCACGGACGACGATATGAAGGCCATCCTTGAGGAGACTGGGCTCAGGGCGGGAGAGGATTTCCACCTGGCCTTTTCCCCTGAGCGGGAGGATCCCAACAACCCCGATTTCTCCACCAGCACGGTGCCCAAGGTGGTCGGCGGGTACACCCCGTACTGCCTCAAGGCTGCCCTCGCCCTCTACGACACGGTCATCGTCCGGACGGTCCCTGTCTCCTCCACGAGGGCCGCGGAGGCGACGAAACTCCTGGAGAACATCTACCGGGCCGTGAACATCGCCCTGGTGAACGAACTGAAGATGCTCTTCGACAGGATGAATATCGATGTGTGGGAGGTCATCGAGGCGGCAAAAACGAAACCCTTCGGATTTCAGGCCTTCTACCCCGGCCCCGGCCTCGGGGGTCACTGCATCCCCATCGACCCCTTCTATCTCACCTGGAAGGCACGGGAGTACGACGTACCCACCAAGTTCATCGAACTTGCCGGCGAGATCAACACCTTTATGCCCTACTACGTGATCCAGAGGACCATCGAGGCCCTCAACCAGCAGGGCAGGAGCATCGTGGGGGCGACATGCCTCGTCCTCGGCCTGGCCTATAAAAAGGATGTGGACGACTCCAGGGAGTCCCCGGCCCTCAAGCTCATCGACCTCCTGGAGAACAAGGGTGCCGTCGTGGACTACAACGACCCCCACATCCCTACGGCCCCCAAGACCAGGAAATACAGGATGGAGAAGGATTCGGTGCCTCTCACCCCGGAAAACCTCGCGAAATATGACTGCGTCGTGGTCGCCACGGACCATTCGGCCTACGACCCTGCCTTTATCGCCACCCATGCCAGGCTGGTGGTGGATACGAGGAACCTCATCAAAAACCCCGGGGACTTCCCCGGCAAGGTGGTGAGGGCCTGATCCCGCCAGGGTCCTTCCTGCCGTTGTCCCGCTGACCGTCGTGAAGAAACAACAATCCAGAGAGGAGCCCTTTGTCGGTCTCGTCGGAACCGGACCGTAGGGCCTCAACATCCTGAGGAACGTAAGGGATCTCGGCCTCCTCCGAGAAGCCCGGGACACCTCGGCCCAGGCCCTTCGAAGGGCGCAGAGCACTTTTCCGGGACTCCCCACGGCCTCTTCCTTTCACGATCTTTTGGCCGACTCCGGCTGCAGGGCTGTGGCCATCGCAACCCCTGCCGCCACCCGCGCCGGACTCGTGCGGGAAGCCCTCGTGGCCGGCAAGGATGTGTTTGTCGAAAAACCCCTGGCCCTCACGGTGAAGGAGGGCGCCCGTCTCGTGGCACTGGCCAGGGACAGGGTGCTCATGGTGGGCCACATCCTCCAGTACCACCCGGCTGTACCGAAGCTGAAGGACGTGCTCTCCTCCGGCCGGATCGGCAGAATCCAGTACCTCTATTCCAACAGGCTCAACATAGGCCGGCTCAGGACCGAGGAGAGCATCCTCTGGGGCTTCGCCCCCCACGACATCTCCGTCATCCTCGTGCTCCTCGGGGAAGAACCGGTGGAAGTGGATGCCTTCGGCGGCGACTACCTGAGCAGGGGGGTCTACGATACGACCCTGACGACCCTCGGGTTCGCAAAAGGGGTGAAGGCCCATATCTTCGTGAGCTGGCTCCATCCCTACAAGGAACAGAAGCTGGTGATCGTGGGTTCTGAAGGGATGGTGGTCTTCGACGACGTGGGACAGGATACACTCTTCCTCTATCCCCACAAGATCGAGTGGAAGGAGGGCAAGATCCCCGTGGCGGAGAGGGCCGATTTCGAGGTGATTCCCGTTGCTTCGGAAGAACCCCCGGAGGAGGAGCTGAAGCATTTCGCCGCCTCCGTCCGCAACCGGAGCACCCCGCAGACCGACGGGACACCTCACGTCGTCGGGCCGTTGCCGCAGTGTGCGACCGGGAACTCTCCGATCCGGCCGGGCTTTCTGCACCCTCCTCCTCCCTTCATCACGTCTACCACCAGTATACGGTACGGGTAGGAGGCGGAAGGCGGGACGGTCTGCGTGCATTCCTCGCCGGAAAAGGGGTGGAGTCGGCAGTCTACTATCCTGCTTGCCTTCACGCCAGGACCGCCTTCAGGGGAAGGGCGAGGACGGCGGGCCCTCTCGCCGAGGCGGAACAGGCCTCTGCAGGGGTCCTCAGCCTTCCCGTCGATCCCCTCCAGACGAGAGAAGAGACGGACCATGTGGTCCGTTCGGTGAGGCAGTTCTTTCAGGGATAACCGTAACGAGTCTTAACAAGGGGGAATCATGATACCGGTATTCAAACCTTCCTTCGGCGAGGAGGAACTCGAAGCCCTGCGCACTCCCTTTTCCACGGGATGGATCGGCCTGGGGCCCCGGACCAAGGAGTTCGAGACGGCCTTTGCCCGGTACATCGGGGTGCGCTATGCCGTGGCGGTCAACTCGGGCACGGCGGCCCTCCATCTGGCCCTCATGGTGGCAGGCGTTGAGGACGCCGAGGTGATCAGCACGCCCATCACCTTTGTCTCCACAAACCATGCCATCCTCTACAACAAGGGTATCCCCGTCTTCGCGGACGTGGAGCCTGACACGGTAAACATCGACGCCGGCGAGATCAGAAAGGCGGTCACCGCCAGGACCAGGGCGGTTGTGGTGGTGCACTACGGCGGTCACCCCTGCGACATGGACCCCATCCTCGAGATTGCCCGGGAGCACAATCTGAGGATCATCGAGGACACGGCCCACGGTTGTGGCGGAGAGTATAAGGGCAGGAAACTGGGCTCCATCGGTGACCTCGCCTGCTTCAGCTTTCACGCCGTGAAGAACCTCTCCACCGGTGAAGGGGGCATGATCACCACCAACGATGAGGAGTTCTACGGCCGCCTCCTCAAGCTCCGCTGGATGGGGATCTCAAAGGACACCTGGTCCAGGGAGGAAAAGGACGAAAAGTACTCGTGGTACTACAACGTGGAGGAAGTGGGCTTCAAATGCCATATGAACGACATACCGGCCTCCATCGGCCTGGTGCAGCTTCAGAAGCTGGACCGGATGAACGACAGGAGGCGCGCGATCACTGAGAGGTACAACAGGGGATTCAGCGGTCTCAAGTGGCTCGAAACCCCGGTGGTAAAACCCTACGCCAGGTCGGCTCATCACAATTACGTGATCAAGACGGAGAAGCGGGATGCCTTGAACGTCCACCTCCAGGAGAAAGGGATCTCCACGGGGGTCCACTACATCCCCAACAACCACTACGACATGTACCGGAATTGCAGGGGCGAAACACCGGTCGCCGAAAGGGTATGGAAGAAACTCCTCACCCTTCCCCTCTATCCGGACCTCACCGATGACCAGGTGGACTACATCATCGGCGAAGTCAGGGCCTTCGAGAAGACGGCAACGTAGTGGAGACGGTTTCCTGTAACAACTGCGGGGGGACTGCCACACGGGTGCTCTTCACCAAGAGGGACAAACACGCCCTGTCCTCCCATCCCTTTGCCGTGGTGGAATGTACCGCCTGCGGCCTGCGATACATCAACCCGAGGCCGTCACCGGAGGAGATGGGCGCCTTCTATCCCGACACCTATTCATGGAAAGAGACCCTGGAGGACGATTCCCCGGTAGGCAGGATGATCCGTTCTCTGGAGAAGGGGTACCGGTACCACCTCCTCAAGCATGAGGCGGCGAAAGCCATGCGTTTCACGGGCAAGAACAAGGGGAGAGTCCTTGACGTGGGGTGCGGCACGGGCGACCGTCTCGATGTATTCAGGACTCTGGGCTTCGAGCCCTACGGGGTCGAAACCTCAGGCTCCGCCCTCTATGCGAGAGACCATCTGGGGCTCAACGTCTTCCACGGCGATCTCTTCGGCGCCCGGTTTCCCGATCGTTACTTCGATCTCGTCACCCTCTACAACGTACTCGAACACACCCATGACCCCCGGGCCGTGAGCCTGGAGATATCACGGGTCCTGAAGGAGGACGGCTATCTGGTCCTCCAGATCCCCAACACCGATTCCATCCAGTGCCGCATCTTCGGCAAGAGGTGGGCTGCCTACGATGTGCCCCGGGACCTCTATTACGTAAACGTGGATACCCTCATCGCCTTTCTCGGCCGTTCCTCCCTCAGAGTGGAGAAGGTGGACCACTTCATGCCCTTCGGTCACCCCCCCACGCTCGTGATTTCTCTTTTCCCTTCCCTGGACCCCCAGAAGGCGTGGCGAAAGGACAAGGAGGGCAAGAGCTCCATCTTTGAGCGCCTGGCTTGGGCTGTGTGCACCCTTCTGGCCGGCCCCCTTACCTTCATGGAGAGCTGTCTTCGGAAAGGGGCCATCGTCACCTGCTGTGCCGCCAACAACCCCATGCCGGAGGCCGGATGACCCTTCGACCCGAATTCCCTGTCATGCGAACCTTCCATCAACCTCTTCCCCCCTCCCCGGCATGACAGCTATCGCTCCCCACCGGGGGCGCCGGATTGCGGTGGTGGTCACCGTCGCGGCGGCGGTGTGTATTCTCCTTGCCGCTGTGACGAGCGATATCTATCTCGGCGACGAGGCCCACCATTTCCGCTTCGCCCAGAACATTTACCAGGCGGGAACGCGGGTTTCCTTCGACCCGATCTACACGTCGGGACACCCACCCGGCTTCTTCTACAACGATCCTCCCCTCTGGCACATCCTTCTCGCCCTCCTGTGGAAGATCACGGGAGGGGTTTCTCCCTTTGTCGCCCATCTGTACCATCTGATCTACCTGGCGCTCCTCCTCGGGACCACCTACGCCCTGGCCCGGCAGGCACTTCCCGAAGAGGACTCATGGCTCCCTGTGCTGCTCGTCGCCACAGTGCCCATGACCGTCACCTTCACCATCCTCCTGTACATGGATGTGCCGGTGACGGCCCTGGGACTTTTCGGGTTCTTCTGCATCCTCAAGGGCCGGTACCTCGCGGCAGGCCTCCTGTGCGGCCTTATGTACCTCACCAAGCTGAACGGCGCGTTCTTCATTCCCGGTTTTTTCGCCGTCCTCTGCTGGAGGGAACGGGCCCGCCTTCCCCGGGCAGCGAGGGCAGCCCTGGCCTTTGTGCTGCCCATCGCCCTCATCTATCTCGCCGACATGCTGTGGCGGAAGGCCCATATCAACCCCGGCTTCGACACCGTCAACGCCTCCCAGGTCATGGCCAGGGCCGCCAAGGTCCGGCAGGAGATCACGATCAATGAGTATCAGAGCAGCCACACCAGCAACCCGCTGGATCTCATCAAGTATTTCGGCGTGGCGACCCTTGCCGTCCTTGGGGTCCACGTTGCGAGGGCTCGTGCCTGGGGATCCCGGGAGGTGCTCCTCGCCGTCCCCATAGCGAGCTATCTTTTTCCCTACGCGTTCCTCTTCGGCATCGGTTCCGACATACGGTACCTTCTTCCCCTTCTTCCTTTCCTGGTCCTCTTCTCCATCCCCTCTCTCGGCCGTTTGAACCGGACATGGCGGATCGTCCTTGTCCTGCTCTGCCTCCTCCAGTTCGGAGGGACGGCCTTCTATGTGCACGGACAGAGGAAGATGAGCGATGACATGAAGGCCGGTTTCGCCCACATACGGGAACAGAGCCCCGGGGGCGCCCTATTTCTCTACCCGGAGGAGAACTTCCTCCTTTACGGGCAACGGAGGATGGTCTGGAGCGCGGTGCGCAACCCGAAATCGGGGCGCCTCAACGGGCTGCCGCTCATCTTCTGGCCTGAGGACCACAGGGAGCGGGATCACATCCTCTCCGTCAATGGGATCGATCATATCCTCATCAAGAAGAGCAGGGTCTACGATGACGCCGCGATCCGCCACCTCGGCGGATACCCTTTGTCCTTCGTGAGGAAGCTCGAGGCCTTTCCCGGCTGGAAGAAGACCTTCGAGAACGGGGCGATGGCGCTGTACCGCAGATCGTCTCCCTGACCGGCGGGCAAGGAACGTCGAAACGAGGGTATAACAATGTTCCGTCACAGACTTATCCGATTTCTCGTCACCCTTCACCTCAGACTCCGCAATCTCTTCTGGAGGAAGGTGATCGCCAACTATGGGGGCTCGGTCGGCCGGAACGTGAGCATCTACGAAGGGGTGAAGTTTTTCCTGAAGAGGGGTTGCCCGATTCTCGTCGGAGAGGACACGAGCATCCAGAAGGGCGTGATCCTCAGCACATCCGAAACCGGAAAGATCGTGATAGGACGGAACGTCTACATCGGTGAGTACTGCGTGATCACCAGTAACGCGGAGATCGTGGTGGGGGACGAGGTCCTCATCTCTCCCCATTGCGATATTGTGGATTTCAACCATATCTACAAGGACCCGAACCTGTTGATCAACAGGCAGGGTCTTATATCCCGGAGGATCGTCATCGAGGAGGGCGCCTGGGTAGGTTCGGGGGCAAAGATCCTCATGGGGGTTACGGTGGGAAAAGGCGCCGTGGTGGGTGCGGGCTCCGTGGTTACCAGGGACGTGGAGCCCTGCACCGTGGTGGCCGGCAATCCGGCACGGGTGATCAGGAAGAGGAATGGGTGACCTTCGGTGGAAGAGAACCTGAAAAGAACAGATACGAAGGGGGGCGCCTTCTCCTGGATGAAGCGAAGCGTGTGGGTCATCGTGGGCCTTGCCGTCTTCCTTCTCATCCTCGCCAGGCTGGGGGTCAGGGACACGGTCATTGCCCTCAAGAACGTCCACGGGGGATATCTCCTCCTCGGGATTTTCATCACCGTCCTGGCCCAGCAGGTGATACCCTTTCTCAAGTGGTTGATCATGGCCGACCGATCCGGGCTCGGGATCGGCCCGTCGCGCGTCCTCTTCCTTTCCTCGAGCATTCTCATGGGTGGGATCATTTCTCCTGCCAGGACAGGGGAATTCATCACTGCCCTCTTCTTTCAGGAGAAGAAGGGGGCCCTTTCATCCATCGTCTTTTTCAACAGGGTGGTCGAGAGCTCCATCACCTTCATCATGGCCCTTCTCGTCTTTTCCATGATCTTCACCAGCTTTATCGATGCACGGTCGTGGCTTACCATGGGTCTTCTCCTCGGGGGCATCCTCCTCTTCTTCTACCTCATCGCCACGAGGAGGATGTTTGCCGTCTTCTTTCTTTCCCTCGGGAAAAGGATACTCCTGCGACTCAAGAACATACGGATCTTTCAGGGTATCCTGGCCCTGGAGGAAAGGATCGTGAAGGAACTGGAGCACTTTTACGAATCCATGGGCAATCTCTTCTCGACCCGCCCTGTGGTCCTGCTCATCCTTCTCACCGTTCTCTCCTGGCTCATCATGGTCTTCGGCAACTGGGCCCTCCTGAAATCGGTGAGCCTGGACGTGCCGCTCACCATCATCCTCGGCAGCATGATCCTTGCCGCCATCGCCTCATTCGTCTCTCCCACCCCGGGCGGGATCGGCTTAGGCGATATCCCTCCCGTCTATTTCCTTTACGTCCACGGGTACCGTGAAAACATCGGGGCCTACCTCATTCTGGGCCGGGCCGCGTCCTACGTCGTGGCTCTGGGCTGGTATTTCCTTACATCGGCCATCTATCAGAGGTGTACCCCTGCCAAAGATGCGGAGGAAGTAGGACACTGACATGGTCGTCACCCGACGGGCAAGTACCGATCCGGAGGTCGTGGGCTTCTTCAGAGACCACCCCTCCTCTTTTTTTACCCGCAGGGAGTGGCTCGCCGTCCTCGAAGAAGGGTTCGATACGCCCGTCTTCTGCTACTGCCTGGAAGACAACGGCCGGATCCACCTGGCCCTTCCCGGCCTCATGTTCAATTTCAGGCTCATCAGGATGTTCTATTCCAACATACCTTACGGCGGCTTCGTAGGTGACACCTCCCTGATACGGGGGTCCCTCCATCTTTTCGAGACCGCAATCCGGAAAGACCGGGCCCATCTCATCTGCATCGGGTCACCCAGGGACGGAACAACCCCCGACCTTGCCGGCTATGAACAGAGGCAGGCAACCATCCATCTCCTTCCCCTGGAGGGACTGGACAGGGAAAGCCTCTGGAAGGGTTACAAGCAGAGAGTGCGCAGGGATGTGAGAAAGGCGGAGAAGTCGGGGGTCACAGTGGAAGAGATCAGCGGCATCGACGTATTGGATCCCCTCTTCGCCCTCTACAGGGAGACGATGAGGAGAAACTGGGCGTACCTCACGTGGACCAAGAAGGCCCTCGCCGCCATCCACGAGAAGCTGGCCGGCACGAAGGAAGCCGTCTTTCTTGTCGCCAGGAAAGACGGTGAGCTTGCCTCCGGCATTATCCTCCTTATCTCCGAGGACAGGGTCTACTATTTCTTCTCCGCCTCCTCGGACCGCTTCTTCCCTTACTGCCCCAACGACCTCCTCGTCCACGAGGCCATCTGTCTGGCCATTGACAGGGGCAAGAAGTATTTCGACTTCATGACCTCCCGGGAGGACGACACGGCACTGATGAAGTTCAAGGAAAAATTCGGCGCCCGGCGTCAACCCTTCTGTTTTTTCGACAAGAGGCTCTCCTTCCTGCGGCCCCGTCTCTGGGACCTCGCTTGGGGAGTGGCCAGGACCCGCACGGGGGCCGCCATCCTCAGGGCCTTCAAAGGCTGACTAGACCCCGCCTTAACCTACCCCCGCCTCCCATTCCCCGTAAGCCCCTCCGCCCCCGTCCCCACCAATCCGCGTTCCAGTCCACCCTTTCCCTCACCGGCTCATTCACCGATTTCTCAAGAACTTCCTTGACACTCACCCGCCCGGCATGATAACTTAGGCTCATATTTGAGTCCGATATGAGTGCACAGGAGCGGGTAACCATCAAGATCCCCAAGGCCTTGTACAACCGCATCAAGGAGGCCATTGAAGACACGGGTTTCAGCTCCGTCACCGATTTCATCGTCTATGTGTTGCGGGACGTGATCTCGGAAAAGACCGACGAACCGGCCCCCTCCCTTTCACGGGACGAGATCGAGGCCATCAAACGACGTCTTAAATCGCTGGGGTACCTATGAGGAAGAAGAACCTTCTCCTGACTGTTTGCATTCCCTTCATCGTCCTCGCCCTCGCCCTGTCCGGTTGCGACAGACACAAGGACACCGGCAAGGTCGACTCCCCGCCCGGAAGCTCTCAGGCCAAGGGCATCATCCGGATATCCGGGGCCTGGGCCCTCTACCCCATGGTGGTCAAGTGGGCCGAGGAATACCAGAAGGCAAACCCCGACATCCGGATCGACATCTCGGCCGGCGGCGCAGGCAAGGGAGTAGCCGATACGCTGGCGGGCCTGGTGGACATGGGGATGGTCTCCAGAGAACTGACCCCGGAAGAGACCAAGCGAGGCATCCTCCCTGTCCCGGTGGTAAAGGATGCCGTATTCCTCACCGTAAGCAGCAGGAATCCCGTCCTGTCCACCCTCCTCAAGGAACGGGGGTTGACCAGGAAGACTCTCGTGGACCTCTGGATCAACGGGAAGGCCATGACCTGGGGGGAGATAACCGGCACCGGTTCAAAGGAGAAGGTTCAGGTCTACACCCGGTCCGATTCCTGCGGGGCGGCGGAGACCTGGGCCCACTTTCTGGGGAACAGGAAACAGGAAGACCTGAAGGGCGTGGCCGTTTACGGGGACCCGGGCCTGGCTGAGGCCGTGCGGAACGACAGCCTCGGCATCGGCTACAACAACCTGGGTTATGCCTTCGACGGAAAGACAGGACTCCCCCTCGAGGGGATTCAGGTTGTCCCCATCGACACCAACGGAAACGGCAGGATCGACCCCTCCGAGGACGTGACGACAAAGGACAAGGCAATGAAGGCGGTTGCGTCAGGCGCCTATCCCTCGCCCCCTGCCCGCGACCTCTACCTCGTGGCGAAGGAACGTTTCACCGGCCCCTCACTCCACTTCGTCAAGTGGATCCTCTCTGAAGGGCAGCGGTATGTGGCCGAGGCAGGCTATACGCGAATCAGGGAGGACCAGACGAAAGACGCGAGGAGGACGATAGGGGACTAAATCCCCGGACGCCATGGATGTGCGGCTCGTCAAGGACTACCTCGCCTGGAAATCGATCCGGCTGAGTCTCGTCATAGCCAACGGCCTCTGCTTCTTCGTGGCCCTGATCCTCTTTGTCAAGTCCCTGCCCATCCTCTCCCTCAAACCCCTTTCGTCCATCCTCTTCTCTTCCTCCTGGCACCCCCTGAAGGGAGAGTTCGGCTTCTATCCCTTTATCGTGGGGACCGTGGAGGTGACCGCCATCGCCATGATCCTCGCCGTGCCCGCCTGCCTGCTCGCCGCCATCTACCTCTCCGAGTACGCAGGAACCAGACTGCGCGAGTTTTCCCGGTTTCTCATCGATATCCTCGCCGGCATCCCCTCCGTGATCTACGGCCTCTGGGGCGTCATCGTGATCGTCCCCCTCGTGCGGGCCGCCGGAAAGGCGCTGGGGAGTCCCACCACCGGATACAGCCTCCTTTCCGGCGGGATCATCCTGGCCATCATGGTCGCCCCCGTCATCATCTCCGTTGCCCTCGAGGTCTTCCGGGCAGTGCCGGTGGAGGCCAGGGAGACGTCCCTCGCCCTGGGCACGACGCGCTGGGAGATGGTGAAGTATGTGCTCCTCAGGAGTTCCTTCCGGGGTCTCACGGCCGCCATCGTCCTCGGCTTTGCGCGGGCCTTCGGGGAGACCATCGCGGTCCTCATGGTGGTGGGAAATGTGCCGAAGGTGCCGGGGTCGCTCTTCGATCCCGCCTATCCCCTGCCAGCGCTCATCGCGAACAACTACGGGGAGATGATGTCCATACCCCTCTACGATTCGGCCCTCCTCTTCGCCGCCTTCCTCCTCATGGTGGTGATCGGGATCTTCGGTCTCGGTGCCCATCTGACCCTCCTCAGGATGGAAAGGAGGGTGATCTGATGGTGTCCCGTCACCGGGAGGAGACACTCTTCAAGGCCCTCATGGTCCTTTCCCTCCTCCTCGTCCTGACCATCCTGGCCGCCATCATCGTCATCATCGCCGTCAAGGGTGCGGCATCCTTAAGCCTCTCCATGCTGACCCAGACATCCAAGGGCGGGTACTACCTCGGCAAGGAGGGGGGCATCGCAAACGCCATCGTGGGCTCCTTCTACCTCGCCTTCGGTGCCCTCCTGGTCTCTCTCGTTTTCGGTCTTCCCGTGGCCTTTGCCCTGCAAAAGGAATACAGTCACCGGTATCTGGCCAACTTCACACGCCTGGTCCTCGACATCCTGTGGGGCACGCCGTCCATCGTCTACGGGGCCTTCGGCTTCGTGGTCATGGTCTACTTCGGCATCCGGGCCTCCCTCCTGGGCGGCATCATCGCCCTGTCCCTGCTCATGCTCCCCATTATGGTACGATCCATGGATGAGGTGATACGGATGATCCCCGTGCCCCTCAAGGAGGTCGCCTATGCCCTGGGCACCACGAAGATCGAGACCACCATCGCCGTCGTCTTCCGCCAGTCCATCCCCGGGATCGTGACCGCCATGCTCCTCGCCTTCGGCAGGGGTATCGGCGACGCGGCATCCATCCTCTTCACCGCCGGCTATACGGACTACTACCCCAGATCGCTCTTCGACCCCGTGGCATCCCTTCCCTTGGCCGTCTTCTTCCAGATCAGCACACCCATCCCGGAGGTGCAGCAGCGGGCCTACGCCTCGGCGCTGATCCTCCTCATCATCGTCCTCGTGGTGAGTATCGTCACCCGCCTTGTGGGCAGACGGTTTTCCCGTCACGTAATACGGTAGGAGGAGTCAATGTCCCATATCAGCCTCCAGGAACTGACGGTGTTCTACGGCGCCCAGAAGGTGCTGAAAGAGATCTCCGTGGACATCCCCGACAGCCAGATCACCGCCATTATCGGCCCCTCGGGATGCGGCAAGACCACCATGCTGAAGAGCATGAACAGGCTTCTCGATCTCTACGAGGAATCGGTGACCTCCGGGGGCATTCTTATCGACGGCACGGACATCTGTGACGCCAGGACCGATCTCCTGGCAGTGAGAAAAAAGGTGGGTTTCCTCTCCCAGAGACCCTATCCCCTGCCCATGTCCATTTACGACAACATCGCCTTCGGACCCAGGGTCCACAGGATGACGAAAGTCCAACTGGAGGAACAACTGGAACGCATGGAGCGGGAGAATCCCGTCTTCGATGGGGCCGCCGGAGGAAAGAGACCCTCCACCGGCCCGGAAAGAAAGGGTCCCATGGACCGGCTCGTGGAATACTACCTGCGCCTCGCAGGCCTCTGGGATGAGGTGAGGGACAGACTCACCGCCCCGGCATCGAGGCTTTCCATCGGGCAGCAGCAGAGGCTTGCCCTCGCCCGTGCCCTCGCCGTGGAACCGGAGGTCATCCTCGCCGACGAGCCCACCTCAGCCCTCGACCCCATTTCCGCCCAACTCATCGAGAAGCAGTTCAGACTCCTCAGGAAGAAGTACACCATCGTGGTGGTGACCCATATCCTCCGCCAGGCCAGGCGCCTGGCCGATTACGTCGTCTTTCTGTATATGGGCGAACTGGTGGAGCATGGACCGGCACAGACCTTCTTCTCCTCACCCCGGGATGAGCGGACAAGGGCGTACATATCAGGGGAGATAAGCTGATGAACAGAAAGACTCTCGTCATCGGACTGGACGGGGTGCCCCGCCACCTTCTGGAAGACCTCATGGCACGAGGGGCCATGGAGGGACTGCAGGGGCTCGTCCGGGAAGGGTACGACATCCGCACCATGAAGGCCTCTCTGCCCGATGTGTCGAGCGTATCGTGGACCTCCTTCATGACCGGCACCAACCCGGCCAGACACGGCATCTTCGGGTTCACCGATCTCCTCCCCGCATCCTATGACCTGTACTTCCCCAACTCCCGGGACATGCGGGCACGGCCCTTCTGGGAGGATCTCCAGCAGGGTAAGAAGATCGAGAGGAGTGTGGTCCTCAACCTACCGAGCACCTACCCCGCCTTCCCGGTGAAGGGGCTCCTTGTGTCGGGCTTCGTGGCCATAGACTTCAACAAGGCGGTCTATCCGCCCTCCTACATCCCCCTTCTGCGCCGCCTGGGCTACGTGATCGATGTGGACCTGGAAAAGGCACGGGAGGACAGGGAGGGGTTCTACGGCGACCTCCTGACAAGCCTTGCCGTACGCCAGGAGGCGGCGATGACCCTCCTTCGGGACGAGCCCTGGGACCTTTTCATCCTCTGTATCACCGAGACGGACAGGCTTCACCATTTTTTCTTCACCGAGAAGGATTCGCCCCGCTTCGACGACTTCTACCGTCGGGTCGACCGGTTCGTCACGGCAGTCATCGCCTCGGCCCGGGAGCGGTTCGGGGATGACATCCAGCTCATCCTCCTTTCCGACCACGGTTTCACGGCATTGCAGACAGAGGTGAACGTGAACGCCTATCTCCAGGAAATGGGCGTATTGAAGATCGATCCGGGCAGGGAGTACTACGACCGGATCGACCGGGGAACCGTCGCCTTTGCCATGGACCCGGCGAGGATCTATATCCACGGGAAGGGGCGCTACCCCAGGGGACACATCGAGGCGGAAGACATGGGGAAAGCGAAGGAAGATATGAAGGCGCTCCTTTTCGGGCTGCGGGACAGGGCCGGAAACCCCGTGATCAGGCAGATCTTCGACAGGGACGAGATCTACGAGGGCCCTTTTCTTGACCGGGCGCCGGATCTCGTCTGCATCCCCTTCAAGGGTTTCGATCTCAAGGGCAACCTGAGGAAGAGGGATGTCTTCACCACCGAGGTCCTCACGGGCATGCATACCTGGGACGACGCGGTACTCATGTTCCGGGGTGAGACAGCCCCAAGGGAGGAGTGCACCATCGAGGATCCCGCGAAGCTCATTCGCGATTTCCATTCATAGAAAGGGAGAACGTATGATGACCCACTTCGACATGCTGGAAAACAGAAGCATCTATATCATCAGGGAGGCCTACTACCGGTTCCGGAACATCGCCATGCTCTGGTCGGTGGGAAAGGATTCCACCACCCTCCTCTGGCTCGTGAGGAAGGCCTTCTTCGGCAAGATCCCCTTCCCCATCATCCACATCGACACGTCCTACAAGTTCCCCGAGATGTACGAGTTCAGGGACCGCCTCTCCCGGGAGTGGGGCTTCGACCTCATCGTGGGGAGGAACGAGGAGAAACTCGCGGAGGGCATGGGGCCCCATACGGGCATGAAGCTTGACTGCTGCACGGAACTGAAGACCAACGCCCTCAAGCAGGTGATCAAGAAATACGGTTTCCAGGCCATATTCCTGGGGATCAGGAGGGACGAGCACGGCATCAGGGCGAAGGAACGGTACTTCTCCCCCAGGAACGAGCAGTTCCAGTGGAACTACGAGAATCAGCCCGCTGAGATCTGGGACCAGTACAAGTCTTTTCTCGACGAGGAGGAGCACTACCGGGTCCATCCCATCCTCCACTTCACCGAATTGGACATCTGGGGCTACATCAGGCGGGAGAATATCCCCATCATCCATCTCTATCTGAGCAAGGAGGGGAAGAGGTACCGGAGCATCGGCTGCGTGCCCTGCTGTTCCCCTGTGGACTCCCCTTCGGCCACCATCGACGAGATCATCGAGGAGGTAAGGACCTCGAAACAGTCGGAGCGCGCCGGGAGGGCCCAGGACAAGGAAAATATCTATACCATGCAGAAGCTCAGAGCCCTGGGCTATATGTAGGAGGAGAAACCATGGACGTCGTCGCCTTACCCATCGTCATCACCGGACACATCGACCACGGCAAGAGCACCCTCATCGGGCGGCTCTTGTATGATACGGGCGTACTCAAGGAAGACCGTTACCAGGAGATCATCCTTTCCTCCTCTTCCCTCGGAAAGGAGACGGAATTCGCCTTCGTCCTCGACGCCCTCGAAGAGGAAAGGGCCAAGGGGATCACCATCGATACCACCCAGATCTACTTCCAGACCGCCAGGAGACCCTACGTGATCATCGACGCCCCGGGGCACCGCGAGTTCCTGCGGAACATGCTCACCGGCGCCTCCTACGCCGAGGCGGCCATCCTCATCATCGACGCCGACGAAGGGATCCGGGAACAGACCAAACGGCACGCCTACCTCCTCAGCATGGTGGGGATCAGGGACCTCTGCGTGGTCATCAACAAGATGGACCTCGTGGACTTCTCCCAGGAGGTCTTCGACAAGACCGTCCGGGGCATCACCGCCTTTTTGGAAGACCTGCCCGTACAGCCCCGTTTCTTCATACCCATCTCGGCCCTCAGGGGCATCAACGTGGCGAAGAGGGATCCCGTCATGCCCTGGTACGAAGGGCCATGCCTCTTCGAGGCCCTGGACGAACTGGAGTTCAAGACCTTCGAGGAGAGACCCTTCCGCTTCCCGGTCCAGGACGTCTACGACATGGACGGCGGCAGGATCGTGGCGGGTCGCATCGAGTCAGGGGAGGGGGTAAAAGAGATGGAGGTCTATGTGCTCCCGGCTGGAAAACCGAACCGCATCACGGCCATCAGGAAGTTCCTCGCCGAGGATTTGCAGAGGGCGACGTACGGTGAATCGGTGGGGTTCATCCTGGAGGATGGTGCCACGGTAAAAAGAGGCGATGTCCTTGCCCCCGCACCGGACGTGCGGGTGGCGCAGAGGTTCGACGCCCACATATTCTGGTTCTACGGCGAATACCGGCCGGGGGACACCATGACCCTCAAGTGCACCACCCAGGAGAGCCCGTGCAGGATCATGGTGGAGGAGAAGTTCGACCCCGCCACCATGGACAGGAAGAGCGGTGAGGCGGAACGTCTCGAGATCGGCGAGGTGGCCCGCATCAAAGTAGAAACGGAGCAACCCATCGTGGCCGACCTCTTCCAGCACATCCCCGAGATGGGGCGGTTCATCCTGGAGAAGAACGGCGTGCCTGTCGCCGGGGGGATCATCAAGTAAGAGGCGGCATCAGGAGAAGAAGGAACGGAACCAAAGCTCCAGGTTGAAGACCTTCCAGATGATCTGGGGGGCATCGATCGCGCCGGAGCGATGATTGTCGAAGACCCTTCTCAGGCTTTCCATGTCGTAGTAGCCTCTTGCCCGGGCCTCTCTTGAAAAGAGGGTTTCCTCCACCACCCCTGAAAGCCTTTCGTCCCTCATCCAGTTGCCCATGGGCGTGGGAAACCCGAGCTTCAAAGTCCTTCCGTAGATCTTCGGCGGGAGGATATCCCTCATCGCCTCCCTCAAGACCCGTTTGGAGATCCCCTCCTGGAGTTTGTGCTCCGAGGGGAGGGAGAAGCAAAACTCTACCAGCCGGTAATCGAGAAAGGGAAGCCGAGCCTCGATGGCGAAGGCCATGGAGTTTCGGTCCTCCTCCCTCAGAAGCTGGGGAAGTGAATACTTTACACGGTTGTAAAGGGCCTTCCGTACATCCGTGGCACTGTACATAAGGGACGGGAAAGAGGACTCGTCCACGTATCGCTTCACGAACTCCCTGCTCACCACGTTGCGGAAATAGCGGGCCATGACGGCCGCCTTGACCCGTTTGGGGGCAAGGAGAAGGGGCATGACGAGGAGCCCGTCGGCCTCGCTGAAGCGGGACCGGTAGCCTCGCACCTCCCGAAAAAACCCCGGAAAGTCAAGGCGGCGCAATCGTTCAAGAAAGAGGTAGCCGAAAAAGAAGGGGTAACCTCCCATGAGCTCGTCACCCCCCTGGCCGTCAAGGAGCACCTTCACCCCCTGTCCCCGGGCGAGCTTCATCACGCACCACTGGGCGAAGATACTCGTGCCTCCGAAGGGCTCCTCCTGGTATTTCACGAGGTCGGCGAGGTCCCGGAGGAGATCGTCCAAATCCGGATGAACAAAAAACCCCTCCACCCCGACGTCCCTGATCACCTCTTCCATGTAAGGGGATTCATCGATAGCCGGGTCGTTGAAGGCCACGCTGAAGGACTTGAACTTTTCCGCGAACCGCGGGTCGAAGTTCTTCAGGGTGCACACGATGGACGACGAGTCGAGGCCACCGCTCAAGCATGTGCCCACCTCCACGTCGCTTCGCAGGCGGAGTCGCACGGCATCGACAAAGATCTCCCTGAATCGGGTCGTGGCGTCCTCGAAGTCACCCCCCCACCTCCGGTCGAGCGGTATATCGTACCACTGCTTCACGGTGACCCTCTTCTCATCGAGGGTGTAGATGAGATAGTGGCCCGGGAGGAGGCTCGAGACGCCCTCGAAGAAGGTGTGGGCGTCGTGGTTATAGAAATTGTAGAGAAGGTAGTCGTAGACGGCCCCCTCGTGAGGCCTCAGCGGCCTGTCCATCATGTCCAGGATCGGCGTGATCTCGGAGGAGAAGATGAATCTTCCGCCGTCGTGGCAGTAGTGGAGAGGCTTCACCCCGAACCGGTCCCGGGCGAGAAAGAGAAGGCCTTCTCTTCTGTCGTAGATACAGAAGGCAAACATGCCGTTGAAGCGATCAAGGCACCCGGCACCCCACGTATCGTAGGCCCAGATGATGACCTCGCTGTCCGTGGAGGTGGTAAACCGGCAGCCCAGCCGTTCCAGTTCTTCCCTCAGTTCCACGTAGTTGTAGATCTCTCCGTTGAAGACGAGGAGGTAGCGCCCTTCGCCGCCCCTCATGGGCTGTCGTCCCGCCGAAGAAAGGTCGATGATGGAGAGGCGGCGATGGCCGAGGGAAACCCTTTCATCCACATAGATACCCTCATCGTCGGGGCCTCGGTGGGAGAGCCTCTCCACGGCCTTCGCCAGGACACCCCTATCGTTCCAGTCGAAGCCTACAATTCCGCACATAGTCCTTCATGAAAGCGAGGAGTGCGGCCCGCCCCTGCGCCACGGCCCCTCCTCCCGTGCCCTCCCCGCCCCTTTTCAAGGCCTCCAACACCGCCGCCTTCAACCCTTCCCGATCTCCCGCCACAAAGATACCGTCCTTGTCCTCGAGCCGCTTCGCCAGTTCCTGCTGGTGGTCATCCTTGTCCAGTTCGCCCATGGTGATCCTCCTGGGCACGATGACCATGGGCCTGGCAAACCTGAGGGCATTGAGGATCGTCCCGGTGCCGCCATGACCCACCACCACTGCGGCATCCCGAAAATACCCCGTCGCCTCCGTGAAGCTCACATAGCGGAACCATTTCATGTTGAGGGGAGGGTTCTCCACGGAGCCTATCTGGGCGACTACCTCGTCAGGCAGTTCCGGGGCGATCTCGTCCATCCACCTGATGAGCCGTTCGAACTCGGCCCCCGCCTCAGCACTCCCCACAGTCACGAAGATCATATGAGAGACCCCCTGAAGAGCGCCCTGGGATACTTCTCCACCAATTCCTTCCACTGGACGAGAAAGAGGTCGGCCATGCGATAGAGGATCCGCCCCGTAAGGGAAAGGTCGTTGATCCTCGTGAGAGACTCAAGGTATACGGTCCGCGCCCCGAAGAGATACTTTCCCACCAGAAAGGGTGGTATGGCGATCTCCGATCCGGTGGAGAAGAGGAGATGAGGTCTCCGGCGCAGAAAGAGCCTGAAGGCGAAGACAAAACTGGCGAGCAGGGTGGCGGGCACCCCGAGCCGCATGGAGTATTTGAAGAGAAGCCTCATCCTGTGTATCTCATCCACCCCCTCCAGGGCAATACCCCTGAGATTGGGAAAATCGAGGGTGATCAGGGAGACGTGGCAGTCGGTAAAGGCCTCCGCGAAACTGAGTGCCTGGGTGAGGTGGCCTCCCGGCGAGGCAACGATGTACACGTTCATGGTCAATCCATGTATCCCAGGGACTTGAGTTTCCTGATCACTTCGGCGTCGTCCTTTTCGCTTGTCACTGCCCGGTCCGCCTCGAGGGGGTAGGCATCCGTATAGGCTATTTCCTCCACGGGAAGATTATCCCCTTGCAGCACCTCGGATGCCACACGACCGTCCATATCCTCCGCCACGGGGCATCCGTACATATGAAGCACCGTGGGGGTAATGTCCAGGATGTCGAGGGGCATCATGTCCGGCTGCCGCACGATGGAGGGACCGCAGGCGAGGAAGATGCCTTCCCGGCGGTGGGTACCGGAATCCTCGAATTCCGGTGCGCCGAAGACCTTCTTCTCCCCGAGGCCGAACCGGACCGACGAATCATAGGCATACCCCTTGAAGCTGAAGACCAGGTCCGGGGCAAGGGCGGCGTGGGGACCAACGTAGACGTCTTCGCGCCTGAATATGGTGTCCACCATGGGTACCCCTTTATCGTCCCGTATGTTGCGGAGCCCCTCAATGATCCTCCCGGAAACCTCCCCGTATTCATCCCTGCTCACCGTGCCGCCGTCGTATTCCTCGGCCCGGTTCACATAGATCTGCCCGTACTCGCCCACTGCAAAGGCCTTTGTCTCGGTCCACACCACATCATCGAAGGAGATAAAGGAGGTGGCCAGTTGCTCCTGCGTCTCCTTGGACAGAAAACGCTTCAGGCCGCCGAGACCCATCCTGCTCAAGATCCGGTATGCCCTGGCCACCAGGTCGGTCTTGCCGAGGAGCACCTTCAGCCTGAGCAGAAGGCTGTCTCTGATCTTCATGAGGCCTTCGTTTGCCAGCCACCGGTTCACGTAGACCACCCCCTCCAGGCTCCCTGCCCCGTGGTCGGAGACTACCATGAAGTTCTGCCCTTCTCGTTTTCTGAGGATGAGACCCACAATCTCGTCGGCCATCCGGTAAACCTCAACCGCCAGTGGGTGGTCCTGCTCCACGAGACGCCAGAGTTTGTGGTGGAGGTGATCGAGCTCCATGACCACGAAGATGGAGAAGTCGGTATCGAAGCGGTCCAGGAGAAAATCGATGGCCTTACTCTTGATCTGCAACTGATTCATCAGGGCCCGGGCATACCGTTCCTCCTGCCCCTTCGTGAAACCCTCCTCGACAAAGAGCCGGTAATCGGGGACACGATCCGTGAACTCCTGCCTCAGGGAGGAGGGACGGATAAAATCTGAATCCACGTCCGGCGTGTCAAAACCGGATATGAGGTATCCGTCCACCTCCTCGGGCGGATAGGTGATGGGCACATTGAACACGCCCGTTGTGTAGCCGTAGAGGTTGAGGATCCGCCAAAGCCTGGGGACCCTGCAGTGGCGGGAGGTGATGAGGTCGAAATCGTGAGTCCGGCCCGAGCGGATGGACCAGTCGAAGATGCCGTGTTTCCCCGGATTCTTGCCCGTGGTGATCGAGGTCCAGGCGATGGGCGTGATGGGGAGAAAAGAGGAGTTGAGGGTGGTGAAAATCCCTTCCCCGGCGATTCGGCCGAGGTTGGGCAGATACCCCTTCTTGATCCAGTTTCCGACCACGGGATAGGCGGCCCCGTCGAGGCCGATGATGGTAAGCTTATGTTCGTTCAACATATCCGATCGATTTTCCTTCCTCAATAAGTCGAAGCGTTCGCTCCAATTCCTGAGGGTCCCTCGCCTTCAGGACCCTGGCGGGGTTGCCCGCGGCTATGGCATTGGGGGGGATGTCTCTCGTTACCACAGAACCGGCCCCCACAATGGAGTTCTCACCGATCGTGACACCGGGAAGCACAAGGACCCCGTAACCAAGCCATACGTTGTTCTCGATCTTCACTTTCAGACCGCCCCTGACGGGGCAGTGGGCGATGAGGGATGACCCCTTACCCACCACCACGTTGTCCCCTATCTCAACCAGGTGGGGATTCACCCCGTCGATGGTGCCATACAGCCTCACGTTCCTGCCTATCTTCACCCCGAGTCTCACATACCCCCTTATCTTCAGCCCGTAGGCAACCTTACCGATGAGCGAATAAAGGAAGATGAGCGGTTTCAAGAGAACAGACATAACACACAACCCCCTGTTATCGCAAAAAATGGAAGACCATCATCGCCGCGGCAGCACAGGCGCAGGGAAAAAAGAGGTTGAGGCCGAGGAGGCGCCATGCCAGAAAGGTCTTGACCAGACTTGTCAGGCCGCTCGCTGCGACAAGGAGCCAACCGAAGGAGACAAGGGAACCCCCGATGAACAGGGGGGCGCAGAGCACAACGGTCGCCACCCTTCCCGCCTCCACAACGAGGAGCCCTTTCGCGTGGCGGGTGCCCTTGAGGATGGGATCGAGCACCACCCTGAACCCCTCGAAGTAGGCGGCGAGGGCGAGGAGGTAGAGGATCGGACCATAATTCCCGTAGGAACGACCATAGATACGGGCGAGAAGAAGGGTACCGAAAAAATGAGTCCCCAGGACCCAGAGGAAAAGGATGGCCATGGCGGCCCACAGCAGTCGCGACACCTTGCCGAACTCCAACCTCAGTTGCGCCTCGTGGCGAAAGAGGGAGGAGACAAAGGGAAAGAGCGAATCGAGAAGGGGGAGGAGCAGGACCCAGACCACGCTGTTCAACATGTAGGAGACGGAAAAGCCCGCCACCGCCTCCGGATTCAGATGCCTGCCCACCAGGAGATACAGGATGTTCGGGTAGGTCCAGAAGACGAGAAAGGTGACGTAGAGGGAAAGGAAGTACCCTGCCTTCTGCCTGTCGAAAATTACCGGGCCCTTTGGCGAAGCGAAAAGCGGGAGCGCCTCCTGGCGCGCAAAGGTGCGGTAAATGCAGAGGGAACCGAGGAGGGTAAGGTAGGCGCTCACCACAAAAACGATCACCGTCATTGTAACGGTGAGGGCGGCAAGGAGGGCCGCAAGAAGAAGCAAAAGGAGTTTCACCGGCTCCCTGACGAGGGCGAAGGTGAAGGCATAGCCCATCCTCTGGTAGCCGTCGGTGACACCGTTCAAGTATCTCACCACAGGATAGGGAAGGATGGCGAGGGCGAGGAATGCCAACTGGGCCTTCGTAATGGCGGGGTAGCCGTGTACCCAAAGGGGCAGGGTCATGTAGAAGAGGGCCAGAAAACCGCATGTGACGGCCACGGTGACGGCAAGAAAGGTGGTCACATGATCCTTCACCTCGTCCTTCCGGCCCAGAGAGAGGCGTTCCGATACGAACTTGATGGTACCCTGGGAGATCCCCAGTTCAGAAGCGGCTATGTACATGGTGACGATGCTGAACATGAGGGTAAAGGTGCCGTATTCGCCCGGCGAGAGCCTGTTGGCGAGAAGGATGTTGACGAGAAAAAGGGCTGCATTGGTAACAAGGGAGGCCCCCACGAGGTGCAGAACATTGCTCTCTAACTTCGGGCGGACCATGGGAACAGGTTCCTCAAGCCCGTGACCGTGTAAAACCTCACAAGGCTGTCGAAGACCTTCGACCTCAGGGGCGAAAGGTCCTTGTGAAACTTGTCGAAGGGATAGGTGGCCGAACCCCATTTCTTCTTGAAGCGAAGGAGGTTTTCATCGTGTCCATCGGTAAGCATGAAATCGAAATACTTGTATCCCCCCTCGATGGAAGACCGGATGGCGTGGAAGAAGAGGAGGTCGTTGGGCCGCAGGTCAAGATGGCTCTCCTTCGAGGCGCCGGCAAAATAGTGAACCACCTGCCGGGACATGATGAGGAGGATACCGCCGATCGGTTCCCCCTGATACATGGCGTAAAGGAGGGCATACTTCCCCTCCCGGGAGAGACTCTCGGCAACCATGTCGAAAAACCGTCTGTTCCAGTACTGGATCCCTTTTTTTCGCCGTATCGTCTCCCTGTAGAATTCGAAGAAGGGTTCCACGTCCCCCGGTTCCCGCACCTCCCGGACCGCCACCCCTTCCCGTTGCGCCTTCTTCACATTCTTGTTCACCTTTTCTTTGCACGCCTTCTCGAAGACCCTGATCCCCGCTTCATCGAGGGAAAGGATATTCTGGTAGGCCGATTCCCGTGTATACCCCTCCATGTCCGGAAAGGGACAGAAGTGATTCCGGGTTACGTAGATCCTGTCTATCTTTCGCTTGAGCAACTCCTCCTCGAATCGGGGCTGCGCGCCGGGGAAGAGGTCCATATCACCCACGAAGCCGCCATAGGGAAAATTTGAATAGAAGATCCTGAAGACCTTCAGATCGATCACGCTCCCCGTAAGGGAGAGGCGTTTTCCGCCCTCCCGGAAGGACAGGCTGATCTGGCCGTATCCCATTGATTCTTTGAGGATTCTCGACCACAGGGGGTCATAGAAGACCGGGGCGTTCCGATCCTCGAGGGGGCAATTCCATCGATTCTCGTAGACTTCAATCTCCATAGGACCGGTGGCTACACCTCGATGAGAAGGTCAACCCGGTAACGATAGGTTTCCGTATTGTACTGGAGGTTCCTGGGCTGATTCACGACCCGCGCCTCTGCGCCAAGGGTCCGGGTAAAAGAAACCATGGCGGACAGGTCAAGCCAGTTCCACTCGGGCCCCTCTACAGAGTACTTCAGCTTGTCCACAATCCTCCAGGGGTGGAGAAGGAGGCTCATGGCGGCCTTCATGTAGTGGAGACGGAGTTTCCACTTCTTGCCCTGATCGGGTATATCGCCGATAAAAATCCTCCCGCCCTTTCTGGTCACCCGCACCAGGTCGGCGATGGCGCCCTGCCAATCCTTCACGTACTGGAAGACCCCGTAAGAGATGACCTTATCGAAAGCGGCGGCTTTGAAAGGAAGATGAGCCACGTCGCCCTCCACAGGAGGAATGGAAGGGAAGCGCGTCTTCATGATCAGGAGGTGGTGGAAGGAGAAATCCATGCCGTAGACCCGGGCACGCCCCGTCTCCTGCACCGCCTTGGAGAGAACCCCGCTCCCGCAGCCTGCGTCGAGCACCGCGTCGCCCTCCCGCACCCTCAGGTGGCCCATGACGTAACCGGCCATTTTTTCGAGTTCCTTCGGGTCCCTGCTCCGGTGGACACTCTCGAAGACATCGGTGTACTTTTCCGCCCAGTGCTCCCAGGCTAAGCGTGGATCTTTTTTTGTCTGGTCCATGGGCCTCTCTCACGTCTTGTGCGGGGGTATGTCCGTCAATGTCGCGGACATTGTACGATTCGGTCCGCCCTTTTTCAAGTTAAATGAACGACCCCGCGGCCGGCAACGGGGTATCGGGGGCAAGACAAAGGCATAAAATGGTCACCGAGCAGGCCTCGGCTCCCGGCCCCGGGGCAATCAGGGGCCCGGGAAATCCGGGGGGTGATCTACCCCCTCAATGAGATGTCCTTTGTCCCTATGCCGAAGCGTTTGAGGAGGGCAAAAACCTGGGACGTGGAGAGGAGCCTGCCTCTCTGGATCGCCCTTCGCTTTTTCAGCATCAGAGGCATACCCTTGAGGGCGGAATGATACACCTTCAGGAGGACCTTGACGAGCTGCGTCTTCGAGTGTTCCTTGGTGAATTCGCCTGACGCCCCCTTGCCGAAGAGGGCACCGTAGGCCTGATAAACATAGCGGAAGAGGGTATAGAACTGGCCGTAGACAAGAAGGGGCAGGGGGAAACACTTGACCTGGAGCCAGATGCGGTTCCGTTCAACAAGGAAGGCCTTGAAGGGGGAATAGGTCCCGGCGGAGGCGGAATGCATGTGGTAGATGACCGCCTTCGGGGCATACACGCACCTCCATCCTCTCATCTGGGCCCGCCAGCCCACATCTGTCTCGTCGGCATAGGCAAAGAAGTCCTCGTCATAGTATTCGTCCAGGATCTTAATGTCCTCCAGCATCCGCCTGCGGTACATGCAGCAGCAGTCGCTCGCCCAGAAGACCTCTGTCTCGTCGTTGAAAAGGCTCCCTTTTTCCAGCCTGCCCCTGCCGATGGAGAGGCCGTCCGGAAAGACCACGATCCCGGCCGCGTCCACCATATCGTCTTCGAACCTGAGGAGAATCTTGGAGGCCGAAGCCCCGTAGCGTTCATCCTTGTCCAGGGCCCGCTTCAGCTCGCTGAGGCACGAGGGATCCAGTTCCGTGTCGTTGTTGAGCATGACCACGTAATCGCCGCGGGCATGGCGGATCCCCACGTTGTTGCCGCCCCCGAATCCGAGATTGGCCTCGTTCTCCACCAGGACCACCCCGGGGTATTCGTTCCGCACGATCTCTCGGGACCCGTCACGGGAGGCATTGTCCACCACCACCACTTCCACATTCGGGTAATCCTGTGCCAGAACACTGTCGATGCACCGGCGGATGAACTCCTTGCCGTTCCAGTTCAAGATGACTACCGATACCAGATCATCCATCCTTCCACCTGTAGAGCCCTATCCAGGCCTTCCCCTTTTGAAGGGCGAAGACCCGGTCGCCGTACCGGCTGATACAGCCGTAGTCCCCCCCGAAACCCTTTTCCATCCCGTCATCGACGACGAAATAGCGGAGCCCGCTGCTGCGAAGGGGTGAGAGGGACCGGCAACCGTCGTTCCCTTCCAGGGCCACCCACTCGCCCTTGCCGTAAAAGGGAACGAGAGGCAACCGGGACGCCACCTTCTGGCCCGGATCACGGCGGGCAAGATAGAGACCCGCCTCCCTGTGAAGGCGCCTTCCGTAATTTGGCAAAACGACGGCCTGCACTACGGAAAGACCCAGAATGACAGCCGCGACGCCGTACAAAACAGGTCTCCTTCCCCGTCCGGTCAAGTGGTCCCTCACCGCTTCGAACCCCTCGACGCAGAAGAGGGCCACAAGAGGGATGAACTCCACCGAGAATCTCCGGGTGGAGTCGGTGATAAGGGAAATACTGGCGATGTGAACGAGAAGGATGAAAAGGGTCATGGAGCGGTAAGGGTTCTTAACCCTGCCGACACCTGCAAGACCGAGAAGAACAAAAGGCCAGGTGATCGCCTCGCCCAGATGGAAGGCGGTAAAGGGCGCATACATGGGGATATTCAGAAAGCGGTCCAAGCCGAGGAAGGCGAGGTTCGGCACCTTCCGGGTCACGATCCAGAGACCCGTTTCTATGCGCAGGGCGACTACGTAGCTGAACCCGAGAACAAGAAAGGGGAGGAAGAGCCAGAGAACGGCCGGGAATCTCCTCTTCACGGCCAGGATGACGGCGAAGGGCACATAGAAGGCGAGGTACTCCGGTCTCGTGAGGTAGGTGAGGGTGAGGAGGAGACCGGCAATCCCGATAGTCCTATCCCGTTCCTTTATGAGGCCTTCATAGAAATGGAAGACGGAAGCGGTAAAGAGAAGGGTGGCCGTCGATTCCGACAGGACCTGGGTGGAGATACGGATGAGGTGCGGATGGATGGAGATAAAGACGGCGGTGTAGAGGCCGATCTTCTCTCCGAAATGTCGCCGGGCAAAGGAAAAGCAGAAGAAGATGACAAAAAAACCCATGACCAGGGACACGAGGCGGCCAGCCAGCTCTCCATCGGGAATGATGCGATGGAGCAATCCGATGAGAAAGGGATAGACCGGGGGGAACACCCCCTGGAGGGCCTCGGCCCAGGCACCCCGGGCGTAGCTTTGACCGATCGCCACGTAGGCAATGCCGTCAAGCTCTATGGAGGAAGCGGAAAGGAGGTTGTAAAGCCGTATGATCAGGCCGGCACAGAAGACGGAGGCGAGGAGAACGGTCTCCCGACCGCCGGTGCGAATACCCGTCATGCTTATCACCGAACCCATTTCGTCTATCCCCCGGAAGGCTCATATCTTTTAATATGGCCTACCTCAAAGTGCAACAGCTTTTTCCCTTCCGCCCCGCCCTCTGCCTCTCCCCTTCTCCTCGTTCACCCTTTCACTCATCCTCTGCCTTTGACCTTCCCTCTTTCCCCTTTTCCCTTGTATAATAGCAGACCATGAAAGAAATGCTCGAGACCCTCTTCAGCAGGAAGAAGAGGAAGGAGCGGGAATTCTACATGAACCGGAACCCCCGGTATCGGCGGTACGAGATCGGGGATTACACCTACGGAGACCCCAAGGTGGTCTCTTTCCACGAGGGCTCGACCCTGCGGATGGGCAAGTTCTGCTCTCTTTCCAAGAACGTGACCATCTTTCTCGGCGGGGAACACCGCACCGACTGGGTCACCACCTACCCTTTCAGCGCCCTTTTCGAAGAGGCAGCCCACATCAAGGGTCACCCCGCCACCAAGGGCGACGTGATCGTCGGCAACGACGTGTGGATCGGCTTCGGCGTCACCATCCTCTCGGGTGTGACCATCGGCGACGGCGCCGCCATTGCGGCCCGGAGCGTGGTCACCTCATCCGTCAAACCCTACGAGATCGTGGGCGGCAACCCGGCGAAGCACATCAAGTTCCGCTTCAATGAGGAGACGATCGCGAAACTCCTGGAAATCAGGTGGTGGGACTGGGACCTCGACACGATCAAGGCCAACGTGGACCTCCTCCTCCAGCCGGACGTGAACAGGCTCCTTGCGCCCCGGGGCTGATCAAAACCAAACTCATCGAAGATATCGTGCCCGCCCCACTATCGCCTTCCCTCCCGGCAGAGACTGTAACAGCAGGAAGGTCCCCCCCGTGCCGGAATGGACTCTTCTGTTCCGGGGATACATCCTTGAAGAGGCGGGTGATTGGCTGAATAGCTGACTAAGTACAGGGGCAAGGCCAAACCTCATCTACCCGTCTACCCTTTATCCCTTGCTCTGGTTTCAGACATTCCTGTCGGGGCCTTAAGGATGCACACCGTCGTGAGGCAAGGAAGCTCGGTCTTTGGCCTGAAGGGCCAAAGTTCCGCAGCCGAACGCGAGCGAAGGACACCGCTGGAGTGGACTACGCGTGTGGGCGAGGAGATACCGACACGAATGGCGATCTCGAGATTCACTGAACGGTTGATTCCTGAAGACTACCGCTACGTTCCGCTGATCCGTGCCCCCTCCACGAGAAGGGACGGCGAGCCGCAGGCGCCGTAGAAGGCGAGGTCGCTCCCCACCAGGCTTACATTGTTGAGGAGTTCGAAGATATTCCCCGAGAAGATCACCCCTTTGAAAGGCTTCTTCTCCCCACCGGCCACAAGGTAGCCTGTGGCGCCCAGGGAAAAATCCCCGGTGATGGGGTTTGCCGTATGGGTGCCCATCAGCTCCTCGATGATCACCCCGGTCCCCAGTTCCGCCTCCACGTCGCCCTGCCCCGGCACGATGGAAAGACCCCTCGGCCCGCAGGAGGGCGGCTCCTTCAACCCGCCCCTCACCGCGTTGCCCGTGGTCGCCCTGTCCAATTTCCTGCCGTAGTAGGTGTCGAAGAGGAAGGCGTCGAAGCGGCCCTCTTTGACCACCGTGTTCTCCCGGGCCGGGACCCCCTCTCCGTCGAAGGGGAAGCTCCCCATACCCGAAAACCCGGAATCGGTAATCGTGAGACAGCGCGAAAACCGCACCTGGCCCAGGGCATCCTTCAGCTTCGTCGTGCCTTTGAAGAGGCTCTCACCGAGGAACGAGCCTGCGAGGATGCCGAGGACCTCGCAGGAGGCCGCGGGTGTCAGCACGGCACGGTAGACGCCGGTCACCAGTTGCTCCCCTTTGAGCAAGGATACGGCCTTACCCGCGATGGCCCGGCCCAGTGCGCCGGCATCCAGCCCGCGCAGTGTGTCCGACCACCGGTAATCATACCAGGACACCTCGTCCTCATCCCTCGCCACGGCGAGACCGAAGAGGGTGTACAGGGTCTTTCGCGCCTTCGCCCGCAATCCCTTTGAGTTGAGGACCGTGGCGAAAACTTCCGTCTCCTGGAGCTCGCAGTTTCTCGTCGCCGCGATCCGCGGGTCGTAGTCGAGCATGGCCCCCTCCATCTCGAGAAGAAGGGCCACCTTTTTCTCGTAACCTGTCTGCAGCCCTTCCAGGTCCACGATGGGGAGATCGGGGTAGGAATCGGAAGGGTCGGGGAACAGGGCGGCCTCGTCCGTCTCCATGAAGGGCAAGAGTGTGCGGGCATTCTCCACCAGCGATGCCGCTGCCCTCGCCTCATCCTCCTCGAAGGTGTACGAAAAGACGAGCCTCCCCCGCTTCACCGCCCGCAAGGCCACGCCCCGCTCCTCCTTCATATCGACCCCGTAGAGGGCCCTCTCCCGGCTCTCGTACTTACGGATCCGTTCCTCGAGGCAAAAAAGCTCGTAGGCGTCGAAATGATGCCGTACCGTCCCTTCTATACGATCAATATCCATCCTTTTCTCCTTCACTCCCTGGGGAAGGCTCCACCTGCGGGATATCCTCAAGGGCCTTGTCCCGTATCGGGAACGGGCGTCTTCAGACCCTCAGCTCCATGACCATGGCGATCTCGTCGCACTCGGGAAACTTGGGACACTTGATGCAGTCGGACCATATCTTCTGGGGGAGTTCCCTCTTGTCGGCCGTCCTGAAGCCCAGTTTTCCGAAGAATCCGTCCTGGTAGGTGAGGAGAAAGACGCGGCCTATTTCAAAGACCCTCGCCTCTTCGATACAGGCCCCCACGATGGCCCTCCCGACCCCTTTCCGCCTCGCCTCTTCGGTGACGCAGATGGAGCGTATCTCCGCCAGGTCCTCCCAGCAGATGTGGAGGGCCCCGGTGCCCAGTATGGCCTCCCCGTCCTGGTAGACAAAATAATCCCTCATGTTGTCGTAGAGTTCCCCAAGAGAACGGGGAAGCATCTCTCCCCGCGAGGCGGCGTTGTTCACGATGGCATGGATCCTCCGGATATCCGCCAAGTTTGCCTTTCTAATCATGACCAAGCATCTCCTCCGCCCTCTGAAGCGTTTTCTCCGTCACCACGGCACCTCCCAGCATCCTCGCGATTTCCTGAACCCGTTCCTTTGAAGAAAGGCTTCGTATACCCGTCTCCGTCCGTTGCCCCGTAACCTGCTTCTCCACGAGAAAGTGACGGTCGCCGTAGACAGCGATCTGGGGGAGATGGGTAATGCAGATCACCTGGTGGGTCGCCGCCAGCTCCTTCAGCCTCTGCCCCACCACGTCCGCCACCCGGCCTCCTATCCCTGCGTCCACCTCGTCGAAGATGAGGGTCTTGTCTTCGTCTCCCCCCACCACCTTCTTGATGGCGAGCATGATCCTGGACAGCTCCCCGCCTGATGCCACCCGCCGCAAGGGCTTCAAGGGCTCGCCGGGGTTGGTGGAGAGGAGAAACTCCACGTCGTCCCGCCCCTTCTCGTCCACAATCCCCCTCTCGGTAAAGGAGATCCGGAAGACCGTCCCCTTCATGGAGAGGCGGCCGATCTCCTCTTCGATCCTTTTGGCCAGGGGGCCGGCACCCTCTTTCCGCCTGGTCGACAGGCGCAGGGATGCCTCCTCAATCTCTTTCTCAAGGAGGGCAATCTCTCTTTCCAGGGCCTCGATGGTGCCGGTGAGACCCTCGAGGTAGGCGAGCCGCTCCCGTGCCTCTTCCGCATAGCGCAGCGCAGAGGCCACAGAACCCCCGTATTTGTGTCTCATGTCGTAGATGAAGGTAAGCCGTTCCTCGGTCCTCTCCAGTTCGTCCGGGTCAAAGGCGAGTCCTTTCAACATGGACCGCGCCCCCATGACCAGGTCCTCCACCTCCAGGCCCAAGACCTCCAGTTTCTTCCCCATCTCCTCGATACGGGCGATGTGGCAGAAGGGACGGAGCATGCCGACCGACGCGGAGATCACCCCGTGGACCGATTGTTCGCCTTCATAGAAGCCTTCAACGATGCCCTCCAGGCTCAACCGAATCTTGTCCGCGTCCCTGAGTATCCTGGCCCTCTCCTTCAGTTCCTCTTCCTCCCCTTCCCGCAGGGCCGCCTTTTCGATCTCCTGGAGTTGGTACTCGAGAAAGGATATCTCCTTCAGCCGGCCGCCTGCGTCGACCCCCAGTCGGTTCAGTTCTCCCCTGGCCCTCCTCAACCGCTCAACAAGACCGGCGAGGGCCTCGCGCTCCGCCGTCAACCCGAGGAGACCGTCCAAGAGGCCCACATAGCCCTCCTTTTCGACAAGGTATTTCGACTCGTTCTGGCCGTAGATGCTCACGAGGCTGTTTCCCGTCTCCTCCAGCCTCGCCAGCGTCACACCGTCGCCGTTCAGAAAGGCCCGGGATCTGCCGGAGGCATGGATGACCCGCCTCAGGATGTATTCCTCCTCTCCCTCCATGAAGTGCCCCACCACCTCTGCCTGGTCAGCCCCCTTCCGCACCACATCCTGGGGCGTCCTGGCATCGACGAGGGTGGAGAGGGCGTTCATGATGATCGATTTGCCCGCCCCCGTTTCACCGGTGATGACGTTAAGACCGTCCCCGAACTCTATCTCGATCTCATCGATGATGGCGAAACCGCTGACCTTGAGAAAGGCAAGCATCCCTACCTTTCACCCCATTTCAGCTTCGTGCGAAGGATCTCGAAATACCCTTTCGCCGATTTCACGAGGTTTACCGTGAGGGGAGACTTTCTTACCACCACCTCGTCGGCAAACTCAAGAGGAAAACCGGTCTGGCCGTCCAGGGTCAGGACTACCCGCTCGTCGCTCGATTTGAGCACCGCCCGCACCTCCGCATCCTCGGGGAGGATGTAAGGTCTGTTGGTGAGGGTGTGGGGGCAGATCGGCGTTACCACGAGGTTCTTGAGGGTCGGATAGAGGATGGGGCCCCCGGCCGCGAGGTTGTAGCCTGTGGATCCCGTGGCGGTGGAGAGGATCAGCCCGTCGGCCTTGAAGTTGGTCAGGTACTCGTCGTTCACGTAGGTTTCGATGTCGATGATCCTGGCCAAGGCGTCCTTGGTGATCACCGCCTCGTTGAGGACGGTGAAGGCAACCACCTCCTCACCATCCCTGCGCACCTTCACCTCGAGCATAATCCGCTGCGAAAGGCCGTACTCGCCTTTGAGCAACCGTTCCATGATGGGGCCGATCTCCTCCACCGATACCTCGGTGAGAAAACCGAGCCCTCCCAGATTGACCCCGATAATGGGCACGCTCATACCCTTGGCGTGGCGGGATACGCTGAGTAACGTACCGTCTCCGCCCAGGACGATGATGAAGTCGGCCCCCTCTCCCACATGTTCCCTCTCGAAGGTTGCGCCGTACCCGATGTCCCGCGCCGACTCTTCATCGAGAAGTATCTCGTTGTCTTTTCCAAAGTCTTCGATGATCCGTGCCGCAAGGCGAACGGCATCGTCTTTCCTGCGCTTGCACACAATATGGATCCTGCGGTTCATCCCCTGACCTCTCTCAAGCCGCCCCGGCACGTTGCACGCCCGGGATTCCGCCGTATTTTTCCGCCAGATACGAAGAAAGCTCCTGAAGGAGCGCAAAAGACCGTTCCACCACCCACACAAAGGCCCTTGGGTTCGCCGCGGCCGGCTTCCGGTACTGGACGCTCACCTTCCTCTGGAGGAACGAGAAGGCGAGGTGGCGCATCTCGTCATGGTACGCAGTGGGACGGCCCTTTTCGTCCACCACCTTCACGACCAGGGTTACCGGGCTGACCATCTGCCCCCCGACCGACCGGAATGCGCCGAGGTCGAGGGCCAGAAAAGGTCTGTACAGAGCGGAAGATTGCCCGGTAAGGGCGAAGGCCTCCGCCATCCCCCCCACCTCGAGGTAGGCCGGGAATCCCTCCATGGCCTGGACGTACATGTCCTCGCGAAAGGACAGTTTCGGGAGCTGGGGCCAGAAGGGAATGAGGACGGACAGGGCCGGACGAAGGGCCTCGTCCACGTCTTCGTGAGGCAGGATACCCATGGCGGTGGTGGACAATTCACCGCGGAATCCCAGTCTGGCAGACATCACTCTATCCTAAACAAAGGCCCGGGCGATGTCAATTCTCTTGGGATACCGAAAAAGGGGAAGGCAGGACCAAGGGCCCCGCCTTCAGACAGACCATGATGCCCGGTTACGGTACCGATGTCCTCATGACCCGGTACACCGCCGTGTTGTCCACGTATTGCCCGGTCCAGGAGGCGTCGAGGTTGTAGAGGGCCCGGAGGTTCGGGTCGGTACCGATCACCTCGCGGGCGAAGAGTTCGCTCCCTGCACCCTTGACAAAGAGCGGCACGAGGGCGTTCGTGTGGTCGCCGCCATAGTACCTGGTGCCGGGGGGGTTGCCCACGCCTTTGTCCACCACGTGCCCGTAATCCACACCGTCATCGAATTTGCCGTTGCCGTTTACGTCAAAGAAGGACCCGGTGCCGTCGCCGAAGAGGTGACCGCACTCGTGATCGGCGGTGACGATGAGCAGGGTGTTGCTCCAGTTGTTGCCGTTCCTGTTGGCGTCGAGATAGGTGACCACCGCCCGGACCGCGTTGTTGAAATCGATCTGTTCCTCAATCATGCGACCCTTCTGGTTGGAGTGGTTGGCCCAGTCCACCGCCCCTCCCTCGATCATGACGGCAAAACCCTTGCTGTTGTTGCCCAGCACGTTGAGGGCCGCCTTCGTCATCGTCTCCAGGGTAGGCTGATTGGTCAGAAGCGGGACCGCGAAGGGGGGTGCCTTCCCGTCACCGGAGCGGCCCTGCTGGAGGGTGGAGCTGTTGCGGGCCACGCCGAAGAGCTTATCCGGGTTGAGCGTGCCGTCGGCCACCTTCTCGAAGTCCTCTTTGCTCTCGATTCGTGTCCAGCCGTTCACGCCGGTCCCTAAGTCGTTCCACGCCGTGCCACCCCCCACGTAGTCATAGTTGGGCGCCTGAGACGCACCGCCGGCGTCATAGTCCGGATGACCGGTCCCCATGACCACCTTCAGATTGCCGTAGTAATTACGGGCATCGTAAAACCCGTTGTGGACCGTAGGGTTGCTGCCGTAGATGGCCTCTTTCACCATCTCCGAGTGGTTGGTGCGGCTCTTGTTGTGGCCGTACACGCCCGCGGGGGTGGCATGAGAGAACATGACGCTCGATACGGCGCCGATGCTCTTGCCGGACTTGGCGGCCGTCTCGAAGAAGGTGGTCAAGAGCTTGCCGTCGATGCTCCAGTTAATCCGTCCGTCATTGTTCTTAACGCCCGTGTACATGGCCGTCGATGCGGACGCCGAGTCGGTGGCGCCGCTCCTGGCGTAATTGAAGTTGGATGCCATTGAGGCGGGGTTGTATCCTCCGGAGTTGTCGGCAGAACTGGTCTGCATGGCATACCTCGCAAAGTCTGCCCCCTCATAGACCGCTTTGCTCCCGGTGTAGTACTCCGTCGCCCTCACCGTGTTGAACCCCTGACCGTCGCTGATCATGAGGATCACGTTCTTGATGGCCCCCGCCCGGGCCACAATGGGGGACACTAAAAGGACCGCCCCTGCTACAAGACCCAGGAGGGCGCCTCTCATCTTCCATCCCTTCTCCATAATTCCTGCCTTTTCTTGTTTCGTCGCCTGCACCTTTCCCCGATGCTGATGGTCGCGAAGCGGTACCGGCAGCCATCACCTCGTTCATGGTTCCACCCGATACATGCAGGGGTCCGTTTCCCCTTACCCTGCTCTGCCCCAGGCAACCCGCGGACCCTCCTCGATTGCACGTCTCTTCTGTTCCATGGACCCGACAGACCCGCTTCCGGTCAGTCGCTCCGCCCCCCCCCGTGGATTTCACTGTAGGAGACCGTTTGGCAGTCTCTCCGAAGAGCCATCCTTCCGCGTCCGTCTCCCGGGTGCACGCGACGAGGACCCGGACGATCCGTTCAGTAACCCTACATCTACCTTATCACCGGCAAGGGGCTCCAAGTCAAGCACCATGAGAAGGGCGGCCGGTCCCCGTCTGTGTCGCCTGCGGGCCTCCGGCCTGAGGGTCCACCTGAACACGTCCTCTTCCAGGAGTTCACGCAGACCATTGCCGGACCGGCGAAAAAGGGCTGTCCAACCGGTGAGTTCACCCTGATCGTCCGTTCTTTTCCCGTCCCCATCCCCGCACCTTCCCGGCCCGCCGGGCCTGATTCTTTTTGAGCCCTATTGTAGGCCGCCCAGGTTAACGGGAAGAGAGGAGTGTGTTCCCGACCTTTCCAGATTCAAGCCCCCCACCGGGGGTGAAACCGGAAAGACTCCCAAAGACCGGGGCATGGGGAATCAGGTCAGGAGAGAAAGACCTTCTTCACTTCCCCGCTCTCACCAAAGAAACAGGTGTCGGAGCCGTTCAGAAAGAGTCTGACGCCACCGGCATTCCCCACGAGGAGGACAAAGTGCTCCTCCGCCCTCATCACGACGGCATCCCGAGGGTTGAGAATGAACTCCCTCTTCTCCCTCCCGTCCACGAGGACCCGTATCCAGGTGCGTTCATGGCACAGGATCGTGAGTTCCTTGGCCGCCGGAGCGGTACCCCGGACCGGTGAAAGGACGGGGCCGTTTACCCTCCCAACCGCCGTTACGGGAGGACGGGCAGGGAGAAGAAAGGAAAGAAGCACGAGGACAAGAAGGAGAGAGGAAGCAAAGACCGCATATGCGGAGCGGCGCGACAGCTTGGGTGCCCGTGGTGGAGGGGAAGATTCGGAAACAGAGGGAGATGGCGCGTCCGGCATGAGAAGCCCGCCTGCCGTTACTCCAACCAGGTCTCCGTACCGTTTGACATAGCCCTTCACGTAGATTATGTGAGGAAGGGCGCTCCAGTCTCCCTGTTCCACGGCCTCCACCACCTCCCGCCTGAGACAGAGATCGCGGGACACCGAGGTGAGGGAAAGCCCCCGCTCCTCACGGGCCCTTCTGAGGGTCTGGCCGATGTCGAAAAGGTCGCCGGGCATACTGTACCCTGTCGTCGGGGTATTCGGAAGATTGCCGGGGAACTTAAGGAGGTTTCAGGCGGGGAAGATCTTGCCGGGGTTCAGGATGTTGTTGGGATCGAAGAGGGCCTTGATCTTCTTCATGGTCTCCATGACCGGGCGGGAGAGTTCCATGCCCAGGTACGGGGCCTTGGAGGTACCGATGCCGTGCTCGCCCGAGAGGGTCCCGCCCAGGCGGATGGTCTCGGCGAAGATCGCTTTCACCGCCTCCTCGGCCCCGGCACGGTCCTCCGGTGTGTCCTTGATCATGATGCTCACGTGGAAGTTCCCGTCCCCCGCGTGTCCGAAACTGAGGATCGGCAGGCCCAGTCTCTGCCCGAGATCCTCCAGGAAACGGATGAGGACCGGTATGTTGGACCGTGGCACCACGACATCCTCGGCCACCTTGACGGGGTTCAGGTTGTAGGTGGCCTGAGAGACCACCCTCCGTGCCTGCCAGAGTTTGTCCGCCTCCCCGGGGTCTCTTGTCACCTTCACTTCCGCTGCCCGGTGTTCATTGAGCACCTTGCGGATCTTTTCCGCCTGGCCCTCGAGAGACGTCCGGTCTCCGTCCACTTCGATGAGGAGGAGTCCCTCGATACTCTCCGCGATCCCCATGGGATTTGCCTGTTCGCTGCACCGGATGGACGCCCGGTCCATGAACTCGATGGTGGAAGGGACAATGCGGGCCGCGATGATGGCCGAGACCGCCTCCGCCGTATCCTCCACCTTTTCGAAAAGGGCAAGGATGGTGGCCTTCGCCTCGGGAAGGGGGATCAGCTTCACCACAATCTTCGTCACCACCCCCAGGGTACCCTCGCTCCCCACGAAGAGACGGGTCAGGTCGTACCCGACCACCCCCTTCATGGTCTTCACGCCCACGTTGAGGATATCCCCCATGGGCAGGACCACCTCGAGGCCGAGGATGTAGTCCCGCGTCACCCCGTACTTCAGGGAGTTGGGGCCCCCGGCGCACTCGGCCACATTGCCCCCGATGCTCGAATACTTGTACGATGCCGGGTCGGGCGGATAGAAGAGGCCCTCTTTCGCCACTTCCTCCTGGAAGACGTAGGTGATTACCCCGGGCTCCACCACCGCCACGAGATTCCGGGTGTCTATTTCGAGGATCCGGTTCATCTTGGTGAAGACGAGCACCACCCCACCCCTCACCGGCACGGAACCGCCCGTGAGACCGGAACCCGATCCACGGGGCACGACGGGGAACTTTTCCCTGTTCGCCAGGATCAGAATACGGGAGACCTCCTCGCCGGATGCAGGGAAGACGACGAGATCGGGGACGGCGCCGTCGGTCCTCGCGTCATAGGAGTAGCACTTCCGGTCTTCAAGGGAGGTAAGGACGTCCTCTTGCCCCACGATCCCCGCGATCTCGTCGATCACCCTCTTCTCCATCGTCTCCTACCCCATCCCCTCATCTTCCCCCCTTTTCTTTTCCGCATCCACCGTTCCATCACCGTCCGTGTCCGATTCTCCTCGCACACCCGTTCCTTCCGTTCCAGCGACTCCAGTCACTCGCGTTCGGCTGCGGAACTTTCTCCTTTCAGTCGAAAGACCGAGCTTCCTCAGCCTTACGACGGTGTGCTGCAGGCGATTCTGACACTCCCGGTCAACAATGCCGGGGAGGGTCTTCCTTGAAGGCGATACCTGAGCCCCCAGTACCGCCCATCCCCTCTGTCACCCTTTTCCTCATCCGCTGATTCCCTTTCTCACTCCTTCCCCGGTTCCCGAAAAACCGCGCCACTGGCGGCACCGGTCACCATGCTGGCGTACCGGGCCATGTAGCCCTCCTTGATATTGGGGGGCGGGGCCTTCCAGGTTGCCCTGCGCTCCTTTAATTCCCCTTCGGAGACGAGGAGATTGATGATCTTGTCGTTCAGGTCGATCTCGATTCTGTCACCATCACGGACCAGGCCGATGGGGCCTCCTTCCGCCGCCTCGGGAGAGACATGGCCGATGCAGAGACCCCGCGTTCCGCCGGAAAAACGGCCGTCGGTAATAAGGGCGCAGGTCGTGTCGAGACCACGGCCCGCAAGGATGCTGGTGGGGGTCAGCATCTCCCGCATCCCGGGTCCGCCTTTCGGTCCTTCGTACCGTATCACCAGGGCGTCCCCCGGCTCGATTTTCCCGGCCATGATCGCCTCGCCGGCCTCTTCCTCGCTCTCAAAGATCCGGGCCCTTCCGACGAAATGCCATACACTCTCCACCGCCCCTATCCTCTTGACGATAGAGCCGCCGGGCGCGAGACTGCCCTGCAACACCGCGAGGCCCCCTTTGGAGTGGTAGGGGTTTTCAAGGGGCCGGATGACGCTTGATTCCGTCACCTCAGCGCTCTTGAGCAGATCCTCCAGCTTGCCCGCCACAGTAACGCACCGCGTGTCGATGAGGGCCTTCCGGGAAAGCTCCTTCATAATCCCGTAGACGCCCCCCGCATCGTTCAGGTCTTCCAGGTGGTGGGGTCCTGCAGGGCTCATATTGCAGATATGGGGTGTCCGGTCCGATACCTCGTCGAAGAGGGTCAGGGGCAGTTGAATCCCCGCCTCGTGGGCAATGGCGGGCAGGTGAAGGGCCGTGTTCGACGACCCGCCGAAGGCCATGTCCACCGAAATGGCGTTGATGAAGGAATTGAGGGTGATGATATCCCTCGGCCGCACACCCTCACGGACGAGTTCCACGATCCTTTTGCCCGCAACCTTGGCGAGCCGTAGCCGTGCCGCATGGACCGCGGGGATGGTGCCGTTTCCGGGAAGTCCGATCCCCAGGGCCTCAGAGAGGCAGTTCATCGAGTTGGCCGTGAACATACCGGCACATGAACCCGCGCCGGGGCAGGCACACTCTTCCAGTATGGAGAGTTCCTCCTCCGACATGGCCCCTGCCGCCACTTTGCCCACCCCCTCGAAGACGGAGATGAGGTCCACCGCCCTCCCCTTGTACCGTCCCGCCAGCATGGGGCCGCCGCTCACCATGATTGCCGGGATGTTGAGCCTCAGGGCCGCCATCATCATGCCGGGTATGATCTTGTCGCAATTGGTAAGCAGGACGATACCGTCGAAGGGATACGCCTTGGCCATCACCTCCACGGAGTCGCAGATCAGCTCCCGTGATCCAAGGGAGTACTTCATGCCCTCGTGGTTCATGGCGATGCCGTCACAGATCCCGATGGTGGAGAATACCATGGGGGTCCCCCCGGCGATGCGGATCCCTTCTTTCACCGCCTCGCAGACCCGGTTCAGGTGGATATGGCCCGGGATCAACTCGTTCGCCGAGTTGGCGATGCCGATGATGGGCCTTTCGATCTCCTCCCTCAGATAGCCCATGGCGGAAAAGAGGCTCCTGTGGGGCGCCTTCTCGATACCTTTCTTCATCCTGTCCGATCTCATTGTCCCTCCTTTTCCCTCCCTGACCCTTGCCGTTGGAATGGTTCATCAGGGCGCCGGTCCTGAAAGATTACGACAGGGTGACGGGGAATGCAAGAAAATGAGAGGTCCTTACACCCGGTCCCTGAGGACGTGAAAACGGATCGTGGAGGCGGTCACCCGGCTCCTCCCCATGTAGAGGAACAAACCGATCCAGAGGGCCTGGACAAAGAGGATGAAGAGGGGATTCCACAGGGACTGGAGACCGGCCCCGATGATCGCTTCCGGCGGAAGCCGGACAGGAAAGAGAAAAGCGATGGCCAGTGAGTACACTACCCCGACGGCGGCCATGATCTGGTATGCCGATATGCGACCGCCACCCCGGTAGTCCGCCCTCAGGGTCTCGGAATAGAGTCTCCAGAGCTGGGTGGTAAGGAGTGTTTCGAGGAATGCGACGGTGTAATAACCCTTGAGGATGAGGTAGACCCCTATCAGACCTGACCGGAGAAAGACAACCGATGTCATGGCCTGCACAGGGATGACCGGCGTGCCGTCGAGACTGTGGGCATAGGCTATCTTCTTGGTGTGACCCGAAAAGACGAAGCACCGTTTCCTGAAGAGGCGCTGGAGGAAAGGGTGGGCCTCGGAGAGAGGCCTTCCGTAGCAGCATCCGAAACTGATGCAGGCAAGTCTTCCCAGACCTTCCCCTATGGCATAGGCAGTGGACAGGACAGCGAGGACGGGCAGGATGTCGGCCCCCGTTGACCCTGTCCCCGCGGTGGCCCGGTTGACAAGCCAGATGGCCCAGGGAGCTGCCACGATGCCCGCAAAGGAGGCGCCCCCCACCGTAAGGGTGTGCTTCTTTCTCTCCACTACCCGGGCTACCACCCGGGACGCAGGAACACAAACCGCCGCCATGACGGCCACAATGGACAGAGAAACGGTAAGGGATATCCTGAGGGCCCCCATGAGGATGAAGGCGATCACCACAGCGGACACATAGGCGGTGGCGATGAAGAATCCGTAGTAGGTGAAGTTGGTCCCCTTCCATGCCCCGTCTTCATCCTTTTGTGCGGGCCTGGCGGCGAGGATCTGCCATTGCTCCTTGGGCAGCACACGAAAGGCCCATCTCAGGAGGAGGTATCCCAGCAGTGCCAGGGTAATGACGAACAGTTCATCCATGGCGCCGGTACCCCCGCATGACCGAAGGACACAATCCCGCCCCCCGGGCCCGGGCCACCTCCGAGCGCACCCGCACATCCGTCTCGGCGAGGGACATGCCGAACCCCCTGGAAAAGATGCTTTCCACGTCCGCCCGATACATATTTGAGACCAGGTCCTCCGAAAAGATCACCCTTCCTTTCTGGAAGAGGAGCACGTCCGTTGAACTGCCGGGCCTGTAGAGGCTCTTGGGCTGCCCCTTCGCGAGGAACATCCCCGGCTTCACGGGCCGTGGGTCGTCGTACCGCCGCTCGCTGTAGCACTGGACGATGTCGCCCACGAGAAGGGCCACGATTTCGATCATCGCCACAAGGCCCACCCTCGTTCCGCCTTCCACGTCCGTATCGATAATCGTCACCACCCTCCTGTTCTTGGAATAGGGAGTGACCACCTCGACGGTGGCAGCGGGATTGCATGAATGGCAGTCACCGGCTATCTCGTATATACCGGTCACCCTCCCCGCCACGGGTGTGTGATTATAATGGTACTTCTCCGCGGTGAGGCGGAAGATGGCAAAATCCCCGCCTCGAAACAACCGGTGGGACAGCTCCATGTCGGGCCCGAGCAGCTCCTCGAAGGAGAAAAACTTGTCCTTGATGAAGAGCATCGATCCTTCGTCCAGCGAACCCACGAGTACCCTCGCATCAGCCGGGGACACCACCCTGTCTGCCCCGTCCGGCATGGGTCGCATCTCCCAGTAGCGAATCTGCCTCTCGAACAGCTTTCTCGGGGTATTGAGCCTGGAAGGATCCTCCAGGCACTCGGAAAAATCGATCCCCTCTCCGATGAACCCCGCCGCTCCGGACAGTCTGCCTCCCAGAGGCGTATCGAAAGAGAGCGGTGCGAGGATGGATGTGACCCGGGAGGACGAGAAGGCCTTGAACAGGAACGGCGCGTTCTCCCGCACCCGAGAATAGAGGAGTCGTACCAGGGTGTGGCCGAGAAGGCTCTCCGTCCTCACTTCGCTCGAGTGCCGCTCCACATACTGATGGACCTGTCTTTTCATGACCGGGACCCGTGAACCATATGCAATTCCGTCTCCTTTCCGTCTTCATGGACGGTCAGCACGGTAAGATGGATGAGTGTACGCAGCACGGCAGGGGGAGCGGCACCCTCCAGGATCTCCCGGCGATGACGCCTCAGGAAGGCCCAGGCGCTCCCGCCGCCCATGGTGCGGTGGAGCGCATCCTTGATCAGGCAATCGGAACAGATGGCGTGGGAATCGAGTCTCCTGAAGTCATCCTCCAGTATGGATAAACCTTCTTCCATATAGAGCTTGCGGAGGCCGTCCCGATAGTATTTCTCCGCCGCCTTGTTGTATTCGTCTCCGGAGAGGTTCATGGGGTTCCGGCTTCGTCCTCCGTTCAGGGTGGACTTCGTGATCCTCGCTGCCACCGAGTAGGTATCGGGCTCCTCGATTCTCTGCCGCAGGTCCTCCACGGTCCCGGAAAGACCGAGGAGGTCGATCACATCCCCGCCGTCCCTCGTGAGCACGTCGAGGAGTGCCTTCCTGTAACAGTCGTTGTACACCCTGACGTAGCCCGGATACCTGCGGCTCACCCTCGTTTTCTCCGTTCGTTCGAGGATCCTTTTCAGGAAAAGATTTCTTGTGTCCCGACGCACATAAAAGGTGGGGATCCCGATAGCCGTGCCGAAGACGATCTGCCGTCTCTCGCTCTCTATGGTCGGTTCGTCGGGTATATGCCCGTGCGTCACTTCTCCGGTCAGGATATATTTATAGGCAAGGGCGGTGAGCAGGACCTGGAGACTCACCGCGGGGCCCATATCCTCGAGGAATGACTCGAAAAGGCTGTAATGCCGACCCTCAAACCCGGAGTACCCGACCTTGCCGTGCTCCCTCAGGCGGTAGAGGAGATAGAGTGCCATGTGTTCGTCAAAGATCCCCATATTGAAGAGGTCCGCCTTCAGTCGGAGATCGTTGCCCAACGTCCCGTCCAGGGCCGGGCTCTGATCCGTGCTCATGAGGGCCACCAGATAATCGACAAGCCGGAAGTCCTGGACGAAGTCGCCTCTGAGCCGGAAGAGGCTGCTTATGGCCCTGTCGATCAATCGAGGTCCGAAGGGGGTCACCGGCTGGCCGAAGATCCTCAGGTCCGCCTTCTTCTTCCACCTTCTCCACAGCATCCGCAGATGGGTGTAGTCAAGTTCATGGGGCAGAAAGCCGAGCACCTTTTCAGGATGAAAATCCCGGAAATCGAGACGGTACGGTGCGGCACTGTAGGTACCCACAAAGAGCGGGAGAAAATGTTCCACGATCTTGATGGCAAGATCGCCGAGGTACTTTTCATCCCTCGCCATGAACCCGGACCCCCTGTCCTCCAGCAGGCCCTTCAGCCGGAGGCTGCCGATACTCACATGGGTACCGTTGTTGGCCAGACTGATGTTGGACAGGTTGGGAAGAACCACCAGGTTGCGCGTGATGATCCCGCTTTCCCGGAGTTTCCACAGGGTGTTCAGCTGACTTCTCGACAGCACCTGGTGACAGAGGATCATGTATTCGTATTTTGCCTCGCCCCTGTCCCATCCGCTCAGGCAGGGGTTCATGAAGAGATCCCGATAGAAGGCGTCAGAAACAAGCTCGTTCAGGACCTTTTGACGCACGGGCGGGTGGGGTGAACAGTACACCACCACCTTCTGCCCAAGGTTCGAGAGTTCGAACTTCTCGTTGCCGTACATGGTCAGGAACTGGACGAAAAGAAAGCGTTTGGAGGTCTCCCGGGCAAGGGCGTTGCCCACACCCCGGGCGAAAGACAGGAGCACGGGTTGGAAGGAGTAGACTTCCGGAGAGGTGTTGTCGTTGAGGAAATGGTCCATGAGCCGCACACCAAGAGAGGTCAGGGCGGGATGTCCGTCGGCGCCGTCGCTGAGCGCATCGGCAAGGGAGAGCTTGAGCAGGTAGCTTACCGGCACCCGTATCCACTCCTCGCCTCCCTGGTAGGAGAGAAACCTGTCCATGTCCCCTCTCATGCCGCCCGAGGGGTCGGTCTTGTCGGCAAGGAGATCGCGCATCATCACGTCCCGCGTCCTTCGGTGCAGGACCTTTCCGGGAAAGCGAACCCAGCTGTTCTCCCACGCCTCATGGCGCGATGCACTGAGATATCCGTCAAGATCGGCAATGACGCGACGGGGGGCATCACCCGTTCTTGTTCTTCGTACCATGTTCCGGTAGAAGCTTGAACTCTCGATGGTGAGGGGAAGGTCGACGTTGCCTCTGCCGCCGACTACCGCCGTCTGGAACTCGTTTTCCGCCCCACCGGTCGTGTCGTCGCAGCCAAAGGGGAGCCAGGCTGCGGGGGACGATAGATAGTCTCTTTCCCCTCCGAGCAGACGTCGGATCCGCTCGAGATACTTCGGGCTGCCGAGATCGTTTTCCTCAATCAATGCTTTCGGCACTGCCTGCATGCGCTCCTCCCCTCTGCCGCCGTAATGCCTTCCTTCCCCTGATGCGGTCCGTCATCGACTCACCCCTTCGTTCGCCGGCATCACTCTCCGGGCCTGTGCCATCCCCCCGCCGGATCATCCCTTCCGTCAGTAGTTCTAACGGGAGAATGTTAAGAAAGGATGCCCCGGAAGGTGAAGATTCGGTGAAGACTCGTTCTTTTCTGCCTCTTAACCGGTTTTTCCCGGCAAATTCATGCGTTCTTCAATGTTGATGACTAACCTTGATACAAGCTGACGATAAGGAGGAAGACCGAAGATGACAGACTGGATGCAGGTGCTGGCCCGGCGCTATGAAGGGGCGAGGACGCAATATGGTGGTGAAAGGCTGATGATCCTCTTCGACATCGACGGAACCATTCTTGACATGCGCTATGCCATCCTCCACATACTCAACCGGTACGATGCGACACATCAGACCGGCTATTTCGTTGATATAGGAGTTGAGGACGTGGATGTGCATGAGGAGCGGGTGGACGATCTCCTGACCCGGCTGAGGGTTCCTCAACAAGAACGGGCGGGCATCCTTCGCTGGTTTGAAGGCATGCTCTGGGAGACTGCCACGAATATCGAGGTCCACGAACCCTTCCCCGGGGTTTATGATGTCATCCGGTGGTTTCAGAACCAACCTGGTACAGCGGTGGGCCTCAATACGGGAAGACCGGAGATTCTCCGTGAAGCAACCCTTTTCACGGTCAACCACCTTGGCCGCCATCACGGTGTCTTCTTTCCCGATAGTCTTCTTTTCATGCGACCCCCTCGATTTGACGGCAATATCCGATCGGGGAAGGTGGAGGGGGTCCGCCACTTCCGATCGCTGGGCTTCAGGGTCTTCGCCATGGTGGATAACGAACCGGAGAACCTGCAGGCCATCGCGGATGAAGACCCCGGCCATGAGGTACTTCTCCTCCACGCCGATACGATCTTCAAGTCCCCCCTTCACATGGCCCCTTCACGAAGCATCAAAGGGAAGATCTACGATCTTGCCCGGCTCAGAGACGAATGGGAGAGGTTTCGCCGTGTGCTGAAAGGTCATGGTCCGGGTCTGTCCCTTCCTCTCGGGGAATCCGCAGCATCGTGACCGCTCGGGGCGCGTCGCAGGCGGAACAGGGATCGTCCTCCTTATCCTTTACTCCTGCCGTAAGAGGAGATCCAGGAGTTTGGTGATGTGCAGGTAATCCTGGTAGGTCAGTTTTCCATGAGCGTGGAAGCGTATTATTCCCCGCCTGTCGATGACGACCACATTGCTTTCGTTGTCCACCATCCGGTAGGCCCTTCCCATCCTTCCGTCCCAATCGCCGTAAATGGCCATGGCGAGTCTCCGGGAATGTTTCCTCATGCTGTCCTTCCAGATCGCCCGCAGAGGCCACGGCACGTCGGAAAAGTCAAAGATGGGGACCCGCACGATCAGGTCCTGTATCTCCTGAGGCTGTTCGTGCCACAGGTCGTTGAGGAGGTTTTTCACATCACTGTTCTTCCTCGCCACATCTCTGGTTTCGTAGAACAGCACCACCACTTTTCCCCGGAGCATATCGAGGGTCAGAAGGTGCCCCTCCCCCGTTGTAACCGCGAAGGGAGGACCCGGACGACCGACGAGGTCTGCGATTGCGCCGGCATCAACAGGAGGATTGCCGAGAAACAGAAGGAGGAGAACAGCAAGTATGAGACAGGGAAAGGGGGTGTGCGAAGGGGTACCCGTCATGTCTTTAGCCCTGCCCTTCCAGGACAGCGCGGATTCTTCTGGAGAGGCTTTCCATGGAACACGGCTTTTGAAGGACCGTGACATCCTCAAAGACGGAGGCGGTGATGACCCTGTACCCCAGGAGACTCAGGAATTCCGACACGGTGGCCCGCACGTCGGCTTCATCCTCGACATAGAGGATCGTCTCGTTCCCGGGCTGCAGCGAAACCGGGGCCTCTCCGGCCGACAACCCTTCCCTCCCTTCCGCCAAGGCGGGAAGAAAGACCTCGAAGGTCGTGCCAAAGCCCGGCTTACTCTGCACTGTCAGGAATCCCCCGTGCTGTTTTACGATTCCGTACACCACTGAGAGCCCGAGCCCGGTACCGGTTTCCTTCGTGGTGAAAAAAGGTTCGAAAATCCTGTCGCGCACGTTCTCGCTAAATCCTGTTCCTGTGTCAATCACCCTGACGGCGGCATAGCGCCCTGCCGTCGCACCCGGTTCAGCCCGGCAAAAGACCTCGTCCACATGCACGCCGCAGGTTTGGATCGTCAGGGTTCCCCCGTCGGGCATGGCCTCCTTGGCGTTCACCAGGAGGTTGAGGAGGACCTGATTGATCCCGTTCCTGTCGGCTTCCACCAAAGGGAGTCCCGGATCCGTCTCGATCCTGATCTCGATGTGCTCTCCCATCATGCGTCTCATCATCTTTTCAAAGTCCAGCACCGCATCGTTGAGACGTGTGGGTCGCAACTCCAGGCTTTGCTGCTTGCTGAAGGCAAGAAGTTGCCTGATGAAGCCGGCCGCTTTATCGACAGCAGTCTCTATGGATACGCACCGATCGGCGGTCCTGGCGTCTATGGTCGGGCTCATCCGTATCAACTGTGCATTCCCCAGAATAATGTTCAGTATGTTGTTGAAATCATGCGCGATGCCGCCCGACAGTCTGCCCAGGGTTTCCAGTTTTTGCGATTCGGCCAACTGTTTCTCCAGTTCCCTCATCTGACCGAGCTTCTTGACCATATGTTCCATGGCCGAGAGAAGCTGGCCTGTCTCGTCCTTTCTCCTCACCTCTATGCTGGCAGGCACTTTTCCTTCGGCCAGTTGATTCGCGATCGCCACCCCCTGCCTCAACGGCAGGGAAATCCCCCTGGAGAGCATGGAAGAGGTCACAATCGCCACCGCCACCGCAAACCCGGAAAGAAGCAGAAACGCAGCGCGGGTCCTTCCGTAGGTACTCAGGGCTTCGTTGTGGCGCTGCTGATTCTCCGACTCCTGCACGGTGATCAGTTCTGAGCACAGTTGATGAAGGCTGAGTATGTATGGGTGCATCTGGGTTGCGTAGAGTTCCGTGGCGCGCCGTCGCTTTCCGGTGTCCACGAGGGCAAGGAGTCTGTCGCTCATTTTTTCGTTGGCGTCCAGGGCAAGGCGCAATCTCTCCAGTATCTCCCTGCCTCTATGACTGTCCGCCAATCTTTCGAGGCTTTCAAGGGCCTCCCTGCACACGGCCCTTCCCGTGAGGATTTTCACGCCCTCGAAAACACGAGAGGCTTCCTCATCCGTTACCATCGAGGTCAGAACCGCCCTCTCTTCATGGTGCACGGAGTCGATCAGCATGTGGGCATACCATATTCGTTTGTTGTTGCGGTTCACCACGTCGGCCATCTTGTCGTTGATGTGGCCCATGCCCATTAAACCCAGGATCACCACGCCTACCATGAAGACGAGGATCACGCCGTGACCGAGCCCGAGGCGCGCCCCGATACTCAGTTCATTATAGCGGAACAATACACTCTCCTCGCATCGTGCGACTCCTCAAATCTCACCGGGCACGACTGCCCTCCGTCTTGCATGTCAGTCCCGGAATAGGATGAGGAAGCTCGATGCTACCTTTTCCTCTTTGACTCTTCCCTGAATACCGGGACACCGCGATAGGTAATCCCCCGTATGCCGTTCTCCGCGTGGAGGACCGCCGGTCCCGGAAGAGGGGCATAATGCAGGGCCGCCGCAAGTCTCTGTCCGTCGTGGGTCAACCACCATAGCATCCGCGTCAGTTCCTCGGCGGTCTCCCGGGTCCTTGCACTGTAGGATTGCTCCTGATACAGGATGATCCAGGTGAACCCCGAGATGGGGTAACCGTCCGTCGCTCCCGTATCGGTGATCGAGAACCGACCGTCATCCTGGATGTCCACCGCTGCGAGCGTTACCGATCCGATGGTCGGCTCGATGAACTTGCCGGCGCGATTCCTTACCTTCCCCACGGTCATACCGTTGCCCTTGGCGTAGATCAGCTCCACATAACCGATCGATCCGGGCATCTGGCGTACGAGTCCGGCAACACCGGGATTGCCCTTGGCACCCCGGCCGACTGGCCATGCCACGCTCTTGTCCGCACCAATGCGGTTCTTCCATTCCTTGTGCACCTTACTCATATACTCGCTGAATATCAAGGTTGTTCCACTACCGTCGGACCGGTGCACCACCGTTACCGGCAAATCCGGCAGCCGGGCTTCCGGGTTGAGGGCGGAGATCCTCGGATCATTCCAGGTGACGATCTTACCGAGGAAAAGGTCAGCGAGGAGTTCAGGGGTGAAGTTGAGTACCGGATTGCCCGGAAGATTGTAGGTCACCGCAACGGCCCCGAGGCAGACCGGAACGTGGAGTACGGCCGTCGCCGCCTGGTGCAATTCCTTTACCGTCATATGAACATCGGTACCGGCAAAATCCACCGTTCTTGCAAGAAGGGCCTGTATACCCTTCTCCGAACCAACGCCCCGGTAGTGAACCTTTACTCCTGTCGACCTGTGGTAGGCCTCAAAGGCTTTCAGGTAGAAGGGTTGGGGGAAGGTGGCACCCTCTCCTGCGAGCTCCGTTGATCCCGCGAATGCGAACACAGGGAGACAACAAGTGGCCCAAAGGAGCACGAGGAAAAGGGCGGACACAACCACACGGAACACACCCCGACCCCGCCCGGAGCGTGCGAACTCCCGTACGGCGTCTCTGTGGTGGATTCCCGGTCTGCAGGATGCGGTTCTTGTGTTCATGGATGCCTCAGGCTGCCCGAAACCCCGTGAGACTATCACGCCAGGCAAGGGCGAGACAGTTCATGCCTTCCATCCCGGCGACACGCCTGAGAAGGCTCCTCTTCCACAGGGCCGTGTCGGCGAGCACAAGGGCCACCTGCCGCTTTCCACGGGAAGTGTCCAGACCCACGCTGATCGCTCTGAGACCGAGCCGGGCGTAACGGAGTGGCAGGCTTAAGGATTTCCGTTTCACGGTCCACCTCGGTCTCACGAAGGCGCGGGCCCCCTCGAAGGTCTCCGTTCCTGCCGAAGGATGGCCCGTCATCACAGCGGAAGCCGCGACCGGGTGGACAGGCATCACGCCTATGAAGAAACGGCAGGGGTTGCGGCTGAGGAGAACACTTCCCAGACCTCGAAGGATCAAAGTCAGCGCTTCAGGGCAGTTCCTGTACTCTTCCCCTACAAACAGGCCGCCGACCTCAAGAGGCCAATGGAGATGCTCGAGGAAACCCTCCTTGATATCGAAGAACGTGCTTGCGGAGAGACCCCGGGTTCCAAACCGCGCCGTTATGAAATCCGACCGCCCCAGTCGGGCTGCGCCGGCCACCTGCCTGCGATCCTTGTCCCAGAGAACCAGATGGGAATAGTAGAGGTCGAAACGGTCGAGGTCCGTGCCTCGTGCCGAACCGTCCCTCCAGCCGCGACAGGCAATCTCGCGGAGCCTCCCCACTTCATACAGCACATAGGGGGCCTGATCGGCCCTTGCTTCCAGAACCGCATACCGGTTACGTTCGAGGAGGACACGGTGGTGAAGAAGATACCCCACCTCGGAGGCAACCACATCACCTTTCGGCTCCGGTGCTCCCAGCTCCCGACGACAGACATCCTGCCGTTCATCTACCATACGCCACCCCCTTCTCATTGATTTAGCCCCATGCTTGTATGGATCCTCCCTGTCAAAGCAGCCTGGCACCCTGCTCGGCCAACTTGGAGCGCACGCTTTCCCGCAGATTGAGGTAACAGAAGTTTTCCTCGTTGATGAAACAACTGATGAGATAGGAGAGTCCGTTGGACATGGAATCCATGAAGGGGTTGTCGATCTGCAGAATGTCCCCGGTGAAGACGACCTTGGTTCCCGCCCCGCACCTGGTCACAATGGCCTTCACATCCACCGGCCTCAGGTTCTGGGCTTCATCCACCACAAAGTACCTTCTGGGAAGACTCCTTCCCCTGATGTAGGTGAGAGCCTCGACGTGGAGAAGGCCCTTTTCCATGAGGTACCGGTAACTGCGGTATGAACCCGGGTCGTTTCCGTCCTTTCTCTCCTTGGGGGTGTTGACAATCACCTCGAGGTTGTCGAAGATCGGCTGCATCCAGGGCGCAAGCTTGTTTTCCATGCTGCCCGGAAGGTAGCCGATGTCGTTTCCCATCGGAATAATGGGTCGGCAGACGAGCACCTGCTCGTAAAGGGGATATTTCTTGATGACCTGATGGATCCCTGCGGCTATGGCGAGGAGTGTCTTGCCCGTACCGGCCTTGCCCGTGAGCGCGACGATGTCGACGTCCGGGTTCAGGAGGGCGTCGACGGCGCACTCCTGCTCACCGTTTTTCGGAACGATACCATCGAGAGACTTGCCCCTTTTCACTTCCCTTTTCTCATCAGTCCCCTTAAGCCGGAAGAGACTTTCGTGTACTCGCTGATAGCGAACCGACCGAATCCCGTTGGTGTATTCGCTCTCCACGACCCCGCCGTATTTCTGGAAGATGGTCGTCTTGTCGTTCTTGTAATCCTCCGTGGTGATGCCGATGAAACCGGCCTTGATCCTCACGGTCGTGTCCTTGGAGACGACCACAACGTGGTTCCGTCCCCCCGAATCCCGTTGCAGCTCGAGGGCCAGGGCAATCACCTCATCGTCGGTCGTGCCCGACCCGCTGACGCCGGAGAGAATGCGCAGGGTACCGGCCCCAGGGAGAGGGACGCCTTTCGAGATGTCGCCCCGCTCCCGGAACGCATCCAGTTCCCGCAGCACCTTTCGCGCGGTGTAGGCAATACCGCCGGTGCCCTTCTTAAGGTGGTCGAGTTCCTTCACCACCCCTAGAGGGATGACCACATCGTTCTCCTGAAAGCGGTAAATGCTGTCCGGATCGTGTATCAGGACGTTGGTATCGAGAACAAAGGTTTTGGCAGCCAACAACTCTCCCGGACGGTGCGCGATGGTACTCGATCACATGACGGCAGTATCGGTCAGTAATCTTAAGGAATGATAAAGGATATGTTAATTCTCGGTTAATTGGTCTCTGCCGCTCTGAAGACTGTTTTCATGTACAAAAGATGGGGGTATAATAGCGAAGCGCATCGAAAGAACGCCAAAGCGTCGTATCCGGTGCAGGAGGTGCAGTGGTCAACAGCAAACTCATTGTGGTGGTGGATGACGAGCCGGACATTCTCGAGCTCGTGGCGCTCCATCTCACCAAGGCAAATTTCAGCGTGAGACAGTGCCGGGATGGCGAATCACTGTTCAGATGCCTTTCCGTCGAAACACCGGACCTCTTGCTTTTGGATCTCATGCTGCCCGATATGGACGGATTTGAAGTGTGCAAAACCCTTCGGAGCCAGGAAAGGTTCGCGTCCATCCCTATTATTATGTTGACCGCCAGGGCGGAGGAGACGGAAAAGATACTCGGACTCGAGTTGGGGGCCGACGACTACGTGACCAAACCCTTCTCTCCCCGGGAACTGGTGGCCCGGGTCAAGGCGGTTTTGCGCAGGCAGGGCGGGAAAGAGCACGCCCCCAGGACCATTCATGTGGGGCAGGGCATCGTGATGGACCTTGAGAAGTTTGAGGTAGAGGGTGACAATGGAAAAATCGAACTGACGGCCACGGAGTTCCGGATTCTCCAGTTTCTCGCGTCCAGGAAGGGACGGGTCTTTTCCAGGGACGCCATCCTGGAGCATCTGTGGGGGAACGAGAAGATGGTCCTCGACAGGACCGTGGATGTCCACATCAAGCACCTGCGGGAAAAACTCGGTCCCGCGGGCAAACTCATCGGGAACGTCAGGGGCGTGGGGTACAAGCTGGAGGAATGAAGACACCTCTTTTCACCAAGATCTTCGGCGGATACCTTGTGGCGATCGTGATCTTCGCCCTCCTCATGCCCATCTTCGCCTTTAAGCCCGTTCGTAACCTTTACCTCAGGCTCTTCACCGAAAACCTGCAGAATCTCGCCGTGACCCTCCAGCCGGAGATTGACCGCCTCTTCCAGACCGGGCGTTACACTGAACTGGATGCCTTCGTGAAACGTTCCTCGGCCCGCATCCGCTCCCGGGTGACCGTAATCGACGCCGACGGGACGGTAAGGGCCGACTCCCAAGCTGACCCGAAGTCCATGGACAATCACCGGACCAGACCGGAGGTGTTCGAGGCCATCAAGGGTGGGGTGGGAAAATCGTTGAGGTTCAGCCATACCGTCGACACCGACATGCTCTACGTGGCCCTTCCCCTCGAGCGGGAGGGTAAGGTCGCGGGAGTGATCCGCATGAGCGCCTATCTGAAGGATGTCAACACCCTCATGGACGATGTGAGGGGCAAGATCTTCAATACGGCCCTTCTCATCACCCTTTTGTCCCTTGTGGTCGCCTTCTTCATCGCCCGGGGCATCTCACTTCCCCTCAAGAAACTGGTAGCCGCGGCCAAGAACCTCGCCGGAGGAACCTTCGATACCCGTCTCATCTCAACCCGTGAACGAGACCTGAAAGAGCTTGCCGAAAGTTTTAACGCCATGGCCATCGAAACACGCCGCCTCTTCGAGGAGCTGACCAAACGGAACGAGGAACTCGGGGCTATCATCTCCGCAATCGACGAAGTGCTCCTCGTCCTTGACCGGGACGGCAGGATCAAGCTCGCCAACCAGAGCATCGCGAAGCTTTCGGGGCAGGAAAGGGTGGAGGGCCGGTTTTACTGGGAGGTCCTCAGGTCGCCGGAGTTCGGCGAACTGATCCGGGAGATCAGGGAAGAGGCGGGCCACCGCGCGGCGGAGATCGAGAGCAACGGACGGGTCTTTCTCTGCAGCGTCACCGAGATGGCTCCCCGGGAAGAACTGGTTGCGGTGCTGCACGATGTGACGGACGCGAGAAACCTCGAGAAGGTGAAAAAGGATTTCATCGCCAACATCTCGCACGAACTGAGGACGCCCCTCACCGCCATCAAGGGGTTCGTGGAAACCATGGAAGAGGAAGAGGAGATCAAAAACACCCGTTACCTGGAGATCATCAAGCGCCACACGGACCGGCTCATGAACATCGTGAACGATCTCCTTCTCCTCTCCGGACTGGAGGAATCGGGAAGGTTGGAAAAAGAGAGGGTGGACCTCGACGAACTCAGCCGCACCATCTGCCGCATGTTCGATCCCCGGCTCCGGGACAAGAACCTGACCCTCACCATCGAGGCCGACGAGTCAAGCCATTTTGTGTACGGTGACCCCTTCAAGCTCGAGCAGATGCTCATCAACCTCCTGGACAACGCCATCAAGTACACGGAGACCGGGGGCATCACCCTCACCTTGAGCCGCGACAGGACATCGGTGGTGGTGGCGGTGAGGGACACGGGCATCGGCATACCCCGGGACCAGTTGCCCCGGATCTTTGAACGCTTCTATGTGGTGGACAAGTCCCGTTCCAAGAAAATGGGGGGCACGGGCCTGGGCCTCTCCATCGTCAAACACATCGTCCTCCTCCACGGCGGCAGGATCGAAGTGGACAGCCTCCCCGGACAGGGCACCACCTTCACCGTCACCGTACCCGCAGAGAAGTGAACAACAAAAAAGGCGGGGCCCGAAGGCCCCGCCTGTGTGTACGGTTATGGAGGGTGTTATTTCTTTCTCATCCTCATGCCCACCGCTGCCAGACCCACAAGGCCCACGCCGAGGAGCAGGAGCGTGCCGGGCTCGGGAACCACGGGGATCCTGATCTGCTTGTCCTTGCTGATCCCGGCGCTTGAGCCTCCAGGGACGGAGAAGTTCCACTGGAAGGCCCAGGTGGCATCTCCCGGTCCGGAGGTCTTCACATTGTTCAGGTCGTCCTTGTCGCCGTCATTCAGTTTGGCCAGGGTGGAACCGTTGAGCCCCGCCTCCCATTTGTTGGCCGGCGTTGCGGTGGTCTCGGAAATCCAAGCCACCTGCGGGCTCGTCTGGGTCGCAAGAACCGCCCTCATGTTTGCACCCGTTCCTACCGTGTCGATCACCACGCTGTCCATGTTGGGCATCTGGGGACCGGAGAGGTCGAAGTCCGAGTACTGGAAGAGGGTGAAGGCAAGGGATGTATTGCTATAGTTGTGGATCGTGACGATCTCGGAGAGGTCCGCATATCCGCTGCCGGGAAGGCCGCCCTGGAGCGTGTACACGATGTCCACGTCCCACTTCTTCACAGGGTTCGTCCCCGTCGTCCACTTGGTGTAAATGATCTCGACCGTCTTCGGATTCGTCGGATCGTAAATCACGGTGGGCTGGGCCTCGATCGCGTTGACCGGAAGCTCGGGACCGGCGGCAGAGTTCCAACCGTTGGCCCGGAACCAGAACCACTGCTGCTTCATCACGTCTTGCCGGTCGATGAGCCAGTCGAAGACGCCTGCATGGGAATAGGGATCGATAAACACTATGGAGTTCTTGTCCGTGAGGGTCACCCAGCCCGGTGCCGGCGCCGCGTTCACCGCTCCCACCTGGATCAACATGAAGAGCATCGCGAGGGCCACCAGAAAACCTGTCATATAACCTTTCCGTTTCATTGTTTCCTCCTTAACCGTTCTTTTCGGGGTACTCGTACACATGCCCCATTCTAAAGCAAGCACCGTGCCAATTGTGCAATAGCCTGATATGATGTGGTTTTTGAAAAATGGGGCGGAGCAGGGACGTTCAGTTTTGTAAACTATATCGACACGAACCCGGGGTTAGCGCACTCCTCATTTCACCGCCGCCCTTTCCGGACCCGTCCCAGCGCCGGAATCGGCCCCTCCCCGGGGTTGCCGCCCCCCCCTCTCTCGACCCCCGGACAGCCATAATAGATAGTGATTGCCCTTTCATGAACGGCAGCGTCATGCATTACGCCGTTGGAGCCTCCACGTCCGCAATCCGTTCCGCCTGAATCCGATACGGTGTAAGAATACCCGACACGGCGCACCCGTGAAGCCCAACCGGCTGAAACCACTGAATCGTAATACAGTGCCGGACACAGGCTTGAATTTGTAAGACACCTCGACAGACAGATTCGTCGGTCACCTTAACCAAGAATTAACAATCCTTTCACGAAAAACTAACCGAAGATCATTACACTACCACCAGCATGAATCCCAAGGAGGTTAGTATGATGTGGACGGCAAAAAATCTGGTTGTGTTGGGTTGTATGTTTTTCCTTCTCTTTGCGGGAAGCCAGGCAGGCGCGGCCGAGAAGGAGTTGATCGGCGCGGGTGCCACCTTCCCTCAGCCCCTCTATTCGAAGATGTTCGACAGCTACAACAAGCAGTTCGGCATCATGATCAACTATCAGGGCATCGGCTCGGGCGGGGGCATCAAACAGCTCACCAATAAAACGGTGGACTTCGGCGGCACCGACGCCTTCATGACCGACAAGGAACTGAAGGACGCGGGGGCACCGGTCCTCCATATACCCACTTGCCTCGGTGCGGTGGCGGTCACCTACAACCTCCCCGGAAACCCCAAGCTGAAACTCTCTCCCGACGTGATCGCCGATCTCTTTCTCGGGAACATCAAGAAATGGAACGATGCGAAGATCGCCGCCCTGAACAAGGACGTGAAGCTGCCCGACCTGGCGGTGAGCGTGGTCCACAGGGCCGACGGCAGCGGCACCACGCACATCTTCAGCGAGTACCTGACCAAGGCAAACAAGGAGTGGAGGGAGAAGATCGGTACGGGCAAGTCCCTGAACTGGCCCCAGGGTCAGATAGGCCAGAAGGGAAATCCGGGGGTTGCCGGATACGTGAAGCAGACGCCCGGAGCGGTCGGTTATGTCGAACTCATCTATGCCCTCCAGAACAAGATGAGCTTCGCCGATGTGCGGAACAAGGCGGGAAAGTTCATCGAACCTACCATCAAGTCGGTCAGCGCCGCAGCCAATGTGAAGATACCGAACGACACCAACGTATCCCTTACCGACACGGAAGCCCCGGACGGCTATCCCATCAGCGGTCTTACCTGGCTCATCTTCTACAAGGAGCAGAGCTACGGAGGGAGGAACAAGGAGCGGGCCGAGAACCTGGCGAAGCTCCTCTGGTGGATGATCCATGAGGGACAGAAGTACGTCGAGCCCCTTCAGTATTCACCCCTGTCCAAAGAGGCCGTCACACAGTCCGAAAAGATAATCAAGTCTATGACCTTTGCCGGGGCACCCCTGTTGAAGTAGTCGGCAACGGCCAACGAGATCGGCCGGGGTCTCCATGACCCCGGCCCGCCTTTCTTTCAAATGGTGGTTCCGGAAAAGAACCTGGGGAGCGCCCGGGAGCATCCCGGGCGGATTGACGGAGATACCGGGGTTATGAAATAATGAGCAACGGTCATGTTGAAGTCGGCGCAACAGCTAACCTGGTCAACCGGCGAGAAGCCGGCGTTACAATGAGCTCAGACTCGGCTGTCGTTGGAAGGAGAGTCCACAGAAAGGGCGACAAATCGGATCGGAGATTCTCGCTCGTTCTGACCCTTGCCGCGGCCTTCATTGTGGTGCTCCTTGCGGCCGTCCTCGTCACCCTCTTTGTGAGCGCCATGCCCGCCATAAAGGTCTTCGGTTTCGAGTTCTTCGTCTCCAGGGATTGGGATCCCACGGTGGATAAGTTCGGCGCCCTGCCTTTTCTCGTGGGAACGCTGCTCACCTCCTTTCTCGCACTCCTCATCTGCACGCCTTTTTCCGTCGCCATATCGATCTTTCTGGGGGAATACCTCAAGGAGGGCGCCATACCCGCCTTCCTCAAGAGCGCCGTCGAGGTCCTGGCCGGTATCCCGTCGGTGATCTTCGGATTATGGGGACTCTTTGTGTTCATGCCCGTCATGCGCGCCCTTCAGACCCACATGGGGGCAACGCCTTACGGCGTCGGCATCCTCACCGCCTCTCTTATCCTCGCCGTCATGGTGATCCCTTTCGGCGCGTCCATCGCCCGGGAGGTCATTTCGCTGGTGCCGGCAGACCTGAAGGAGGCAGCCTATTCCCTCGGCGCAACCCGGTTCGAGGTGATTGTCCACATCATCCTCCCCTATGCCCGGTCAGGCATCATCGCCGGCATCCTCCTCTCCTTCGGCAGGGCAATAGGCGAGACCATGGCGGTCACCATGCTTATCGGCAACAGCCATTACATGCCCACCGGTCTCTTCAGTCCGGGGAACACGATGGCCAGCGTCATTGCCAACGAGTTCGCCGAGGCAACGGGCATTCTCTTTTCCTCTCTCATTTACGTGGGCCTTGTTCTTTTTCTGGTCACCACGGTGGTCAATATCATCGGCAACTGGGTCATCCATAAAATCGGCGTCGAAGCCTCCAGGGAGGTGGGATGAACAATCCGTCGGACCGCGCCACGTCCAGACTCGTAAAGGACAAACTCTTCAAGGTCGTCGTGGCCCTCCTGAGCGTGGTGACCCTCGCGCCCCTCCTCCTCGTCCTCTACTTCATTACGCGAAACGGTATCGCGGTCATCAACTGGGACTTTCTCTTTCACCTCCCCAAACCGGTCGGTGAACCGGGAGGAGGGGTATTCAACGCCATCATCGGCACAGGCTTCCTCCTTCTCCTGTCCAGCGTCCTGTCCATACCATGCGGTATCGCCGCCGGTATTTATCTGTCCGAGAACAAAGAGGGAAAGCTTGCCTCCGTCGTGAGACTCTGCGTGGTGGTGCTCCAGGGGACACCCTCCATCGTACTCGGTCTCATCGCCTACATATGGATTGTCATTCCCTGGCGCGGCTTTTCCGCACTCTCCGGCGGCATTGCCCTTGCCATCATGATGCTTCCCGTTATCATCAAGACATCGGAAGAGACCCTCAAGCTCATACCCTATCACCTGAAGGAGGCCTCTCTCGCCCTGGGGGTGCCTTACTGGAAGACCATCCTCAAGGTCATCCTGCCCGCAGGACTGAGCGGCATCCTCACCGGTTTTCTCCTCAGCGTGGCGAGGATCACCGGAGAAACGGCGCCCCTTCTCTTCACCGCCTTCGGGAATCAGTTCCTCAATTTCAACATCTTCAAGCCTATGGACTCTCTCCCGTACCGGATCTTCTTCTATGCCATGAGTCCTTATCCCGAGTGGCACACGGCAGCCTGGGGGGCGGCCTTTATCCTGGTCGTCCTGGTGCTCGCCTTCAACCTGATTTCAAGGGGGATCGCCGTCAAATGGAAAGTACAGTTCTGAGGGTGGAGGATTTCTCCGCCTTTTTCGGCGAGAACCAGATCCTCAAGAATATTAACCTCTCCACAGAAAAAAATGTGGTGACCGCCCTCATGGGCCCCTCCGGGTGCGGCAAGACCACCCTCATACGGTGCGTGAACCGGATGCACGAGCTGATCCCCGGGGCCAGGGTTTCCGGCAGGATGTTTCTCTCCAACCAGGATGTCTATGCCATGGAACCCATCCTCCTGCGCCGTCACGTGGGCATGGTCTTCCAGAAACCGAACCCTTTCCCCACCATGAGCATCTACGACAATGTGATCGCCGGATACAAACTGAACGGCATCAAGATGGCCCGGGAGGAGCTCGACGCCATCGTCGAACGGTCGCTGAGAAATGCGGCACTCTGGGATGAAGTGAAGGACTCCCTTCACCGCAAAGGAACGTTCCTCTCCGGAGGCCAGCAGCAGCGCCTCTGCATTGCCAGGGCCCTTGCCATGAACCCCGCGATCCTGCTTCTCGACGAGCCCACATCCGCCCTCGATCCCAAATCCACATCCCAGATCGAGGAATTGATCGTGGAGCTGAAGAAGACCACCACCATGCTGCTCGTGACCCACAATATCGCCCAGGCGGCCAGGGTCTCCGATTTCACGGCCTTCATCTACTTGGGGGATCTCGTCGAGTTCGGACCCACTGAAAAGATGTTCACCGTGCCCAAGGACAAGCGCACCGAGGAATACCTCACGGGAAAGTTCGGGTAAGGGGGAGAGTGGTGCTCCAGGACAGACTCATGTCCCTTCGCAGGGAGATTATCGAATACGCCGGCCTCGTGGAAGATATGATCGACAAGAGCGTCAGGGGTCTTTTGACCAAGGATCCGGGGCTCCTTCGGGAGGTGATTGAATCCGATGAGCCGAGGGCCAACGAGAAGGAGATCCTCATCGACGAGATGAGCACCACCACGATCGCCCAGTTCCAGCCCAAGGCCAAGGATCTCCGCATCGTCCTCATGACGTTGCAAATGAGCAATGACCTGGAGCGCGTCGGCGATCATGCGGTCAACGTCGCCGAGAACGCCCTCTTCCTCATCGAACGCCCACCCGTCAAACCCCTCATCGACATCCCCCGCATGGCGGAGACTACCCTTACGATGCTCAGGGACAGCATCACCGCCTTCATCAACGAGGATGTCGCCCTCGCCCTTTCAGTGTGCGAGGCGGATCAGGTGGTAGACGCACTGGGCAACCAGATACTGAGGGAACTGATCACCTACATGAGTGCCGAGCCCGCCACGATCGAACGATCCCTTCGCCTCCTCCTGATTTCACGAAACATGGAGCGCATCGCCGATCTTTCCACCAACGTCTGCGAGGACGTCATCTTCCTCGTCGAGGGGCGGGTGATCAAGCACCGCTACACTACACCCTGAAGGCCCCTACCGCATCTTCCAGAGAGGTCGACAGACGTGCAAGCTCCTGGGAGGCCTGGGCCACCTGATCGGCGCTGCCCGACGTCTCTTTCGAGACCATGGCGATGGCATCGATGTCCTTGCTGATCTCTTCAGACGTGGCGGCCATCTCTTCGGTGGCAGAGGCTATCTGCTGCACCATGCCGTGGAGGTCCTCGACGCCCTTCACAATCCCTTCCAGCACCGTGCCGGTCCGGACGGAGAGCTCAACGCCGGAGCTCACCTGGACGGTGATGCTGTCCATGGACTTGACCACCTCCTGCACTTCGTCCTGGATCGACCTGATCATGCCCCCGATCTCAGCGGTGGAATTGGCCGTCCGTTCGGCGAGTTTCTTCACTTCGTCGGCTACCACGGCGAACCCCCGGCCCACCTCCCCGGCCCGGGCCGCCTCGATGGCGGCGTTCAGGGCAAGGAGATTGGTCTGATCGGCAATCTCGTTGATGACGCTCACGATGTCCCCAATCTGGGCCGACCTGTCACCCAGAGACCTGATGAGCGCAGCCGATGCGTCGATGGTGGCGGCGATGGCCTTCACTTCCTCCACGGAACGGTCCACCACCTCACCGCCTTCCCGTGCCAGGCGGGCGGTCGCGGTGGCCGATACCTCGATGCTGTTCGTGTTCTTGGCCACGTCGATGACCGTTTGGGACATCTCCTCGGAAGCCGTGGCCACCTGGGAGGCCTTGTCGGCCTGAGAACCGGCGCCTCCCGACATCTGCTCGGCACTGGCGCTCAACTGGTGGCTCGCGGAGGCCACATTCGCGGCCGCCGCTTTCACATCACCGATCGTGGTCTTCAGTCTTGCCACCATGTTTTTCATGGCATCGAGAAGGGTGCTCGTCTCGTCGGAACCATGGACAACAATCTCTGTCGTCAGGTCGCCCTCCGCGAGTCGATTGGCCACCTCGACCCCCTGCGTGAGGGGCTTCACGATGCTCCTGGCAAGGAGAACCGCCAGAACCCCTGCAATGACCAGCATGACAGCGCCGGCAACGACAAAGAGAATCATGGCATTTCTGTAAGTCTTCTGCATTTCCTGAAACCGGAATGCCGTCCGTTCCTGCTGATAGGTGACCATCTCCTCGGTCAATGCATTGAGCTTGATAGACGCAAGCCTGGTGACGGACTGGAAAATGGCCACGCCCTCGTTCAGATTCCCTTTGACCCCCGCCTCAACAGCCTTGTTGTTGCTCTCCTTGGCCTGACCTATGGCCTCCTTCACCTTGGCGATAAGCTCCTTCCCTTTGGCCGTCTCTTCCAGCTTCTCGAAGCGGTCCATATTCTCCTTGTATTTCTTCCGGAATGACTCGATCTTCAGTTTCTCCTCGTTGATGGTCATCTCCTCCCTGCTCACCAGGATGGAAAGGAGCGACTTGTCGATACCGTTGATGGCGTCCCGGATGTTGAAGGCGCACTCAATCTTTGCATTGTTTGTCCCGATGATTCGTTCAACCTGACCGTTGATGCTTCTCATGCTGCCTATCCCCACGGCCACGAGGACCACCATGAAGACGACGAGAAGCCCCAAGCCGATCGACAAACGCGCACCGATCTTGAATCGTGTCAGAAATCCCATACAGAACCTCCGGTAGGTATAGTGAAGTAGTCCGCGGAAAGACGTACTTTAGCTTAAAGCTGCTGTATCCTTTATCGTACAGCCAATCGAAGACTAAAGGGTTGGTAAAGAAAAAACAGGGTCTCTAAGAGAACTTTTTTATCGAAAAACCGTGACCGGTCGCGTACTCCACGTAGGTACCGGACTCCATCAGATCCCCGGTATTGAGGTACAGTTTTATCTTCCCGCCGGAAGGGACTTCATCTCTGTCGGCTATGTGGGTATGGGCGAACACCGCCACGTCGTATCCTTCCCGCAGCGTTGCCCTGCCGTAATCCCTGAATCTGCCCCTGGTCTTCGGGTTCCGCCCCTTCTTTCTTCTCGACAGGATCAGGCGAAGGAGCATGGCTATGTTCCAGGAGAGACCGGGGCCGAAAAGATCCATGAGACCTTGAGCCGGTTTGGACTTAAAGAGCCTGGTCAGTTCCGGCGAACCGAACTCGTAGCCGTGAGACACGAATATTCTGAGCCCATCCGGACAGAGCACCGTATGGTGATGAGACAGGGCCCCCGAGTATTCCGTAAAATACCTGCCCATGCCGAATTCGTGGTTCCCCTCGATGAAATGGACCTTAATCCCCTTTCCCGTGAGGTCTTTGATGGCATCGATTACGCCCCGGTACCAGGGATAAATGTAATCTCCGAAGCCGTGGTAAAACTCGAAGATGTCGCCGAGAATGCAGACTTCGTCTGCCTGCGCGCACACTTCCTGCAAAAAACGGCGCAGGGTCTCCGTCCTGGCGCCGTCCTCTTTAGTCAGGTGAGCGTCGGAGAAGAAGATGATTTTCATAGGGGTTCGCTGAGAAACTCCTGCAGGGCTTCCTGCCAGGGCCTCATGACAATGCCCGTGTCCCGGGTGAGCCTGGTGCAGTCAAGGACCGAATAGGAGGGCCGCCTGGCCTTCCTTGCCAGCCTCTCCGAGGTCGTGGGGGTAAGGTCCGCACCAAGGCCTAAGAGGGCGAATATCTCTTTCGCAAAGGCAAACCATGTGGCCGACCCGCTGTTCGCCACATGGTAGATCCCCGAAAGACCTTTTCTGACAAGTGCGGCGACAGGGGCGGCGAGGTCCCTTGCAAAGGTAGGGCAGCCGGTCTGGTCGTCCACCACCTGGACGGAACCGCAGGACCGGGCCGCCGCGACGATCTTGGTTACAAAACTCGCGCCCCCCTTCCCGTAGAGCCACTCGGTCCGTATGATCAGCGGTGAGGGGTGAGATTCCATGATCTTCCGTTCACCGGCAAGTTTTGTCACGCCGTAAAAAGAGACGGGATCGGGGACATCCTCCTCCGTGTACGGCGTCCCCTTGTCGCCCCTGAACACATAGTCGGTGCTCATGTGGACCAGGCGGACGCCCTTCTCGGCGCACAGCCGGGCGAGGACCTCCGGCCCGCGGACGTTCACCTTTTCTGCCAGGTCACGCCGGTCTTCACAGCCGTCCACGTCCGTGGCAGCGGCAAGGTTGATGAGTACCCCGGGGGCGATCTGCCTGATGAGCTCCCTGCCTCTCCCGGGATCCGTAATATCCCACTCGTCGATGTCGAAACCGTAGATCTCGAAGTCCCCGCTCAGAAGGGGGATGATGTTCCGGCCCAGGAGCCCCTTGCTGCCGGTGACGATGGCCTTCATCTGTTCCCGTACATCCTGTCGTAGTATTCGAGGTAGGCCCCGCTCTTGATCCTCTCCCACCACTCGCGGTGGTCAAGGTACCACCGGACGGTCTGTTCCATCCCTTCTGAAAAGGGGGTTCCGGGTGCGACACCCAGCTCCCTCTTGATCTTCGTCGAGTCGATGGCATACCGGCGGTCGTGACCGGGCCTGTCCTTCACGTACTTGATGAGGCTCTCGGGTTTGCCGAGGATTTTGAGAATCAGGGTCACGATCTCGATGTTGGTCCGCTCGCTTTCTCCCCCTATGTTGTAGACGTTGCCGGGAACGCCCTTGTGGTAGACCGCGTCGATGGCCGCGCAGTGGTCGCTCACATGGATCCAGTCCCGGACGTTGAGGCCGTCGCCGTACACGGGAAGGTCCATGTCGGCCAGGGCGTTGGTGATGATGAGGGGGATCAGCTTCTCGGGAAACTGGTAGGGACCATAGTTGTTCGAGCACCGGGTGATGAGCACGGGGAGGTTGAAGGTCTTGTGGTAGGCCATGGCCAGGAGGTCGGCGGAGGTCTTGGAGGCTGAATAGGGGCTGTTCGGGGACAGGGGGGTTGTTTCTGTAAACTTCCCCTCTTTCCCGAGGGAACCGTAGACCTCGTCGGTGGAGATCTGGAGGAACCTCTTTATGTTTCGTTTCCTCGCCTCCTCCAGGAGCCTGAAGGTGCCGGTAATGTTGGTCCTGATGAAGGCGTCGGGCTCCATGATACTTCTGTCCACGTGGGACTCGGCGGCGAAATTGATGATCCCGTCGATCCCCAGGCCGAATACCCTCTCCAGGTCTCCCGTGTCCGCGATATCGCCCCTTATGAAGGTGTAGCGGTCGTCGCTCTCGAGATCTTTGAGGTTCTCCAGGTTGCCCGCGTAGGTGAGCTTGTCGAGGTTCACGATCCGGTAGGGATAGCGGGCAAGCATGTGGCGGACGAAGTTGCTGCCGATGAATCCGCATCCGCCGGTTACAAGGATCCTTTGTTCATCCATCTTTCCTCTCCCATGAGTAGGGTATGTGGCTCCTGTGGGGGTCCAGGCGGTATTCATCGGGATCCTGCCTGTTGTATGGCGCCGTGGGCACGTTGATCACGATCGCCTCCTCCTCGCTGATGCATTTCCAGCCATGGTAGACCATCTTCGGTACCTTCACCAGCAGAGGGTTATGCTGGCCGATAAAGAATTCGTTGATCTCGCCCCTGGTGGAGGATCCCTCCCTGTCGTCAAAGATCACGAGCTTCAGCATGCCCTTGACGCAGGTGATGTAGTCGTCCTGGAGCCTGTGGAAATGCCAGGCCTTGGTAACCTGCGGGTAGGTGGTGGTCATGTACACCTGCCCGAAGCCGCCGAATATGTCTTCGTCACATCGCAGGATTTCCATAAGTCTCCCCCGTTCGTCGGGGATGACCTTCAACTGCTTGGTAACAACGCCCTCGATCATGAAAAACCTCCTGATATAGTGTGGACAGGGGCCTGCCTTCCCTACCTGCCGGTGATCCCGGCAAGATCGACGGAGAGGTTGATACTTGTGTCCCGGGGCCTCCGCGACTGGGTGAGCCTGAGGGTGACCGCCCAGCACTGGGGCCTGTATGTGAGCTGGTACAGGGTATCGATCCACATGGTGTCCCTGAAGGAGTAACGGATCTGATACTTGCCCTCCAAGAGCCAGTATCTGCCCCCCAGGTCCAGGAGAACCTCGTTCACCAGGTCCCTGGTATAGGACTGGGTAATGTTGGCATAGTAGCGGGCGGGATCCGAATAGGTAAAGGTGTTCTTCGTCCCCGTGAGACCCTGACCTGACGTGCTGATCTGGCTCTCCGTGGAGAGGGCGATCTTCTCCGTCGGTGTGATGGTGAGCTTGGCATCGATGTCCGAGAACCTGCTCCCTGATCCCTTATAGAAATCGGAAGGATAGAGGGACCCGGAGAGGCCGTAGCTCTGGCTTACTTCCAGCAGCGAGATCTCCCTCACCCCGCTCTCCGACATGGAGTTGAGGTAATGGTTGAAAGAATAGGTGACGGCATGGGCCTCGCGGATCCTGTCCGACGGGTCGATGGAAGGGATATCGGTGAATGAAGTCTTCGGGATGTATGTGTATTTGAGCTGAGGTTTGATGAGGCTCTGCATTTCGCCGAGATCGAACAGTGAGGTGTGGTAGTGCCGTATGAGCTGGATATTGGCGTCACCCTCCACCTTGAAGGTCTCCTGGTTCCTGGTCCGGGACCCGCCCCCCTGTTCCCGGTCGATCATGTAGGTCCGCTCAATGCCGGTCCCGTTGAGCAGGAAGTTGACCCCCTGAAAGGAGAAGGGTAGTCTCATTCTCGGCTCGAAGACCATGCGGGTATAGGTCTCCCCCTTCTCCCTGTAAAAGTTCGTAAGATTCCCGGTGAAATCGGCATAGAGCCGATCCCTGACAAGGGGGATGCTCTCCGTGAAATAGGAGACAAAGGGGAGGTACTGGAAGGTGGGGTCATTGTCCTTTTGGGTAAGGTTCCTGAAATGGGCCATCTCCACGGTCACCATGGAACGGGGCAAGGGTTTTTCGAAAAAGGCATTCGATTTGATGAGGTTCTCGCTTCTCTCGACCGTGGTGGTCCCGAAATCCTTCAGGTAATCGATATCGGACACGTGGTTCATGTTCAGTCTGAAATTGCCGTCCTTCATGAGTACCTGCTCATGCTTTCCCTTGATCTGATACCGGGTGTGGTCATACTTGTTGTCATCCACCATGGAGGAGTACCATGATCCTTTTGTCTCCTCGGTGAGGGCGTACCGGAATTCCACACCCGGCTTGATGCCCCGCTGTTCGATATAATCGAGATAGAAGGTTGCGTCCTTGTCCTTGCTTATGGCCCAGAAGTAGGAGGTCTTCACCACGAACCCGTCCCGGGTGGACGTGGCAAGCTCGGGAATGAGAAGACCGCTTTGCCGTTCCGTCTTCACCGGAAACATGCCCCATGGGAGGTACAGGACAGTCTGGTCCAGGATCTTGAACCGGGCGCTGCTCGTGGTCGCGTATCCCTCGACCGTCACCTTCACGTCCGAGGCGACAAACTTCCACGCCGGGGGGCTTCCGTCACAGGTGGTCAGTCCGCCCGCCCTGACGTGATAGGTCTTGTCTCCCACCTTGTCGATCTTCTCTCCTGTGATGTAGAAATTTCCCTTCTTGAGGAAGATCTCGCCTTTCTCGATTGTCCCCTTCCTGGTCGCGAGATTGAGTTGCATCCTCTCGGCACTCACCCGGTCATCTTCGTCCTGGAAGGTGACCTTCCCTTCGGCGAGCATGTCCTTCGTCGTATCGTTGTAAAAGACGTAGTCGGCCGTCAAGATACGCGTCCCCTCCCGTACCTCCACCGCCCCTTTGCCGGTGTACGTGTTTTCTTCCTTGTTGTATTCCAGGGTGACCGCTGTAATGGCCACCGGGGTGGTGAGGACCGCCTTGGGCTCCAGGTCCTTCGCCTCCGGCACCACGGGAAGACAGATGATACAGAATAAGAGGAGGAGAGAGCTAAAATATTTCATCGATCAGGGTCTTTGCCTCTCCAACCGTGTAGAAAGAGCCGGTCACCACCACCACGTCCGCATCTTCCGCCAGTTCCCGGGCCTTTTCGAGGGCCTCCCGGACGGTGCCGGTCACGATGGCCCGGGGTACCACCCCCCTGAGATCCTCCGGCGGACGCGCCCGGTCCGTGGCCGGCCTCGTGGCGATGAATTCCCGGGCCGTCCTGAGGAGGGCATTCGCCATCTTCTCGTACTCCTTGTCTTTCATCACCCCGAAAACGATGATCTTTTTCCTGTCCTTGTAGTGGCCCTCCAGGTAGTCGACTAGGGTCTCGATCCCGTCAGGGTTGTGGGCCGCGTCGAGAAGCACGACCGGCGCCTCCCTGGCCACCTCGAGTCTGCCTTCCCAGACCGCTTCGGCCAATCCGGCCCGCATGGCGGATTCACCCACGGAAAAACCCTCTTCCCGGAGACATTCCAGGGCCGCCAGGGCCACCGCGCCGTTTCCGAGCTGGTAGTCGCCCCGGAGGTTGACGAAAAGGTCTTTCAGCTCCGTCCTCAGGCCGTGATAGTCCATCCGCTGATCCCCGGACTTGCGAAAGGAGAAATCCCGGCCCAACAGATAAAGGGGGCATTCGTACCGGTCCGCCGTCTCCTCGACGATCCTTCTCGCCGTCGCGGCGGCACCCGACACAACAGGAACCCTCCTCTTCACGATCCCCGCCTTCTCCCGCGCTATGGCGGCCAGACTGTCCCCCAGATATTCCATATGCTCGAAGGCCACGTTGGTAATGACGCTCACCAGGGGATGGACCACGTTCGTCGAGTCCAGCCGCCCGCCGAGACCCACCTCCACCACTGCCACATCGACAGCCTGTCGTGCGAAGTATTCGAAGGCAAGGGCGGTGGTGAAATCAAAGAAAGTGAAAAAATGGTCCCTGTCCCGGGCGACCACCCTTTCCCTTATGTATTCCGTCAGTTCGACAACCTCGTCCTCCCCTATGTCCCGGTCGTTCACCGCGATCCTCTCGGTGAAGGAGACGAGATGGGGTGAGGTGTACCGACCGACCCGATACCCTGCCTCCCGGAGTATCCTCGCCGTCATGGAGGTGACGGAGCCTTTGCCGTTCGTGCCCCCTACGTGGACCACCTTCAGATTAAGATGGGGGTTACCGAGAAGTCCCAGAATCCACTCTATGTTCTCGAGCCCGAAGACAATGCCGAATTGCTCCAGGTCGTAGAGGTACTCCAGGGCACGGGAATAGTCGGTCATGTGATGAGGGAAAGGATCCTGTGAAGCCTGTCCTTGAATTCTTTTCTCGGGAGAATCATGTCGATGACGCCGTGTTCCAGGAGGAACTCGGCCCTCTGAAAACCCTTGGGCAACTCCTCCTTGATCGTGTCTTTGATCACCCTCGGACCGGCAAACCCGATCATGGCCTTCGGCTCGGCGATGATAATGTCTCCGAGCATGCCCATGCTGGCCGTCACCCCTCCCAGGGTCGGATCGGTAAGCACCGTAATATAGGGTACGCCCGCCTCTTTGAGCCGGTTGATGGCCCCGGAAACCTTCGACATCTGCATGAGGGACATGATGCCCTCCTGCATCCGTGCCCCACCGGAGGCACAGAACAGAACGACCGGTATCTTTCTTTCCACTCCCGCCTCAAGGGTACGGGTGATCTTCTCCCCCACCACCGAACCCAGGCTACCGCCCATGAAGCTGAAATCAAAAATAGCGGTGAGTGTGTCGATTCCTCCGACTTTACCCTGGCCGCACACCACCGCATCTGCCTTCTTCGTCTCCTCTCTCGTCTCCTGGAGTCTCACTTTGTACGGTTTTGTGTCCTTGAACTTCAAGAAATCAACCGGCTCGACCGTGTCGAAAAGCTCCACGAAGGTGCCTTTGTCGAAGATGAGGGCTATGCGGTTCTCGACGGAAAGGGGGAAGTGGTAGAAACACTTGAGACAGACGTGCTGGTTACGCTCCACCTCTTTCCGGTAAAGTAGTTCCTGGCAGGAACTGCATTTGATCCAGAGGGACTCCTCCTTTTCCGCTCTCTTGATCTCCTTCCGGATGTCGATCTCTTTGTGCGGCTTTATCTCTTTTTCTTTGCGTTTGAAGAAACCCATGAATGCAATTTACCTGTTGAAATTTTGGTAGAAAACTAACAGAATAAGGGGACCATGTCAATACAAAGGATCGACATCACATCGGATCACAAACTCGAAGGAATCCTTGTAGAGAAGAGCCCTTACGCAGGGGTCGTCATTTGTCACCCCCACCCTCTTTACGGGGGCGATATGCACAACAACGTGGTTATGGCCATGGAAGAGGGCTTCACGGGATGCGGCTTCTCGACTCTGCGATTCAACTTCAGGGGAGTGGGGAGAAGCGGGGGAGACTACGATGAAGGCGAGGGTGAGGCACGAGACGTCATCGCTGCCGCTGAATGCCTGAGGGCGACGCTCGGCGGCAACCCTTACCTTCTCCTGGCCGGATATTCCTTCGGCGCGTGGGTGTGTGCGCGGGCAGCCGCGGACCTTCCGGACGTGGCAGGCCTCTTTCTCGTATCCTACCCCTTCGCCTTCTACGACCCGGCACCGCTTCTTGATTTCAAGAGGACGTTGTACCTGGTGGGCGGCGAATACGATGACATCGGTCCGGTGGAGGATCTGATGAAGACGTACAAGGCCATCCAAATCCTCGACAAACACCTGAAGATCATCCCCACGTCCCACTTTTACGGGGGAAAGGAAGAGGAGTTGTCCCTCTTCATCCGGGAACGGGTATCGTTACCCGATCAGCGGTCATATCAAAGATAGCTCGGGTACAGGGCGTGACCTCATCGGGCGCGCGGCCCCGATTGCGGTCTCCCTCCTCCCAGGAATGACGGCAGGACCGTTCCCCTTCCGCTGCCGGTCGAGAATCCTCTCCCTCCCCCACTCCCGCCAGGGGAGAATCCGGCCGTTCCCGGACCTACAGCAGGAGGCCGTTCGACCACCCGGGATCCACCCATGGCCTCCCCTCGTTCGCTCCTCACCCCGTCACTCTCTCTGCGGTCGACCGGCACCTCGTCACGGGCATACGTGCTGAGCGGCCGCGACGATTCTCTCGCCGGGGGAGGTGACGATATCCGCGGACTGTTCTCCCGGGTTACGGACTTGAGGGTCGTCGTCCGGGGAGGCGACACCGTTAGGCGGGCGGTGCTTCCTGACGGGGAAGGCATGGGGCTTACCACCGGAGTACGGGGGGCCTCGGTCCGTTGAACCCTGGGGGTGGTACCGGAGAAGCCCTGGGGCCTGTAAGGGCTCAGGGTCGACGCCTGAGCGGGTCGGTTCGATACGTTCTCCGGCCCCCTCTTCGGCTCCCTCTCCGGAAGGACCCGGTTGGTAAGTCTTTCCGGAGGCCGTTCTCTCCTCTCCGTCAGTCTTTGCGGAGACGTTGCCGGAGGGGCTGGTGCCTTCGTTTCAATCGCCGGCATCCTCGCCTCCCGTCCCTGGATGCGGGCAGGGGGCGTGTAAGCCGCCGGAATGGGCTTCACCCGGGGGCCAAAACCCGTCGTTTCCGGTCTCAACGCAGGCGGGCCGATGGTGCGGCCCTCATGGAAGAAAGGATTCTCTCTCGTGCTCACCATTACGGGCTTGCCGCTTCTGAAGCTGTCGCGGCTTACCACAGTCACCCCGTTGGAGAGGGAGACGTGTCGGTACTGCTGTTTCACTACCCCTCCCCAGGCGGGGATGCGGGCGCTGTACGGCCCGTAGTAGCCCGGGCCGTAATAGATCTCCCTCGGGGCGAGAGGGACCCAGGCCACATGACGGGGTGTGCATACCCAGCCTACGTACCCGGGGCCCCAGTACACGTTCCTCCGGGTAGGAGGCACCCAGCACCACCCGAGGGAGACCACGTGGGCCCAGCGGCCGTAATGATAGGGCAGCCAGCCCCACGGCTCGTAGGATAGCCAGACGTAAGTGCCTCCGAGCCACACCCATGTTCCGATCCGGTAAGGCGCCCAGTCTGCGACAACCGCGACCGTGGGGACCCATACATAACCGTAATCTTCAGTGGTGACCCACCTCCCGTTGGACGCAAGGTCCCGACTGTAAGGCCTCAGCTCCTCGGGCAGGGCTGCGGCCGCCCCGGGGTCGACGGGCCGTTCCCAATCTTTATCGAGTCTGCTGTTCCACAGGTCCCATTGATCGGCCGGGCCGACCCGGCCCATTTCCACCGACGGAGCGTCTCTCCTCTGAACCAGCCGTTCCCCGGCGTTAAGCTGCATCTCACCCGAAGGCCTCTCGACACGAACATCGCCCCGGTGCACCGCCACGTCCGTATCGCCGGCCGTCGACACGTCCACCTTGAACCTGGCCTTCCCATAGGCCCGCACCGAGGTGGAAGGCGTTTCCACGAAGAGGGCCCGTTTGGCGCTTTCCCCGCGATTTGTGTACAGACGGCCTTCCTCCAGGAAAAACCGGTAGGCACCCTGATCAGTGGTCATGACCTCGAAAGAGGTGTTACGGCCCAGGCGCACCGCCGTTCCGTCATGGAGGATGATCTCTGCCCTGCCGTTCTCGGGGACCCACAGGCGGTCTCTTTCTTTGAGGGGGGTGTTGATGGCGGCAGCCACCCAGCCCTCCGTCTCTTCTGTCCGGACCTGCACATCTCCTTCCACGATTCTCAGGTAGAGACCTCCCAGATCCGCGGCATAACCGACACAGGACAGAATCAAGAACAGGAGCATGGCAACAAGGGGTTTTGTCGGTCTCATAATTCACCTCCCTGTGGTACCCCACCACCTGATGATTCTTCAGCAATTACCATGCCAGGCGGTCGTGACGGTAACCTCCCGTGAATACTACCGGAACAGTCCGCGATTGGGACTGGCAGGGCCGAAAATGTCGAATTCCTTCCCCCCGGGCGACAACTTTGTCGAGGGAAAGGGAGAGTATTCTCCTTGCATGGTCAGGTACTTTGTGCTACCTTTTTGTAAATTTTTTCTAAGGATAACGATGCAATGGACTACAAAGAGACGTTGAATCTGCCGAAGACCCCCTTCCCCATGCGAGGCAATCTGCCCGTAAAGGAGAAGGAGATGCTCAAGCTCTGGGACGACCTGAACATCTACGAAAAACTGACCCGCAGGGACAAAGATGGGCCTTCTTTCATCCTTCACGACGGCCCCCCCTACGCCAACGGCAACATCCATCTCGGGACGGCCCTCAACAAGATCCTCAAGGACATCATTATCAAATCGAAGTTTATGACCGGATACCGGGCAGACTACGTGCCCGGGTGGGACTGCCACGGCCTTCCCATCGAGCATCACATCGAAAAAGAAACGAAGGCGAAGAAACTCACCCCCACCAAGCTGGAGGTGAGGCGGCGGTGCCGGGAGTACGCCGCCGAGTTCATCGACATCCAGAGGAATGAATTCAGGAGACTGGGCGGCATCGGGGATTGGGATCACCCGTACATCACCATGGACTACGACTACCAGGCCACCATCATCGAGGAATCGCGAAAGTTCTTCGAGAGGGGCGAGGTATACAGAAAGAAGAAGCCGGTTTACTGGTGTATCAACTGTCTTACCGCCCTGGCAGAGGCCGAGATCGAGTACGAGATGAAGACCTCGAACTCCATCTATGTCAAGTTCCCCCTGAAGGAGGGGAGGGACCACCTGCCTCCGGGCTCCCCCGACAAACCTGCCTTCCTGCTCATCTGGACCACCACCCCATGGACCCTGCCCGCCAACCTGGCGGTGGCGATCAGCCCCCAGTTCTCTTACGTGGCAGTGGAGACAACCGGTGAGATCTACATCCTCCTCAAGGACCTCGTGGAGGACGTCATGACCCGGGCGGGTGTCAAAGATTTCACCCTCCTCGGAGAAATCCCCGCCGACCGGCTCAAGGCGATGAAATTCGGCCATCCCTTCATCGACAGGGATTCCACGGTAGTCTACGCCGACTACGTAGCCTCCGACACAGGCACCGGCATCGTCCATATCGCCCCGGGCCACGGAGAGGAGGACTATGAGACAGGGATGGAGTACGGACTCGACGTTTACTCGCCCGTGGACGAAAAAGGCGAATTCGTGGATCACGTGCAGTTCTTCAAGGGGATGAACGTCTTTGAGAGCAACAGTCACGTCATCGGCAAACTGAAGGAGTTGGGCCGCCTCCTCCATACCGAGGAGATCGATCATTCCTACCCCCACTGCTGGCGGTGCAAGAAACCGGTCATCTTCCGTGCCACGGAGCAGTGGTTCATTTCCCTCGAGAAGAACGGTCTCAGGGAAAAGGCCCTCAGAGAGATCGACAGGGTGAAGTGGATCCCAGCCTGGGGCAGGGACAGGATTTACAACATGCTCCTCGTCCGCCCGGACTGGTGTATTTCCCGGCAAAGGACCTGGGGCGTCCCCATCACCATCTTCTACTGCAAGAAGTGCAGGGAGCCGTACTGGAGCAACGAGAGTTTCGACAGGGTGGTGGCCGCGGTGCGCACTGCCGGGGCGGACGTCTGGTTCGAAAAGGATGCATCCTTCTTCCTTCCTCCGGGGGCGTCCTGTTCGGCCTGCAAAGGGACGGAGTTCGTGAAAGAGGAAGATATCCTCGATGTCTGGTTCGATTCAGGGGTCAGCTGGGCGGCGGTCTGCAAGAAACGGAAGGAGTTGAAGTATCCGGCGGACCTCTACCTCGAGGGAAGCGATCAGCACAGGGGCTGGTTTCACAGCTCTCTCCTCACCTCGGTGGGCAACGAAGGTCAGGCGCCGTACAAGGCGGTACTCACCCACGGGTTCGTGGTGGACGGCACCGGGAGAAAGATGTCCAAATCCCTGGGCAACATCATCGCCCCCAACGAGGTGATCGAGAAATTCGGCGCCGAGATCCTACGGCTCTGGGTAACCTACGAGGACTACCGGGACGACATCAAGATCTCCAAGGACATCGTCAACAGACTCATCGAGACCTACCGGAGGATCCGGAACACCCTCCGCTTTCTCCACGCCAATATCCATGAGGATTTCGATCCTTCCCGTGACAGGGTCCCCTACGAGACCATGTCCTCCCTCGACAGGTGGCTCCTCTCCCGGTTGAACCGGCTCGTGGAACGGGTGACCGCAGCCTATGAGGCGTACACCTTCCATGTCATCTACCACAGCATCCACAACTTCTGTGCCGTGGACTTGAGCGCCCTCTACCTCGATATCGTGAAGGACCGCATCTATGTGGAGGCAAAGAACGCCCCCAGGCGGAGGGCCTCCCAGACCGTGATCTACGAGACCCTGGTGACCCTCCTGAAACTCATCGCCCCCATCCTTTCGTCCACTGCGGAAGAGATGTGGACCTGTCTCAGGGGACATGTCGACGAGGAGAGCGTGCTTCTCTCCCGTTTTCCCGAAGTGCGGAAAGACTTCATCGACGACCGGCTGGAAGAAGACTGGGATGCCGTCTGGGCGATCCGTGAGGCGGTGAACAAGAAGATCGAGGAGAAGAGGGTGGCGAAGGTAATCGGCCACTCGCTGGACGTAAAGGTTCTGGTCCGTGCCCCGGAGGCGGATTATCGCCGCCTTTCGGAGCTGGGCAGGGAACTGAAGGATGTCTTCATCGTCTCCCAGGTGGCCCTCGAGCAGGGTGCCGATCTCACCATCGAGGTCCACAGGGCTGAGGGGGGAAAGTGTGAACGCTGCTGGCAGTACTCCCCGGATACAGGCACTACCGCCGCCTATCCCCAGACATGCAAGCGATGCGCCGACACCTTGTCCTCCTTATAGTTCCCGTTCTCTTTCTTTTGGACCGGTACACCAAGCTTGTCATCACCGACGGGCTTGAGTATCACACCGTAATCCCCGTGACCGGTTTCCTTTCCATCGTTCATGCCAGGAACTACGGGGGAGCCTTCAGCTTCCTCGCCGATTTCGGAGGTGCCCGGTACGTTTTCACCCTCTTCCCTCTCATCGTCATCGTCGCCCTTGCCTTTGTCCTGGCCCGATACAATCTTGCCCCGTGGAAACGGACAGGTCTCACCCTCATCCTCGCCGGAGCAGTGGGCAACATCTATGACCGCATTCTGTACGGCTACGTCGTCGATTTCCTGGATTTCCATTACGGCAACCTCCACTGGCCCGCTTTCAACGTGGCGGATATGGCCATCACCACGGGTGCGGGCCTCTGGCTTTTTGCAGAGTTCCGTGAGTCCTTCCGGAAAAAATGTGCCCCTCAGGGTCCATGACCGGAGAGGCCTCGCAGGAGGTCGTCCCATGAGCGACGAAGTGACGGAAGAAGAGAAGAAGCTGAGGCGCCTCCGGTTCATCGTCGATTTTGCCCTCGAGTTCATCCGGTCCCAGGCGGTGACCCACGACGAGGCCATCGCCGTGGTCGAGGGGGTACGGAAGCATGCCCTGAAGCTTTTCCCCGGCAAAGAAGAGGCCTTTGATATCATCTATGCCCCGCGGTTCAAGAGATTGCTGAACGAGAAATATCAACGTTCCTGAGGTGCATCCATGAGTGCCACACCGGAGATGATCGTCCGTGAACTGGGACGGTGTATCCACGAGTCACCGGAAAACCGGCAGAAGAAAGGGTCGGGCCCTTACTTCCGTGAGCCCCTCGTAGGCTTTGCCTCTGTCTCCGATCCTCTCTTCCGGACCATGAAGGAGATTATCGGTCCCTTCCACCTTACCCCCCATGAGTTCTTCGAGGCCGAGTACGGTCCGGGGACCCTCACCGCGGGCACGGTGATCGTCTGGGTCATGCCCGTAAACCGGAGCATCAGGGACAGTAACCGGCGTCAAAGGGTGAAGCCTTCCGAACGCTGGTCTCACATGCGATACCACGGTGAAGGGGCAAATGACACGGTGAGGCGACACATGGTGGAACTCCTGCGCCGCCTGGGCTTCAGGACCGTGGCGCCGGTTCTGAGCAGCCTCTGGGAACGGCTGTACGATCCGAGGGTAGGCCACGCCTCCCGCTGGTCGGAACGACACGCCGCCTTCATCGCAGGTCTCGGCACCTTCGGCCTCAGCGACGGTCTCATCACGGCAAAGGGGATCGCCCACCGGGTGGGCAGCGTCATCACCGAGCTTGTCCTGGAGCCCAGCCCCCGGTCGTACCAGGGTCCCTATGACTTCTGCCTCTACCGGAGCGCCGGTCAGTGCGGCGCCTGTATGGAGCGGTGTCCTGCCCGCGCCATCACCCCCGAGGGACACGACAAGGACCGCTGTTTCGCCTACATGAGGGAGGGTCTCGGACCGGAGCTGAAGGAGAAATACGGTGTGGCCGTCACCGGGTGCGGCCTGTGCCAGACGGGCGTCCCCTGCGAATCGAGCATCCCCGGGAAACGGTGACTGGCTGAATCGCTGACCGGCTGATTTGTTGAATTGGTGGTGTGGGCTGACAGACTTCCCTGCTCCCTGCCTCTTTCCCCTTCTTCTTTTTCACCTTTAACCTTTCGCCTCGCCCCTTTCTTCTCTACCCTCCCCTCCGGATGGCCACCTCGACGAGGACAGGTTTCAGTACCCTGACCAGTTCAGCCGGGGCAAGACCTACCAGGAAGCCGCGCTTGCCGCCGTTGATGTACACGGCCGGCAGCTCAAGGATGCTCTCTTCCATATAGACGGGCATGGCCTTCCTCGTGCCGAAGGGCGAGGTCCCTCCCACCTGGTATCCCGAGTGGCGCTGCGCCGTTTCCGGCGTGCAGGGTGCAACCCGTTTGACCCCCCTTACCCGCGCCAGTTCCCTGGTGGAGACCTCTCTGTCACCGTGCATGAGGACGATGAAAGGCCTCTTGTTCTCATCCTCCATGATGAGGGTCTTCACGAGGGCGTGTTCCGGAAAACCGAGCTGCCTGGCCCCCTCTGCCGTCCCTCCCCGATCCACATAGGTGTAATGGTGCTCCGTATAGGCGACGCCGTACTCTCTCAGGACCCGCAGTGCACTGGTCATCGACTCCCTGTTCCTGGCCACAGGGTCATCATATCACGACCTCCCGGTGAGGAATCAACACATCCTGGAGGCCGGGCCTTGACATTACGACAAAAATGGTTAAGTTTGGATACCGTCACTGTTGAAGGGGACGGCACACCGAGAAGAGAGGAGCAGGGCATGTTCGAGGTAACAGATAAAGCAAGTGAAATGATCAAGACCTTTCTCAAGGACCACGACGGGACCGTGCAGTCCATCCGCATCATGATGTCCGGCGGCGGCTGAAGCGGGCCCTCGTTGGGCATGGCTCTGGATGAGCCACAGACGTCCGATCAGATTTTTGAATCAAAGGGTCTGACCTTTCTGGTCGACAAGGAGTTGCTCCAGAAGGCAAAGCCCATTACCGTCGATTTCATCGAATCGGTGCGAGGAAGCGGCTTTGCCATCAGTTCGGGAATGATGAAAGGTGGTGGTTGCGGGGGTTCCTGCAGCTGCTAACCTGAGGTGCCTATCGAGCTGTCCAGGGCAGCCTGCAGACCTTCCCAGTCCCAGCCGGTAAGCACCTTTTTTCTGTCCACAATAAAGGCAGGGTAGGTTCGGATACGGTGGAGCAAAGCCTTCATGAGGCCCTGGATGGACTTGGCCTCAATGATGCGGATGGCCACCCTGTGACGATACAGCCTGTTCAGCTCCCGGACCCATTCTGAGAGCCGGCGGAGGTCTTCTTTCATATCGGGTGGGTATTCGTCGAGAAGACCGTCGGTCATCTCTTTCTGAAGTCCCGCTTCCCTGAACATGAGGTCGCACCTGCTGCAATGGCTGTACGTGGTGGCCAAATGGCCCACTATCTCGACTGTCACCGGTCGTATCACCTTGAGTCTCCACAGTGTAATATAGTGCGGCAGGGGCCTTTCGTCTACCGTGCGAAGGGTTTCCCCGCGAGGATCACGATCGTGGCGCCCCACGAGCCGGCGCTCTCATCGGCCGCATGATAGGAGGCGACCTCTTCCATCCGCTCAAGGATCCCGTGGACCGTCCGGCGCAGGTTCCCTGTCCCCTTCCCGTGAATAATCCGTATCTCCGTGATTCCCTTTTCCAGGCAGGCCGATACGTAGTCGGGGAGCAACGCCTTTACCTCCCGGGGCTGAAAGGTATGGAGGTCCAGGACTCCGTCTATGGCCATTTCGACAGGCTCGTCCTCCTTTTCCCGCTTCATGTCCGGATTCGGTGAGCCTCTATACCGAGCAGCCTGCACCGAAGACCCGCTCTCTTTACCTACTCCTTTCATCTGACCACCTCGTCAAGGACCACCTCGCTCGACACCACGACGGGAGTCGTTGTTCCTCCCTTTTCCTCCACCCTGTAGGGAGGATCGCAGACCGTGGCGCAGGGGTAGGGATAAAAGGCGACCGGGGGTCCGCAGGCGTAGGGCAGGAGTTCACGGTAGACCACGTGACGACCGGACGGTACATGGAAGACATGGCGGTGCCTCTCGAGATGGCCGTCATGCCCTTCCGGAGAGGCGAAATCATAACTTTCCCACCTCAGGACCGTGAAGCCCTCGATACCCCCCTCTTCTCCTCCGGCCGACCCTTCGTAAACAACCCGGTTACACCCCATCCGGTAATGACACCTTCCCACAGTGACCCCTCCGTGGTCCCTGCCGGAATAGTACCTGAGTTCGTATCGCGGGAGTATGCCGTTCCACCGGATCTCGATCCTTTCGCCCGATTTCGTCGTGACGGCACTGCCGATCCTCCCCCGTTTTGTAAAGAAGGTACTCGCAGGTGTGGCGAGAGAGCAGATGACCACACCGCCCTCACCCCTGAGGCAAAGAGGTGTGAGTCCGTCTCCCGCCCCTTCCGTGGCCACGGACCGGGCGACACCCGCACACAAGAGAAGAAAGGTCCACACACCCGCCAGGATATGCACAGCCTACCTTCCTCTTTCTCGATGCCGGAAGACAACGTGCTCGAGCAGGACGGCGGTCAGTACCCCCACCACGAAACCATTCCCCAGCAGCGGGCGCAGAACGGCCGGAAGCCCTTCAAGGAGGCGGGGCGGGAAAAAGGAGACCACCGTGCCCGCAAGGAGCGGAAATGCCACCACAATTCCCGCCTCCGCCCCCCTTTCACCCGACGGCACCCCGCCCATCACAGAGAGTCCTGCGACCACCTGGAAACAGAGAATGTAGCTGAGGACCGCACCGATAACAACAGGGGGTACAAAGCCCGTGAGCCCGACAAGGAAAGGGGTGAAGGCCAGACCCGCGAGGATGAGCCCGGCAGGAATCAGGGCGGCCCGGGCGCCACAACCGGTTGATACGATGACCCCCGTACTCAGGGAAAAATTGACAGGACCCAAGACCCCCAGAAGCCCGGCAAGCCCGTTTGCCAAGCCCGTAACCACGATGCCCCGTCTCACCCTCTTCCCCATGTCGCCCTCGCGGAAGAATTCCCGCAGGGACTCCATGGACCCCAAATCATTGATGGAGAGGGCGAGGTAGCAGACGAGAAAGGAGAAGAGGACGCCCACGTCCGGGGAAAAAGGCCATACAATGCGACGGGCAAAAAAGGAGAGAAACGGGAGCCCCGTCCTCCCCGGCACACCCGCGGGCAGGCCGAAGAGAAGTCCGTATGCAAGTGTGCCCACCATCACCATCCAGATGATCGACGTCGCCTTCCAAAGACCGCCAAGGCGCGGCTGGATATAGAGGGCCGCCAGGATCAGGACGAAAGCGAATGCAAGATGGGCGAAGGGGTTATGTCCGGCCTTCACATCCGTGACGAGATCCATAATGGTGGGGGTCAGGGTGAAGGCGATGAGAAGAAGCACCGAAGCCACAATCCTGGGGGTGAAGAGTCGGCGGACGAAACCGAAGACGCCGATGAACCCTGCCAGGGCGAGGAGTATTCCGCCGATGACAACGGAGCTGTACACGGTATCCGCGGGATAGCCTTGTGCCGAGAGGATACCGATAAGCAGTACGGTGGAGGGACCGGCGATGAGGGGCAGCCTGTGGCCCACGAGGACCTGGCCCAGGATGGTTGCACCCATGACGAAGCAGAGGCTCTGGAGGTAGACAACCTGTCCGATCGGGTCCGCATGGTGAACCCCGGCGACCACCCTCCCCACGATCACCACCGAGGGGATGGCCACGGCAAACCACTGGAGGCCGAAAAGGAGCGCCTCCTTCAGGGGGAGCCTGTCGTTGAGGCCGTACCTGATCTGCACCGCCTCACCCGTCGGGATACAGGGACCAGCCCCTTCCCGCCGGCTTAAAGGTATACGATTCCAACGGGCGTATCGGTCACCCGTTCCAGCTTTTCCGGCCTCACGATAAAGTCCACCTCGATCCCTACCGCCCCGAGACCGGGCAGAATGAACTTGGGCTCAAAGGCGAAGACCATGCCTTCCCGGAGGATAATGCTGTGGCGCGCCGTAATGACCGGCAATTCGTTGATCTCAAGGCCCACGCCGTGGCCGATAAAGCTCACCTTTCCCGGCCCGTGGCCCATAAAGAACTCCTCCAACCCTGCCCTTTTCACGCGATGCTGGGCCCTCATGAAGATGTCGGTACCGTTGACCCCCTCTTTGCCGAAGGTCGCCGTGTCCTCCACGATCTCCCCGGCCACCTCGTAGGCCTTCACGAACTGCTCCTTCAGCCGGCCCACCACGTAGACCCGGGTCTCATCGGTGATATAGCCGTTGTAACCGCCGCCGTAATCGATGAGGAGGGGCACATCCCGCTCGACGGTGTTGACCGAAGGCCCCTGGGCGATGGCGTGGGTAACCCCCACGCCCGATATGGGCACGTCGCCATGGGAATGGAGGGTCCCCGAATACCCGTGGGTTATATAGATGTTCATCATCTCCTGGTTGAGGCCTCTCATACGCAGAAAACCCTGATGCCCCACCTTGCGCCCTTCCCCCTCAAGGTGTGCCGCAATGTCCACCTCCCGGGCCCCCTCCCTTATGAATCCGGGGGCCTTCTCAAAGACCCGGGAACAGATCTCCCCGGACTTCCTTATCTGCTCCAGCTCGAAGGGGCTCTTCACAAGACGCAGGTCCCGGAGGATGGGAGAGAGGTCCCGAAAATCATCGTGACGGAAAAGCCCGCGCCAGCGGTCGAAGACGGCGACCGGCAACACGTCGAACTCCATTCCCCCCGTTCCCCTGAGAATCCCGCGGTCCCTCAGGATTTCCGCTACCTCCTTGTCCTTGCCTATAGGTGTGACTTCGAGGGGGCTCTCGTAGAGGGCCCGCTCCACGTTCCTTTCAACAAAGAAGATGGGGTCCCCTTCCACAGGCAGGACAAAAACCCCCTTCTGGACGCTTCCGGTAAAATAGAAAAGGTCCACGTTCTGAATAATGACCGCAAAGGAAAGGCCGTTCTTCACCATGCCTTCCCTCAACCCCGCGACTCTCCGCTCTATCTCGTCCCTGGGTGTGAGATCACCCACGTTTAAGATCTTCAACATACCTGCGCACCCTCCCTGCTATCTCTTCCTTCTTTACCTTCTCCGATTCCTTTCCCGTCCGGAACTTGATCTCCGCCAGACCGTCCTTCAGGTTTCGTTCCCCGATGGTGACCCGGAGGGGGATGCCGATGAGGTCGCAGTCCTTGAATTTTACGCCGGGCCGTTCATTTCTGTCGTCGAGGAGAACGTCGACGCCATTCCCTGAAAGATCCCGATAAAGGGATTCGGCAAGTTCCATGGACTCGTTGTGGGTCGTGTTGACCGGCAGAATGTTTACTTCAAAGGGGGCGATGGCCGCGGGCATGATCATACCGTTCTCATCGTTTCCCTGTTCGATCGCCGCCGCCACAGTGCGGCCCACGCCGATACCGTAGCATCCCATGACCGCGTAACGCTCCTTCCCCTCCTTGTCGAGAAAGGTGGCGTTCATGGCCTTGCTGTATTTTACCCCGAGCTTGAAGATGTGGCCCACCTCAATACCGCGGTACGTGGAATGGGTTCCGCCGCACCGTGGGCACAGGTCGCCGGCCATGGCCACTTTGAGGTCAAAGAAACCTTCCACCCTGAAGTCTCGAACGTTGACACCCGTGACGTGGACGTCTTCCTTGTTTCCGCCTACGACGAAGTCCTCCATGACCCTGATGTCCCGGTCTGCATAGAGGGGAATGGAGAGGCCTATGGGTCCGGAGAACCCGAGGGGGCCGCCGGTGACCTCCTCGATGGTCCGCTCATCGGCAAGTTCCAGTTCGTCAAGACCGAGGAGGTTTCTCACCTTTACCTCGTTCACTTCCCGGTCTCCCCTGACGAGGACGCCGATGGGACCCCTCTCCGTCCGGTAGATGAGCGTCTTGATCAGTTTCTCGGGGGGAAGGCCGAGAAAGTTGGTTACCTCCTCAATTTTCCTCATCCCCGGCGTGTCTACACTTCTGAAGACCCCTTTCCGTACGGACGGCTCCCTGTCCGACACGGCCACTTCAGCCCGCTCGAGGTTTGCCGCGTACCCGCACTTCCCGCAGGAAACAATCACGTCTTCTCCGGTATCGGCAAGGACCATGAACTCATGGGAAAAGCTGCCCCCTATCTGCCCCGTGTCTGCCTCCACCGGCGCAAAGCGGAAGCCGCAGCGGGTGAATATACGGTTGTAGGCATCGTACATATCCATATAGCTCTTTTCGGCGCCGGCTTCGTCCACATCGAAGCTGTAGGCATCCTTCATGGAGAACTCCCGGGACCTCATCACGCCGAACCTGGGCCTGATCTCATCCCTGAACTTCGTCTGAATCTGGTAAAGGTTCAGGGGAAGGTCTTTGTAGGACCGCACCTCTCTCCTCACCAGATCGGTCACCACTTCCTCGTGGGTCGGCCCCAGGCAGAGTTCCCTGTCGTTCCTGTCCCGGAATCGAAGCAGCTCTTTTCCGTACTTTTCCCACCGGGTACTCTCCACCCAGAGTTCCTTCGGCTGGACACCGGGCATAAGGATCTCCTGGGCACCCTTTCTGTTCATCTCCTCCCGGATGATCGCCTCCACCTTGCGGAGCGACCTCAACCCCAGGGGAAGCCACGTGTATACGCCGGAAGCCAGGCGCCGTATGAATCCCGCCCTGAGCATCAGCTTGTGGCTCAGTACCTCGGCTTCCTTGGGATCCTCTTTTACCGTGGGAACAAAAAGCCTCGAATACCGCATCATACCTCCTTGCAGAAGAGAAAAAGGGGTTTATTGCTTCCTGGTCGACCGGGTGCGCGGGGCCTTATCCCTGCAGGGCATGTTCTTGTGAACCAGGGATTTCTTCCGGGTACAGTAGAGGGCGACAAAGGTCATACAGCTCCCTGAACCGTCAACCGCCCGCTCCCTGGGCACCCGGGCATATCGACACATGAGATCACAGAATTCGGCCATATCCTCCCGCAGCCTGTCTTAGTGGTTCATTCTACTATAGATGGGACTTCGGAGTAAACGCCGGGAATGGCTTCCCGGGAAACCGCACTTTCGCAACGGCTGAGCGGGTGAATGGCAACAGGAGAATGTGGAAATAGGTGGACGGGATAAAGAGGGGACGGGTGAATGGGACGGGAACGGGACGGTGAATGCCGCCCCGCGGTTCAGCTTGCCTTCCTGGCCGCACCCTTCTCGTCGATAATCTCCATCTTCAGAATGGGATAGGTGGAGGTGAGGAAGTTCTGGGCAGCGCAGACAGGCATACCTTTTGCATTGAGAAACCACTCGTTTTCTCTCGGGCGCCTCACCTCTGTGGTGACTATGAAGCGTATCTCCTTGATCATCGGTACCTCCCCTGGCGCTTCACTTCCATCATCCCCCCGGCCCCGGCAATGCCGATGCCTTCCCGCTTCGTCTGCCCCCGGTCTCACGCCTGCCGGAGAATAGGGAAGGCGATTTTTTTCTGTTATCGCCAGAGAAATATAAAACTTAAGGAGAATGATAAAGAACGTTGCAGATCTTACCCCCGCCGGACCATGGCATGTACACCCGTGGTCTTGAAGGAGGCATCGACGCTCTCACCCGTCCTGAGGGGCAAACCGTCGACCGAGGCCCTGGTGACAAAAGCCACAAGGTGAAACCCGCAGTCGAGCGTCACCCTCTGGATGAAACTGAGGTCGTCGATGCGCACGATGGTCCCTCGAAAGACGTTCCGTGCGCTGGTCGAAACCCCGCTCAGGCCCTTGTGGAGGGTTACGTTTTCCGGCCTCAGACAGAGGATCGCTTGATCGCCCACCTTCCCCTCGCCCATGACCTCTATGTTCAGTCCCGCCACCGATACCGTGATGGTACCCCGGTCAACCCCCGTGATGGTTCCCCTGAGGATTGTCTCCATGCCCACGAAGGCGGCGACAAACTCATCGACTGGACGATTCATCACCTCTTCCGGGGTGCCGATCTGGACGATTTGGCCCTCCCTCATCACGGCGATACGATTCGAAAGACGGAGGGCCTCCAGCCTGTCGTGGGTGGCAAAAACCGTAGTCGTTCCCCTCTTCGCGAGTATGCCTTCCAGGTCAACAAGAAGAGACTCCCTGGTCGGAGGGTCGAGGGCCGAGAAGGGCTCGTCGAGAAAGAGGATCTCGGGTCTCGTGGCAAAGGCACGGGCCAGGCTCGCCCTCTGTCCCTCCCCGCCCGAGAGGGTCCGGGCAGAACGGTCCCTCAACTGGGTGATCCCGAACTGGTCGAGACTCTCAGCCACTACGCGTTCCACGTCTGATCGCTCCATGCTCCTGAACCTGAGGCCGGCGGCTACGTTGGCAAAGACTGTGGTGTCGAAGAGCAAAGGTTCCTGGAATACCATGGCAAGCTTTCTCCGTGTCTCAACCACTGAAGCGCCCTTCCCCGGCCGCTCGCCTCTGAAGAGAATCTCGCCTTTCGCCCTCTTTTCCAGGAAGCAAAGGCACTGAAGCAGGGTGCTTTTTCCGGCCCCGTTGGGGCCGATCAGGGCAACCACTTCCCCTTCGTACACGGTGAAGGAAGGGATCTCGAGGACAAGGTGCCCCCCTTTCTTCAGGGTAAGGCCCCTCACCTCCAGGATGGGTTTCTTTTCCTCTCCCGGTCCCATCACTCTCACCGCGGCCTTTGCCTTTGCTGCACGTAGGTGAGGATAAGGTTGATGCAGTAGGTGAGGACGAGAAGAATGACGCCCAGGGCGATGGCAACATCGAAATTGCCTTTGCTTGTCTCCATGACCGTCGCCGTGGTGAGGACCCGGGAGTATCCCCTGATGTTTCCACCCACCATGATGGAGGCGCCCACCTCCGAGATGACGCCTCCGAACCCGGCCATGACTGCGGCGAGAAGAGGCAGCTTCGCCTCCTTCACCAGTATCCAGACCATCTGAAGCCGCGTCGCCCCGAGGGCCAGGATCTGGAGGCGCAGCTTCTTGGGCAGTTGCTGGACGGCCGCCAGACTTATGCCCATGACAAGGGGTGTGGCGATGACGGTCTGGGCTATCACCATGGCTGCGGGGGTGTAGAGCATGCCGAGAAATCCGAGAGGCCCGCTCCTCCAGAGAAAAATGGTGACAAAGAGACCGACCACTACGGGCGGCAACCCCATCCCCGTATTGATGACGCTCACCACGATCTTCTTGCCGGGGAAATCGACGAGGGCAAGACCCGTGCCTACCGCCACACCGATGAAGAGGCTGATGAGGGTCGCCAGGCCCGACACCTTGAAGGACAGGAAGGTGATGGAGAGCACCTCCTCGTCCAGAGTGACGAGAAGCCGGAAAGCCTGTCTGATCCCTTCGAGTATGAGGTCCATCTACTTTCCCAGGTCTTCGACCTTCTTGCCCGCGTCCGGGAAGAAAAGAGGCGAACCGAATTTGTCCACTCCGAAGGTCCGGATCACCTCCTGTGTTTCCTTCGACACCATGAAGTCGTTGAAGGCCTTGCCGCCTGCCGCATTCACCTTGGGGAATTTCACGGGATTTACGTCGATGACGTGATAGATGTTCAGGAGGATGGCATCCCCCTCGGCAAGGATAGGGAGGTCCAGCCTCTTCTTCAGGGCCAGGTAGGTCCCCCTGTCTGCCAGGGTATACGCCCGTTTCTCCGAGGCTACATTGAGGGTCTGTCCCATGCCGAGACCCGTCTGCTGGTACCACTTCTCTTTCTCCGGATTGATGCTTGCAGCCTTCCAGATGGCCAGCTCCTTGGCATGGGTACCCGACTTGTCACCCCTCGATATAAAGAGACCCTGGGATGCAGCGATCTTCTTGAAAACATCAACAGTGGCCTTTGTCCCTTTCACCTTCGAAGGATCGGAGGCAGGACCGACCACGATGAAGTCGTTGTGCATCACCAGTTTCCTGTCGACCCCATACCCCGCGGTCATGAACTTCTTCTCCGCGTCGGGTGAGTGGACAAGGAGCACGTCAGCCTCACCCTTCTCACCCATGGCCATGGCCTGGCCCGATCCCACGGCGATGGTCTTCACGAAATAACCCGTCTTCTTCTCAAACATGGGGATCAGGACGTCCAGGAGTCCCGAATCCTGGGTGCTCGTGGTAGTCGCCAGTATCACATGCTTCTGCCGGACCTGCGCCGACGGGGCGGAAACGAGGCCGACCACGCCAGCGACCATGAGCGCCGCCGCAATCAGCCCTGCCCATCCGGCTCGTCCAATTCTCCGTATCCTCACACTCCTTTCCTTTCCTGTCAGTACCCTCATCCCTTTTTCGTTCTCACCGGTCCCCTGTGGGTCCCCCGTTCCCGATCTCCAGCGCAACAGAATCATATTAGGATATAATCGGGAACAATGCAAGCCAAAAAGGAATAATAGTTACCATTACGGATAAAATGAAAGCAATTATGCCTCGTTGAATTTGTCTCGCCACTTCTATATAATTTTTCTATGGAAATCATGTCCGCCAGGGACTTGGCAAGGTATCTGAAGATCAACGAAAAAAAGATATACAAACTTGTCCAGGAGTCGAAGATCCCCAACCTAAAGATTGGAGGGAAAATCGCTTTTACCAGGGAACTCATCGACCGGTGGATCCTGGAGGGCACCGAACACGAGCACCATATCCATGTGGCCGGAAGCGATGACCCCCTGGTGCGGGAAATCCTGGATACCTTCAACGCCACTTACTCCACCAAGGCCTTTTATGCCCCCGTCGGGAGCCTCAACGGTCTGAAGCTCCTCAGGGAAGGCGGCGCCACCATGAGTTGTGTCCATATCCTGGACGTGGACAGGAAGGAATATAACCTTTCCTATCTTGACCGCTATCTCGACAGGGAGGAGTACGCAGTCCTTCTCCTCTTTTTCAGGGAGCAGGGCCTCTACCTGCCCAAAGGCAACCCGGCGGGCATCCACGGTTTGAGGGATGCGGCGGAAAAAAAGGTGTCTTTTCTCCTGAGAAACCAAGGCTCCGGGACACGACTCCTTTTCGACTTCCTCCTCCAGAGGGAGGGTATCGATCCTCGGCGGATACGGACGCAGCCGGGGGAAGCGGAATCCCACCTCCAGGCGGGCCTCCAGGTGCTGAGCGGGAACGATGAGTGCTCTTTCGGCATCAAACACGTGGCCGCCCTCCTCGGCCTTGAATTCATATCGCTCTGGAAGGAACGGTTTGACATGGTAGTGCCGCGGAGCCACCTGTCATCAGGCCCTGCCCGGGACCTCCTGTCTTTCTTCAATCAACCCGCCCTCTTGAGAGACATGGGACGGTTCAGCGGCTACGACATCTCCCAGATCGGACAAACCCTCCATCCCCATGGATGAAGAGCCGAGAGTTCGGGTGGACTTCTCCATCCCCAGGGGAGGGGAGGAAGTGCTGCCTCCAGAGATATTCGATCTCTGCGGAAAAGGAATCTGGCTCTCCGAGGCAGGAGACGCAACTCTCGTGACCTGCTACCCTCCCGATGTCCCTGCCCTCGTCGAGGCCCTGAAGACCTGCCCGGTGCCCGTGGGCACCCTCAGCTCCGCCACAGAGGAGCGCCGGGATTACCGCGAGCTTACCAGACGCTATTTCAGGCCCATCCGCGTGGAAGGGCTCACGATCCTGCCGCCCTGGAGAACAAGCCGGAACCCGGGCCCAAAACTCATCATCGATCCCGGCATGGCCTTCGGCACGGGACGTCACGAATCCACAAGGCTCATGATCAGGCTCATGGGCTCCATGGATTTCACGGATACGAAGGTCCTGGACCTGGGGTGCGGATCTGCGATCCTCTGCCTCTACGCCCGCCTTTTGGGGGCCCGGTCGGTCCTCGGGGTCGACAACGATCCCGATGCCGCAACATCGGCCCGGCACAACGTCACCCTTAACGGGCTGACCGGCATCACCATTGTCTGCGCCGACCTCTCCGATGTGAAGGGAGGGTTCGACGTGGTGCTCGCCAACCTGGATATCAGGACCTTTACCGGCCGTGGTGCGGGCATCTCCCGTCTTGTCAGGCCCGGCGGCCATTTGGTGGTTTCCGGCATCCTGGGAAGGGACAGCCGGCGATTTATCCCTCTTCTCGATACCATGACCCTCGTCTCAACAGAAAAAAAGAATGCCTGGCGCGGGTTCCTCTTCCGCAAGGACGCAGACCTGCCCCCGCCCCATCCATCTGCCCGAAGCAGAGGAAGAAACCGGGAGTGACTATGCTGCAGCACGGACCGTTACTTGCCGATGTCTCCGCCTTCATGAAGAGTAGGGTGATCCTGACGGCCTGTGAACTGGACCTCTTCACCCATCTCCACGGCCGGTCCGGCACTGCCCGGGAACTCGCCCTCCGCCTCACCTGCGACCCCGAGGCCCTGCGCCGGATAATGGACGTTCTTGCCGCTTACAATCTCCTCGTCAGGTGCAACGGGGAATATACCGCTACGAGTCAGGGAGAACTCCTGAGCACCCGCCACCCTGAATCGGTACTCCCCATGGTCCTCCACATGGGACACCTCTGGGACAACTGGTCGGACCTGACCGCCATCGTTCGGAAAGGGAGGAGGAAAAACCCTAAGAAGATCCACCGCATGGACGACCCGTCCCGGAATGCCTTCATCGGCGCCATGCACGTGGTAGCCAAGGACCTCTCGGACGAAATCGCCCGTGCCTACCAAGGACGGGGCTTCAAAAGGCTTCTCGACGTGGGAGGGGCGTCCGGCACCTACACCATCTCCTTCCTCCGCCGTAACCCCTCGATGTCCGCCATTCTTTTCGATCTCAAGGAGGTGGTTCCCATGGCGGAGGCCCGCCTGAGGGATGAGGGCCTCCTGGAGAGGGTCACCGTGGTGGCGGGCGACTTCTACCGGGATGAACTCCCCCGTGGGTCCGATCTGGCGCTCTTGTCGGCCATCATCCACCAGAACAGCCCGAGGCAGAACCTTGCCCTCTTCCGCAAGATCTACCGGGCCCTGGAGCCCGGCGGGGCGATCCTTATCAGAGATCACATCATGGACCCCTCCCGCACAAAACCTGCCCCCGGCACACTCTTCGCCATCAATATGCTCGTGGGCACCCGGGGCGGCGACACATACACCTTCGAAGAGGTAAGTGAAGCCCTCCATCAGGCGGGGTTTACCGGCCCGCGCCTTATCCGGTCAGGGGAGCGCATGGACTGCCTCGTGGAAGCACGAAAGAAGGGCTAAATCGCAAACCCGATCTCTAAACAGTCTTCCTGTTCTTCAAGGCTCGGAAAGGAACCCTTAAACCACGGGGTATTACCTTACCTGTTCGAACATTGCCTTCTTTAGGTCATTTGATATCCCTTGGGATTCAGGTATTCGGATTCGGTGCTTCGCTTGTGCCCGGGATAAGGGGTAACACCCCTAATCGGAGAAATCCTCCACAAAGGAGATGCCCAGAGCTCCGGGCCCTGCATGGGCCACCACCACCCCCCCTATCTTGCACCGGTACACGAGCGACACATTGGGGATCCCGCGGAGTCTCTCCACGAGGCCGTTCATGATCTCGCTGTTGTCCGACTCACCTACCGAGAGAAGCAGCTTTCCCCGTTCCCTGGCCCCCTGCTCCACAAGCTCGACGAACCTGTTCAGAAGGCGCTCCGTGGTGCGGATCTTCTCAACCGGGTGTACCGATCCGTCCACCACCTTGAGCAACGGCTTGATCTTCATGAGGCTGCCCAGAAGGGCCTGGGCCTTTCCTATCCTCCCGCCCCTCTGGAGGTAATCCAGGGAATCTACGGAGAAATAGGTATCCACCCTCTTGCTCAGCGTTCTTGCCGTGGCCGCCACGGTATCGAAGGAGGCGCCCCGGGCCGCCTCCCGGGCACAGATGATGATGATGAGGCTCAGCCCAAGGGAGGCCTGCAACGAATCGATGACCTCTATCCGGGCATCGGGAAAGTGGCTTTTGGCGAGCATGGCCGACTGGTAGGTACCGCTCAGGGTCGATGAAAGATGGATGGAGATGATGGGCTCCCCCTTCTCCACAGAGGGGCGGTAAGCGTTGATGAAGTCCTGGGGAGAGGGCTGGGACGTGGTGGGAAAGTCCCTGGAGGCCCTGAGGAGGGCATAAAACTCGTCAGGTCCTATCTCGTAGAAATCAAGCCACTTCTTCTCGCCCAGATGGATGGTGAGAGGTACCACATCAACACGGTACAGACCCATCAGTTCTTTCGAGAGGTCGGCGGTGCTGTCCGTGACGAATTTCATAGCCCTTGCCCCTCCTCTTTCTTACTCCACCGATACGATATACTGGGCATGCGGTTGTCCTCCGAAACAGAGCTCCACCGACTTATCCGCGAAACGGGACTGCAAAAGGGCTCGAAGGGCTTCCGCGTCCCCCCGTTTGATCGTGTCGCCGTAAAAGATCGTCACGAGTTCGTCCGTCGGTTCGACCATGTGCGCCACAAGTCTCGTCGCCGTCTCCTCGGGAGAGGGGTGGGCGCACCTGATCTCTCCACGGTACACGCCGATGGAGTCGCCGGAGTGAACCTCAACGCCTGCGAGCGTGACGTCCCTGGAGGCCAGTGCCGTCTCTCCGCTCTTGGTACGGAGGAAGGCCTTCTCCATGCGGTCAACGTTTTCTTCCCAGGGGCTGTCATCCATATAGGCCAAAAGTGCCGAAAGACCCTCCGGGACCGAGGTGGTGTTGAGGACCTTGACGGACTTCGACGTCATCCCCGCCGCCTGGACTGCAGCGGGATACACGTTCTTGTGGTTCGGCAGGATGATCACCTGCGAAGCTGCAACGGTTTCTATGGCGGATACGATGTCCTGGGTGCTGGGATTCTGGGTCGGCCCCCCGTCCACCACCAACTCGGCACCGCTGTTATAGAATATTTCCTTCAACCCGTCACCCAGCACGACCGCCACCACGGACGTGGCCTTGCCGCTCTCCCCGTTGGCAAACCGGGCTGTGTGCTGTACCAGCATGTCATCCACCTTGATGGACGAGACCTGGCCGAAGGTGGAGGCATAGCGGAGCACCTCCTCGGGTTGACCCGTATGGATATGCACCCTTGCCAGGCGACTGTCGCCCACCACCACGATGGAATCCCCCATGGTGATGAGGTTTGCCTTGATGGCATCCTCGGAAATCCTGCTCCCCTTGAGGATGAACTCCGTGCAGAACCGGTGGGTCCACTGGTGTTCGCCCGACTCTCCCCCCAGGGCCTCGAGAACCGCCTCGTCGTTGATTTCGCCGCCGTCGCGGATATTGCCCTGAACAAGAAAGAGCATGCCCTCCAGGAAGTTGAGAAAACCGAGGCCTCCGGCATCCACCACGCCCGCCTCCTTGAGCTTGGGGAGGAGCAGAGGGGTCCGCTCCACCGACTCCCTTGCCGTCCCCACCATACCCTCCAGAAGCCGGGCGAGGTCCTTCTCGGTCTTCACCGCTTCCTCGGCTGCCTCCGCCGTCTCACGGATAACGGTAAGTATGGTGCCTTCCTTCGGATTGAGGACAGCCTTGTAAGCCTTTCTGCCGCCCCGGGCAAGGGCTCCCGCCAGGTCCTCGGCGAACACGCGCTCCCGGTCCTGGATTACCTCCGCCAGACCTGACAGGAGCTGGGCCAGGATGATCCCTGAATTACCCCGCGCCCCCATGAGCGCCCCCCAGGCCGCGGCCTTCACCGTCGTTTCAAGGGATGCATCGTTGAGGTTCTCAATTTCCCGGACTGCGGCCATGAGGGTCATGGCCATATTGCTCCCCGTGTCGCCATCCGGCACAGGAAATACGTTGATCTTGTTCAAATGTGCCCGGTTCTTCAGTACCCGTTCCGCACCGGCCATGATAATCTGCTTAAATCTTTTCGCACCGCAATAAAGAATTGCCACAATACTCCGCCTTTCTTGATCTCCTGACGGTGACCCGTCGGTGTCCGGAGATTATAATACATTGTCCTCTGTCCTGAAACGATTTTGTGTCTCTTCATCCCGGAATCGAGCGTGCCCGTCCCTCTGAGAGAAGGAAAAAATTTGGTGTCTTATCTTCTCCAAAACTGGTACAATGGTCAACTTGTCATCTTACAAAACTCTTTTCAGGAGGAAGGCATGGGAGTCAGGCCCATCAGGTCCACATTGATCTGTGCCTTTGGTGCACTCTTACTTTCCGCCGGGGTGGCGCACCCGGCAGGATTCGCCCTCATCGAACAGAGCGTCACGGGTCTCGGTAACGCATACGCCGGCGGCGCGGCCGCAGCCGAGGATGCCAGCACCGTCTTTTTTAATCCCGCCGGCATGACGCGACTTCCCACCCAGACGGTGGTAGCGACCCATGTCATCATGCCCAGCTTCGATTTTGAGAACAGGGGCTCAACCCATCTCCTCCAGCGGTTCACCGGGATCCCCCTCCTCGGGGGAAACGGCGGGGATGCCGGAGTCACGAAGGTAGTTCCCAATCTCTATTTCGTGAGAAAGGCCGATGACCGGCTCTCCATGGGCATCAGCATCAATACCCCCTTCGGCCTGGCCACGAAGTATGACAGGAACTGGGTGGGAAGGTACCATGCCGTCGAGTCGGATGTGACGACCCTTAACGTGAACCCTTCCCTGGCCTACCGGCTGACGGACAAACTGAGTGTCGGAGCGGGTGTCACCGTCTCCTACGTGAAGGCGAAGCTGACCAACTCCATCGACTTCGGCACCCTTGACGCCATCGGAAGACTGGGACTCCCGGCAGGTTTTCTCGGCCTGACGCCCCAGAGGGCCGACGGTTTTGCGGAGCTTGAGGGCGACGCCCTCGGTGCCGGCTGGAACCTTGGTTTCCTCTATGAGTTTTCCAAAGACACGAGGTTGGGAGCCGCCTATCGCTCCAAGATCCGTTATACCCTCGAAGGGGATGCGAAATTCTCCAACGTCCCTGCCGGTCTCGCCCCTGTTCCCCTCTTCAAGAACGGGGGCATCAGCGCCCATCTCACCACGCCGGATTCCCTCTCGGTAAGCCTCTTCCACAACCTCAACCCCAAATGGGCGGTCATGGGCGACGTGACGTGGACCAACTGGAGGACCTTCAACGAGCTTCGGATCAAGTTCGCCAATCCGTTCCAGCCCCCCACCGTGGTAACCACGGAGTGGAAGGACGTGTTCCGCTACTCCCTGGGGGCCACCTACAAACCGACGGAAGCTTGGACCTTGAGGGCTGGCGTGGCTTATGATCAGGCGCCTATTTCGAACGATGAACGAAGGACCCCCAGGATCCCGGATGGGGACCGGAAGTGGCTGGCCTTGGGCGGCGGTTACAAATTCAAGAACAATGCCGAGCTCAATTTCGGTTACGTCCACCTCTTCATCAGTGACACGAGGATCAACAAGTCGGTTACCGATCCCGAGGAGGCTGTCCGCGGAGGCCTTAAGGGAAAATACAGCGGAAGCGTCAACATCGTGAGCGGTGAGTTTAAGTGGGTTTTCTGAAAGAATAGCACCGGCCCGAAAAAAGGATCTTCGGCCCCTATCGCGCCCCGACGGGCGAGAGGGGCCGAACTTTTGTAACCTTGGGGTTGAACCGATGGGAAGGCGGCTCGCCCTTCAGGACGTTGATGAAGTCCGCAGCCTCAATCTCCGACATCCTCCATCGGGCCTTTCGGGTCGCACTCCCGATATGGGCCGCCATGGGGACAGCATCCGGTATAAATGCCCCGCCTCATGGTCCCTCAGGTCCAGGGATCGGACCATCTCCATGCCCGGGGCGACCATCCTTCGCGTTACATAGACCCGTGCTCTCATGAAACTGCCCGCCTCTCTACCCCTTTCTGTCCGTCTCGACCAGCAGGAACCGAAGTCTTCTTTCGAGATGGTCGGTATCAAGCTGGGGTATGAAGAAAGGACATCCGTCGCCCGATACCGTCGTGCCCTCCGTCAAACCCATATCCTGAAGGTGGCAGGAGGTCCCGCCGAGATAGTAGGTGCAGGTCTCGCAGTACACCGGACCCCCGCGAATACCCATATCATGGGCCACCAGCTCCACCACCTTGCGGAAAAGGACGCTGCGCTCCCGAAGTCCAAGCACCGCGATTGCCCGTTTTATCCAAGGGGAGGAGAAAGCGAACATGGCGCCGTCGTAACCCGCCCGAGCGGACGGGGACAGACCCAGGTACCATCGCACCACAAGGGAGCTCATCGGGTGATCGGTGACGCTGCAGACGAGGAGAATGGGAGATGCTTCAGACCCCGTTCCTTCCGGCATACACCCGGGATGCGCCGCGGCGAGACCGAGCCCCCTGTATCCTTCTTTGCTCCCGCCCCGCGAGGGTTGGTCGGGGTCGGAACCGCTTGTTCCCGAAACCCGCCGGTATTCCTCCCGGGCCCTGCACCCGCAACCGGGGCAGCTCACGAAATCGATTGTCTCAGCCATGTACCCGCAGTGTGGACACTCAAGCATGGTCATAATGAACGTGGAAGAGGAGAAGAGGGGATGGGAAGATGGAGGCACGATCCAGTCCAACCCCTGGAAGGCGAGCCATCACTGTTCTTTTCCTCGTTCTCCCCTTCTCCCTTTCACTCATTCCCCCGATAACCCTTCTACCTTGGAACCGTGAAGATCAGGATGTTGCGGTTCGCATCCCTTCTGTACTCAATGTTCTTGAGCACCCGCTTCATGACCACCGTTGAGGGCTTACGGGCCGGTCCGTCCTCCCCTTCCGCCTCCGGGAAGGTGGTGAAGAAGAGCATGTTGAAGGGTTTGCCCGTGTCCACGATATTCACGATGAGGGCGCCCATCTCGTGGACCGTACAGGTGAGCCTGATCTCGCCCGCGCCATCGGGGCAGGAAAAGGTGACGATGTTCGTGAGGGCCTCCTCCACGGCCGCCCCTATATCCGCGATCCTCCCCTTCTCGAAACCCGCCTCACCCGCGTGTTCGAGGACGAAGGCGACCATCCTGGGGATAACCTCCATGGAAGAAGGCTCCACCAGCTCCGATTCCATTTTTTCTATCGGTTTTCTTTCCACTTCCAACCTCCCGCGTGTGTCGCCCGGCCTGACAGTAGGGACGCACGGAGGCTATTGTACCACGGATCGGAGACAGACCGGAAACGATAGCCGGCAAATTGACAACAGCCGGGGAGTTTCGTTAATATAGAGGCATGATAGAACGGTATACCCTCAAGAGAATGGCGGATATCTGGACGGAGGACAACAGGTTCAGAAAGTGGCTGCAGATAGAGGTACTCATCTGCGAGGCCTACGGCGAGATGGGGCTCATCCCCGCCGAAGATTTGCGCAACATCAGGGAAAAGGCAGAGTTCCAGACGGCCCGGGTCCTGGAGATCGAAAAGAGGACCAAACACGACGTGGTGGCCTTCATCGAGTGCGTGGCCGAGTACGTGGGACCCTCGTCCAAGTATATCCACATGGGCGTCACCTCCTCGGACATCCTGGACACCTCCTTTGCCTGTCTTCTGAAAGAGGCCTCCGAGATCCTCATCGCCGACGTGAAGGTCCTCATGACGGTCCTGAAGGAAAAGGCCTTCCAGTACAAGCTCCAGCCGGCCATCGGAAGGACACACGGCATCCACGCGGAACCGGTCACCTTCGGGCTCAAGATCACCCACTTCTACGACGAAATGAGAAGGAACCTCGAGCGCCTTGAGGCTGCCAGGAAACGGGTCAGCCACGGCAAGATCTCCGGGGCCGTGGGCACCTTTGCCCATGTCGATCCTTTCGTGGAACGCTACGTCTGCGAGAAGCTGGGCCTCACCCCTGCCCCCATTTCGAGCCAGATCGTGCCACGGGATTACCACGCCGAGTTTTTCACCACCCTGGCCATCATCGCCTCGTCCATAGAGAGGATGTCCCTGGAGATCAGGAATCTCCAGAGGACCGAGGTGGGTGAGGCGGAAGAGTTCTTCCAGAAGGGTCAGACCGGCTCCTCGGCCATGCCCCACAAGAGAAACCCCATCGCCTCCGAGAACCTGTGCGGCCTTGCCCGGCTCATCAGGGGCTACGCCCTCTCGGCCCTCGAGAACATCCCCCTGTGGCACGAGCGGGACATCAGCCACTCCTCGGTGGAGCGGGTGACCGCCCCGGACGCCACGATCCTCCTCGATTATATGCTCGAGCGGGTCACCAACATGTACCGGAACCTCATGGTCTACCCCGAGCGGATGGAGAAAAACCTCGCCATGTCGAAAGGCCTCCATCATTCCGAGGCGATCATGCTGGCCCTGATCCACAAGGGACTCACCCGTCAGGAGGCCTACAAGCTGACCCAGAAGGTGGCCATGATGTGCTACGAACAGGGGCTTGACTTTGTGGCCGAACTGAAGAAGGACGGCGACATCGGCCCCTACCTGACCAATGATGAGATAACGGCCACCACGAACAACGAGCACTATTTCCGTCACGTGGACGATATCTTCGACCGGGTCTTCCCGGGTACGGGGTCCTGAACCGGCTCTCCCGGCACCGCTCTCTCGCCGGTCAACCCTCTATCCCCGCCTGTTGCCGGCTCACCGAACATCCTCCTTTATACAGAGAATCTGGAGGAAAGTCGGCACTGTCGGGCCGGAGGATCGTATCCATATCCGCATCAACCACAAAGGAGCCGTAAGCAGCCGGAGACCGGCCGAAGGGATGGGTGCCGATTCTCCTTGCCCTTACGGGGCCGGCCGAGGCATCATACAAGAAGATTGACGGTGCGGCCAAGCCGCCTGAGCAAAGGATAAAGGAGACCGGAGCCGGGAATGCCCGCCAACCTCCCCCCCGACTACTTCGAAGAGGAAAAGAAACTACGCCGGGCGAAAACGCCTGAGGAGAAGATCGCGGTCATCGAGCGCATGCTTGCCGTCATGCCCCACCACAAGGGCACGGACAAACTCATCGCCTCCCTCCGCTCCAGGATCGCCAAACTCAAGGAGGAGATGGAGCGGCGACCCCAAAGCCAGAAGAAGAGCGACCCCCGGTTCAATATCAGGAAGGAGGGGGCAGGCCAGGTGGTCTTCATCGGCTTTCCCAATACGGGAAAGTCATCCCTCGTGGGCGCCCTCTCCGGCGAACCCCTCGACGTGGCCGACTATCCCTTCACCACGAGGATCCTGCACCAGAGGATGATGCGCTACGAGGACGTCCTGATCCAGCTCATCGACACCCCTGCCGTGGGCGACGAGAACACGAGCCTCTGGTTCAGCAATATGGTCCGCAAGGCCGATACCGTGGTCTGTGTCCTGGGTCTCTCCGACGCCCTGGAGACTGAGTTCGAACTTCTCCTCGAAGAGATGAGGACCCACATACCCGACACAGTCCGGGACCGGTCCACCATCATCGTGGCGGTGAACAAGCTGGATCTCACTCAATATTCCCGACACCTCGAAGCCTTTCTGCAGGCTGCCGCGGGATACACGGTACTTCCCGTATCAGCCAGGAATGATGTGAACCTCCACCGCCTCCGGGACATGTTGTTCCATACGCTGGGGGTCATCAGGGTATACTCGAAGCTCCCGGGAAAGAAGGCGGACCTCGATGCGCCCTTCGTGCTCAAGAGAGGCGTCACCCTCCTCGACTGCGCCGTGAGGGTCCACAAGGACTTCCTCGAACGGTTAAAGTACGCGAAGCTGTGGAGGGCGGGCGTCTACAACGGAATGATGGTGAGCAAGGACTTCATCCTCGAAGACAAGGACATTATCGAGCTCCACCAGTAGGCGGTCTCGCGAGCCTAATATTTTGTCACGATTTCGTAGAGTTCCCGAAACTTCCTGCACCCGATCTCGATGCTGGCCATGATCTTGCGGCGGGCCTTATCGAGGGTCTCCTTGCTGTACTGGGCAAAGCCGCGGGCCGCGCTGTCAAGGATCGCCTGCTCGCTCCAGAGGGCCGTACCGTCGAGGATAAGACGCTCCTCCACCGTCAGTTTGTAACGCCGTTCCCAACAGTCCCTGATCGCATCTTCGAAGGTGACCCTCACGATCCGGCCTTTCCCTTTTCCTTCCGGCCGTTCCTCCCCTGGTCCCTCCTGATCTTTCGGGCTGATGTAGAAGCGGGCCGTGTACCCGTCCGGGGCAAACCAGACGAGAGGGGCGCTCCTTGCCTCATCGGTCTCGTGACCCTTGGCGATCAGGGTGATCTTGGCCAGGGGTCCGATGTAGTCATGGCTTTCGGGAACCGCCTGATAGAGTTCCATAGCGGTCTTATCGTCAGAATCCTGGAGGGATTAAGAGGACCGGGGCATCCGCAATGCGAGCCGGTGGTCCCGGATCAGTGGCAGGTGGCGGCGTTCACGTACTTCATCCGGAGATCGAAGAGCACGTTCTCGATGAGGCGTTCTTCCTCCTCTGTAAGGTTTCCCCTCGTCTTTTCCTGGAGCATCTCGATGATGCCTACCGTCTGTTTGGCCAGGGCCAGATTGGTGCAGCGGTCCTTCGTCACGGGATCGGGGAGCTCCCCGAGGCTCACGAGCATGGAGGTGGTGAGAGATAGAATGAAGGTGGAAAAATTGAGGAGATCTACCTGTTCATCGCCCCAGGAGCAAGCGTTGTCGGCCCCCCCGTCTCCCTCAGTCCTGGCAGGATCCATCCCTTCGCTCCCCTTCTGTCCCCTCTTTTCTTCCATATCTACCCTAAAGCAAGGTATCGAGTTTTACCGGCAAGAAGAACATCTCATCAGACCTCTTGACCTGAAGGAGAATATAATTCCTCTTGAGCCCTTCTACCATATAGCGGTCAAAATCTTTTTCGTTTGCCACGGGATTATTGTTGATCGTCACGATCAGGTCGCCCGGTCGAAGCCCTGCCTTGTCCCCGAGGCCTCCGCTGTTGACCTTGATCACCACCACGCCTTCTCTGTCCTTCAGCTTGAACTTGAGCTTCTGGTAGGGCTTGATATCGGTTACCCTCATGTCGCACAGGGTCTTATCAGAGGGCAAGGGCCTGTACCCCTCCAGTTCCGAGGTATCTACCGAAATGGAGGTGGATTTGCCCATCCTCGTGAACTTGAGGAACATCCGGCCGCTCGAGTCGGGCTTTCTCATGATGCTCTGGGCCTTGGTCCCCTCGCGGATTCTCTTCTTGTTCAGCTCCACGATGTGGTCGCCCACCCTGATCCCCTCTTTCTCTGCGGGACTTCCGGGTATCACCCGGGCCACATGGAGGTAGAAACCCTTTTCGTTCCGCCGCTTCTCCGCAAAAACGCCGAGGATCGGCCGTTTCGATCCCGCATCGCTGAATTCGGTCACCATATTCATCACGTCGTCGATGGGGATGGCAAAACCGATACCCTTTCCCTCTCCATAGATGGCGGTGACAATCCCCAAGAGGTTCCCCTCAACGTCGAGAAGGGCTCCGCCGCTGTTTCCGGGGTTTATGGCTGCATCGGTCTGTATCAGGTTGGCATAGACCCTGTTGTCGATCTTCAGGTTTCTCCCCACGGCACTGACCACCCCCATGGTGACCGAACTGGACAGGCCGTAAGGGTTGCCGATAACAATGGCCCGCTCACCCACCCGGGCAGGTCTTCGTTTGGTCACCTTGAGGAAGGGAAGGTCCGATTTCTCGGTCACCTTGAGAAGGGCCATATCGAACTCCGGGTCACTGCCCAGCACCTGGGCGTCGTACTCCTTCCCGTTGATGAACTTGATCTTGATGGCCGTGGCTTTGGAAATGAGATGCTCGTTGGTCACGATGATGCCCTTCGGATCGAGTACGACCCCCGACCCGATGTTCTCGGAGACCTCCTCCTCTTCCTCGGTGTTGGAGAAAAACCGCTTGAGGGCAGGGGCCTTCTTGGGCTCCGAGCCGCCCCTGGCCCATTCCTCGGTCCTGATGTTGACGATGGCCCGGCTCGCCGAGTCCACCACCTCCACCACCTTGTCCTCCTTCCCCTGAGCTTCCGGAGAAAGGAACAGGATAGCGCCAAGGCAGACCGAGGCAAGGGCGGAGAGGACATATACCCTGGCCCTCGGAAGGGCCGTGAAGAAGGTGCCCGCTACAGCCAATCCTCCTTGACTCTCCTTTTCTTCTTGATGATCTTCTTGACGGCGTCGAGGATTATGTGGGACACCTCATCCTTGCTCAAGAGCGGGACCGGCCGAACCGACCCGCCCTCGATGATCGTCACTTCATTCTGGTCCGAACCGAACCCGATGCCGGCCTTCGCCACATCGTTGGCCACGATCATGTCCAGGTTCTTCTTCTTGAGCTTCTCCGCCGCATTCTCTATGAGGTTCTCGGTTTCCGCCGCAAAACCCACGAGGATTCGATTCCCTTTGATTTTCCCCAGCTCCCCTATGATATCGGGGTTCTGTTCCAGTTCCAGGGTCACACAGTCCACGTCCCGGGACTTCTTCATCTTCTGGCAGTTCTCGGTCCTGCACTTGAAGTCGGCTACCGCCGCCGCCTTGATGATGACCGTGGCACGATGGAAGTGCTCCATCACCGCATCCCGCATGTCTCTGGCCGAATCCACATTCACGACAAGAATATCGTTCCGGGGCGGAGGGAGATAGGTCGTCCCTGTGACGAGCGTCACCTCGGCACCACGCCTCCGGGCGATCTTCGCGATGGCGTATCCCATCTTCCCCGAGGACCTGTTGGTGATACAGCGGACAGGATCGATGGGTTCCGTGGTAGGCCCGGCGGTCACAAGGATGCTCTCGTCGGCCAGGTCCTTCTCGGTGAAGATATCCTCCATCTTCTCAATGATCTCTTCAATGGGAGGCAACCTCCCTTTTCCCGAGGTGCCGCAGGCAAGGTCGCCGCTCGAAGGTTCCATGAACTCGAACCCCGCGTCCCTGAGTCTCTCGATGTTGGCTTGCACCATCCTGCTCTCCCACATCTTCGTGTTCATGGAAGGAACAAAAAAGATAGGCACCGTCGTGGCCATGACCATGGTGGTGAGGAAGTCGTCGGCGATGCCGTTCGCCACCTTGCCGATGATGTTGGCGGTGGCGGGAACGATGACCATCTGGTCGGCAATGTCGGCAAGGGCGATGTGTCCGATCTTCGAGCCCGTGAAGAGTTCGAACATCTCGTGAACCACGGGGTTGCCAGAGAGGGTCTGGAAGGTGAGGGGCGTGACGAACTCCATGGCGTTCTTCGTCATCACCACGTGGACGTTCGCCCCCTTCTTGGTCAACTCTCTCACCAGTTCAGCCGTCTTGTAGGCGGCTATGCCCCCCGTAATGCCGACGATGATCTCCTTGTTGCGCAGCATGGTGTACTGTCCGTCCATATGGTCCTTTCCCTATAAATTGAGTCCCAGCCTTCTCAGCATCCGCGTGAAGAGATTCGCCTTGGGAACGAAGACGGGAGAGACGATATCCACCTTGCCGATCGTGTCGGCATCAAGTCTGATCACCACCTCACCCAGTTTCTGTCCTTCCGCGATCTCGCCCTTGATCCTTTCCGGGACGGCGATCTCCTTCTTCACCGCCCCCTTCTTGTCGCTTGCCATGGGATAGGCGAAACCCGTCTTGGCCACCCCCTTGATCTTGCGGTACTTGCCGTCGTCGAGGATGATCTCTTTCTCGATCAGCTCTCCCTTCTTTACCACATTCAGCATCTTGAAGGAGGCAAAGGCCTTCTTGAACTTCTCCGCGGCCACGCCGTCCCGGACCTTTGCCGAGGGACTGCCCATGACCACCACGATAAACCGGAGTTCCCCCCGCTTTCCTGTCGCCACCACATTGAATCCCGTTTCTCTGTAGTAGCCGGTCTTCATCCCGTCCACCACGCCGGGCATGCGGATCAGGAGCTTGTTATGGTTCTGGAGCATGAACTTCCCGTCTCGAAACCCCTCCGATTTGATGGAGGTCCATTCAAGGAGTTTAGGATACTTCAGCAACTCCCGCGCAAGGATGGCAAGGTCGTTGCACGAGGTCACATCCTCGGCATCCCCCCGGGAGGGAGGGAGGCCGTGGACGGAGTGAAACTCCGAGTCCGCCATCCCGAGGGCCTTTGCCCTCTCATTCATCAGCCTGACGAACTCCTCCTTGCTCCCCCCTGCGAACTCGGCTATGGCATACGCCGCGTCATTTCCCGAGGCCACAAGCATGGCCTTCATCATATCCTCGAGAGAAAAACTCTCTCCTTCCTTCAGGTAAACCTGGCTCCCGCCGATCTTGGATGCCTCCCTGGAGGTGGTGACCTGGTCGGTCAATTTGATCTCCCCTTTTGCCAGCTTCTCGAGCACCACAAGCGCCACCATCAATTTGGTCACGCTGGCGGGCGCCCGCTTGGCGTGGACGTTCTCTCCCTCCACCACCATACCGGTGCTGCTCTCCACCACAACAAAGGCCTTGTAAGGGTCCTGTTGCTCCACCACCTTGGCCTTCGCAGGCTTTTTCGAAGCCTGCGCCTTCTTGGCCGCCGGCCGCGCATAGGCCGTGGTGACGGAAAGGAGGAGCACCAGAAGGACAACGATCCACTTTCTCACTTTGTCACCTTTTCCACGAATACCTTGATGAGATCTATGGGAATAGGGAATACGATGGTCGAATTCTTCTCCGTCGATATCTCGATGAGGGTCTGAAGATACCGCAACTGAAGGGCCATGGGGTTCTGGGACAGGATGTCGGAGGCCTGGGCGAGCTTGGTGGCTGCCTGGTATTCTCCCTCAGCCCCGATCACCTTGGCCCGCCTCTCACGCTCCGCCTCGGCCTGTCTCGCTATGGCCCGCTGCATCTCCTGGGGAAGATCCACGTTCTTTACTTCCACGTTCGATACCTTGATCCCCCACGGTTCCGTATGGGTATCAAGGATCTCCTGGAGCCGATCGTTGATTTCTTCCCGGTGGGAGAGGAGGCCGTCCAGTTCCGCCTGGCCGAGGACGCTCCGGAGGGTGGTCTGGGAGAGCTGGCTCGTTGCGTAGAGGTAGTTTTCCACCTCCACGATGGCCTTGAGCGCATCGATCACGCGGAAATAGACCACCGCGTTTACCTTGATGGACACGTTATCCCTCGTGATGACATCCTGGGCCGGGACATCGAGGACCACGGTCCGGAGACTCACCTTGACCATCCTATCGATGACAGGGATAAGGATGATGAGACCCGGACCCTTTGGGGCGCCAAGAACCCTTCCGAGCCTGAAGATCACGCCCCTCTCGTACTCGTTCAGTATCTTGATGGCACTGACGAGGAAAAAAACAATGAGAATCACCACAAACAGGTAAACAGGTATCATGGGCTCCCCCCTTTCTTGCGTACCTCCACCACAAGTCCATCCACGGCCGTCACCACCACTTCTTCACCCTTCTTTACAGGGGCATCGCTTCTCGCGTTCCAGATCTCTCCGTGGAGGGATACCTTTCCCCGGGGTGCCACATCCGTCCGCGCAATCCCCGCCTCCCCCACAAGCCCCTCCCTTCCCGTCGTGACCTTGAGCATCTGGGCTTTTACGGCATAAGATAGCACACCGAAGATGAATACGCCAGATGCCACGGCCATGCCTGCAATGGTGGTCCACGATATGCCCAGGATGCTCCGGGGAAGGTCGATGAGCATGATGGACCCGATGACGATGGAGATGATACCGGCAATCCCGAGGGCACCGTGACTGACGATCTTCACCTCGAGAATGAAGAAGATGATGCCCAGGATGATGAGAAAGGCACCGGCCATGTTGATGGGTATGGTGTGGAAGGAGTAAAGGGCAAGGATCAGGGAGATCCCCCCCACTACCCCCGGGAATATGGCCCCGGGACTGTAAATCTCGAAAAGTATCCCGTAAATACCTATCATCATGAGGATATAGGCTACGTTGGGATCACTGATGTAGGACAGGAAGCGATACTTGAAGGGCATGTCCATGGCCACCGGTTTCTTCCCCCTCGTCTTCAGGGTTGCCCTTCCCGCCTTTACCTCCACCTCCTTCCCGTCGATCCGGGCCAGGAGATCGTCCACGTTGTCGGCAACCACATCGATCACCTTCATTCTGAGGGCGTCGGTTGCCGTAACGGAGGAACTCTCCTTCACCGATTTCGCGGCCCACTCCACATTCCTTCCCCGCTTGGCCGCGATACTTCGTACGTAGGCCTCCGCATCCTTCACCACCTTGCCCATCATCACCTTGTCCTCCTTCTCCTTCCCGATGCTCACGGGATGGGCGGCTCCGGCGTTTGTACCGGGGGTCATGGCTGCCACATGGGATGCGAGGAGGATGATGCTCCCGGCAGAGGCGGCCCGGGCCCCGGAAGGATGGATGTAGACGATGACGGGGATCGTGGATTCCATGATGGTCTTCACGATGTCCCGCATGGAGGTGTCCAGGCCTCCCGGTGTATCCAAAATGATGAGAAAGGCGTCGGCCCCTTTCTGTTCGGCCGTTGCCAGGGATTCGGCAATGAAGCCGGCCACGGGCGGATGGATGGCACCCTGGACGGAGATGGAGTAGAGGTCGCCGCAGAATGCCGCAGATGATGTGAGGAACACGAGGATGACGCTGACCCGGAGGCCCGACAGGAATTTCCTCATTTCGAGAGAAACCTCTCCTTTAACTTCCGCTCCACCACCGGCGGAACAAGGTCCTTCACCGAGCCGCCGAAAGCCGCCACCTCTTTGATGGTCCTGGAGCTGATGAAAAAATAGTCCTTGCTCGTCATCATAAACAGGGTATCCATATCGGGGTTGAGGGTCCTGTTCATGGAGGCCATCTGGAATTCGTATTCGAAATCACTCATGGCCCTGAGACCCCTGATGACCAGTCGGGCATCAACCTTTTTCACGTAATCCACCAGGAGGCCGTCGAAGGAATCGACCGTGATACGGGGGTTGCCGTTCAGGCTCTCCCGGATGAGATCCTTCCGCTCCTCCACGGTAAAGAGCGCCTTCTTCTCGATGTTGAAGGCTACCGCGACAATAACCCTGTCGAAGAGCTCAAGTCCTCTGTTCAGAATATCGAGGTGGCCGTTGGTGATGGGGTCAAAAGAACCGGGGTACACTGCTACGCCTTGAGTCATTGCGGGCTCCTCTCAACACGCTTTCGGGGCGCGAGAACTGTAATTTCCGCATCGCCGTATCTCCTCTCCGATACCTTCTCCCAGCCTTTGAGCGACATCGGATCAGGGCGCTCCCTTTTGGAGTGTTCCATGATGATCAGGCCTTCTTCATCAGCGATTCCGTTGGCCTGCACAAGGGACAGGGTAGTGCTCACCATGCCCTTTTCGTAGGGCGGATCGGCAAAAATTATATCATAGCGGGTGATCCTTTGAGCAAGAAAAGGGACCGCCCGCTCCACCTCCATGTGGAGGACTTCGGAGCGGTCCGCGAGGTCCAGGGCTTCGAGGTTTCGGGTGATGAGGGCCGCCATTTTTCTGTCTCTTTCCACGCACACGGCCAGGGAAGCCCCCCTGCTCAGGGCCTCCACGGCGAAGGTACCTGCCCCGGCGTAGAGGTCCAGGACCCTGCACCCCTCCACGTCTCCAAGGTAATCGAAGAGGGCCTCCCTCACCCTCGACGGCGTATACCGGGCCCTGCGGGCATCTCCTGTGCCGATCGCCCTTCCCTTCAACAGTCCGCCCGTAACCCTCACCTCAACCCCCCTGCCCCGACGGGCAGATCAGACCGGCGACTCGCGAAAGAGACTTTCCGATACCAGCCCTATGCTTTCCACCCCTTTCACTTCCCGGGCCGAGAGAAAAAGGGTGACAAGGTTGGTGGATCCATAGGTCTTTTCGATGAGCCCGATATACTGCTCCTGCATCCCTTTCCGTTCCCGGTGAAACTGGCAGTCCGCCTCTTTCACCACGTGGTTGATGACGATGTTTTCCACCGGGAGGCCGTTCTCTTCCAGCTCCCTGATCATCCTCGCCGTCAGCTTGACCCCCAGGGCCTCCGGGATGGTGACGATGATGTATTTTGTCGCCCTGCTGTCCCTGATGAAGGCCACGATGCGCTCCGAGAGGGCCTCCCAGCTGCCGATGATCTCGAGGAGGGTTCTGCGGGACCCTTTCAGCTTCACCGCGTCCTTCAACTTCTCCAGGTAGCCGTACATGCTCATGTAGAACTTGGTGGCGGCCTCCATGTGCTTCAGGAAAAGATGGGGCAGCCTCAGGAGTCTCAGGGTGTGGCCCGCCGGCGCCGTGTCCCAGACCACCACGTCATACTTTCCGCTATCCACGAGCTCCAGGATGAAGTTGAGCATATACTCCTCCTCGATGCCCGGGGCGGTCCCCACGTAATCAACGAAGTCGTAGTCCACGTCGGCAAAAGACGAGATCACCTCGTAGATCTCGTCGCCGAACCGGGCCTTCCATCTCTCCAGGACCGTTTCCGAGGAGATCTCAAGACCGTACAGCTCGAGGTCGTCGACGATCCTCGTTTCCGCGCTTCCGATGGAAAGCTCGAAGATGTCGGAGAGGGACGGGGCCGGATCACTCGAAATCACAAGGACCCTTCTACCCAGCGTGGCCAGTTTGAGCGCGATGGCCGAGGCACAGGTGGTCTTTCCCACTCCCCCTTTTCCTCCCACCATGACCAGCTTGACCTGGTCCTCCAGGATTCCTTTCAGACCCATACCATCTCCGTAGAAGAGGGGATTCCCCTCATAGCTGGGGGCCTTACATCTTAGCACATGTGGCCATGCAAAACCATGGCGGTCCGGTCAGGACGGGGGCAAACGATCCGTTTCGCGGGGCGGGAGAAGACAAGGGGTCTCCAAATTGAAGAGGCTGGTGGGAATGTGATATAAACAACCATGTTTCTCGACTCCCACTGCCACCTCGAGATGGAAAACTTTGACAGGGACAGGGATGCCGTGGTGGCAAAAGCGATCGAAGAGGGTCTCGCGGTCATGCTCACCGTGGGTACGGAGGAACGGTACTTCCAAAGGGTACGAACCATTGTGGAGAGGTATCAGGAGGTGTACGGCGCCCTGGGCGTCCATCCCCACAATGCCGCCGACTTCACCGACAGGACCGAGGGATCCCTCCTCTCCGCCCTTCGACACCCGAAAATTGTGGCCTTAGGGGAGATAGGCCTCGACTTCTTCAAGAACTACTCGCCCCATGACGCGCAGCGCAGGGTCTTTCGCCGGCAGCTCGGCCTCGCGAAGGATGCGGGCCTTCCCGTCATCATCCACTCGCGAAGCGCCAAGGAAGAAACCCTCTCCATCGTCGGGGAGGTGGGACCACCCGAGCGGGGAGGAATTATCCACTGCTACTCCTACGATGTGGATGGAGCCCGGAGGTTTCTCGACCTGGGGTTCCACATCTCCATTCCCGGTACCGTCACGTACGGGAACAACGGAAATCTGACGGACGTGGTGGCCTTTGTACCCGCTGACAGGTTGCTCGCCGAAACGGATGCCCCTTTTCTGACCCCCAATCCGATGAGGGGAAAACGCAACGAGCCCCGCTTCGTCACGCTGACCATCGAACGGGTTGCCGCCATACGGAAGAGACCTGCCGAGGAAGTGGCGGAGGCCATGTACCGGAATTTCTGCCGTCTCTTTCTGGGGGACAACAGGGGAGGAGTCTCATGAAACCGGCAGTGATCATCGTTGATATGCTCGAAGGCAACTACGACAGGCAGCGGACAGGAGAAAAGGAGCAGGAGAAGATCGTACCCCTGGTCCGGGATTTCCTCCACAGAAGCAGAGAGCTCTCCATCCCCGTCATCTTCGCCTGTGACAGCTTCCTGAAAGACGACTTCATCTTCAGGGGCCGAATGAAGCCCCACGCCTTGAGAGGCACGGAAGGCACCCGGCCCTTGCGGGATCTGGAGCCCCAGGAAACCGACATCGTCCTCGACAAGCGGCGGTTCAGCGCCTTCTTTAAGACCGACCTCGATCAAACCCTCAGGACCCTCGGGGTGGATACGGTGGCCGTAGGGGGGATCAACACCCATTTCTGCGTGCTTGCCACAGCCTTCGACGCAGTCTGCCATGACTTCCATACCATCATGCTTGAGGACCTGAGTGCCGCCCATAAGCGGGAGATCCATGAAAACTTCATGGATGCGTACCGGAACTCAGCCATCTATCCCATCTTCCGGGTTATGACCTCAGAGGAGTTCCTCCGTGCCTACAAAGAGGGGTAAACCGAACATCACGGTTGGCAGGGGCTACTCCGGGAAGTTTTTGGGCACGGTTGACCTGCCGGGAACGAAGGCCCCCCGAAAGAGGGAACAATACGTCAAGCTCGTGGTCCTGGTGGTGCTGGTCGTGATCCTGGCCCTTCTCCTCGGGGCCCACCGGTATCTCATGTTTGTCGCTCCGAAACAGGTGGCCATGATCCAGCCGAAGGATGCGGCCCACATCTACGTGCCGGCGGGAAATGAGAGGCTGGCCCCGAGAAGGATGGAAATAGATATGGCTACCCCCGACAGGGAGAGGGCGGAGATTATCCTCCGAGCCCTGAAGGAGGAGCATTCCATCCCCGGAGGTGTCTCCCTCCTGGACATTGCGTCCGATACTGACGGTACCGTCTATCTCAATCTGTCACATGCCTTGATGGGCGCCAGCCCAAAGGGACCGGCGGAGATTACCATGGTCTACGCCATCGTCAATTCCTTCCTGGCCACTTTCAGAAACATGCGGAAGGTTCAGATCCTCGTGGAGGGCAAACCCCTGCACACATTGGGTGGAGTCGTCTATACCTATCTCCCCCTGGAATTCAATAACGATTTAGTGGAGGACTAAATGATCGATCCGCGTATTATCAGGGAACAACCGGACACGGTTCGGGAGAGCCTCCGGAAAAGGGGTGCCTCTTTTGACTTGGATCGGCTCCTCGCCCTCGACGGGACAAGGCGGAGGCTGATCCAGGAAACAGAGAAAAGAAAGAGCGAGAAGAACGATCTTTCCAATGAGATTGCGAAGCTGAAACGTTCCGGAGGGGATGCCTCCGAGCAGATCATCCATCTCCGCGAGCTGGGGAAATCGATCGAGGGGCTCGAGGCGGAGCTGAAGGAAGCGGAGAAGAGCTGGGAGGAGATGCTCCTCGTGATCCCCAACATCCCCCACGATGCGGTTCCCGAGGGCACGGGGGAAGAGCAGAATCAGGTGGTCAAGACCTGGGGCACCAAGCCGGAATTCGATTTCGAACCCCTCCCCCACTGGGATCTCGGCGAAAAGCTCGATATCCTCGACTTCAAGAGGGCGGCAAAGCTGACCGGCTCGCGGTTCACCCTTTACAAGTCCTACGGCGCACTCCTGGAACGGGCGCTCATCAACTTCATGCTTGATCTCCATACGAGGGAACACGGGTATACCGAGGTCATCCCTCCCTTCATGGTCAACAGGGAAACCATGACCGGAACCGGCCAACTCCCCAAGTTCGAGGATGAACTTTTCAAACTGGGCGACCCCGACTACTTCCTCATCCCCACCGCAGAGGTGCCGGTGACCAATATCTATGCCGACGAAATTCTCAGGGAGGAAGACCTGCCTATCAAATTCGTCGCCTACACGCCCTGCTTTCGCAAAGAGGCGGGTGCCCATGGAAAGGATACCAGGGGACTCACCAGGCAACATCAGTTCAACAAAGTGGAAGTGGTGAAGTTCTCAAAGGCGGAAACGTCCTATGATGAACTCGAATCCCTCCTTCTCGATGCCGAGGATGTCCTGAAGAGGCTCAACATCCATTACCGGGTCTCCCTGCTCTGCACGGGCGACCTCGGCTTCTCCTCGGCCAGGACCTACGACATTGAGGTCTGGCTGCCGGGCCAGAACATCTACCGGGAGATATCATCGTGCAGCAACTTCGAGAGCTTCCAGGCCAGGCGGGCGAAGATCAGGTACAGGAGGGCGGGAGGAAAGATCGACTTCGTCCACACCCTGAACGGCTCGGGTCTCGCCGTCGGCAGGACCGTGATGGCCGTTATGGAGAATTACCAGCGCTCTGACGGTTCGATTGTGGTGCCGGAGGCCCTGCGACCTTATATGCACGGGCTCACGAGTTTTCCCGGGAAGCCCTGAGCAAGTCGTCGATCGCCTGGAGGACAACCGGGTCCTCCTCTTTTTCCCGAACCTCTCCCAGGAATTTCGACGCGTTCTTGCCGAAGAGGTTGGAAAAAAACTCGAGGGCCCGGAGCTTCAGATCCCGGTCCCCGATCTCCTTCAGGGTTCTCATGATGGCCACGACGGCCCGCTTTTTCCCCGTGGAGCCCAGACCTCTGATCAGGAGGTCTTTCAGCTCACGATCATTCTCAACCTTGAGGTGCTCCAGGAGGGGGTTGATCATATTCTTGTCCTGAATCTCTATGAGAAGGCGAATGGCAGCGCCCCGCTTGCGGGCGTCGTCGAGATAGAGGAGTCTGAGGATAGGCTGAATATCGATCTCCCGACCCTCCCCTTTCGCCTGCTCGAGAAGGAGTGAGTAATCCCGGTCCTGGGCTACGAGACTGCTCAGGATCCAGCCGAGGGCCTCTCCCGAAAAGACCATGTCGTCTTTCCATTTCACGATCAGTTCAAGGACGTCTTCCTCAAGCAAAACCTGATTCATAATGGCATGCTGCAGGAGGTGACGGATCCTTTTCTTCTCGTCGAACTCCTCCAGTTTCAGGACACGATTCAGGGGGTCTTTGAGGTATCGGCTCGAGAGGGCGTAATAGGTGGAACCCAAAAACTCACTTTCCTTCACCAGGTCTTTATCCCGGAGGAGGGCAAGGCAACGGACCGCCTCTTCCCTTGGAATGGATGTCTCGAAAAGGATCTCCTCAACCGTGAAGCGCCTCAGGTGGCGGTCGGTCCTGTCCGCCAGGATGGCCACAATCTCCCGAAAGTGTTTGCTCTGAAGCTCTCCCTTGAGCACATCTTCCACTATTCTGTCCAGGTTGAGGTTTGCCTGGAGGAGTTCAAACTCGATGGGTTTGTAGTTCCGCCCCACATCACCAAAAATCAGGCTGGCACTCGATTCCTCCGTGCTCACACCGGCACTCAGAGCCCTGAGACGGTAAAGTGCACCGAGGTTGATCCGCCGGAAGGGCTCGTACCAGTCGAAGAAGGACTCGCTGTCTCCGCAGACGATGAGATAGACGTTCTCCTGGTCGAGACAAAACTCGACGAAGCGGTCGAATTTCTCCCGCTCCGTGGTCTCAAGGCCCACGAGCCGTTCACAGCCGTCGATGACAAAGAAGCAGATGCCGTCCTGAAGGAGCCGCCGGACCATGGAGACGATGTCGAGCCCCGCGTAGGACAGGTCACGGTGTCTCTTACCGATCACGTCACGGACCTCGTTGACCGGGTTGCCCCATACCTCGCAGTAGAACACGTGGGGAGCCACGGAGAGGAGCTGGGGAATGATGAAGGCCTTGAGGATGGTCGTCTTTCCCATGGCCCCTTCCCCCACGACCACCACATGGCCGTGGGTGAACAGATGGTCGAGGATCTCGGCCGCCTCCTCCTGCCTGTTGAAGGGGGGATGCTGGTCTTCTTCGTAGGGGGAAAACTTGGGCACCTGGAAGATATCCCTGTCGTAATTGAAATCCTTTGTGATGTCCCAGAGAAGCTCGCGGTACTGAAATCCGAGCCTTCCGTTCACGTTGTTCTTGAAGAGGTTGAACATATCTTCCAGAAGGCCTCTCGCCCTTTCCAGGACATGGACCTCATAAGGGAACTTGGCGTGATAGCCGATCTGAATAACCCCTTCTCTGGCGTTGATATCGATGGCCGCGTCCTGGGGCCTCAGGACGAGCCTGGGGCTTTGGAACCTGCGAAGCCTGAAGTAGCGCAGATCGGAAAAGAAAACGTCGTGAAGGAGGTGGGTGAAATTGAAGATATGACCGATCACCTTCGTGTTCCTGATGATGGCCCTTCGGCTGTTCTCGCTGATTTCCCACTCCACCGGTATCTTTTTCACTATATTGGAGAAGGTGAGGTAGTTGATGATCTCGATGGCCATTTCCGGAATATCGAGGGTCCTGCCTATCCCGTAACTCAACAGGAGGCTCTTGTCCTGAGAATCGATATTCTCGAAAATCTCTCCGCTCGTCTGCCAGTGGTAGTTCTTGACAAGGTGGATGTCGTGGAGGTAGATCGTCCCGAGGAGGGCAAAGATCTCGCCCGAGAACATCTCCTCGGTCCTGTCTCTCGGATCAGGAACGATCCTTTCCACGAGTGACGTCAGGCTTGCCACGTGCTCCCTGAGAGGCAGGTCCACGAGGGGGAAGACGTTCGTCTCACAGAAGTTCCTCAGGTCCAGGAACCGCTGGTAGAGTTTCAGCTCACGTTCTTTCTGGCGGAGAAGGTCTTCGAGATGAATCTGCACGGCATCCCCCTGGTTGGTGCATCATGGCAAAGCGATGAAGGACACGACAGTCAACTGAATTCCCGCCCTGTCTTGTGCCGTCACAAACCCCGTTTTCTCCACAGGAGCACAAGAGGGCTCGCGACGAATATGGACGAGTAGGTGCCCACCACAAGGCCGATCAGAAGAGCAAAGGAAAAGTCGAAGAGCACTTCGCCACCCAACACCATCAGGGCACCCAGGGCGAGGATGGTGGTGATGCCGGTAATGATGGTCCTGCTCAGCACCTCGTTGATGCTGCGGTTCATGACCGCCCCGATATCATCCTTGGACTTCATCTTGGCAAAATTCTCCCTGATCCGGTCAAAGACAACCACCGTATCCTGGAGGGAGTAGCCCGCCACGGTGAGAAGGGCCGTTATGATGAGGAGGTTAAGCTCCTTCCCGAGAATGAAGAAGATGCCGAGGATTGCCACCACATCGTGGAAGGTCGCGATGGTGGCGGCGATGCCGGAAATAAAGGTAAAGCGCCAGGCGATATAGGCGATGATGCCCACCAGGGCGAGGCACACGGCGATAATGGCATAATTCTTCAATTCCTTCCCCACGCCGGGGCCCACCATGTTGCTCGCCAGGACCTGGAATTTCTTTCCCTGGCCGCTTGCGGCGAGGATTGAGGCTACCTTGGCCTGGACTGCTTCCTTCTCCGTATCGGCGAGTTTCGTCTTGATGAAAAACTCCCGTGTCCCGCTGATCTCCTGGATCTGGACATCCGCGATGCCGCCCCCCTCCAGCGCCTTTCTCAGGTCACCGATGTCCACCTTCTCGTCGAAGCGGATCTGGAGATTGGTTCCCCCGGTGAAATCGACGCTGATGTTTCCTTTACCGAGGGATACCATGACAAAGGCGAAGAGGCCGACGGCTACGAGGATGGCGGAAATGACGAAGGCCTTCTTGCGGAATCCTATGAAATCGATATTTGTGTCTTTCAGTAACTCCATCATGACGGGCGCCTCAGATGCTCAGCTTTCGCGGTTTGAACCGCATGAGAATCCAGTCGAAGATGGCCTTCGATCCGAATACCGCGGTAAAAAGGTTGATAATCATGCCGATGATAAGGGTTATGGCAAACCCCTTGATCGGGCCGGTTCCGAAGATGAAAAGGACGCAGGCGGTGATGAGAGTGGTGATGTGGGAGTCGAAGATGGCAACCCACGCCTTCTGGTAGCCCGCGTCAACGGCCGCCCTGACGGTCTTGCCGAGGCGCAGTTCCTCGCGGATCCTCTCAAAGATAAGGACGTTCGAGTCCACGCCCATGCCGATGGTAAGGGCGATGCCGGCGATGCCGGGCAGGGTCATGGTGGCCTTCAGGGCGCTGAAGGCACCCAGGAGGTAGATCAGGTTGAGAAGCAGGGCGATATTGGCGACGACACCCGAGAACCGGTAGTAGATGATCATGAAGATAATGACCAGGATGCCGCCCAGAATGGTGGCCCTTATGCCGCGATTGATGGAATCCTGTCCCAGGGTCGGGCCGATGGTAATGTTCTGGATCACCTTGGCGGGTGCAGGAAGGGCGCCGGCCCGAAGGACGATGGCCAGATCCTTTGCCTCGTCCATGGTGAAGCTGCCTGTAATGGAGGCCTTGCCTCCTGAGATGCGCTCCCTGATCACGGGGGCCGAATAGACTGTGTTGTCAAGGATGATGGCCAGCCTCTTTCCCACATTCTCCCCGGTGATCTTGTCGAAGATCCTGGAACCCTCGGCGTTGAACTCCAGGGCCACGTACGGTTCGTTGCCGAACTCACCCCCTATCTTTACCCTCGCGTCGGTAAGGAGGTCTCCGGTCAGGAGGCTCTGCTTCTTGAGGAGGATCGAGGTCGTGGTGGTCACCCCGGTCTCCCGGTTCCTGGCCCGCATGGTCAGGAGTTCCGATCCATCCGGCACCGCTCCACCAACCCCCCGTGCCGCTGCCTCCTCGTCCACCAGCTTGAACTCGAGCTGGGCGGTCCGGCCTATCAATTCCAGGGCCCGCTCAGGGTCCTTGATGCCGGGAAGCTGAACGAGGATCTGGTTTTCTCCCTGCTGAACGATCACCGGCTCGGAAACGCCGAACTGGTCGATCCTGTTTCTGATGGTCTCCAGGGCCTGGCGAAGGGCATTTTCCCTGATACCGGAGAGATTACCTTCCCCCACCATGAATTCGACGTAGAAGTTGTCGCCCTCCGTCCTCGTGGGGCCGGCCTTCAGATCTCCGAATTCCTTGCCCACAAGGTTGAAAAGCTTCTCCTTCTGCTCCACCTTCACCACGACGGCGACACCGTTGGCCTTCTTATCGAGGGCGAGGAAGCGGACCCCATCCCTGATCATGGCGTCCTTCAGCGCGGAGACCTGTCGGTCCCCGAGGTTCTCCATCATCTTTGCCGTGTCGAGTTCGAGGAGAAGGTGCATGCCTCCTCTCAGATCGAGTCCCAGATGGATCCTTTCAGAGGGAAGGTATTGCTTCCAAACCCCTTTCAGATCCACCACGTTCGGCAAACAGAAGACGATCGAAATCACGAGAAAAAGCAGAACAAGGCCGAATCTCAGCTTTAACGACTTGAGCACAGTAACCTCTTGGGGCGTGTATAGTAGAGCATACCATAATAATCATACCGAGACTTTGTCAAGAGAAATTTCTCACAAGGCGGACATGGTGATGGGTCAGTATTTTCAGGCTCTTCCCCTCTTTTCACTTGATGGAGATCAACTCGATCTGGAAGACGAGGACGGCGTTCGGCGGGATCATGTCCCCGGCACCCCGTTCCCCGTAGGCCAGGTGGGAAGGTATGACTACCTCCCACGTCGAACCCACGGGCATGAGCTGCAGAATCTCGGCCCAGCCCTTGATGACACCGGACAGGGGAAAGGTGGCGGGCTCTCCCCTGCGGTAGGAGCTGTCAAACTCCTTCCCGTCGATGAGGGACCCCCGGTAATGGGCCGTTATGGTGTTGGAGGCCGCAGGCACCTTTCCGGTCCCTTTCTTCACGATCCGGTACTGAAGACCGCTCGGCAACGTCACCACACCCTCTTTCTTTTTGTTGGCTTCCAGAAAGACCTCACCCTCTTTCTTCGTCTTTTCGCCCAACTCCTTCAGTCTCCGGACCTGTTGCTCCATGAACTGTCGCTGAAAGGCGGCGAGGGTATTTCGGATCTCCTGGTCGCCAAGCAGCGTCGCTGCGCCCGTGAAGGAGTCCCGAAGCCCCTGAATCACGGCCTCGATATTCAGGTCGAACCCCTGCCTCTTGAGGCTGGCCCCGATATCCGTCCCGATGCTGTAACTTGTTTTGTCCTTCTGGTCCTTCAGGGTCATCCGATCCTGACCGTGGGCAAACCCCGCGATCAGGCAGACACACAGGACTACGGCCGATACGGTCTTCATCTGAGCACCTCGCAAGGCAGAATGGATATCCGCCGCGGCACACCGGGCGGACGACCTATTCTAAGGCCTTCCCCCCGGACAAGTCAAATGCCGTCACTATGGACAGACAAGGTCAAAAAGTGTAAACTTAAGGGGCGTTACGTCAGGGTGCATTCATTCCATCGTAACAAATCCCTTAATCCCGCCGATGGGAGAGTCGGTACACGAGAGGTCATTCATGGCAGACGACGAAAAAACCAACACTATGGTACTGGAGAATTCGGAACCCCAAGAGAATGAGGCGGAGGAGGATTTTGCCTCCCTTTTTTCCCGGATGCCGTCAGGCTCGGGCCGGCTTGAACCCGGGCAGCGGGTCCGCGCGGTCGTTGTGGGGCTCACCGGAGACCTGGTCTACGTGGACCTGGGAGGAAAAACAGAAGGGGTGCTGAGCATTTCCGAATTCCAGGATGAGGAAAAAGGACTCCAGATAAACGTGGGTGACGAAATCGACGCCTTCTTCGTCTCCGTTCAGGACGGGGTCAGAAAACTGACCACCATGGTGAAAGGCCTCTCCACTCTCGATCTCAATGAACTGAGGGATGCCCACGACGCCGGCCTCCCGGTCACGGGTAGGGTAGGGTCGAAACTGAAGGGAGGATTCGAGGTCTTCGTCGGCAAGGTCAGGTGCTTCTGTCCCTTCTCCCAGATGGATCTCCGGGGAGGAAAAGACCCTGAGTCCTATCTCGGTAACACCTATTCTTTCAAAATCATAGAATACGGCGAGGGAGGCAGAAATATCGTCGTCTCCCGGCGGGTCCTTCTCGAGGAGGAGCAGCGGACGCGTGTCGCCGCCCTCAGGGAGAGTCTCCAGGTGGGTGCTGAAGTGACCGGACCGGTCGTCTCCACGCAGAGTTTCGGCGCCTTTGTCGATATTGGAGGACTCGAGGGTCTGATCCCCATGAGTGAAATGGGTTGGGGCAGGGTCTCAAGGGCCGACGAGGCGGTATCGGTAGGCCAGGAGGTGACTGTCCGCGTCATCGCCCTCGACTGGGAAAAGAACCGGATCACCTTGAGCCTCAAGGCAGTCCAGCCCGATCCCTGGGAAGGCGTCGCAGACCGGTACCAGGTCGATTCCGCCGTCAACGGTTCGGTGGTCCGCCTGACGCCTTTCGGCGCCTTCGTCAGTCTGGAACCGGGCATCGATGGTCTGGTACACATCTCCCGCCTCGGTGCCGGGCGGCGGGTCACCCACCCCAAAGAAGTCCTTGAGGTAGGCCAGTGGGTCACCGCTTACGTGGTCGCCATAGACGAACAGAACCGCAGAATATCCCTCTCCATGGAGGCGCCGGTCAAGAAAGAGGCGGTCCCCCTTCCCCCGGTCGGTGAACTGCTCAACGGTACCGTGGAACGAGTCCTCTCCTCCGGCGTCCTCGTGAAGGTGGGCGACGGGCTCGTGGGCTTCGTTCCCAATTCCGAGATGGGGACCCCGCGCGGGGCCAATCACAGCGCCATGTTCCCTGTCGGTACCCCGCTTCAGGTGGCGGTCATCGAGGTGGACCCGGCCCGTAATCGCATGGTCCTGAGCCGCAGCGGGGCAGGAGAGGTAGCGGAGAAGGCGGAATACAGCGCCTATATGGGCAAGCAGGCGGAGGCACAGAAGTCCCCGGAAGGGCTGGGCAGTTTCGGGGAACTGCTCATGGCAAAGTGGAAGGGGCAGGCGAAGAAGTAGCGAGAGGACGTCAGGGGCGTCACCTTGGTGCCTCGGGCGCCTTTGCCGGGGCCTGACTCACTTCTTCGAACATGAGCTTCTTGCTCTGATGGTCCACCTTGAAGTTGAATCTGCTGAGAAAAGACATCCCGAGGACACCGTCAAAGGAGAGGATTTTGTCCTGGTCGTCGAGAAGAACGGCCCCGCCCACGTCGGTCGCCTCCACTCCTTCGACATTCACACTCCTCAGGGTAACATACCTCGCTGCGATCCGCCGTCCGTCGCCGATCTGCAGCTGGATGGTATCCCGGTCTCCCGTCAGATCGACACCCAACTGTCGTCCGATCCTGTTGGACACGATAACGTAGGAAGCCCCGGTGTCGAGGAGAAGCTTGACCGGGACCTTCCTGTTCAGAGTGGCGCTCACTGCTATGTGCTGGACCCGTTCCCGTCCGTCCCGGGTCCTGGGTTTCTGCTCCTTCACCGTACTTTCCCGCTCCCGCACCGCTTCGGCAGCCGAGCGGTTCTTCTCCAGCCGCCCCTTGAGGATCTCCCTCTCCCTCCGATCAGACCTCCGAATCCGGTCTATCTCGCCTTTCGGGAAGTCGATGGACCCAAACTCGAAATCAAGGCGTACCGTGGGGCCCTCTTCACTGCTTACGATCCCCTCCACCACCCTGCCGTCCTTGAGGTAAACCGTGTCCGCCCCGGCAGGCCGTACCTGGAGGAGGAAGAGGATCGAGAGGGCCAGAATAAGGGAGTAAGCCGACCTGTCCTTTATCCGCACGTCCATGGATTTCAATTATACCACAGGGATGGGAAAACCCAAATCCTTCCCCGAGGGAGCCTACCGGGTCCCCGCCTGATTCAGAAGAGCGTGATATTCGACGGGAGCCCGAGGTGCTCATAGGCCTTCGCGGAGGCCTTGCGACCCTGGGAGGTTCTGATGAGAAAACCCTGTTTCAGGAGGTAGGGTTCCACCACCTCGATCAAGACGTCCGATTCGAGCTGAAGGGTGGCGGCAAGGGCTTCGATCCCCACGGGCCCCCCCCGGTAATTGATCACGATGGTCTGGAGGAGCTTCCGGTCCGTGTTCCCGAGGCCGCACTCGTCTATCCCTTCAAGGGCAAGGGCCTCCACGGCAATATCACGGGTAATATGGCCGTGTCCTCTCACCTGGGCATAGTCCCGGACCCTGCGCAGAAGCCGGTTCGCCACCCTGGGCGTGCCCCTGGCCCTTCTCGCCGTTTCAAAGGCCCCCTCCCCGTCGATGGTGACATCAAGGATCGAGGCCGATCGCTCGATGATTCTCACCAGATCCTGTTCCTCGTAGAAGTCCAGGTCCCGCACGATCCCGAACCTCTCCCGGAGGGGAGAGGAGAGGAGTCCTGCCCGGGTCGTCGCCCCGATGAGGGTGAACTGCTCGAGACGATAGCGGTGGGTCCTCGCGTGGACCCCCTTGTCGAAGATGAAATCAACGGCAAAATCCTCCATGGCGGAATAGAGGAACTCTTCCACCACTTTGGGTATCCTGTGGATCTCGTCGATGAAGAAGACGTCTCCCCGCTCCATGTGGGTGAGCAGACCCATGAGGTCGCCGCCCTTTTCCAGGGCCGGGCCTGAGGTGGTGACAATCCTCGTCCCCATCTCGTTGGCGATGATGTGGGCCAGGGTCGTCTTTCCCAGGCCCGGGGGACCGTTGAAGAGGATGTGTTCCAGGGGCTCCCCCCGCTGGAGCGCCGCGTCAATGGCGATCTTCAGGGTTTCCACCACCCTGTCCTGGCCGATGTACTCCATGAGCCGGCGGGGGCGGAGACTGAGAACGACCTCGTCCTCCCTTTCCTTCCTCTCCTTCTCTCCTCTCTCGAGGACGTCCACCTCGTCGTTGATCATTTCTTCTGACCCCTGTACACCTCTTCAAAGAGCTCTTCCGAAGAGGAGATGGCCGGGTTCCGCTTCAAAGCCTCTCCGATCATCTTCCTCGCTTCAAGGAGCTTGTGGCCCAGCTGGGTGACAAGGACATGCTCCACGTCCCGCCGGAAATCCTCCGCTACCTCCGCCTTCAGGGAGACCTCGGGCATGAGGGCGTATTTCGCCACTTTACCCCTGAGGGTGGCGACGATCTTTTCGGCCTTCCGCTCCCCTATCCCCTTCAACTGTTTGAGGAACCTGATGTCCTTCTCCTCGATGGCCCGGGCGATTTCCCTCACCGGCTTCACGAGGGCGCGGATGGCGGCGGCCGGTCCGATGTCCTCCACGGAGATGAACTGCTCGAAGAACTCCTTGTCCAGCTCCGACCGGAACCCCACCAGGATGGGTTTGGGCTGTCGCTCGGTCTGATTGAAGGAGATATACAGGCTCATCTCCTGTCCGCTTTCCGCACTCCCCCTGATCTCCCTCATGACGAAGGCAGGGATCAAGACTTCATAACCCACGCCGCCGACGAGAAGGAAAAGGCGGTCATCCCGGAGACCTGTAAGTGTTCCTTTCAGATAGGCAATCATCGGATGCCCGCTCCCGCTTTCCTGTAATATGCGGTGAGGGCCACCGCGAGGGCGTCGGCCGCATGGAGAGAGGAGATATCGTTGATCCCCAGGGACCGCTCCACCGCCTTCCTCACCTGGTCCTTGTTTGCACTTCCATAGCCCACCAAGGCGTTCTTCACCTCTTTGGGGGTAATCTCCACGAGAGGGACGGACCTCTGAAAGGCGGCTAGGCAGATCACCCCGAGCACCGAGCCCAGAAGGATGCCTGCCCTCGGGTACCGCACCAGGGAGAAAACGTTCTCCAGGGCCACTATGTCAGGACCGATGTCGTCCATGAGCACCGCCATATCCCCGTAAATCTGCGAAAGCCTTGCCTCTATCCGGTCCCGCGTCGCCGTTTTCACATACCCGCATCGCACCAGGGCCGGTGTGCCCCCCCGGACGGTGATGGCACCGAATCCGGTGTTGGCAAGGCCAGGGTCTATTCCGAGTATGACCATCCTGCTTCCGGGAGGTGCGGGCATGCCCTCACCATGTCACATATTACCAGGGATGGGAGGCCGATGTAAATGAGAGACAGGGCCGTCTTCGGGCTCCCGTCTTTCATTGATTTTTTTTTCAAAAGACCTTATAGTGATGAGCGGTAGTGGTCCCCCATATTTCCAAGGAGCGTTGCAAAGACTGTGGCGAATGCATTCTCCTCTGTCCCTATGACGTCTTCCGCATGGAGGACGGACACGTTCGGGTCAGCCTCCCGGAGGATTGCATTGAGTGCAACGCCTGCGTGGACCAGTGTCCGGCGCAGGCCATCTTCATGGATGACTGACCATGGCCGCTAAGGTGCTTCTCGACAAGAAATCGCTCCAGCGGACCATCAACCGGATAGCACACGAAATCGTGGAAAAGAACCAGGGTTCTGCAGATCTGAGCCTCATCGGCATCAGGACCAGGGGCATCTACCTTGCCCGCAGGATCAGGGACAAGATCAGGGAGATCGAGGGCATCACCCTTCCTATGGGGGTCCTCGACATCACCATGTACCGCGATGACCTCTTCAAGCTTAAATCCCCGAAGGTGATGAAGACCGATATACCCTTCGACGTAAACAACATGACCATCATCCTGATCGACGACGTGATGCACACGGGAAGAACCACCCGAGCGGCCATCGATGCCATCATGGATCTGGGCCGGCCCAGAAAGATCCAGCTCGCCGTGCTCGTGGACAGGGGAAGCAGGGAGCTGCCCGTTCATCCTGACTACGCGGGCCTCGTCTACACGGCCCACCAGGAGGAAGAGGTGCTGGTCCGTCTTCGTGAGGTTGACGAAAAAGACGAGGTTGTGGTGGTGAGAGATAAATGAGCTGGACCAGGAAGGACCTCCTCGGCATACAGGGGCTCTCCAGGGAAGAGATACTTCTGGTCCTCGATACGGCCGAGTCCTTCAAGGACGTGTCGAAGAGGGAGATCAAGAAGGTGCCTACCCTGCGGGGCAAGACGGTCATCACCCTCTTCTACGAACCCAGTACCCGGACCAGAACGTCCTTCGAGATCGCCGCGAAGAGGCTGAGCGCAGATACCATCAACATTGCCTCCGGCTCGAGCAGTTCGGTAAAGGGGGAAACCCTCAAGGACACGGCGCTCAATCTCGAATACATGAGGCCCGATGCCATCATCCTCCGCCACAGCATGCCCGGCGCCCCCCACATGCTCGCTCAGGTGGTCGACTCCTCGGTGATCAACGGCGGGGACGGGGCCCACGAGCATCCTACCCAGGCCCTCCTGGACCTCTTTACCATGCGGGAAAAGAAGGGGAGACTGGACGGCCTCAGGATCGCCATCATCGGCGATATCGCCCACAGCAGGGTGGCCCGTTCCAATATCTTCGCCCTCCGACATTTCGATACCGAGATCGTGGTCGCCGGGCCTCCCACCATGATCCCTCCGTACATGGAAACCCTGGGGGTGAAGGTGGCATACAGGATCGAACAGGCGGTGGCGGACGCCGATGTAATCATGATGCTCAGAATCCAGAAGGAACGGGGCGGCGTATCCTACATACCCTCCATCAAGGAGTATTCCACCATCTTCGGCCTGAGGGCCGAGCACCTGTCGCGGGCCAAAGAGGATGTGATCATCATGCATCCGGGGCCCATGAACAGGGGCGTGGAGATCATGGACGACGTGGCGGACGGGCCCTATTCGGTCATCCTCGATCAGGTGGAAAACGGGGTTGCCGTAAGAATGGCCATCCTCTTCCTCCTCCTCGGGAGGGAAACGTGAAGATACTGATCCGGGGCGGAAGGCTCATCGATCCGGCAAACAATGTGGACGAAACGACGGACCTCCTCATAGACGGCGGCGTGGTTGAAAAGAGGGGCGGCGGGATGAAGACGGCGGGCTCAAAGTATGAGGTCATCGATGCCGCCGGTCTCGTCGTGGCCCCGGGACTCATCGACGTCCACGTCCACCTGCGGGAACCGGGCTTCGAGTACAAGGAGACGATCGCCACGGGGACCCGCGCCGCAGTCAAGGGCGGCTTCACCGCCCTGGCGTGCATGGCCAACACCAACCCGGTAAACGACAATAAGAGCGTGACCGACTACATTGTCAAGAAGGCGGCCGTGGAGGGCGCATGCCGGGTCCTGCCCTACGGGGCCGTCACGAAGGGGTTGAGGGGAGAGGAACTGGCCGAGATGGGCGAAATGTATGAAGCCGGGATCGTGGGCATCTCGGACGACGGCAAATCGGTGAGGAACGCGGGGCTGCTCAGAAAGGCCTTCGAGTACGCCAAGCTCTTCGGTATACCCGTGGTTTCCCACTGTGAGGAACCGGACCTTGCCACCGGTTTCGTCCACGAGGGGAGGTCTTCCCTCCTCTCGGGGTTGGAGTCCACACCCGCCGTTGCGGAAGAAGTGATTGTGTTGCGGGACATGGCCATCGCCCGCTACACGGGAAGCCGCCTCCACCTGACCCATATCTCGGCGAAGGAGAGCGTGGCCGCCATCGGGCAGGCAAAGAGACTCTACGATCGCATCACGAGTGACACCTGTCCCCACTACTTTACCCTCACGGACGAGGCAACCCTCACCTTTGACACGAATACCAAGGTAAACCCGCCTCTGAGGTCCAAGGAGGATGTGGAAGCGGTCATTGAGGGCCTCCGGAACGGCGTCATCGACATCATCGCCACAGACCACGCACCCCACGAGTTCACGTCCAAGGACGTGGAGTTCAACCTCGCCACATCGGGCATCTCGGGCCTCGAGACCGCCCTCGCCCTTTCCCTCTCCCTGACGGACCGAGGCATTTTGAGCCTCCCGGACCTGATCGCCAAGCTCACCGTCATGCCGGCACGACTCCTCAACCTTCCCCTGGGAAACCTCGCCCCCGGCAGTCCCGCCGATCTCATCGTTTTCGATCCCCGGAGGGAGTGGGTTGTGGACAGGACGGCCTTCGTCTCAAAGGGAAAGAACACGCCCTTCCACGGATGGAAAATGAAGGGAAAGAATCTCCTCACCATAGTGAAGGGAGCGGTCGCTTACAGGGACCCTTCCTTCCGCTGATACCAGCCAGGGACGAAGAACAACGGTTCCCCGTCACAGGCGAGAGGTACAGCCCCCTTCACCTTTCCTCTTGTATCTGAATTCTCTCGCCCCCGAGAGGGGACCCGGTCTTTTCGAAATACCGGCGGGCTGCGGCGACATCGGCCGCGATGCGTTGTTTCAACTCCTCCACGCCCCCGAATTTCTGCTCATCCCTCACCCGCTCGAGAAAGGCGAGGGTCACCTCCTGGTAATAGAGGTCCTCCGAGAAATCGAGGAGGTGGGCCTCGATGCGCAACTCTTTGCCGTCAAAGGTGGGGTTGTATCCCACATTGGTCACCGACGGGATCCGGCGGTTCCGGACGAGCGCCTCGGTGATGTACACGCCCTTCCCGGGAATAATCTCGAAGGCCGTATCAAGATTCACGGTGGGGAACCCGATTCCTGCCCCCCTTCCGTCCCCGGGCACCACTTCACCCTCGACTATGTAGGGTCTTCCGAGAAGGACCGCCGCCTCGGCCACCCGGCCGTCGAGAATGAGGTGCCGTATCCTGTTGCTGCCCACTTTCTCGTGGTTGACTGTGATCGCATCCACTATGCTGAAGTCGTACCCGTACCTGTCCGAGTATGCCTTCAGCATGGCCGTGTCCCCCCGCCCGCCCATGCCGAAACGGAAGTCATAACCCACGATGAGGGACTTGATACCGAGGTTGCGGACCAGCACGTCCTCGATGAAGGTCTCCGGTGCCATGGAGCGGAACGCCGCGGTGAAGGGGATGACAAAGAGGACGTTGATACCCGCCTCCTCGATCAGCTTCTTCTTCACGTAGAGGGGAGTGATGAGACCAAGGTGCTCTTCGGGCCGGAGAAATCTCAGGGGGTGGGGATAGAAAGTCATGAGCATAGCGGTGCCCGAAATCGCCCGGGCCTTCTCCTTCACCCTGTCGATGATCTCCCGGTGACCCCGATGGACACCATCATAGTTCCCTATGGTGAGAACGGGGTTATCGAACCTTTTCGTAATTCCCACGGAGGCAAAGAATTCCATACTCCCCTCTTGACACGGGACCCATATCCATATAACTTAAAGCGTATGCCGAAGTGGCGGAATTGGCAGACGCGCTAGGTTCAGGGTCTAGTAGGCGAACGCCTGTGCGGGTTCGAGTCCCGCCTTCGGCATTTGTATTTTACATCATCGCTTTCAGGCTTCGCAACCCTTCGACTGCAGCCGGAGTGGTGTTGACAACCGTTCCTTTATATCATATATGAAAGGCGGAGGCGGTGTAGCTCAGTTGGTCAGAGCATGCGGCTCATATCCGCAGTGTCCGGGGTTCGACTCCCTGCACCGCCATTTCTTTTTTCCGGGTCAACCTGACAGGGTCGCTTTCGTCACGAACAGGCGTCTCCACCTGTCCGCGGTTCGCCCCCCCCTGAACCTGTCCTGGCGTCGGCTTAGAACGGGAGATTCAAGTTTCGGCACCTTGTCGCTCGTGCAGAGGGCCGCGAGAGCCGGCAGAAACCCGAAAACGGGAAAGGAGATAAAGATCCCCCCATGCACCGTTCCACGATTCCAACCGGGAAAGGCACTCCAGGACATGGTCAAATGATCGGTCCCTTCGGGGGCATGTCACGGCGATCCTTCGTCCTTTCCATCCTCTCTTTCCTTATCCTTCAATGTATCGTTGCCTGCCTTCCCGGCCCCTCCGACGCTGCGGAGCGGGGGCCGCGCAAACAGCCGCCCCAACGGGATGTTCTCCTCACCGACGGGAACCTTTCCGCCCAGTTCGCCCGGGCGGAGGAACTCTTCAAGAAGGGGCAACAGGAAGGGGCCCTCAAGAATTATGTGAGGATTAGCGAGTACACAAAGGAGGTCCTCGAGTCGGTAAAGATCATCCGGGCGGCCTACGAAAAGGCCGTCTCCGACCCGTCAATCTCCCAGCAGGATAAAGAAGACCTCTTCGTGAAACTCAAGAGGATCGGCCAGCTTACCGCCAGGTACGAGCCCATCAGGCTCAACTCCCTCTACAGGGCAGGATACATCTTCGCCAAGAGGGGCGATGTGGAGCGGGCAAGGAAGTATCTGGGGGAAATCATGGCCGCCAGCCCCTACTCGACGCAGAAAGATTCCCTCTGGATGAAGGCCAAGACCCTTCTCTTAGACCTCCACAACCTGGAGGGCGAATTCTGAGTGAGCGGGAAGCAGACCCTCGCCGACCAGATTGCCCAGACCATCGGCATTGCGGACCGCATCAGATCGGTAGTCATCGAGGAAGTTGATTCTCCCTGGAAGGAACGGGCCTACATCAAGAGAAAGAAGGCCCAGCTGGATGTGAAGCTCTTTCTCTGGGAAGATACCCCCTTTCTTTACGGCAGCATCTATCGTCTCTTCCTCTACATTCACGACGTCCTCGATCCCCTGTTCAGGTACGATGCCGGGCAGGCACCCGAGGAAGAGAAAGAACCGAGGCTGCGGGACCGTTACAACCAGATCTGGAGCATCCATGTGGACAGCCGTGTCGAGAGGTTGGGCCTTGAGAGCTTCTTTGACAGGGTGACCCGGCGGAATCTCTTCATCGACGTGGAACAGGAGCTCCCCTGGGCCGAAAGCAGGAGAATCTTTGAGATCCTTTGGTCAAAAGAGGTGATGACCCACCCTGAAATCTTGTCCTACACCTACGATCTGAGCCAGTTGCGGGAAAAGGAGGGGACCCCCGCCGGGGAGGCCATCGAGGTGGAATTGAACAGGTGCCTCCACGAGGCCTATGTGAAGAAACTGATGGAGCGGATCCCTTCCGAAGGGTTCCGCCGCGAGGCGAACGAGCTTCTCAATTTCGCCGCCTATCACTGCAAGGACATGCACATCGAGTCATCCCATTACGGGATTTCCTTCATCTATCAGAGGCGGATCTTCGCGGAACTGATCCCCACAAGGGAAAATGTGCTCTTTCTCACCATCTTTAACCCCGAGTCCCGCCGCCACGAAACTCACCGGGTGACGGCCGAATCGGATGTGAAACAGATCCAGCGGATGATCAAGGACCATTACGCCAGGGCCACCGTCCACGGATAAGGGCGAACAACCTATTCTCTCCGCAACCTCTTGAGGGCCAGTCCGAAGGTATACTCGTACAGGTGCATGCCCTTGCTCACCGCCGTGATGGTCCCGTCCTCCACGCCGATCTCCTGGCACATGTACTCCTTCAGCAGTTGAATCGCCGCGAGGTTCGACGGGAAACCCGCCCAGAGGTCCCAACTCCGGAAATAGAGGACAAAATGAAGCCTGCCGTCCATGAGGCGCGTATCGATGAGACGGAGACAGGGGGGATCGTCGAGGAGGATGTCCTGGGGCATACCCACCTCCATGATCGCCTGATTGGTCCCGAAGCGCTGTTCCCTGTAGATGCGGATCACTTCCTGAACCGGGTTCACGCCGAGGGTCCATTCCTTCCCTTCGAACGTGACCTTGGGATTGGTGAGCCTCTCGCCATAGGTGTAGATTTCGTTCTCCGCCTTTCTGTCGGTCATGAGATACTGGAGGTATTCCTCCACGTACTCCATGCTCGTGGGCGCAGGAATGCCCAACTCGGTGGGGATGTCAGGGATCAGGGGATGAGTCCCGGGGTATTTCACATGGACCATCACCAGGTCGAATTCCCTCCGTTTGTGACCCTCGAAGGAACCCTTATCGACCACGTACTCATGGACGCCCTTGTCTTCGAAAATCCTGTAGATGCACTGGAACCAGGCATCGGGTAAATCTCTCGCCTCAATGTATACAGGTATCATCCTCCCTCTCCTCCATCTCTCGCTGAAACCCCTGATTCTACCAGAAAATTTGAAAAAGCTCAGCAAAAAGTATTATCCTATAGGCCTCTAAGGAGGCGCCATGTTTGTAAAACAGATGCAGGTCGGGGGTTTCGCGGTCTTCGCCTATATCGTGGCCTGCAAGACCACCAAAGAAGCGCTGGTCATCGACCCGGCGGCCCAGGAAGAGCGGATCGTGGAAGAAGCCACAAGCCGCGGCTACACCATCAAATATATCGTCAATACCCACTCCCATATCGACCATATTATGGGAAACAGGCGGATGAAGGAGCTTACGGGCGCGGAGATCATCATCCACGAAAGGGAGGCTCAGAGTCTGGTCCGCCAGGACCCCGGCATGATGCACATGTTCGGCGCCGAACCCTCGCCCCCTGCGGACATCACCGTGCGGGAAGGCGACGTGATCACCATCGGGAACACGTCCCTCAAGGTCCTCCATACCCCCGGCCACTCGCCCGGCAGCATCTGCCTCTACCGCAAGGGCATGGTCTTCACAGGGGACCTGCTCTTCGTCGGAGGGGTGGGAAGGACCGATCTCAACGGCGGCTCCTGGGAAGTCCTGGTGGACTCCATCAGAAGAAAGATCTTCACCCTTCCCGACGACACGGTGGTCGCGCCGGGCCACAATTACGGCGACACCCCGCAGAGTTCGGTGGGTCGGGAAAAAGTCTACAACCCCTATGTGGGATCGCGGGCAGTTTACTAACACCATCCCGGTTCTTCTCTTCCTTGCCTTCGGCCTCTGGTCGTGCCAGACCTTTCAGCCGGCGCCGGCACCCAGGGAACCGGCCAGGGTGGCCCTTGTTCTCGGAGGGGGATCGGCCAAAGGGTTCGCCCACATCGGCGTGATACGGGCGCTCGAACAGGAGAAGATCCCCATCCACATGATCGTGGGCACGAGCGTGGGAAGCCTGATCGGGGGGCTTTACGCCGCCAACCCCGACGCATTCCAGCTCGAGTGGACCGCTTTCAAGATCGACAGGAACGATATCCTCGACTTCTCGGTGGTCTATTCCAAGTTCGGGCCTGTCCAGGGTGTGAGGCTGGAGCAGTTCGTCGACCAGACCGCCAAAGTGAAGAAGGTTGAAGACACGAAGATTCCCTTCTTTCCCATCGCCACCGACCTGAACACGGGCGAGACGGTGGTCCTGGAAAAAGGGGCCCTCGGCAAGGCAATCAGGGCATCCTCGGCCATCCCCGGGGTTTTCGTCCCCGTCTCCTTCGGAAACCGACTCCTTGTGGACGGAGGCGTGACCGCCAACGTGGCCTGCGACGTTGCCCGGAGCAAGGGGGCCAACATCGTCATCGCCGTCACACTGCAGAAAGACATCAAGGATAACGATATCACCTCGGTGATCGACGTGATCGCCCAGTCCATCAACATCATGATGCACGAGTCCACCAAGGGCAGGCTGAAATACGCCGACGTGGTCATAGAGCCCGACACCAGGGGGGTTTCCATGTTCGACTTCTCCAAGAAGAAGGTCCTCATGGAGGAAGGGATCAAAGCGGGGAAAAAGGCCCTTCCCCAGATCAAGACGCTCCTTTCCCGTTACGGTCAAGGCCCAACCCCGTAGCGCCCGAGGATGGACCTCTTCTTTTTCCTGAAGAAATTCATCACCTATTTCGTCACCCCGCCGGGCCTTTTCGTCTCCATCCTGGTTCTCGGTCTCGTCTTCCTGAGAAAGCGGCTTGTCGCCCTTTTGGTCGTTACGGTCCTTCTCGTCTACGGGCTCAGTATCGAGCCGGTCAAGGACCTTATCGTCTCGCCCCTCGAGGCGCGCTATCCCGTGCCGTCCCTTGCCCGGGTGAAGGAGGCCGAGGTCTACGTAGTCCTCGGCCACAGCATGCACGCGAAGGCCCCGGATATGTACGGCGAGGGCGTTCTCGAAGGCGACGCCCTCCACCGGGTGACTACCGCCTACCGCCTCTACCTTGTCGCCCCGAAGCCCATCATCGTCTCGGGCGGCACCATGAAGAGCGCCGTGTCGGAGGCCGAAGTATCCCGCCGCTACCTTCTCAACCTCGGGGTCCCCTCCAACATGGTCATCGCCGAGGGCAAAAGCCGCGACACGAGGGAGAACGCCCTCTTCACTCACGAAATCTGCAAAGCCGGCAGGGTCAACCGGATTGTCCTCATCACAAGCGCGGTCCACATGAGGCGCTCCGTCATGCTCTTTGCACAACACTTCGACTCTGTCCTCCCCTACCCCACCGCCCACAAGACTTCTCCCACACCGTACACCTTCTATGCCCTGCTGCCCGAGGCTCCCCACCAGGACGCCATTTCCTTCGCCATGAAGGAGTACCTGGGCATCCTCTTCTACACCCTCGTGCCTTAGCCCGGCTCCACGCTTGTTCGTGACCGGCTGGATGGATGATGCAGGTTATAGGTATGGGGTACGCGTTCCAACCTGCCCTTTCTTTGACCTTCGACCTTGCCCCTTGCCCCTTGTACCTTTCACCTTGTACCTTTCACCTCTCTTAGATCGTCACCCTCTGGGCCAGGACCTCCCCGATGGAGGTCTTGCGCAAAAGGGCCATGAGGAGCCTGTCCACGCCTACCGAGACCCCGGTCACCGGCCCCGTGATGCCCGCCAGATCTCGCAGGAACTCTTCGTCTATGGGAAAGAGGCGTTGTCCCGCGGCCGCCCGTCTTCTTCCGTCCCTCTCGAACCGCCGCCTCTGTTCCTCTCCTTCCAGGAGTTCCGAGTAGCCGTTGGCGATCTCAAGACCATCCATGTACAGCTCGAACCGTTCCACTTTGTTGCGGCCCTTCGGCTTTGCCATGGTGGAGATGGAATCCGGCCAGTCTTTGATGAAGAAGGGTCGGCCCGCAGGCATCCCCGGCTCCACTTCCTGAATGAAGAGCTTGAAGAAGAGATCGCTCCATCCGTCCCTTTCGTCGAACCCGGGAAAACCGGACGTACGAAGGGCTGAGGCGAACCCGTCTCTCGAAAGGAGGAAGGGGTTGATCCCTGTCTTCTCAAGGACCAGTTCCTCCAGGTCGTAGACAGGAAAGGGAGGGAGAAAGACCCCGCCGTCAGGAACCCCGAGGCGATCGGCAGCCCTGGCGACAAGTCGGGCCGTCTCCTCCATGGTCTCGAGATACGATCCCTCCCGGTACCATTCGAGCATGGTGAACTCCACGTTGTGGACCTCCCGGAACTCCTCCACCCTGAAGACCTTGCAGATCTGAAAGATCCTCTTCTCTCCGGCCGCGAGAAGCCGCTTCATAAAGACCTCGGGCGACGTGTGGAGGTAGAAGGGTCCGCTCCCGTCCGCGTACACCGCCAGAGGCTCGATGTGGGGATCGGGAGGTACGGCCCTCATGAGGTAGGGTGTCTCCACCTCCCTGTACCCTTCTTCTGAAAAGAACTCCCGGAGCACGGCGAGGAGTCGTGATCGCATCGCGAGGATTTCCAGTATGGGGTTCGATCCGGCCATGGTCAATGTGTTGCTTTTTATAGAGTAACTCATTATACTTTGTCAACCGGAGAGATGACCGAGTCGGCCGAAGGTGCTCGCCTGCTAAGCGAGTGTACGGTCAAAAGCCGTACCGTGGGTTCAAATCCCACTCTCTCCGCCATAGACTATCACGAATCCAAAAGCCGGCATGCCGACGGCCCAATGGCGATCCTGCCCGGACCTATCCCGTGAAGAAGAAACGACTGGAAGTAACCCGCGAGGAGATCCTCAAGCTCCTGAAGAAAGAAAGGAAGCCCCTCTCATCCGGCCAGATGGCCGACGTCCTCGCCCTTCGGGGCAAAGAAAAGAAGGAACTGAAGGTCGTGCTCAAAGGCCTTCTACGGGACGGATCGGTCATGGGGCTCAAGGGGAACCGATTCGCCATCCCCGCTGAGATCAACCTCGAAACGGGGACCCTCTGGTGCACCAGGAGCGGAAACGGTTTTGTCATCCCCGACAAAGAGGGTCGGAAGGACATCTACGTCCCGTCCAGATACATGAATACCGCCCTTCATGGCGACCGCGTCATGGTGAGGGTGGAGCACAGCTGGCGGGGAAAGAAGGAAGGCAAGGTCGTCGGCGTGGTGCAGCGGAAGATCCACACCGTCGTGGGCTTTGTGAGACGCTTCGGACAACTCACCTATCTCGTCCCCGAGGACGAGCGGATCGGCCACCACTTCATCCTCCATCACAACGGACCGAAGGAGGATCTTCAGGACGAGGATCTCGTGGCCGCCCGGATTATCTCCTTCCCCGACCAGGGAAGGGACCCTGCATGCCGCCTCCTCAGGGTCTTCAAGGAATTGAAGGACGTGCCCTCCGTCATCCGGTTCGTCCGGTACAAGCACAATCTCCCGGGCCGTTTCAACAAATCCCTCGAGGAAGAGGCGGGCTCCGCCCCTGACCCCGGTCCGCAGCCGGGGAGGCTCGACCTCAGACGAGTCCCCCATGTGACCATCGACGGCCCCTACGCCAAAGACTTCGACGACGCGGTGGCAGTGGAAAAGACGGATGAGGGGTATACGCTCTATGTCTCCATAGCCGACGTGTCCCACTACGTGACGAAGGGGTCGGAACTGGACAGGGAGGCCTTCGGCAGGGGCACCAGTATCTACTTCCCCGGGACCGTGATCCCCATGCTGCCCAAATCCCTGTCCAACGGCACATGCAGCCTCAACCCGAAGGAGGAGAGGCTTTGCGTCACCGCCATCCTTCGTTTCACCCCCGACGGTGACCGGGCGGGGGCCGCCTTCCACGAATCGATCATCAGGAGCGAGCGCCGCCTCACCTACGAGGAGGTGGAACAGGCGGTCGTCGGTAAGGACCGGGGCGTACGGAAGAAACTAAGAGGCCTCCTCGGCCGCCTCGATGACATGGCGGATCTGGCCCGGCTCCTTGAAAAGAAACGAAAGAGGCGGGGCAGCATCGACTTCGATCTCCCCGAGCCCGAACTCGTCCTCGACATGGAGGGCGGCATCGAGGCGATCCTCAAGGCTGAACGCCTTTTCTCCCACCGGATCATCGAGGAGTTCATGATCGCCGCCAATGAGGGGGTGGCGGAGTTCCTGAGTGCCGGAAGACTCCCGGCCGTCTTCAGGGTCCACGAGCCGCCGGACAAAGAAAAACTGCGGGAGGTGGCAGGCCTGTTGAGGGCCCTGTCCATAGAGGCCCCGAGAGGCCTCCACACCCCCATGGCGCTCCAGGAGACCCTGGCCGCGGTAAAAGGAAAGGATCATGAGTTCCTCGTGAACCGCGTGATCCTCAGGTCCATGAAGCAGGCGCGCTATTCGGCCGTCAACAAGGGCCACTTCGGTCTCGCCTCGGCGCGATACCTCCACTTCACCTCCCCCATACGACGCTATCCCGACCTCCTCTGCCACCGGATACTGAAAGGGGCACTCAGAAACGAGAACAGGTCATACGGGGAGTCCGAACTGGAAGCCATGGCCCTCCACTGTTCCGAGCGGGAGCGGGCGGCCATGGAGGCGGAGCGTGACACAGAGGACAGAATCCGGATCCTCTTCATGAAGGAGAAGGTGGGAGAGGTCTACGAGGGCATCATCTCCCACGTCACCTCTTTCGGCTTCTTCGTGGAACTCCTGGATATTTTCGTGGAGGGTATCGTCCTGCTCACCCACCTCAACGACGACTACTATATCTTTCAGGAAGAGCATTACCGACTTCTGGGGAGGAGAACCAGGAAGGTCTTCCGGGTGGGCGACCGGGTCAGGGTGCGCGTTGCGGAGGCCTCGGTGGAGCGGAAGCACCTCCATTTCAGCCTTGTCCGGGAAACCCCCGCGCCTCGGTCCCTCCCCCCGAGAGCCGGAAGGGAGACAACATGAACGTTCTCGCCCTTAACGGCAGCCCCAAGAGAGAAGGGAAGGTCGCTACCCTTTCGGGACAGATACTGGAGGGGGCCAGGACCGTCGGACACAGGACAGAAATGATTCACCTCGTTGACCTGAGCATCGCCGACTGTACCGGCTGCCTGGTGTGCCAGAAGACCGGGGGCTGTGTCATCCGGGATGACATTGGCGTGGTGGAGGAGGTCATCTCCAGGGCAGATGTGATTGTGTGGGCCACCCCGACCCACTGGGGGAACATGTCAGGACTCATGCTCCGGACTGTTGAACGACTCTTCGGCTTTTTCATAGAGGAACAGCAAAGGGGCATGCCCTTGAAAAGAAACGCAAAAGGGAAAGGGGCGATCCTTGTCACCGCCTGCAGCACGCCCCGGCCTTTCCACTGGATCTTCAATCAGTCCAGGGCAACCCTGGGAAGGCTCAGGGAAGTATGTCGGTACAGCGGCCAGAGGATACTCGCTACGGTGGTGCTCCCCGGCACCCTCCGGATGAAAGGGGTTCCCGACGGCCGGCTCGACAGGGCCAAAAGAGTGGGGAAGGAACTGGCCTGAGAAGACCCGGTTCCCTCATTGCTCAACCTACCTCCGCGGACCAACATGATGTATAATGAGAATCCGGCAGATATGTGATGCGCTATAAATGGTGGTTCCTTTTTCTCGTCCTCCTCGTCAGCCTCTGTGGTCTCCTCTTCTATTCCTTTTACCGGGATGTAAGGGCCAACATCATACGGGAGACCAACCAGCGCCAGATGGTGCTGGCACGGCAGGCAGCCCTCGGCATCGAGGATTCCTTCGACCGTTACAACAGACTGCTGAGCCAGCTTGCCGGAGAGGAGGAGATCATCTCCCTGAGCCGGAAAGGCAGAGAGATGATGGAGTTCACCTATCGGTCCCATGCCGATGAGATCAGGGGCATCACCCGGATGGATGCCCGGGGAAGGATCCTGTACACCGTCCCTTTCAACAAAGATGCCATAGGGGCCGACATCTCGACCCAGCGTCACGTGCAGGAACTGATGAACATCCGTATCCCCGTAGTGAGTGAGGTCTTCACTGCGGTCCAGGGCATGAGCGCCATCGCCTACCACGTTCCGGTCTTTGACGGGGCCACCTTTGGGGGCAGTATTGGTATTCTCCTGCCCTTCGACTACCTGGCGAGGAAATACCTGGAGCAGATCAGGGTCGGGGAGACAGGGTACGCCTGGATGATCAGCAGGGAAGGCATAGAACTCTATTGTCCTGTGCCGGGACACACAGGACGGCCCGTCACAGAGACCTGCAGGGACTTTCCGGAAATCCTCGCCATGGCCACGTCCATGATGGAGGGCAGGGAAGGTACGGCCGCCTATACATACGACCGGGTCCGGGACACAAAGGTTCAGCGCGTGGTGAAGCACGCCGTCTATGTCCCCGTCAAGCTCGGGAATACCTTCTGGTCCATCGTGGTGGCTACCCCCGAGGACGAGATCGTCGCCGGCATGACGGGCTTCAGAAACCGGCTTCTTCTCATTTTCGCAATCCTCCTGGCGGGAAGTATCCTTTTTTCCTTCTCCGGTTTCAGGGCCTGGGCCATCATCAAAGGGGAAAAGGAAAGAAGAGAGGCCGAAGAGGCCCTCAAGGAGAGCGAGGCCCGGTATCGCGCCATCTTCGAGACCACCGGGACCGCCACGGTGATAATCGAGAACGACACGACAATCTCTCTTGCAAACAAGGAGTTTGAGAACCTCACCGGCTACACCCGGGAAGAGATTGAAGGGAAGATGCGATGGATCGACTTCGTCTTTCCCGAAGACCTCGAATGGATGAGGGTGCGTCACGACCGGAGAAGGATTGATCCCGAGGGGACCGAGAGACGCTACGAGTTTCGCCTGGTGAACCGGGCCGGTGCCCTGAGGGATATACTCCTCACCATCGACCTCATCCCCGGAACCAGAAAGAGCGTTGCATCCCTCCTCGACATTACCGAGGCCAAGGCCGCCCAGCGGGCCCTCGTGGAGAGCGAGGAGAAGTACCGGAGCATCTTCGAGAACGCGGTGGAAGGCATCTTCCGCAGCGTACCGGAGGGCCGGTTTGTGAGCGTCAACCCTTCTCTTGCCCGCATGCTCGGTTATGATTCTCCCGGCGAGATGATAGCCCGGATCACCAGTATCGCCGATCAGTACTGCGTTCGCGCCGAGGACCGGGCCGAATATGTTCGCCTCCTCGAAACACAGGGGGTTGCGGAGAACTTCGAGAGCGAGGTCTTCCGGAAGGACGGCAGCACCATATGGGTCTCCATCAACGCCCGGGCCGTGAAGGACGAGGCAGGCACCATCCGTTTCTACGAGGGCACGGTGGAGAACATTACGGCCAGGAAGGAAGGGGAAAAGGAGAAGGCCGGGCTGGAGGCCCGGCTCAGGCAGGCCCAGAAGATGGAGGCCATCGGCACCCTGGCGGGCGGCATAGCCCACGACTTCAATAACCTTCTCATGGCCATCCAGGGATACGCCTTCCTCACCCTCATGGACATGGACCCCTCCAACCCCCTCTATGAGCGGGTCAGGGGTATCGAGGAGGCAGTAAAGAGCGGGGCCGGCCTCACCCGTCAACTCCTCGGATTTGCCCGGGGCGGCAGATACGAGGTCAAGACCACCGACCTGAACAGCCTGATCGAGAAGGTGGCGGAGATGTTCGGCCGCACCAGGAAAGAGATCGTCATCCACCGGAGATGCGCCCCCCGTCTCCTCCCGGCCGACGTGGATCAGGGACAGATCGAGCAGGTCATCCTCAACCTCTTCCTGAATGCGTGGCAGGCCATGCCGGGAGGGGGAACCATCACGGTCACTACGGAGAATGCCGTGCTGAAGGATGACGAGGCCGCCCGGGCCGAGGTGAGTCCGGGCGACTACGTGCGCATCACCATTGACGATACCGGCGAGGGCATGGACGAGAAGACGCGGGAGCGGATCTTCGAGCCCTTCTTCACCACCAGGGGAATGGGCCGTGGAACAGGGCTCGGCCTCGCGTCGGCGTACGGCATCGTCAGGGGACACCAGGGGTGTATCGGCGTAAGGAGTGAACCCGGATCGGGGACCACCTTCTTCATCCTTCTTCCCGCTTCAAAAGGCGAGATCGGGAAAGAAGCGGTCGAAGAGTCCTCACTCACGAGAGGGAACGAGATGATCCTCCTTGTGGACGACGAAGAGGCCATCCTCAAAGTCACAGGCGAGGGACTTAGGGCCCTGGGTTACAGGGTTATCACCGCGCGGTCCGGCACGGAGGCGGTTGATCTCTACAAAACGAACCGGGACGCCGTCGACCTCGTGATCCTAGATATGATCATGCCCGGGATGGGAGGAAAGGAGACCTTTTCACGCCTCCGGGAGGTGGATCCCTCCGTTAAGGTGATCCTTTCGAGCGGTTACAGCATCGACGGCCAGGCACGGTCGATCATGGAGCAGGGCTGCCGGGCCTTCATTCAGAAACCCTTTCATTTGGCCGATCTGTCCCGGAAGGTGCGGGAAGTACTCGAAGGCGCACCGTGACCCTCATCGACACCCATTGCCATCTCAACGACCCCTTCTTCACCACGTCAATGGACGAGGTGATCGGTCGTGCGGAGGCTGCCGGTGTCATTGCCTTCATCGTGCCCGCCTATGACGGTGAGTCTCTGGAGCGTACCTCCCGTATCGCCGCCGCCTCTCCGTCCCGGGTCTTTCCCGCCTATGGACTCCATCCGTGGTATGTGGCAGGAGGCACGGACTGGGGGCGGCTCTCGGTCTATCTTCGCGAACACCGTGCCGTGGCCGTTGGGGAAATCGGTCTCGATCTCTCCCCCGGGTCTCCCCCTCCCGAGGTTCAGGAGGATGTCTTCCTCCGTCAGGTCAGGATGGCTGCGGAAAAGGGACTTCCTGTGATCATCCATTGTCGGAAGGCCCACGAGAGGGTCTACGAAATCCTCTCCCGGTACAGGGGCAACGTCAGGGGCGTGATGCATTCCTTTTCAGGCGATCAGGAGATGATGGCGCGGTTCCTCGATCTCGGGTTGTATATCTCCTTTTCGGGCTCCGTAACCCGGGAAAGGGCGAGGAAATACCACCGGAACGCATACCGTGTTCCGGCCGACCGGTACCTCCTGGAAACGGACGCGCCCTCCATCGCCACCGAACGTACCGTCGCCTCGGCAGTCGAGCCCCGCCACACCGTGGAGGTTGCGGAGAAGATGGCCGAACTGCGGGGAGTACCCCTCGACCAAATCTGTGCAGAGAGCACCCGGAACGCCCGGCAGCTCTTTGGTCTCCCCTGAGAGCATGGAAGGCATTTCACCGGAACAGCTCTTTCTCCGCAACATCATGGCATACGGGGAGGAAGCCTTCCGACGGCTCCAGCACGCCTTCGTGGCGGTGGTGGGCCTGGGCGGTGTGGGCGCACTCTGTGCCGAGATGCTCACCCGGGCGGGTGTGGGCGCACTGCGCATCATCGACTGCGACGTGATCAAGCCCACTGACGTGAACCGCCAGATCCTTGCCCTCACCGGCACCCTCAACCGGTCGAAGGTTGAAACGGCGGCAGCGCGCCTTACCGCCATCAATCCGCACCTCCGCCTCGACGGGCGCCACGCCTTCTTCCACCACGATACCGCCGGCGAACTGATCACGCCGGACCTCGATTACGTGGTCGATGCCATCGACAGCCTCAACCCCAAGGTGGAACTCCTCCGCTATTGCGTCACAAATGGTATCAGGGTGGTCTCGGCCATGGGGGCGGCGGGACGCACCGATCCCTTCAAGGTCGGGGTCGGTGTCCTCAGCGAGACCACAGTGTGCCCCCTTGCCCGCGCCGTCAGACAGCGCCTGAAGCGGCGGGGGATTGCCGCCGACCTTCCGGTCGTGTACTCTTCCGAGCCTCTCGCCACCGCGAGACAGGCTCCGGAGGACCGGCTTTTCGAGACCGGGGGTACCTACCTGAGAGGAAGGCCCAGACAATCCCTGCCGAGCCTCCCCATCATCCCCGCCCTCTTCGGGCTGCTGGCCGCCCACCACGTGATCCGGACGCTTACGGGAAAAGACTGAGGATTGGGGGCGAATACCCCCTATTCCCTGAGTTTGATGGAGAGGACACCGTCGGAGACCTTCAGGTCTTCCACGCCCCGCGAGAAGAGATCCCAGAATCCGCCCTGGTCCCCGAATTCCCTTACGAGATCGACATGTTTGAGGTCTCCCAGCCATGCGTTCGGAAGGGGTAGGCCGCCGATACTCACGCCGCGGAGGGCCACCACGGGCTTCCCTGCCTCATGGCGCAAGGTAATGCCGAAATTGAGCCGCAGGGTCTTGCCGCCCAGGATCGGAAAATCCGTGTCGATGGGAAGCACGATCTTCACGCTCACCAGGTCATCGGAAAGGTGCAGGGCAACCCTCCGTGCCGTCTCCTCATCCTCTGCAACGATGGCGTTCAGTTCCCTCTCCGTGATGCGGATCTCGCGACTCGCCGGGTCTTCTGTATAGCGCTCCGGGAGAAGGCGTTCCTTCCCTGTCCTTTCGCCAGGCACCCGGCGCAGTGCCTTCCCGTCCCTCTGAACGCCCCGCTCCAGACGGTCGAGCTTTGCATTCAGGGTCCGCTGTTCTTCCTGACTCAGTTTTGTGGGGGTAAAGGGGCTGGCGTACACGTTGTGCTTGATCCACCACGCCCCCAGGATCACCGCCACAACGAAGATCAAACCCAAGGCACCCAGGATACGGCGCCATTTCGAACCGGTCCGATCCTTCCCCTTTCCCGTCTCTGTCCTGTCCATATGAGCCCTCTTCTCAATTATACATGATAGGGGACAAAAATATATGGGGTCGAATTCTTCCCCTTCCGTTCTTGTCAATGACTCGCGGAGCAGGTAGAATTGCTTGAGGTCCCGCCCGGTCGGGACAAGGAGGAAGGAATATGAGACCGTTAGTCGGGCTTCTTCTTATGCTCTTTATCTTCGGAGGTTGCTCCGTCACCTACAGACACCCGTACAAGAGCGCGAACCAGCTCGAAACGGACAGGCTGGAGTGCGAACGGGTTGCCAGGAGACAATTGGCCGCCAAGGGCGTTACCTGACCGGCCGAAATCGGTAAAGAGACAAGGCGTTGTCTCGAAATGGAAAAGGGCTGGAAGAGAGCAGGCTGGTAAAGGGGGCACGGGATATCGACGGCCTCTTCGGCCGTCACTTCCTACCACGAACAGGACTCCCGACCGCGCTTGTAGAATGGCGACGCCATTCTTCGTTCTATTTTCAGCCGGAACCTTCCGAGACCTTGGACATGAGCCATGACGGAAGGGGACGGGCCTTCCTCGGAGCCACATTCTCGCTTTCGCAACCGGGGCATTTCGGCTCCTTCTTCTCTCCCTCGTGTACCAGGAATGCGCGACCGCATTCTCCACACTCATATTCCGTGCCCGGCATTTTTTCAAGCCTCCTTCGCCCTTTTTTTCAGTTCCCGTACCTTTAATTCGCAGCTGGAACAGGAAAGGCCGTTCCGTCACCGGTAAGGATCTCTCCGCGCCTTTCCCATCCCCGTGATACAACGGCCCGCACTGAATTCCCCTCTACAGTCTTGTGGGGATCGAGAGATAGAAGGTAGCCCCTGCGCCAATCTTTGAATCAGCCCACACCCTCCCGCCGTGCAGGTCGGCGACACGCTTGACGATTGCTAGTCCGATCCCGGTTCCCTCATACTCCTCCGATCCGTGGCATCGTTCGAACACTTCAAATATGCTTTCCCTGCGTTCCGCCGGAAAGCCGATGCCGTTATCCTTGACATAGTAGACATTTTTTTCTTTTTCCGTCCATCCCCCCACTTCTATACGCGGCCGCTCCCTCAGCCTGCTGTACTTGACGGCATTGTTCAACAGGTTTGCAAAGGCCTGCTTCAACATCGTCCTGTTGCCCCTTGCATCCGGTAGGCCCCTGATGTCCCATATGACGGCCCGCTCCGTATGTGTTTCCTTCAGACTATCGACTACCTCCCCCACTATCTTCTCTATCCTCACATGGGAGAATGCCATTCTCTTGGGCCCGAGGCTGAGCAGCACAAGCAAATCGGTCAGCAGTTCTTCCATCTGCATGCTGCTTCTGTTGATCCTTGTCAGGTATTGCTGACCTTTCGCATCGAGCTGGCTCCCGTACTTTTCCAACAGTCTCCGGGAAAATCCCTGTATGGCGACGACAGGTGTCTTCAGGTCGTGCGAAAGCGAGTAATTGAAGGTCTTCAGATACTCATTGGCGGCTCTCAGTTCCGTCACCAGTCGTTGCAGTTCCTCGTTCAGCCTTCGGACCTCCTCCTCGGCCCGCTTGCGATCGCTTATATCACGGACACTTGACCGATGGCCCATGGCGGCACCGTTAAGGTCATAAATGGGCTGCCACGACGCGGCCACCCACTTGAGGCCGCCGTTTTTGCACCGGATACGAAACTCGACATCGTTGGCGCTGGAACCCTGAATCGCCTGATGAAGGAGGCCCGCCAGCCTCTCCCTGTCCCGTGCATCGAGGAGAGGGAGAGGATAGTCGGCCATGGCCATGCACTGGTCGACCGTGTACCCGGTCAGCCGAAAGACCGCCGGGTTGACCCAGACGAGTCTTCCATCCGGATCAAACCAGTGCTCCGCGTCATAGCTGTAATCGGCAATTGCCCGAAAACGGTTTTCGCTTTGCCGCAACTCCTCCTCCATGCGTTTGCGCTCCGTTATATCGATACCCACCCCTCCCACATAGCGGCGACCTGAAGCGTCCCGGAACGGGAACTTGAAGATCCACCACCACGAGTGGCTTCCATCCGGACCCGTCGCCTTTTCGACCATGTCCAGGGGCCGGTCGGCCGCCAGAACGGCCAGGTCGTGCCGGCGAAAGGCATCGGCGACCTCAGGAGGCCACAGCTCGAAGTCCGTCTTCCCTTTCCAGTCTTCAAGGCGCACATGAAACCGCTGCTCGTAGGCCCGATTCAGGTAGGTGTGCCGACCCTGCTCATCTTTCGCCCAGGCGATGGCCGGGCTGTTGTCCATGAAGGCCCGAAACCGCTCCTCGCTCTCCTGCAGCGCGATCTCCGCCCGCTTGGCCTCGGTGATGTCCCTGAAGAAGACCGAAACGCCTCTTTCCTCCGTAGGATAGACGTGAAGTTCCACCCATTTGCCCGGATAAAGAATCGATTCTACGGTGAAGTGAACCGAGGTACCCCCGGAGACAGCCCGACGGTACTGCTCTTTGAACACGGAGGATTTCAGGGTGGGAAAGGCCTTGAAGTACGATTGACCAATGAGCTCCTCCCTCACTTTGCCGAAGTAGGCCAGAGCCTGGTCGTTTACGCGGATGAAGCGCCAGTCACGGTCCAACTCGAAATGACAGTCGGTGATGCTGGCAAGGATGGAGGACAGCCTCGCCTCTGATTTCCTGAGAAGCTCGGCTACGGTTTCATCAGGCGATTCTTTTGGTCTGCGAGCCATTATGTTACGAAGTAGCATATTTTTGCCCGAGTGTAAAACGGCTCTCCAGCCAACCTGCGGCACATCCCGTTGGTGAGCGTGAGGGGACCGGGGAGAAAGCGTCCACCCGGGGCCATACATGGTCAACCCCTATTGCCGGCATTGCGTGCCTGTGCAGATCACCCGCCGGGCCGGCGTGTCGGGACCGTACCTGTCCGGCAGATACCCTCCGTTCGCCCGGCACACACCGACGATGTATGAGCCCAGGGCCTCGTAGCTTTTCTGTTCGGTGCCGTCGGGGCGCTTCACCACCGCACCGAGGGGCGGCAACGGGTAAATCTCGTTTATGTTTTCCGGGTTCCTGAGGCTTATGCCCTTACTCCCGGCAAAGAGGGCGATGTCGTAGTCCACGGCCATTGAGAAAAACGTGACGGCGGGGTTGATGAGCCAGCCACCCTGGGTGCGGTCGTAGATGACCGTGTCGAGGTTGTCCGGTGCGGACGGGTCTGACGCCACGATGAGCCTGGTAATCAGGCCCCTGTCCGGATTGAGCGGGTCTGACGGATCGAAGGCCTGTCTGTCCGAATCGAACTCATAACGCAAACCCGAGGGCACCATGAAGTTGTCGATCCCCTCGGTACTCCCGTAGGCAGCCGCTATGGACATATCGAGGATCACCTTCAGCTCGGAAGCGCTGATGGCAAAGCGGGTGAGGGGAAACCCGGGGGTATAGTCGGCAATATCCGGGGTGAGAGGGGACTGGCCCATGGGAAAGATGCGGAACACATCGGCAAAGGAGATGGTCCTGTTCTTCCCCAGCCAGATGCCGTCCCGGGTAATGCCGTGGACGATCATGGAGATGCGCGTGGGGCTGATCCCGTTCACCACATGGAGGAAGGCGTCGGAAAGGAGCCTCAACAGGGGTGTCTCCACTGGCGCCTTTCGAAGCGGGAGGGCAAAGGAGGTCCGCCCGAGGGTACGGAAGAAGAGATCGCCGGTCACGGCAGGATCGTGGACCACCGTTTCCCCTTCGATCTGCGAAAGGGTCCGTTCGAGCATGGAAGGGCCCGAGCCGCCGTGTTCCGGCTCAGCCTCAAGGACCCGGATGGATTCATCCACGATGGCCCGGAGCGAAGGATCGGCAGGGATCGTGCCGGTAACGGGTATGATCAGGGAATTGTCTCTCTCCATGGTCACATTGCCTTCACCGTCGAGGACGAGGCTCAGCTTCCCCACGCTGTCACCGTAGCGGCCCGACTCGATGAGGATTACATCCTTTCCCGACTTCGGGTTCCTCACCAGGACCGGGCCCACCTTCATGTGGGTATGGCCGCTTAAGAAGACATCGATGCCCGTCACATTTCTCGCGATATCGAAGCTTTCCCCTGTGCCTGGATTGGCGGGATCGGTACCCGTGTGTCCGAGGGCGATCACGAGATCGACCTTCTGCACGGTGCGGAGATAGTCGACCACGGGCTGCACCTCCCCGTAGATCGTCTGGAGGATGCCGTCGAAATCGTCATCCCTGCCGCTCGCTGCCCGGGAGAAGGTGACGGGGTACTTGCCCGGGGCATCGTAGGCGGCGTGTCCCCCCATGATGCCGACGAGGCCGATCCTGATGCCGTTCGAGGCCGTCATCACATGCCAGCGCCGGATGGGCTTCGACATGTCTGTCCCCGTCTCGTCGAAAAGTGCGGCAAGGGGTGCATCTGCCGGGGTGCCCGCGAAGGTGATGTTGGTGGCGACGATGGGGAACATGCCCCCTGACGCCTGGGCCCTCCTGATGGACGCGGCGAGGAAGCCCGGGCTCAGCTCGAAATCGTGGTTGCCGAAGGTACCGGCATGGTAGCCCAATTGCTTCATGGCCCTGTAGTCCGGCGCCGCCCTCATGGAGGCCGCCTCGAAGAGGGTACCCATCATGTTGTCGCCGGAAGAGAAGGTGACATGGGCCGCCCCCGACTGTTCGGCCTTGGCCCGTTCGATGGCGAATATGGTGGCCCGCCGGCCTGTCCCGCCCGTGAGCGTGCCCTCCCCCGCGGCCCCGGAAGGCGGGTAGTCGTCCACTTCCGGCCCCACGCCGAGCTGGTAGGAATGCTCGTCCGTGGTATGGAGGATGATGAGGCGACGAAAGGGTTCGGCGCTGTCGGAGGTGCCTCCGCAGGCGGCAAGCCCGGCGAGGATGGCGAGAAGCAGGACCGATCCTGCGATGAGTCTCTTGAGAGTCACACTGGACCTTAGGGAATGATAAACCTTGACGACGCTACATTCTAAATGCGGACACCGTCGGAGTCAACGCTTATGTGCCTTTTCCGCCCCCCCAAGGTCTTGCCGACCTTCCTGCCTGTGCCCCTCCAGCCCGTCTTAGTCGGTTGACACGATGGTTTCCTGGACAAAAACGAGCTCGTTCCCTTTTTTGGCAAAATAGTGGAAGCCCAAGTCGGAAGAGAACCCGATGCCGGTATGGGCCACCCTGTGCTGCCAGCGCCTCGGGTAAATCTCGTCGTAGAATGGTCCCTCCCTCTCATCGATGACAACGGTCCGCTTCCCCGATTGTGTCGCAACGTAACAGACTCTCGTGCCGTCGGGGCTGAAGACCGGGTTGGAGACAAACTCGTATCCGCTGTGTTCCCTGCCGTCAACGACGATAAAGTAGTCGGACCCCCTCCGGGCTTGATAGCCAATCCTTTTACTGTCCGGGCTGAAGACCGGGTGCCCGGTATGATCGTACGCTTTGCCTTCCTCGTTGTCTATGACCATCCTATATTTCTTCTGATTCCTCCCGTAGTAGGCGACACGACGGCTGTCGGGGCTGAACACGGCAAGGGACACCCCTTCATAAGGCTTACCTCCCTTCCCGTCGACGACCTGATATTCATAGGGCGGGGGCGGATTCTGCCTGAAGAACGTAGGGGGAACGGACACCCCCGCCGAGTAGGCGATTCGTGTACTGTCAGGGCTGAAGACGAAGCTTCCCAGCCCTGCCCTTTCATCGCTTATCTCCCGGCCATCGAGCACAATTACCCCTTTCGGCGCTGGGGCTTTGCCCGGTTCGGCCCAGTATACCGCCCGCTTCCCGTCAGGACTGAAGGTAACGGGAGAGACCTCGTAGTACTCCCTTTCTCTCTGCTCAATACCGTCGAGGACCACAAACTCCCGTTGGCCCCTCCGCGACCACGCCTTAATCGGATAGGCCGTATATCCAAACCTCCTGCCGTCGGGACTGAAGGTAAAATGGCCGGTAACGCCATATTCCTTCTGTTTCACGCCATCGATGACATAGAAGATCTTCTCTCCCCCTTTCTCCCTTGCCCCATAGGCGATCCTCTTCCCGTCATCGGAAAAGGTGCAGCTATAGACCTCTTCATACCTGTTGCCGAATGCCTTTCCGTCAACAACCAGGTACTGCGTATCCCCTTCCTCCGCAACATAACAGTAATGGGCGCCTTCTTTCGAATATCGGATCATGCTCAGCCGTGAGTACACAACCTCACCGAGAAGCGTGGAACTCCGGATATTCAACCGATGCTCCCTCTGTTCTTGTCCGTCGATGACAAGAAACCAGTCCTTATCCTCTCTGGCAAAATAGGTGATCCTCGAGCTGTCGGGGCTGAACTCGAGACCCCCGCCCACGAGGGGCCTGCTGATCTCGTCGTATGGTCTTTGCCGCACGCCATCCACAACGGCGGTCCTCTTGTCGCCGACCTTTTCAATAAAGGCCGCTCTCCGGCCGTCAGGACTTACCACGAAAGACTCCCCTATGAACGTTGACGGATCGAGCACGGCTATGGTCCGCTCTTTGGCGATTCGCTTGAATGAAGGGGACTCGGCATCCCCGCGCCCGCTGCCGGCCAGGATCAGCAACGTGGCAACGACTATCACACAGAGGAAGGCGCCTTTCATATAGACCCCGAGATTTTCTCCCATCCTACATAAACCGTGGGTGGAAGGCAAGGCCTGATTCTCTGATTTGCCCTGTTCTTATTCTTTGGGACCTTCGCCACCGGAATCCTCCACGGGGGAACGGAAGTTCCTTATTCCCGGTGATTATGGCACGGGTCGAGGCTCTCTCCTCCCGGCCGGAGGGATTTTCGATGCCTACCGCGGAGACGGGGGCTCGCACACCGGAGGCGTATGGGGTATACGTCGAGGATGTTGCGAGTCCCGAAGTCGACAAAGTGAAACAAGAGTGAAAGGAATGTATAGGGATCAGGATGAATAAAATCAATAAGATAATGGCGGAGGGAGTAGGATTCGAACCCACGGGGGGCGTAAACCCCCAACGGTTTTCAAGACCGCCGCTTTAGGCCGCTCAGCCATCCCTCCGCGGGCCATATTATAACCCGCAACTCCCAATTTCTAAAGTCCAAATTCCGAACCCACCGGGGGCTTCATGTGTTCCGGACGGCACGGCCCCTTCGTCCGAACACCGATTCCTCAGTCCCGTAACCGCTTCGAGGACCCCATGGCTGAGGGCCCGAACGGAACGGCAGGCCGGCAGGTTCACCCTGGAGGATGTGGGCCTTTGAGGCTCCTTCGGATTTGGTGCTCAGGATTGAGAGCTTGTCTGTCCTACCACCTGATGAGGCTTGAGCCCCAGGTGAGGCCGCCGCCGAAGGCGGTGAGCAGGACGAGTTTGCCCGGCGTGATGGTGCCGTCCCGGACCGCCTCGTCGAGGGCGATCGGTACTGTCGCCGACGAGATGTTGCCGTACTTCTCGATGGTCATGTAGACCTTTTCCATGGGCACCTTCAGCTTCTTCGCCATGCCCTGGAGGATCCTCAGGTTTGCCTGGTGGGGGATGATCACATCCACGTCCTCGATGGTCCTGCCGTTCGTCGCAGCCGCTTCCTCGCAGGCCTCCGCGAAGCGGCTGACCGCCACCTTGAAGGACTTGTTCGCCTCGATCATCTTGAGGAAATGGAGCCCTTTATCCACGCTCTCATAGGAGATGGGCGTGGTCTTGGAACCGCCTCCCGGCATGAGGAGGGTGTCGCCGCCGGCCCCGTCGGTATGGATATGGGTGGAGAGGATCTCGGCTCCTGCCGCAGTCTCGGTCACCACTGCCGCACCGGCGCCGTCACCCCAGAGGATGCAGCTCTCCCGTTCCTTCCAGTTCACCACCCTGCTCATGATCTCACCGGCCACCACGAGGGCCGTCTTGTTCGCCCCCGACCGTATCATCCGGTCCGCCACGTGGAGGGCGAAGATGAAGCCGGAACAGGCCGCCGTGATGTCGAAGGAAACCGCCCCGTCGCATCCGAGCTTTGCCTCCAGCCAGTTGGCGCCCGCAGGGCAGCACGTATCAGGGGTGATGGTGGCAAGAATGATGAGATCGATGTCGGAAGCCTTCACTCCCGCCATCGCCATGGCTCTTTCAGATGCCACCTTGCAGATGTCGGAGGTTGCCGTGTCGGGGTCGGCGATCCGCCTCGCCTTGATCCCCGTTCTCGTGTATATCCATTCGTCCGACGTATCGAGGAATTTCTCGATGTCGAAATTGGTCATTATCCGCTCGGGAAGATACGAACCGGTTCCAATGATTCCAAGCCTTTTCATTAACCCTGTCTCCGCTATGTCTCGAAAGTTGTTGACTAAATAGAACAGAAATGGGACAAGGATGTCAAGGAAAAGATCGGAAGGGTTTAGGCTGGTGAAACGGCTTTTTTCAAAGAATCCGCGATGGTTTCTCTGCCTTCTCGCGGCATGTCTGGTCGTTGCGGTTGTGTTCCTCGTCTCCGTCCTCAGAGAGTCCCCTCTGGAAGGATACTGGCGGGGCTACCTCGTCGTTTCCCCTGAGGGAAAGACCGAGCATTACCCTGTCATCCTCCACGTGGAGAAGGACAGGGCCGGCTTCAGGGGCGCCGTGATCTTTCGCGAGGCGCCGAGCAACTTCGTGGTGGACACCCCCTTCAGCGTCACCCTCTCCGTGGAAGGAAACCGCGTCAGGTACGACGGGAGAAGCGAGGACGGCAAGGCCACCCTCTCCTTCGACGGCATCAGGGCGTCCGGGAGGATCATCGGAAAGATGAAGGTGTTCTACCAGAACTTTTTCTTTGATATAATTGTCAGGGAAGGCAACCTCGTGCTTTCCAGATAACCCCGGGCGGCAGCCGTCACCACACGCCGCCCGTTGACCCGCATACCAACGGACAAGGTTGGCGAGAGAGAAAAGGATATGACGAAGAACCACATAGACGCACCGGGCTTTGCCGCCATCCTCGTACTCACCGTACTGTGGGGCTTTAACTACACGGCCATCAAATACTCAAACAGCGGCCTCTCGCCCGTCTTCACCACCGCCATCCGTTCCGTCATCGCATCCGCCCTCGGCATCGTCTACTGCCTCGTCGTCCGCCAGCCGGTCTTCCACAAGGGCATACTCCTCTTTCACGGGGCCATGGTAGGGATACTCTTCGGTCTCGAATTCGTTTGCCTCTATCTCGGCATGCTGTACACGGACGCGGCCAGGGCCTCCATATTCGTCTACCTCTCCCCCTTCATCGTGGCCGCCGGGGCCCACTTCTTCCTGGGTGAGCGGATGGACGCCCTCAAGATCATCGGCCTGGTCCTCGCCTTCACCGGGGTCTACCTCGTCTTCATGGGGAGGCCCGTCTCGTACAACCGCCTCATGCTTGCCGGGGACATCCTCGAAATCGCGGCGGCCGTGCTCTGGGCGGCCACCACCCTCTACATCAAGAAGTATCTCGCCCAGAGGGTCCACCCTATCAACACCTTTCTCTACCAGCTCGTCTTCTCCATCCCCATCATGTTCGTCTGCGCCTATGCCCTCGAAGCCCAATGGGTGAAGGGGATCAACGGAGTGGTGGTGGCGTCACTTGTCTACCAGTCGGTGATCATCGCCTTTGCCTCCTATTTCGTCTGGTTCAAGCTCATCCACATCTACCCCGTGGCACGCCTTTCGGCCTTCACCTTTCTTACCCCGGTCTTTGGCGTCCTTTTCGGGAGGTTCATTCTTCGCGAGGAGCTGACCGCGTCCCTGGTGGCAGGCCTTCTCCTTGTCTGCAGCGGGATCTTCTGCACAAATTACCGGAAGACGTGACGTGAAGAGAAAACACCTGCTCACCACCATCCTCGGCTTTGTGATCAGCGTCGTCCTCTTCTATTTTTCCCTGAGGGGGATCAGGTTCCAGGAGATTCTCACCATCCTGAGGAACGCCCACTACACCTATCTCGTCGCCCCTCTTCTGTTCATCATCCTGGCGGTGGTCCTCTGTGCCTTCAGGTGGTCCAGGATCTCGGGAAGCAACGTGGGGTTCGCAACATCCTTCGTGGCCCTCATGATCGGCCTTTTTGCGAACAACGTCCTCCCCGCCCGGCTGGGCGAACTTGCCAGGGGATACGTGCTGGCCAGGAAGGCAGGGCTCTCTCTCACCTATTCCGTCTCCACGGTCTTCCTTGACCGGTTTTTCGATCTGGCCGGCCTGCTCCTTCTCACCTTCGTCTTCTTTCCCAAGCAGACCCTGCCCCACCGGGTTTCTCAGGGCATCTACATGCTGGTAGGATTCCTGGTGCTCTGCATCGTACTCATCTTCCTTTTAAGCCGCGAGAAGCTCGCCGACCGTCTCACCGGGAAGCTGACGGGGATGAAAAGACCCTCCATGGCGCGCCTGGGAAGGCGGATCTCGGAAGTTCAGGAGAACCTGAAACGGATCAACTCACCGGCCAACATCATCTATCTCGTCCTCATCTCCTCGGCCACCTGGCTCTCCATGGCCGTGGCCCTCTACGCCACCGGGCTCATCCTCGGCATCCCCATCCGGTTCATCTATATCCCCTTCGTCTGTGCCCTCCTCAACCTGGGTCTCACCATCCCTTCATCGCCCGGCTACGTGGGCGTCTACCAGTTCCTTCTCGTCTATCTCCTCTCCATCTTCGAGGTTCCGAAACACGAGGCCTTCACCATATCCATCGTCTATCACGCCCTCTGGTACGTGCCCTACAACATCCTCGGCTTCGCATTCCTCATCAAGGAACACATGGGCATCCGGGAGATCAGCACCCTGGAAGAGGAGTGAAGATGAGCTGAATGGCTGAATGGCTGAATGGCTGAGTGGCTGAATGGCTGAGTGGCTGAATGGCTGAGTGGCTGAATCGGTTGGATTGGTTCACGGACTCATGGCCGAAACCTTCTGTCCTTTTATCTTGCACCTGTCCCCATGAACCGGTAAACCATTCAACAAATCAAGGGGTTACTGACTTACCGGTCCGTATTGTTGAAATTAACCGAGCAGTTGCGGTTCCCGTCGATGGTCACCGCCTGGGTATACGAGAAGAGGGCCGGCGCCGTGGGGACCGTGCAGTTGAGGTCCGTGTACCCGTTCACGCTCCCGCCGGGACCGATACTCGTGATCATGGTGTTGTGTGCGATCTGGCTGCATCCCACGCCATTCACCCGGAAGTAGGCGGCCGCCCCCAGGTTGTTCCACACCTCGTAAGCCGTACACCTGGTACAACCCATCTTGCCCTGCAACTCCGGGAGGGTCACCCACTTCACGATATCGTCGAACTCGTCGATGGCCCTGATGAAGTCGCCGGCATAGTTGTCCACGGCGATCCCCGCCTGATAGGTGTTGATGGCCACGGGTGCCCCCACCGCCTGGCTCCCTGCCGTCTGGTTGTTGTAATTCCCCCCGGAACTGAGGACGATGAAGGCCACATTGCTCACCGTGGTGAAGGCCGCGCATGCCGCGTTGCCGCAGACACGCACGGTAATATTGGTCGTTGTCCTGTCGCAGACCGAGGTGGTGAGGTTATTGTCGAAGATATACTGCAAGGGATTACCCCAGGCGTCCACCTGGGCCCTCACGGTTGTGCCGAACTGGGCCGCGTTCGGGATCCGGTTGTTGGTCACCCCGTAGCCCACCACCGAGTCGACCGCAGCGTTCACCGTCTCCCTGGCTTCTATAGTCTTCGCCCGCTTGGTGAGCGGACCGAGAAGGCTTACGCCGACACCGACCAGGATACCCAGAACGACCATCACCACGGCCAGCTCCACGAGCGTTACGCCCCTGCGGCGCGAGGATCCTGCAAGAACCGGAAGGAATCGTGACGGGTTGTTCATCTCCCTAAGTATAGCAAAAAGGGGTCGAAGGGGGTCAACAAAAACGGGGGAGGCATCACGCCTCCCCCGGGTCCGATCGGTTCTGTTCGGCACCTTCTTTAAAACTCCATGCACACCCAGTTGGCCACCACCGCGTCGATGGCGCCCGCCATGTAGTTGGCGTCACCCCTGATGCTGCCTGTGTTGTACACGCCGTCGTCATAGTTCTGCTCGAGCCACCGGGCGGTCTCGTTGTTCAGCCATTCGAAGCAGACCCCGTAAGGCTTCTGCCAGGTGCCCATGCCGGGGGCCCCGTCGGTCCTTCCCAGGGCGATCCGTCCGCCGAAGGCGTGACTCGGGGACGCCCTTCCCGCAGCCGCAGCGGTACTCCCCGTAATGACCCCGGAAAGCCTCAGGTGCTGCCAGCTCACGCAGGATTCCGTTCCCTCGCCGCCGTTGCAGAACTGGGTGCCGTCGATCCAGCCGTTGTTGTTGCCGTTCGCCGTCGCACCTCCCCACCTGGCCACCGCATTGGGGTCGTCGCCGGGGAACTTCTGGTACTTGTCGTAATAGGTGTAGACCGCTGCCGCCATTTCCCGGTACTGGGTATAGAGCCGTTTATATTTCGCCGTCTTGATCATCTCCGCCCCCTTGAGGACGGCACCGAGTATGATCCCTATAATTACGAGCACTATGGCAAGTTCAACCAGAGTAAAGCCTTTTCGATTCCGCAGCATTCTGAACAGCTTCATCCCGAACCCTCCTTGGAGATTAGTCTCTGGACTAAGTCTATAGACAAAGGACAGGCGGTTCAAGATGTAAAATTTATTTACATTGAAATCTCCTTCAATGACGAGGCCTTGGGGAGTTTTACAGTGAATTCCACACCCTTCCTCCCGTTCCGGGCATCCACGGTCCCGCCGAGGGAGGCAACCAGGTTCTTCACCTGGAACAATCCCACCCCCAGCCCACCTTTCTTCCTGGAATAGAAGGGTTCGAAGACACGGCCCGGCTCTTCGAGGGGCCGCCCCGTGTCGATCACCGAAACCTCCACGTGCTCCGGATGCTCCTCGATGCGGACCGTACATTCCACCCCTGCCTGCTCGAGGCTCTTCTCGTAGACGTTCTTGAGGATGTTGTCGAAAATGGATGCCACCTTCGATTCCTGACTGGAGAGGACCGCGTCTCCCACAATGTCGCATTTGACGGAATAGGAGGTCAGGATGCTTCTGATCAGGTCACCCAGTCCGAACTCCTTCGAGGCCTCCTCCTCCGCGGGACTCACGTCCTGACCCGTCTCCAGAACGCCCTGGATCCGGTTCGCCCGGACCAGAAGCCCCGGTACGGACTGCTTGAGGAACCGGATAAACCGCTCTTCCCTTTCCCCGGAGTGCAGGTGATCCACGTTATAGGCAAGGGCCTTGATGAACTGGGTGAGGTTCTTCATATCATGGAGCATGAAGGTCTGGAGTTTTGAGAAGTTGTAGAAGGCGTCGTTGACCGCGTTGATCCGTATCAGGATGTCCATTTCCACCACGAGGAAGAGGATCTCCAGTGCAATCTGGTATATGAAGCCCCGCTCGCCCCGCCCCGTTCCGGGGACCATGCCGAGACGGAGGCTGTAGTCTTCTCTCTGTACCCTCTTCTCGATGCCCCGGCGCCGTCCGACCCTCGCCCGTTCCAGGGAACCCTCCAGGTACTGGATCGTGTAAAAAAGATCCTCAATGCCCGCCTTCCGGAGGATGGGGATTGTCGCCGGCAGAAACCTGTTCAGGTCATAGGCGCACTTCTCGTTCATGTCGATGCACTCGATCACCATCCTGAAGGTCTTCCTGGTGATGTACCGCAGATAGAGGAGGGTGAGGATGATGGTGAGACCGGTGAAGATGAAAAGGAGATACAGGGTGTTAAGGTTGATCATCGATCCGCTTGATACCGAACTTCTTGAGGAAATAGTAAAGACTTTCCCTTTTCACACCCAGTATCTTTGCAGACTTGTAGACATTGAAGTTTGTGTCCCTGAGCACCTTGAGGATAATGTTCTTCTCCGCCTCTTCTCTGGCGGGCTGGAGTCCCTGGCCCACCTCGAGATCGAAGGAGATCTTCTTGATGCCCTGTTCTTCGATCCTTCTCTCCGTGTCTCTGAAGAGGAGGGCACGGTCGATGGAGAAGATGAGCTTCTCCATGGAGGCAGGCTTCATCAGATAGTCGAAGGCTCCGTACTTGATCGCCTCCACGGCCGCCTCCTCCGTCTTCTGTCCCGTGAGGACGATGACCTTTGCCTGGTGGTTGTCAAGCACATGCTTGAGGAGGCTGATCCCCACCTCGGGGGTGTGCTCCGCAGGGGGGAGGCCGAGATCGAGGATCACCACGTCGACCCCTTCCGAGGCCAAGACCGCCCTTGCCTCTTCAGCGTTCGCCGCCTCGAAAACCTTGTACTTCTCCTCCAGGGAGAAGCTGATCTGGATACGGAGGGCAAAATCATCTTCTACGACGAGGACTCTCTCCATGGGTACCCACCTTTTTCTAATTGTAGTATGGTCTTGTCCCATTATCAACCTTCACTTCGCCCGGTGGCGGCCGCAAGACCATAAAAGGCTTGATTTTTGGATACCCTCCAAATATAATTGGCTCATTCTCAATGGGAAAGATCCTGTGGTGCCTCCTGATTATTCCCACCCTGGTACATGGATTCTGCTTTGACGACGCGGGGAAGGAATATCGCATAGACCCTTACCTGCTCGAAACAATAGCCGGGGTGGAGTCGAACATGAATCCCGGGGCGTATCACAGAAACAGGAACGGTACCTGGGACATCGGTCTCATGCAGATCAACAGCTCATGGCTCGGAGAGCTGGGGCTCACAGCGGGAGAACTGATATCCGATCCCTGCCTCAACACCATGGCAGGGGCACGCATCCTGAGGCAGTGCATGGACGCCTACGGCTACACCTGGGAGGCGGTGGGGTGTTACAACGCCAGGGGAAGAGAAAAACGGGTCGATTATGCCTGGAAGGTGTTCGACAGATTGAACCGGAAAGAAGAAAAAAGAGAGGCGGCCGCTGTGATCCCTCCGGCCCGCCGGTCCGGTCTCTACTTCGCCGTCCGCGATACGGCAGCGGTATACCGTGAAGACAGGGTTCGTCCATGAGCCTCCTCGCCGACCTCCTCTCCAAGGTAAAGCATGAAGAGATGAAGGCGGACATTCCGCCCGATCTGAGGCAACGGGTCAAAGAAGGATCGAAGAACCGTTCGGACAGAAAGAGGTTCACCACCTTTCTTCTGATCGCGCTCCTGGTCGTAGCCGCCGGGTTCGGCGCCGTCTATCTTACCCAGTTCTACCTGGGAACCTCCACCCCCCCGGCCAAGCTTGCCGTGAGACAGACACCCCCACCACCGCCCCAGACCCCGCCATCGACAACAACACCGGCACCCCCTCCACCGGCCACTTCGGCAGGAACGCCCGCACCCCCGCGGACGGTCCCGGCGGCGGTGATCCCTCCGAAAGAAACCCCCAAAAGTGCGTCAACCGGACAGACAAGAAGCCCGGCAGCCTCCTTGTCCAGACCTCAACGGGTGCCGGCTGCCAAGGCGGGGCCGGGCCGCGACGAAGGCCTCGCCCGCACGGACACCACCCTGCCCTCACCGGAGGCAAAGGCGAGTGACAGGAGGGCCGAGAAAGATATGTATCTCTACGGGGCAAGGAATTACGAACAGAGCGGGGCCTATCACGAAGCCCTCGGGGAATACAGAAAGGCACTGGCCCTGGATCCCGAGAACCCGGTGATCATGAACAACGTTGCAAGCCTCCTGGTGCGACTCAACCGGTATGAGGACGCCGCGACCCAGGCCCAGAGGGCCTTACGTGTTCGACAGGACTACGTCCCGGCCCTCATCAACCTGGGACTTGCCCGGATCGGCCTCGGACAGGAGGTGGAGGGTGAGACATCCCTGCTCAAGGCCCGGGAGATGGAACCCGCCCATCCTCAGGTACTCCTCAACCTCGCCCTGCTGTACGAGCGGAAGAAGGCCTTCGACAGGGCGACACCCCTCTTCAGAAGCCTCGCCGAGAAGGCAAACAGCCAAGGCTACCTGGGACTCGCGAGAATCGCGGAAAAACAGGGAAGAACAGCGGATGCGGAGGCCCTGTACCGGGAGATCCTCGCTATCGACACTTTGGACCGGGAGGCCAAGAAGCTGGCTGCCGAGCGCCTTTCCCTCATCCTTCACTCACGGTGACGGGGACGGCACAACTTCCACCGTCCTCCCCGCGATCCAGCACTCGCGCCCGTCGCTGATCTTCACCCGATACCATTGTTCGCCCCCCCGACCGGTCGCCTCGCCGATCACCCTCAGCACCACGTCCCTTGAGACCCAGGAGACGATATCGCTCTCCGTGGAGGGACCGTCCCTCAGGTTGGCGGTATCGGCCTTCACCACCAGTACCTTTCCCGCAGACCGCTCGACGGGCTTCTTTGCAGGGACCAAAGGCGCCGTCTCCCTGACGGGAGGAGTTTCCGCCACGAAAGGGGTGGCACGGTAAAAGGGCACATACCAGTATGCGGCAGCGGCCGCAAGGAGAACGAGGATGGTCGTCGATGCGATATACAGGGGGGCGGGGGAGAAGGCCTTCCCGGCTTCGCCGCCCTCTGCAAGATGCTGTCGGGCGTAGAGGACGTGGTTTTTCCGCACCAGGGTGCTCCCCTCCACGTACGCGGCCATGAGGGCCCGGGAGGCGATGAGATTGATCATCCTGGGGATGCCCCCTGAGGCCTGGAAGATCAGTTTCTTCGATCCCTCGTCGAAGATGGCCCCTCCCCGGCCCGCCTTGACGAGACGGTAGTTGATGTAGTCCCACGTCTCCGACGAGGTGAGGGGCTTCAGGGTGGCCCGGACCGTGATCCTCTGGTTGAGCTGCCTGAAGGCTGCCGTCTCGAGTCGCTCCTTCAGCTCCATCTGGCCCACGAGGATGATCTGGAGAAGTTTCTCTTTCTCCGTCTCCAGGTTTGAGAGAAGACGGAGTTCCTCGAGGGTGTCGTCCGGGAGGTTCTGCGCCTCGTCCACCACGATGAGTACCCGTCTCCCCGAGGCGGACCGTTCCACCAGGATGTTCCGGAAGGCCTTCAGCATCTCGTTCTTGCTCGCCGCCGGAAGGGTCACGTTCAGGTCCTCCAGGACCGACTGGAGGAACTCTTCGGGGGACAACCTGGGGGTGATGATCAGCGCCAGCTCCGCCTTGTCCTTCCACCCGTCCACGAGTACCCTGAGCAGGGTCGTCTTCCCGGTCCCGGGTTCGCCCACGAGGAGTGAGAAACCCTCCTTCTGCTCAATGGCGTAGTTGAGGGAGGAGATGATCTCGTTGTGGCCCTGGGAGGGATAGAAGTAAGCCGTATCGGGCGTCAGTCTGAAGGGGTCTTCGGTAAGGCTGAAAAACTTGAGGTAATCCATGGCTCACCGGGAATCGAATTTCGCGACGATGTCGTAGATGGGCAGGAGGAGGCCGATGAGAATGACCGCAAAGATAATCCCCACGGTCACGATGAGGAGGGGTTCAATCATCTTGCCCAGCCGGTCGGACAGATCTTCCAGTTTGTCGAAGTAGAACTTGGAGAGAAACGCGAACTGCTCGTCCAGGTTACCGCTCGCCTCCCCGATATCCACCATGCGCACCACCAGGGGCGGGAACACCTTCGTCTCCCTCAGGGCGTCCGATATTTTGCTCCCGGAGATCACCTTCTCGCGGGCGCTCACGAGGGCCCTTCTGAATACCTCCGACCCCATCGCCTGGGCGATGATGGCAAGAGACCGGTCGATGGTGATGCCCGAGACCACGAGGATCCTCAACTGTTCGGAAAAGAGGGTGAGAAGGCGGTTCACGGTAAAGAGCTTCACGATGGGCGTCCGCATCTTCACACGGTCCAGGAGGTACCGGAAGGCTTCCTTTCTCTTGAAGAGCTTGTAGGCAACGGCCCCCGCGGCGAGGAGGATGAGGGCGACCCACCAGAAGGACTTCACCCCTTCGCTTACCAGAATGAGGGCCCTGGTGACGAAGGGGAGCTTGATGCCCATGTCCTTGATCACCGCCATGATCTTGGGAAGCACGTAGACCATCCAGAATACGAGGGCGCCGCCGGTGGTGACCACGGCGAAGACAGGATACATCATGGCCCTTTTCACCATGCTCCGGAGATCCTCCATTCGCTGCAGGTGATCGGCCACGTCGGCGATGCTCACCTCGAGACGGCCCGTCTCCTCTCCCACGGCGACGAGGCGGATGAAGACATCGGGGAAGATGCTCTTGTGGCTGCTCAAGGCCCTGGAGAAGCTGGTTCCCATGCCCACCTGGTCACGGATGGAGGCCAGCGCCTTCTTCAGGTGCCGGTTGTCCACGGTCTGGACGATATCCTCGAGGGCATTGAGGATAGGCACCCCGGCCCTCAGGATGACGGAAAGGTTCTTGGCAAACTCGATGATCTCCGCCCTCTTGACGAGCCACGGCGCGAAACCTTTTGCCAGGGCCGCCCTGGCCTTCCCCGTCTCCCGCATGGAGAGAAGGTTGAGCCCCTGGGACGACAGCTCGCTCCGGGCGGTGTCGAGGTTCTCGGTTTCAATGACCCCCCTGGTGTGCGCACCTTCAGCAGTGATGGCCGTGTAGGAGAAATAGCTCATGGACCTTCCGTCCCCGGAGGGTATCTCATCCCGAAACCCTGATCATCTCTTCCATGGTCGTGATGCCCTGCGCCACCTTGAGGAGCACCCCCTCCTGAAGGGGCTTCATGCCCTTTCTGAGCGCCGCTCCCTTGATGGCCACCGCCGAGGCCCCTGCGTAGATCAGTTCCTTCACCTCGTCGTCGATGAGCAAAACCTCGCCCACCACGGTCCTCCCGAAATAGCCGTTGCCGCCGCATTTCGGGCAGCCGGCCGCCTTGTATCCCCTCTCCGCCTCGATGCCGTATTCCCGGAACAGGGCCTTCTCATCCTCGGTAAAGGAATACTCCTTTTTGCAGAAGGCGCACACCTTTCTCACCAGCTTCTGGGAGATGATGGCGAGGAGGGAGGAGGACATGAGGTAGCGGTCCACGTTCAGATCGATGAGTCTCGGGATGGCCGTGATCGCGTCGTTGGTGTGGAGGGTGCTGATCACGAGATGGCCCGTGATGGAGGCCCGGATCGCGATCTTGGCGGTCTCTTCGTCCCGTATCTCTCCCAGGAGCATCACGTCGGGGTCCTGGCGCATGAAATTGCGGCCCGCCATAGCGAAATCGTAGCCTGATTTTTCATGGACCTGGGTCTGTTTCACGAAGCTCAGCTTATACTCCACCGGGTCTTCCACGGTGAGAATGTTCCGCTCCAGGATGTTGATCTCTCTGAGCGCCGCGTAGAGGGTGGTCGTCTTGCCGCTGCCCGTGGGGCCCGTGACGAGCACCACCCCGTAAGGTTTACGGAAAAGTTCCCTGATCTGGGCGGTGGTGACGGGGTCGAAGCCCAGGTTCTCCATGCGCAGCAGCATGCCCCTGCCCGAAAGGATCCTCATCACGATATTCTCGCCGTAGATGGTGGGCACGGTGGAGACACGGATATCATAAGATTTGTTCAGGAAAGAGAAGCTGAAGGAACCGTCCTGGGGCAGCCTCGTCTCCGCGATGTCGAGCTGGGACAGGATTTTGATCCTCGAAATGATACCGGTGTGAATGGCCTTGGGCAGACAGTGTCCGAAGTGGAGCACGCCGTCCACCCGGTAAAAGATATAACTTACATCCTCGGAGGGGGTAATATGGACGTCCGTGGCGTTCTTCCTGATCCCGTCCATGATGACCATCTCGGCCATGGAGACCACGTCGCCCCCGGCGGGACTCCCGGTGGCCTGTACGTCGGCGATAATCTTCTCGATCCTCTGGTATATGGGATTTTCGAGAAAGAAGTAGGCCTTTTCGATGGTGTCATAGTAGGCATCGCCGTCCACCATGTAGATCTTGGGCGGCTTTTTCCGTATCCTCGTGGCCGTATCCATGGCGAGGATGTTGCCCGGCCTGGTGATGCCGATGCTGAGGCGATCCTCCTCCACATTGAGAGGGATGAACTCGGCCTTCGCCGCCGTATCCTTGGGTACCAGCCGCAAGGCCTCTTCGGAGATGGGGTATTCGTCGAGGTCGATGAACTCGATGCCCGACTGCTCTGCCAGCATCTGGCTCTTCTCCTTGGAAGAGATGAAGCCGAGCTTGACCAGGACATCGCCGAGAAGGTCTCCCGTAACCTTATGGTGGATGAGGGCGATGCTCAGCTGCTTTTCACTGATGAGCCCCTTGCCCGTCAGGATATCGCCGATCTTTGGAATAACGCTCACACCCTCCCTCCTCTTTCAGAACCCGGCGCCCCCGTCTATCTCGAAATAAGGGTGGGCTGGAGCAACACCACCAGTTCGCTGCGGGTCTCGCTCTTGTCCCTGCTCTTGAACAGGTTGCCCACGATGGGAATATCCCCTATGAAAGGGACCTGGTTGTCCTGGAGTTTCTCCCTCTTCGAGATGAGGCCGCCGATAATGACCATGTCCCCGTCCCTCACCTTCACCGTCGTGCTCAGTTCCCTGAGATCGACGGTGGGCAGGGAGAGCTCCACGACCGTGGGGCTTCCGATGGCCTGCTGCGAGAGCTTCACGAGGTCTGATACGATGGGCGTGATGGTGAGAGAGATCTCTCCGAGTTCGTTGATGTGGGGCAAAAGACCCACGAGGATCCCGGAAAGGACGCTGTTCGTATCCACGGTGAAGGTGGTGGTCGACGCCCCGCCGCCGGCCGTGGTGGTCGACTCTACTTTGGCGATGTAGGTCTCATTTCTTCCCACGCTGAGAAGGGCGGTCTGGCCGTTCATGATGGAGAGTCTCGGATTGGAGAGGGTCCGAACCTCGCCCTGGCCCTGGAGGGCGTTCACGACGAACCGCAGATCGGCCCGGGAGCCTCCGAAACTGGGGGCGCCGATAATGGAGAAGACCGGTCCCCTTTCCGACACGACCGTGTTGAACCGGTTCGTGCTGTACATGAAACTGCCGGTCGTCCTCGTTGCCCCCGTGCCGTCGATCTGGGTCACATAACGATCTACAAGGGTCCAGTCGATGCCGAACTGAAACGCATCGGAGAGCTGAACCTCGATCACCCGAGCCTCGATCATCACCTGCCTGCTGATCACCTTCTTGATCACGGAGAGGTACTGATCCACCCGCTGGAGGTTTTTTTTGGTCGCCGTCACATAGACGGTCCCCGTGAGCCTGTTGATCGTGTAGCTCTGCCGGGAACCGGCCTGGACCGTCTGGCCTTCCTGGATGCCGAGGATGGAGGCGATGGACTTCTCCAGGGTGTCCCAGAACTTGAAGGCGCTCTCGTCGCCCTTGATGCTCTGGGTTACGCTCCCCTTCATGGCCCCCGTCTGCCCCGAGCCCCCGCCGGAACCGCCGCCGGAACCGCCGCCGGAACCGCCGCCCGACCCCATGGCGCCCCCGAGAATATCGCCGCCCACATCGACGCTGTATGACTGGGTCATGGCCGGATGGCCCACCTCAAAGGCCTTCGTTTCAAGGGCCTTCACGAAAAGGAGGTTGTCCTCCACCCGGTAGAAGTAGTCGACCGTGGCGAAGATCGTGTTGAGGGCATACTGGGCCGTCACGTTCCGGAGACTCACCGTGACCGGGACCTCGGCATCGACACCCTGCTCGATCACGAGGTTGAGGCTCACGGCCTCGGCGATCACGTGGAGCACATCCCGAAGAGGGGTATTGCGGGCAACGATGTCCACAATTCTGGTCTTGAGCGGCGAGGCGTCCTCGGCAGCGGGAACAAAATCAGGTGTCTTCGGCTCCACCACGGGCGGTCTCGGAGGCTTCGCCTCCCTGAATTCATCAGGGACCTTCACCTCTCTCTTCACATCCATCTTCCTGAGGGCCTGCCCGCAGGAGGAAACCGTGACACAACAGAGCACCGCGGACACGAGCACCAGTGCTACCCTATGGGCAACCATCTTTCCCCCTCTTCATCCTTTATGAGGATTCCCCGTTTCTCGATCCTTCTGATCTGGGCCCCTTTAATCCTGTCCCCCTCCCTGACCACCATACCCTCCACCACGGCAATCCGCGCCCCTTCCCGGACCACCACCAGGGAGACTTTGGGCTCCTGGAGGACCGGCCCGCCTGAGAGCGTCTTCAGGGGCACTGCCGGATAATCCTTCTTCCTGGCTGTCCCCGCTGTGGAAGGAAGCTCGACAGGGCTCACCAGACCTCCATATGCGGTCTGGGGACGGGTCGTTATCTTCAGGGTGTCATACTTCAACTTGCTCACTTCCGCCTCCCTGGGAAGGGGGGTCGGCTGGAAACGGACGGAAGAGAGACCGAAGAAAAGGAGGAAGGCCGCCCCTACCGTAGCCGCCGCCAGTCCTGCAAGTCTCCGGTACGCTCCCATAGGTTACGAACTCCCCTGCTTCTTCTCGCCCGCAGGCGGGACCCCGATCACCCGGGGAAGCCTCAGTTCTCCGCCCACCTCAAAGACCACGGGCGGCAGACCGATTTCCTCCGATTTCCTGATCGACAGGGAGAGGATGGAAAAGAAAGGGAACTTCATCGCCTGGAGATACTGAACCCTGTTCACGAAATCGCTGTAGTCGGAGAGGCTTCCTTTAATGGTTACCGGCAGCGCGACGTCGCCCTCCCGGTAGACCATCTCCGTCACCGCCACCTCTTCCCGGGGGAAGCGGGTCTTGATACCGTCGAGGCTCGCGGCGAGGAGGCCCTCCGGTTGCTCGTCGAAGAGGCCCCCGGGTACCACACCCCGAACGACGCCGAGTGAACGATGTATCTCGGCGGTGGCATCCCGCATCTTCACGTATCCTATCTTCATGGCCAGCAGCCGGTTCGTTTCATCCCGGAGGTGTTCGCAATAGGTGGTGAGGAGTACGGCCGCGGAAAGGAGACCAAAAAAAAGGAGGGCCGCCGCTGCGTAGAGGACGTACAGGTGTCTCGGGGTCCTCCTGGAGGTCTTCGCCTTCTCTATCCCTTCCATTGCACGTCCACCGTAAAACTCTGGTTTTTCAACTCCAGCTTCTGGGTCGCCACTTCCGCGCCGGGGATCATCCTGGCCCTGGCAAGGAAGGCCTGGTAGTGACTGTCAAGATCGGTAAAGGTGTCGGCCGCGATCCTGCCGTCTACTTTGGCCACGAGGCCCTCCTTCTCGACCCGGATGCCCACGGAGAGGATCCGTACCCTCCGGGCCGGAAGGGACGAAAGGGATGACAGGAAGCGGGCCACATCGGGGGTGCTGTTGACCTGGTTCATGAAGGTCACGACCGGCATGTACCGGTTCAGGTCCGCCGAGGCTTTCCGGTATCCCGCCGAGATGTCTTCCTTGCCCGAAATCTCCCTCCTCAGCTCCTGGATCCCCCTGGAGAGGTCGGCCATTTCCCTCGCCTTACCCGCCACGTGAGGTAACGTGGCCACGGAGAGGACCAGGAGGACGGCGGCAGCGTACCGGAGAAAACGGCGTTCCACCGCGACGGTGCGGTAGCCCCGGGGCAGGAGGTTTCCCGCCTCCATCCCTTCGGCGCCGTACAGGGCGGAAATGGGTGCCACAAAACGGGCGATCAGTTCGTCGTCGGCAAGGATATTGGACGGATACACGACGGGGCCCATGGGCACCACGGGGGCCCCCTCCGCCCTGCTCACCACATCACGGACGTCGAAAACAAGGACCCTGCCCGGGCTGAGCCGGAGAGACTGGCGCGCATAGGCAAGGGTCATGTTGATATTCTCCACATCCAGCGCGTTCAGACCCCTTCCGTCCGACTGGGCGACCCTGACGAAGCAGACTCTGCCGTTGGCGGCGATGAACATGGTTTTGGATGATCCGAGGTCGATGACACCGAGGGCAGATTCCTCCGGTTCGGCCCCGGAGACTCCCATGAGGGACACGAGAGTGAGGACGTTCGGGTAAACGGCCTTCACGGTTTTTCCGAACATGGCGAAGCGGTCCATGATGGCGTGGACCTCAGAGGCGCTCACGGCATAGATGAAGGTCTCTTTAAGCCGCTTCCCTTCCTTTTGGCTCTCCTTCAACACAGTGAAAAAGAAGGTGAAGTCCCCCAGTTCAGGGAAGCGTTTCCTCACCTCTGCCTCGGCCAGTGCGGCGAGGTACCTCTCCTCTGCCGGGGGCAGATAGACGAGGGCCTGGGAAGGGTTCGGGAAGTCGTTGACCACGATAAACTGGTTGTTCCTGGTACTTTTCAGGTAGCTGTCGAAACCCTCTTCGTCGAAGAGGTGCGTTTCCTGAATGGTAAAGTTCCCCCGGCTGAAAGAACCGTGGACCACTTTCACCACTCCGTTCTCAAAGCTTACCGCTACGTGGTCTTTCAAGGCTAACCTGTGACAGAATTTATATAATTAAAGGTTTCCCCCTGTCAAGGAAAGGGCCCCCGGACGGACTTAAGCTTTCCTCGGGCCTGCCGAAGAATTGAGGGATGAGTCCAAAAAATTCTGTGGCAAATCCCGAGGACCGTTGCTATAATGGGATAAAGTTTCCTGAAGAAAAAAGGAGGATTACAATGACCCGTAGCCGTGTACTGAGAAACCAGAAAGGTTTCACCCTCATCGAGATCATCGCCGTGCTCGTGATCCTTGGCATCCTCGCGGCCATCGCAATCCCCAAGTACTTCGATATCCAGAGTCAGGCGAGACAAAAAGCTCTGGGTGGAGCCATTGCCGAGGCCAAGGCACGGATCGTCCAGTATGCAGCCCAGCAGATGCTTGCCGGCACGGCTTCTGCAAGCATTGTTTACAGCAGCGCGAACGTGGGCACCAACTTCGGAGACGACTGGTCAGTGACCTTCACCGATGGTACCCCCAACATACAGGTGGCTATTTCTGGCTTGAACACCATGGCAGGGGTGAGTACCACCATTAACGTCCAGCGACCCCAGTAACAGAGAAGGCTGCGACAACGACAAGGCCGCCCTTGGCGACCCTCTTCCCGGGGGTCATCTTGGGCGGCTTCACTTGTGGCACCCACTGCTGCGTCTGACTATCTTCCTTCTTTCTTCACCCCTCAATCCCCTCCTCACCTCTTGAGATAATTTCGGAAGGCCCCTTCGAGTACCTTGCCGTCCGGAACATACGAAAGAAGCGGGGACCGTTCCTCGGCAATAGCAAGGAGTGGTTCGAGGCCCCGGTATCCTGGGTGTGCAGTGATCTCCGCGATGATCCGGTCCCGCTTCGTCCTCTCTCCCAGTCGATCGTAGATTTCCACGAGAGCAAGGAGCGAAAGTGTGTCCCGGGGCTTCGATGCCCGGTACCGCTCCCAGTGAATGGCGGCAGCGCGAAGATCCCCTTTTAACATAGATGCCGCGCCAAGGACACTGAGGGGCTGAACCCGGGACGGGTCGGACAGACTTAAGGAGTGGGTCGCCGTCTCGATCGCCCGATCTGCGTCTCCCCTCTTGAGGAGGACGAGGCTCAAGGCATTAAGCCCCGGCACGAAATCGGGTCGTTTCCTGGTTGCCTCCTCGGCGTACAGGAGGGCCGCGCCAGTGTCGCCCATCCGGAGCATGACGAGGGCCATACCCACGAGGGGTTCCCCCGCACCGGGCAGGATCCTCAGGGCCTCCTGGAACTCTCGGGACCCATCCTCTACGCGCCCCATGGAGAAGAGAATCCATCCCTTGTTGGTGCGATAAACCGCGTACTCCAGAAGATTCCCCACCTTCCGGTTGGAAAGGGCCTTCTCGATCAACGGCAGGGCCATCTCCGGCAACCCCTCTTCGTAAAGGTGTCTGCCCAGGGCGCCGTAGGGAATGGCAACGTTCGGTGCCTTCTTCATGTTATCCATCCAGAGGGTGTACTCGTTATGAAAAATGAGGTTCCGGTAGTAGGTGGTGTGACCTGAGGAAAAAAGGGCCAAGGCGATGACCCCACCAACGGCCGGACGAAGAACACCGGCCTGCGGGAACACTTCGAGGGCGCGGACCAAAAGGATGGCAAGGGGAAGAAAGAAGAGCATTGATGGAAGATAATTCCTGTGTTCAAACATAAGTTCCAGTGCCGTGAAGGAACCTTCGACGGCATGGTTGAGAAGAAAAAAAAGGATGGAAAAGGCAAGGAGCGGATATCTTTCCGCCCTGATGACGGCGAAGAGGACGCCTCCAAAAAGAAGAGCCATGGCGGGAAGGGTCGTCCAGGGTTCAAGCAATCCGGTCGAAGGGTCGACATCGTGGACCAGCATGAGGCGGGAAGTGACCGGGTAGAGGAGAAGGCTCACGTAAGAGAGGATAACCCTGGGCTGGGTAAGGAGTCTTTGCCCTAATGTGAAAGGCCGCACCGAGTAGTCTCCCAGAAGCAGAGAGGGGCCGAAAAAAAATATCGCTGCGCCCAGAATCGCCAGCATGGGGATGATGGCATACTTTAAGCTCCTCACCGTGTTTTCGCGGGTGGCGCCTTGGATCAGGAAGAGGTCAAGAAGAAAGAGGGCGATTGGGAGAGTCACCCCGTTCTGCTTGGAGGCAAGGGAAAGCATCCCCGAGAGGGCGCACAGCCCATAGAATCCGTATGCCCGGGCGCGACGCCCTTCCGTCCTGCCCAGGAGGTAACAGTACATGGCCCCGAGATAGAAGAGGGTGCAGAGGCTGGCCATTCTCTGAACAATGTACGTGACTGCGGTGACCTGAAGGGGGCTGAGGGCCCAGAAAAAGGTGGCGAGTAGGGCGACGGCGTACCGGTTTTCCTCGTACCTGCCCCTTAGAACCGGGAGGGTCAGGATTCCCAGAAGAAAGCAAAACAGGAGCACCGCAGTACAGTAATGGATCGCGAAATTGACCACGTGGTACCCGAAAACATCGAGCCCTCCCACATAATAGTTCAGGGCGAAAGAGAAGTAGGCAAGGGGTCGACCTATCCTGCTCATCGCCACATGCCTGAAGCTCTTCTGAACCTCATGCCAGGAAAAGGATTTCATGTGGACGTGACTGTTGTTCACGATGTTGTCGAAATCGTCAAAATGCCAGCTCGTGGTGAAGCTGTTGCTGTAGACCAGGAGAAGGGCCGCAAGGAGGGCAAGAAGGGCGAACAACCACTGGCGTCTACCTGTTCTTACCATCCCGATCGTTTCTTCGCCCGCCATCATAATCTGTCTGATTGTCATGGACTGAAAATAAAGTTACGTTTTCCCTTCACCGGCACCCTCCGGAGACGTATCCAGCGCCCGTCATGGTAGAATGGAGAAGACCGGGGATCCTTGAACCCGTAGGAAACCGCTCACCTTATTTCAGTGTATTGAGAACAAATTCATCAGTTCGTTACCCTACAAAGCGGAACAAGGCATGGCCACCCTGAAGCGAGGGTATGGCGTCTCCCGGATTCGCTGCAAGGGGCTTGAGAAAGGAGACACGGAACTGACACTCACTGCAACGGCAATGAATGACCTTGTAACTTTCTGCGGGGTCATTCATTGGTTGATTCGCCGAAGCGCTGAGTTTCTGACCGTCAATTTTTCTTGCCGCTCCCGCGGCGGAGGTGGCGCAGGTATTCCCCGTGGTGATTGTCCAGGATATGCTGAAGGTACCTCATGTTCCGTTCAATGGCCTCCGCGTAGAGATCCCTGTCGATGTTGAGGCGGACCCGGAAATAGGGGAGCATGTACCGGTGAAGCCCGCCCAGGTCCCCGTCAAAACGCTCCTTTATGGCGCCGTAAAACCCCGCCGTTTTTCTCAGGAGGTCCAGCTCGCTTGCGAAGCCGGGCACCCCCGCCTCGGAGAACTCCCGGTAGAGGAAGAGGAGTCGCTCAAGGTACTGGCGGTCCGCCATCTGGCCCAGGAGATCGGCGGTCCCGAGCATTTTGCCCAGTAGTTCAATCTCGGGGGAAGCGAACCGGATCTCCCTGATCCGCACATTCACGCCGGTGCAATAGAGGATGTCGCCGAAATGGGGGATCTCGGGCCCCATGACCGGATCACGGGCAAAGTAGCGGTGCATGTAATCAATGCTTCTCGGGATGTGGACGAGGGTATACTTGCCCCCTGTCCCCGTGGCGTCATCCCGCTCCTGCATGTAGCCCGAATCGTGCATGAGACCGCACACGATGCCGAGGTTGACGCCCTTGTCGCTCAACGGCCTGCCCTCTATGGAACACCCGTCCATGAGGCGGGCCAGGGCGAGCAGAACGGCCATGGTGTGGCGCAGATCGTGATAGCGGGTATTGCACTTCTTGTACTCCGTGAGCTCGCCCCTGAAGAGGCTCTGCACGTCCCGGTAGACCCTCTCGATGAGGGAGAAATCGAAACCGGGCCGCATGGTGGCGATGATTCTCTCCACCTCGGCGAAGACAGGATCCGATCGTTCCATGTCCACCAGGTTGGCCAACTGGATATGGGCCTCTACCATGCGAACTCCAACTCTCAAGGAAAGGCGGGGCCAGGCTGCAGCCTGTCGACCGCGCCCCCAGAATACCACGAAACGAAGAAGAAATGTACCACCACTATCTCCGGGCTCCGGGTTTTTTCGCTGTCCCGGGGACTGACTCCCGGCCGGGGGGGTAAATGAGCCTTTCTCCTGTCCTCTGGTTAAGGATCTGGTGCCTCCTGTCCTCGGTGCCCGTCACCGATATCCGGTCGCCTTTCCGCACCGTCTTCATACCCATCTCCGTGAGCCTGGCCGGGTCCGTCACCTCCATGGTCTTCTGGTCGATGCCGAGGCTCTTGAAGCTCACGAGGGCAAGAGCCCCGGAAGGCGGCGCTAGGCACCACGAGACCGCAAGGACCACGACCACCATCCACAGGACATGCATTCTTTGTGTCCCTGTCATTGTCTCCTCCATGGCTTTCCGTCCGTCTCTTTCACGTTTTCGCTCTATTACCTTTCCTCTTTAGCCTTTCCCCTTCTACCTTTTGCCTTGCACCTTCCCCTATTGCTCCAGCACCCCCAGAATCTGCACGGCCAGGTCGTCGAATGCCACGGTGAAATTCGAGTCGTTCAGGTACCCCATGGCATGGAGGCCGACCTCCTGCCGCACCACGTTGTTTGAATCATCGTCGAAGGAATCGAGGGTGAAGGTACCGGGCCGGGGGATGGGAAAGGCATCGGAGGGCCGGTAGTTGGCGGTCCGTATGGTGGCCGCGTCGTCGAGGAGGAAGACGTCGACCGCCGCCGCGTTCTTCACCCACGTGACCGTGGCGTAGGGCGTCTTGGGCGTGGTGCTCCCCATGGTGAAGTAGTCGTAATAGGTGGCCGCCCTGGCGCCGCCCGACCGCAGCGGGTCCCAGTAGGCAAAGACCGGAGTAGACCCGTCGAGACCGAAGGTGTTGGAGGGCCACCGGGCCGGGTTGAACCGGACGCCGCTCTGACACGTCAGGGTCATCCACTCGGCGCAGTACTGACCGCGCTCGATGTTGGTGGCGATGGAGTCCGCCACCCTCTGTCCCGAGCCGGGGAAGTTGGCGGAGGCATCGCCGTAGAAGACCTTGATCTCGTTCACCCTGGTCTTGCTCCCCACGAACTTGTCCTCCACCCGTACCAGGAGGGTGGCGTTGTCGTTCACTGCGCCGTCCGGCCACCCCTGGCACCCCGTCACCTTCTGGTCCGGGTCCGCCGGGTTCCTGGTACCCAAAGCAGGGTTCTGGGTGTTGTTGCTCTGGTCGCACCGGCCTGCCTTCAGCTCCCCAAGCACCGCGTAGGCGAGCCACCGCTTTCGTTCCACCCCCGAAGTGTCGACCCTTTGCTCCCAGAGGACCAGCAGGAGTTTGTTCTTCAGTGCGTTCCCCGGTCCCACAAGACCGGGTTTGACCGTGTTGGGGATGTAATCGGCGCTTTGCCCCTCCTTCGCGTCGAAGCGCAGGAAGCTGAGGCCGTAGCCCTGGTACTTGTTGGGGAAGCCGGGCGCCTCGTGCCACCGGAAGGAGATGCCCTGGAGCGCGTAAGCGAGGTTCAGGTCCCACCCCACCTTCACCTGGACGTCGTAGCTCAACTGGCCGTACTGGAGATAGCTCGTCTTGAGGGTGTTCCGGTAGTTGGTCGCGATGGGGGCCACGTGGTAACCGATGGTCCGGCTTGTGTCCTCAGGGTCGGGTCCCGCGTAGGTGGTGCCCAGTTTCTGGAAGGCCGCCCAGTACATGTGGACGCCCCCCGTGGCGATGTAGCCCTGGACGATGACCCGGTCGGCGCTCCTCGACAGGTCGAGGGAGGAGAGGTCGTTGTTGCTGAAGTTGGCGGTGAGGATCTGGTTGCTCTGGGGGGGGCGGGCCGAGGTGGCCGCATCGGGCGACCCGCCGAGATCGCTGTATTCCACGCCCGTCTTCTGGACCGCCGTAGCCCCGGCGCCGTAAAGCCCGGTGGCCAGAAGGCGGGTGTTCTCCACGAAGACGATGTCGCTCGAGCCCCGGATCGTTATGGATATGGGATTCCCGGCCCACCGGATATTCTGGAGAAGGACCGTGTTCGGGTTCACGTCGGTCCGCAACTGGGCACGATCGTAGACGTAGGCCTTGCCGTCGAAGATGAAGGTGCCTCTGTAAGGCGGTATGAGGTTCACGGTAGGAAGGTTCACCTCCAGCGTGGAGAGAGGCGACTTGGTCAGGGTCTGGTCCGACGCGACGGTCCGGAAGACCAGAAGGCCGTTCACCACCTGACCGTTGGGCACGAAGACGTTGGAAGCGAGGTCGAAGGTGATGCTTCTGCTGTTTACGGCGATGGAACTGTTCGTATTGGCCACATTAACGGCTACCGGAGGATTGGCGCCCACCTGGAGTCTCGCCCCCGCGGGAATGGAGAACTGGCCGCCTGCCGGCGGGGCGGGGAAGCCGTCCCAGAGGATGGTGGACGGTATGCTGGAGGCCGTATTCTGCGTTGCCGCCGTACCGGTGATGCTGAACCAGAAGGGGTAGCCCTGGACACGGAAGCGCTGGGGTGAGGTTCCCAGGGGATAGTCGACAGGCGTGGTGTAGTTGAGGTCCGTGTACATGGCGTCGAGTTTCTTCCTCACGCAGCATTCCTTGTCGCCGGCGCTGCACGCCTGGGCGCAGTCGCTGTCCGTGAGGCTTGCGTTCTTGATCTGGCTCACCACGTACCGGAGGCCTGACTCGGCGGCGTACTGGGCCCGGCGCGCCTGGTTCGCCGTGGCCACGCCCGTCACGGAGGAGCTGAAGAGGGAGACCATGACGACACCCACCACGGAAAAGAGGGCCATGGCCACGACGATGAAGATGAGAATACTACCCCGTCGGGACAAGAGCGCTCGTTGCGGGGAATCCATAGGCACCTCCACGGTTAAAGGCCCGCCGGCGCGGCGACAAGTCGCCTCGGGAAGATCCTCGTGCTGAAGGCGGGCAGGCCGGTGATGGTAATCGAGATATCCACGCATGCAACCTCTTCGCCTGAGACATTGTCGATGTCCCGGTGACAGGAAAGGGCGCCCCCCTGGGCGCCGGGGATCCTCAACGCGAAGGCCTCCACGTTGTCGAGGAGGACCCGGCTGTTGGCGCCGTAATCGAGGTAGAGGTAAGGGCTCGCAAACCTGAGGGTCCTCTGGTTTGTGTAGACCTGGGCCCCGGCCTGTTCCACCCGGGTGGTGTACTGGATGGAGGTGTCGGCGTTGAAGGCGTGGACCGCGCTCATCTCCTTGAGCTCCATCCGTATCCGGTCCAGGGCCATCTCGGCCTTGAGGGCCCCCTCGGAGCCCGTCCGCGTCGAGATGTAGCTGTTCATGAAGGCGGACATGAAGAACCCTGCCACCGCCGCCACCATGCCGGTGAGGACAAGGGCCACCACCACCTCCACGAGGGTAAACCCCCTGGTTCCTGCCGTGACGTTGCCTTCCTCAGTAATAGACTCGTCTCGGATCATCGTTGGTCCCTGTCGGGTCGGTCCTCGCCTGTGTAAAAAGGGCCACCAGTTGATGGTTGGCCTTCTGTACCACTATCTTGAGCGTCCGTGTGGCGGTACCGCCCGCAGCAGTTATTTCCGTATGGGTGATAGGGTCATAGGTAATATAACTCTTGCTCACGTACCCCCCGTAGTCCCGGGAATTGAGGGTAGCAAGCGCCGTGGTGGGACTCGTATTCATGAGCTCCACGTAGTCCCCGTTGATCCGCTCCATGATCCGTTCCACCTCCGCCTCGCCCCTGACGTAGTTCACCGGGTCCCCGATCCCGGTCACGCTGGTCCCTAAGTAGCTCACCGCCAGTGCCCCGAGGATGCCGACCAGCACGAGGGCGGCGATCACCTCGATGAGGGTGAAACCTCTCTCCCGTTCCGATCCTTTCATGGCACGAACCCCGTGTCGGCGGTGACGGTGATGGTCTGCCTCGATCCCGTTGAGGCGGAGGTCACCGTGATGGTCAGGTCCGCATTCAGCGCCGCCAGGTTCGTGTCGCAGGGCCTTCCGAGGGAATCGAACTTCACGAGAAAGGAGCCCATGGACACCTTTCGACCTGCAAGGGCTATCTTCAGGTTGTCCTCGGCGGGGAACCTCCGCTGGTTCACCTCGGAATCCGGGTTAAGGCCTTCGAAGAGCCAGTAATAGGTGCCGTCGCACTTCACGCCCCACCCTGCCGCGGCATTGGACCTCATGGCCTGAAGCTGGCCGTAGCGCATATGATTCTTGATGGCGTTGGTCTGGGCGATGAGGTCCGCATCGAAAGAGTAAACGCGGTAGAGGACCGTGACGGTGGCGAGCCCCAGGAGAAGCAGGATCACGATGATCTCCACGAGGGTGAAGCCTCTGTTCCCCGTCGGTTTTGCTCTCGTCATCGCGCCGTCCCCTCCTCCGGCAGCCCGTCACCCTGCCGGCCTATGGCCTTGAGGAGGAAGAGCCCCGATATGATGCCCAGTGATGAGAACCACAGAACAGGCAGGAGCAACGGGCTCCTCCCGAGGACAAGGACCCCGGTGACGAGGTCTAGGGTCATGATCTCCACGTATCCCAAGGCACCGAGCTGGGCCGCCTTCCGTGACCATCGGCCGGGCACGAGAACCAAAAGGGCCGCCGCGAAAAACCAGAGGGTGCAGAAGAGAAGGATCGCGGGCTGGAGGGATATCCACTGGGAATAGGGCGCCGGCGGCAGGACGACCCCCCTGAGACCGCTCGCAAGGAAAAGGGAGACGATGAGGTGGGCGAAACCAAGGACGACAAAATAAAAGAAGGATTCCTCCCGGTCCGCACCGTCCCGCAATGCCCGCGCCGGGTTGAAGGTAAACTCCCGGCTGTCGCACAGGAGAGCGGCCAAGCCCGCCCGGAGACCCCCGGGCCGATCCGGCAGGGCAGCCATGACCCGGGTGGTGAAGTCAGCAGGCGGCGCAACCTTCCTGCTTTTGCCGAGGAGATCAAGAACCTCCGGAAAGAGACGCCCTTCATCCATGCTCTTCTGTTCCATGTCGTGTGCCATCTACCCTATATACGCAGTCCTTCCCTGAAAAGTCACAGTCCCCGGAGAATCTATCGCCTTTCCCCAAGGGGGCTTAAAACCCTTGTGCGCCGAACATACCGGTAAATGGTTAAAGGTTAAAGAGGAAGCTTGAGACCAGTTCAACCAGTCAGCCAGTCAACGAATCAACCATTCATCAGTCTCTTCGAGGGGTGAGGCCTTCCTTCATCCTCCTCAGTCCCCGGTAGACCCGCATCTTGGCCGCGCTTTCCGAGATGCCGAGCACCTCTCCCATCTCCTCAAAGGAAAGATCCTGGTAGAATCGCAGCACCACCGCCTCCCTCATGTCAGCGGGCAGACAGGCAAGGAGGTTTTGGACAAGGTCCGCGTCCTCTCCCCTGATGAGGGCCTGTTCCATATGGGGAATACCGTTTGCGACGGTCGCCTCAGCGGCACCGTCCCCCATCTGTGGAGGCCTTCGTCTTCCCGCGGCCCTTTCGTGGTCCCGGACACAGTTGAGGGCGATGGCGTACAGCCAGGGGAAAAACCTTCGCCCCTCACGGAAGGAACCGAGTCTTCGAAAGGCCTTCACAAAGGCCTCCTGCGCAAGGTCGCGGGCATCCTCGTAGACCCCGGTCATGGCGTAGGCGAGGTTAAAGACGGGGGCCTTATAGGTCTCCACGAGGCGACTGAAGGCATCCCGGTCGCCCTTCAGGACCCTGGCGATGATCTCCCGCTCCTCATCCTGATCCATAGAGTCTCACGAAGCGCCTGGCCGAAGCACCAAAAAAAGGGAGGCCTGCGCCTCCCCTCGTGATCCAACGGTTCCGTGCATGTCCCCACCCTCTAATCCAATGGCAACCCTCTTCGTGGCGTCCGACCGTGCCTATTTCACCATCTTCGTGAGATCCCACATGGGCAGGAATATGGAGAGGGCGAAGAATCCCACCACCGCGGCAAGGCCGACGAGGAGGATCGGGCCGATTGCGTCCGAGAGCCTCTTGACCGCATAACTCACTTCATCGTCGTAGTGAACCGTAATCTCCCGAAGCATCTCCTCGATGTTCCCCGACTCCTCCCCGATGGCGATCATGTCCACCACCATGGGGGTAAAGTACTTGGCCGTCCGCAAAGGGTTGGAGATACCCTGTCCTTCCTGGACCCGTTCCCTCACCCGGTCGAAAGCCCTCGATATGGCGCTGTTGCCGATGGTACCGGAGAGGATGGTGAGGGCGTTGAGGACCGGGACACCGCTCGCCTGGAGGATCGAAAAGATGCTGGCGAAACGGGACATGGCCGCCTTGGCGAAGAGGGAACCCAGGAGAGGGAGCTTGAGGAGAAAGGTATCCTTCACGAACCTCCCCTGCTCTGTCTTCAGATAGAGGCGGAGAAGCGCCACGCCGGCGATCACCGCGATAAGGATGATATACCAGTAGCCCGACAGCACCTTATACAGGAGCATGGCGATCTTGGTAGGCAAAGGGAGTTCCACCCCGGCCCGGGAGAAGATGAGGACGAACTTGGGGATCACGAAGGTGAGGAGGACAAAGAAAGCCACCCCGAGGGCCACAAGGACCATGATCGGGTACTGGAGGGCCGCGCGTATATCCTGCCTGATCTTGGCCTCGTGCTCGATGATGTAGATGAGCCGTTCAAGGACGTCCGGCACGTTGCCGCTCGCCTCACCGGCCCTGATCATAGCCCGGTAGAGAGGGGAAAAAGCAACCGGGTGCTTCTCCATGGCTTCGAAGAGCGTGGAGCCCTGTTTGATGTCCTGGGACATGGCGGCGATGACGTGCTTCAGCGCCTTGCTCTGGGTCTGGACCTCCAGCACCTGGAGGAGCCTCAGAATAGGAACGCCGGAGCGGAGCATGGAACGGAACTGTTTGGTGAAGAGGATGAGGTCGGACGTCCCCACCTTGCTGAACCTGAAGGACCTGCCCGAGAAGAGGTCGGAGCGGGCGGATCCCTCGCTCCGGACCCGTGAAGGGATATACCCCCTGCCCACGAGGATGTTCTGGGCTGTCTCGATGGAGTCCGCCTCCACCACCCCGGAGACCGGTATGCCGTTTTCGTCGAGGGCCCTGTAAGAATAGGTCGCCATGCTACGCCATAACCGCCGATGCTGCCTCTTCCAGGGTGGTGATCCCCCGGGCCACCTTTGTCGCCGCGTCCTCCTTGAGGGTGCGGAGCCTTCCGGTACTCACCGCCTCCCTGGTGATCTCCTGGGAGGATCGCTTTCTCAGGATCATGTCCTGGATCAGGTCGTCGTTCACCAGGACCTCGAAGACGCCGGTCCTGCCCTTGTACCCTGTGTTCAGGCAGTTGAAGCAGCCCCTTCCCCGCATGAAGGTGGCATTCTCCACCCGATCGAGACCCCACTGTTCCAGGGCGCGCATGGGCGGACTGTAGGGCTCCTTGCAGTAAGGGCAGATGGTGCGGACAAGCCTCTGGGCGAAGGAGACCAAAAGGACGGAGGCGACGAGAAAGGGCTCGATACCCATATCGATGAACCGGGTGATGGCGCCTGCCGCATCGTTGGTGTGCACCGTGCTCAGCACGCGATGGCCGGTCTGGGCCGCCTGGACCGCTATGGCCGCCGTCTCCGAGTCACGGATCTCCCCCACCATAATCACGTCGGGGTCCTGCCGCAGGATGGATCGAAGGCCGCTGGCGAAGGTCATGCCTGCCTTCTTGTTGAGCTGGACCTGTCTGATATTCGCGATCCGGTACTCCACCGGGTCTTCAAGGGTGATGATGTGGATATCCGGCCTGTTGATATCGCTCAGGATGGCATAGAGGCTCGTACTCTTGCCGCTTCCGGTAGGCCCCGTACTCAGGATCATGCCGTAGGGTTTCCGGATCATGCCCTCGATCTTCTCCCGGTCGTCCTGCACCATGCCGAGGCGGTCGAGGGTATACACGTTGGCGCTCATATCGAGGAGACGGAGGACGATATTCTCTCCGTAAATCGTAGGGAGCGATGAGGCCCTCACGTTGATTTCCTTCTTTTCCATCTTCAGGGTGAACCGGCCGTCCTGGGGGATCCTGGAGACCGTGATATCCATGTTCGCCAGGATCTTGATCCTCGCCGCGATGGGCAGGAAGAGGGATTTAGGAGGAGACGGCACCTCGTGAAGCCTTCCGTCGATACGAAACCTCACCTGCACCGAATTCTGCTGGGGGCTGATGTGGATGTCGCTGGCCCCGGCACGGATCGCCTGGGCGAAAATGGAGTTCACCAGGCGTATGACCGGGACCTCGTCGGCCATATCCTGGAGCGACGCAACCTGCACATCCTCCATGGCCTCCTCGGCATCCTTCTCCACCGAGGGCTGGACCTCTTCCATCTCCATGCTTTCCAGCACCCCCCCGATACCCGACTGGGTGCCGTAGAGGCTGTCGGTAAGCTGGTTCACCTCCCTCTCGGTGCAGACCACGGGCTCCACTTCGAGGTTCGTCATGATCTCGATGGCATCGAGGGTATTGATGTCCAGGGGGTCGGTCATGGCCACGGTGAGGAGTCTCCCCTTCTTTCTCAGGGGCACCACCTGGTTCTTTTGCGCGAAATCGACGGAGAGGAGTTTCGAGAGTTCCATGTCGATGGGGTAGCGGTCGGGGTGGTACTGGTCGATCTTCAACTGCTGACTCAGCATGGCCACCACCTTGTGCTCGTTGACGACCCCCTGCCGTATGAGGAACTGGCCCAGTTTGAGGTTAGCCTTCTTGTGTTCGTTCAAGGCGTGCTTCAACTGATCCTCGGTGAGCAGTGTTGCCTCCAAAAGCATCTCGCCTAATCTCTTCTTGACCAGCATTGTTCCTCTCTTATCCCCTTCCCGCTCTTATTGGCGCGAAAAAAAGACCGTATCTCCCGGCCATGTGCCGATGATCCTCGAACTCGATGCGTACCGTGCGGGCAACCGGCCCGCCACGGCCGCCGCCGCCTTCTCGTCACCGAATCCCTCTTTCATGAGGAGGGAAAAGATCATACCCTCCCTGCCGTTCCAGTGCGGGACCAGCCAAAGAGGAGATGATTCGTCGGGAAAAGACTTGAGGGCCTCATACGCCTCCGCCAGCTTTCTGGTATGCATCACCTCCACCCAGTAAGGCTTCCCGGAAAGGGGGTTGCCTTCGACCCTGAGTGCCGGCAGCTGTATCTTCTCCCCCACCTTGACAAGATCGATATTCCTGATATGGGCATTTGCCCTGGCGAGAAGACTGAATCGCTTTGCGTCAAAACTCCCGTAGATATCCATGAAAATGAGCCAGAGGGACGAACCCTTCTTCACCGTGATCTGACCCAGTTGTTTCGGCATCACCGTCCTTTCCGCCGCCGGAGGCTCGCCCTGAGCCTCCCTGACCGGCAGACTCCCCTTGGCGGGTGGCTCCGGTTTCGGGACAGTCTCTGGCCCCGTGTCAGGCACGGGCACAGCCGTCTGGGCAGGCTGGACCGGGACCGCGGCCGGAGCCTTTACGGGCTGCACCGCAGCGGGGCGGGAAAGGGCTTCCGTCGAGGCTACGTCCTTCCGGCCGGCATCACGGTGCGCAAAACCCAGATACCCCGGTCCCAGAACGAAAGCGAGGACGAGAATCACCGCCGCCGCTCCGGCAGGCACAGCCCAACGGGCCACACGGCGGGGCCTCAGCATGACCCGGCCGGCGCAGGCATTGACCATGGACCAGCCCGCCCTCGTTTTGTTCTGGATGATAAGGGCGAGCATCACCTGGTGACAGAGGGTGTTGATCCGGCGCGGATACCCCTCGGTAGCCCTGTAGACCGCCCAGATGGCCGGGTAGCTGAACAGGGCCGGGGTACGGCCGGTTCCGGACGCCCTGGCCAGACGAAAGCGCACCATCTTCACCGTGTCCTTGAAATCGAGAGGCTTGAGGAAAAGATACTGGTTGACCCGGTCGGCAAAATTCCTGTGGACCTTCAGGAACTCCTCGAACTCCCTCTGGGCGAAGATGACGATCTGGAGCAGTTTATGCTCGTTGGTCTCGTAGTTGAGAAACTCCCGGAGGAGTTCGACGCAAAATTCAGGCAGCTTCTGTCCCTCGTCGACGATGAGGACCACGATCCTTTTTTCATCCACCCCCTTACGGAAAAGGTGGTTCTTGATCCTCTCCTTGAGGTGCCACTCCGAAGGGCCCTCCCCGTTCGCATCCTGACCGAAGCCCGTCACTCCAAGCAAGTCCGCCACTACGGAAAGGAATTCGATAGGCGTCCCGAAGGAGGGATCCATAATGAGGTGGGCATCCACCGGCCTTTCCTCGCCCTCCCCGGGGGCGGCGAAGCGCACGAGCAACTGCCTGCACAGGGTGGTCTTGCCCGTCCCCACCTCGCCGAGCACCACGTTGAGGCCACGGCACAGGCGGATCGCCAGTTCCAGTTTCTGGAGACAGGACTGGTACTGGCCTACAGGGAAAAAGAAGTCGGGCTCAGGAGAGTTGGAAAAAGGCTCCTGATTCAGGTTGAGGATCTTGAAGTACTCCATCCCTTCACTGTTTCTTGACTGCGCCCTCGGTCTGTCCGGTCTCGCCCGCCTTACCGCTCGCAGCCGCTGTCCTCAGGGGAAGAATGTGAGGCGTGATGAAGATGAGCACCTCTTCCATCTTGTCACCCTTCTCCTCTTTCTTGAAGAGCCAGCCCAGGACAGGGGTGTCTTTGAGACCGGGGATGCCGGTATCCGAATCGGTCACCCTTTGCTTGGTGAGACCGGAGATGACGATGGTCTCCCCGTCCTCGACGATGAGCACCGTGTCCGTCTGCTTCTTGATGATGAAGGGGTTGCCGTCCACGGTCCGACTCATGTCCACCTCGTCCTTCTTCACCAGGATCTTCATCTTCAGGTTCTTGCCCTCGATCACATGGGGCGTGATCTCGAGACGGAGCACCGCGTCCTCGAACTTGACGGTCCTCGTCGGGGGCGTCACGCTCGTGTCCAGGGTCGAGTAGGGCACCTTCTCCCCGTTCTCGGTGAAGGCCTTCTGGTTGTCCAGGGTGGTGATGGTCGGGCTCGAGAGGATCCTGATCTTGTTGTCCTGCTGGAGCGCCTGTAACTGGAGTTCCAGCATGTTCTCGCCGATATTGCCGAGCATGAACCCTACCGTCCCCAGGCCTCCCGCCTGGGTGATCATGGTGTTGCTGATGGGGAAGTTCACGCCCATGCCCTGCCCGGAGACCCCGGTACTCCCGAGGGACGGCGCGTAGCCTCCCGTAAGGGGAGGGTTGTTCGGCGGCACCGGTACCGCGGCGCTACCGCCCGATCCGCCAGGGGTAACATAAAAGTCGCGATTCCCCCCGAACACCCTTGAGTGAAAGACGCCGCCCCACTGGATGCCCAGGGCCCTGGCCATCTCTTTCGTCGTTTCCACGATGTTGCACTTGATCCGTATCTGGGGGGTCGCCTTGTCCACCCGCTCGATGATGGGGATCATGCGGTCCAGGTCTCCCCTCGTCGCCTGGATGATCAGGGAGTTGCTGTGCTCGTCCACCTTCACCGAGCCACGGGGCTTGCCGTCCTTGTCCTTGAGGAACTCCTGGAGGTTGTCCCTGACGCTCTTTGCATCGGCGTAGTCGATCCGCACGACCGCAGTGATCGGTTTTCCCAGAATCTGGCTTCTTTTCTTTTCCTTTTCAGCCAGCACGTCGACAGCCTGCTTGATGTCATCGAGAGACATGACCCTCAGGATATCTCCTTCCCACTCATGGGAGAGGCCCTTGGTCTTGAGGAGGCTCATGAAGGCCTGATCCCAGGGCACATTCACGAAATCCACGGTCACCTCTTCCTGTACTTCATTCTTGATGAGGATGTTGATACCCGCGCTTCGGGCAAGGGCCCGCAGAACCGATTTGATGTCGGCCTGGCGCATGCGGAGCGTCACCGGATTCTTCGGCAGGGGCTTGGGCGGCGCGCTCTTCTCTTCCTCCTCGATCCGCGTCTCCCCTCCCGCAGTGACCTCCTGGATGCTGATCACCCTGTCCCTGGGTGAGGGAGGCGGCGAAAAACCCTGGGACTTCTCCGCGAGGGTCTCCCACTTTTCAAAAAAGGGGTCCTTCTTCACCGTCTTGTCGTTGCTGCATCCCGCGACCAAGACGATCGCCGCGAGCATACAGGTCAGAACCCACGTCTTTTTATCTCTGGTGTGCATCAAGCCTCACCTCCTCATTCCTGGAATGGTATTTCGATCTGCGTCTTGTCTCTCTTGTGCTGAATCACCGCCTTCGAAGGAGACACACTCTTCAACACGTAACCTTCCACATCCAGCGATTCGCCCACCGTGTACTCAACACCATTGATGATGGCCACCCTTCTGGTGCTGCTGTCGATGAAACCCGTGTACGTGAAGGCCGCCTTCTTCACCTGTTGGCCCTCCGCCTTGACGGGCTCCTTGCTCCTGAGCCAGTCCCTGTGAGACTTCGCGTCCACGAAGATGTTCTTCTGCCATTCCCCTTTAGCCTTATCGGCGATGTAGGTATCTGTTGCGCTCGGAAGGTCTTTGCCTGCGCTCATGGCAACGGTGCTCACGAAGGTCTTCAGTTCCCCCGCCCGCTCCGCCACAGTCTCCACGCCCCCTTTTTGCCGGGAAGTGCCGAAGAGGGTGTAGACACCGTAGAGCACCACCACTCCCATGACTGCGAGGATTATTATCTGGCGAGTCTCAAGTTTCTTCATGGCAACCCCTTTCAACTCAGGGCAATCCAGAATCTCAGCCGCAGTTCGAGTCTTTCCCCTCCGGGCTGGATCTGGATGTCCTCAACATGTTCGAGATAGGCCATCTGGGCGACCCCAAGGAGAAACCTTCGAAGGCCTTGATACTCACCCCTCACCACCACGTTGAGCGGCAGGGCCTTCGAGTCCCCGGTCACCGCCTTCAGGTCGGGGGCCACAGAGACCACATCAGCCCCGCTCTTACCGGCTATGTCCTTCACCATGCCGGGCACCTTGTCTATGTCCGATACGGGCAGCCTGACAGGGGCAGGAATCGATAATCCCTCGGGGCTCTTCTTTTCAAACTGCTTTGACATGGTCTGGTAGAGGGGGCCCAGGTTTTTCTGTTCCTCGATCCTGATTTTTACTCCCTCTATTTTCTGGTCCAATACCGATACGGACCTTTGGGTCGGCACGATCCCCACAAAGACAAAGATGAGGACCCCCGCGAGGCAGATCGCCAGATAGGTAACACTGTGTTTCGGCATCAGCGAGCCGTTTCTCTGTTCCATGGGGTCACCCTATCCTATCTTCATATCGATGATGAAGAAGAGCACATCATCTTTCCTCAGTTTCTCCACCACACTCCGCTGAATATTCACCTGCCGGAACATGGGGGAGGCTTCCAGTTTCAGGGTAAAGGCGGTCAGGGCCGCCTCGAGACCGCCCCGCTCTCCCTCGATGAAACCCTCGAGGATGATCGTCTCCGTCCTTTCACCGGTCGTCGCTGCCACCTTGGCCGGCTCTTTCCCCGCCTCCGGGGCCTTTGCGGTCACAAAGCTGCCGAAATTCATGCGCAGGTTGGTGAGGCGGACGCTGGCAGGGGTCAGGGAAGAAAGCTCACTTATCACCGACACGCCGAGATACCTGCCCCGGGCGGCCCTGAAGGTGGCCTGCCGCTCCTTGCCCTTGGCGATCATCTGCATAATCACGTTGCGATCGGCCCTGGGGCTGAAGTCGGCCAACTGCTGTTCCAGTTTGGCGAGGGCCGCCTTCCTCTGGCTGACCGAGAAGAGCTGATAGGAGAAAATACTTCCGCACAGGAAAACGAGGGCGAGAAAGACCAGAAACACGACCCGGTTGATCCTGGTCGATCTGACCATCTTCTCCTTGTCCCTGTAAGTAAACAAGAGATTGGGCGTGTAGCTGTTGTCCGAAAGGGCCGCGCCGAGGGCCGGCACGAAGGCGGCCCGCTCCGAGAGATTGAGGGGCGCGAGAGGGGCCTTCGTCTGATCGAGCTGGAGAGAGAGGGGATCCCACACCTCGGTCTCCACGCCCAGTTGCCCTCCCACATGGTCAAGAAGGGGCTTGTACACGTTCAGGACCCCGGACATGTAGACCTTCTGGACCGCATCATTCCCGTGATTGAGGGAATAGTATTCGAAGGTCCGCTCGGTCTGACGGCTGAGCCGGTCCACGGCCGGAACGATCATCTGAAACACCTCTTCCCTGGTGAGACCGAAGCCCGGATCTTTGTCCGACAGGGGCGGCGAATCCTCACTCAAGGCCTGGAGGACCCTCCTCGCCTCCTCGGAACCCATCTTCGGCCCATGGGAGGGAAGGGAAGGCTGGACCCACACGCGGCCGCCGAACTCCTCCATGAACGATTCGACCATGCTGTTGGCTCCCGCCTTGATGCCCCTGGTCATCACGAGGGAACCCTTCGAATAGATATCGATCCTCGAGAAATCGTTGCCTATGAACAGGCTCGCCAGGGTAGAGGGGCCCGGATCGAACCACCGGGTTCGGAAGATATTCTGCATGGCAAAAGGGGTGATCGTGACGCCGGCAAGGGTGAAACCGGCCCCGGAAAACAACCGTCGCAGATCGTCGATCTCTTCGAGAGGGGCGATATAGGCCATGACCGAGTACCGGGGGATGCCCTGGTCCACCACTTCCCCTTGCACCTCGAAGTCGAAGGCGTTTTCCCGCTCGTCGAAAGACGCCTCCTTCTTGACGGTCCAGTACACCGCATTCTCGATCTCTTTCTTCGGCACCTTGGGTATGAAGATGTTCCGCACGTCCACCCTGGCCGCCGACATGATGGCCCAGAGCTGGACTTTCTTCGCCGGACCGCAGAAGGCGGTCAGTTCGTCCCTCAGAAAATCGACGAACCCCTCCTTTCCCGGTCTCTCGTCCGGTCTGTAGGGGATCACCGCATAGTCAAGGAGCCTCCTCTTCCCTTCGTGGGAACCGCTCGTCTTCACCATGCGCAGGGCATCGTGACCCATGTCGACCCCCACGGTCACCGACTTGTGCATGGCTACCACAGAACCCGAACCTTTCCTCACGGTTCCCGTCTGCTCGGGGGAAGGGGCGGGCGGGGGCTCGCTTTTGCCCTTCTTGATAAGATCGAGAAGTCTTTCCGTTGATGAGATCTCGTCGGTACGCGCCAAGGGAACCCCCTGATTATTTTCTTAAGCGGTACACCTTGTAGTCTTCCTCAAACTCGATAGCCATCCCTTCTTCCCCGGAGCGGCGGACCGTTCCGTTCACCTTGACCAGCACGTGTTCGCTGCCCGCCCTGGAATTGATCTTCCGGAGGGGCAGGATGATATCCAGTTGCACCCTGGTGCTTTCCGGCAGCACCTGGGACGTATGAAAGTAGGCCCCGCCGGCCGAGATATTTCGGGTAAAGAGGTTGAGCACCGTCTGTTCTTTCTCTGTGGCCAGCAGTTCGATGCGGGTGGGCACCGAGGCATCTATCCGGTCGTGCCGCCTCCTTCCCGACCAGGCATCCTTCTCTGGCGTCCCGGGCGCAAAACCGAGGGCCCCTGCCGTGAGAAAACGGCGGCGCCACCGGTAATACAACTGAGGGCTGATGTGGTGACGGGCGGCGATATCTGCCGGGCTCTTCCCATCCCTGAGCCCTTCCATAAGAATGGCCACCTTTTCTTCCGGAGTGAATCGTCTTCTCTCCACGATCCTGTCCTTGACCATTCCCGGCCCGTCACTTGGGCTTGCCGATCTGGGCTATAAGCTCTTCGAGGTTGGCCTCCTCGTAAATCACGTAATGCTGATCCATTCCATCCTCGGGGGTCACCACCTCCACCACTTCCCGCTCTTCTGCCCTCCTGACGGAATCGGCCGGGGCAGCGCCCGCCCTGGGCGGCACCCCCCGTTTCGGGACGGCCGGCGCCTCGGCGAGGAGCGGCGACACATACACCGCCTCCAGCACGTCTTCCGGGGAAGGCCTGAAGACCTGGGAAGGATGGATGAAGGAATCCCGCGTGGAGAGGTACTCGGTCATATACCGCTCCATGGTGAACATGCCATCGTGCTTTCCCGTGTGGAGGGCGTTTTCCAATTGGGGTAGCTTGTTCTCCCTGATGATCCCCTTTATGGACTGAACACCCCTGAGGATGGAGAGAAGGGGCACCCTGAATTTCACCCGGTCGAGATAGAAAAGCTGCTGGATGATGATCCAGGAAACGGTGGAGGCTAGCTGGAACCGTATCTGCTCCTGGACCTCGAGAGGGGCTGAGTTGATGAGCCGGTACACCGCATCCTCGGCGTTGGTGGCATGGAGCGTGGCGATTACCAGGTGGCCGGCCTCCGCCGCATTGAGGGTGAGCCGGATCGTCTCTGCCTCACGCAGTTCCCCTACCACGATCACGTCCGGGTTCTCTCTCAGCACGTCGATCAGGCCCTGTTGGAAGGAAGGTACATGGGGACCCAGTTCGCGCTGCTCGATGAAGGCCTTCACGCAGGGGAACCGGTATTCTATGGGGTCCTCGAGGGTGATGATGTGGGCTGACCTGGAGAGGTTGATCTCGTTGACGATGGCCGCGATGGTGGTCGACTTCCCGCACCCTGTGGCCCCGCAGAGGAGGACGAGGCCCGACTTGAGGCGGCATATTTCCTGGAGGGACGGGTGGAGGTTCAGCTTGCCGATGGTGGGCGCACTCCCCGAGAGGAGCCGCACCGCAATGCTCAGCCCCCTGATGGTGTTGAAGACGTTCACCCTGATCCGCACGTTCGCCACGGACATGGCAAGATCCACCGAGAGGCGGGACCTCAGCTGGTTGAGCTGTTTGTCGTTCAGCATCTTCCTCACCAGACTGTCCACATCCTCGTGGGTGTACACCACTCTGGTGTCAAAATGGATAGCCCCGTGCCGCCGTATGACGATGGGCTGCCCTCCTGTGATATGAAGGTCCGAGTACCCTTCCCTCACCGCCCCCAGCACGAGTTCATGAAACCGCTTCATCCCCTGTGCACCCCCGCCAAGGGCAGGCGGGCTACCGCCATCGCCGCATTCCATTGAATCCGCATAAAAGCCCAATAAATCAAGGTTTTCCCCGTTTTCCCTTAATTATATAAATCCCCGGCCCCATGTCAAGAAAAATGCCATTCTTTTACATACCTTATCGGCCAAAAGGCAGGGACCCTATGCGTCTAAACGTACCACATCTCCATCTCGAAGGTTTCCTTTGGGACGGAGAGGGACAAATACCCCTTCTTGGGGATCCTGTCGAGCTCCATGCCCTGCGTTTTGACCACCACCCATACCTGCACCTTTTCTCCCGGTCTGCCGTCCACCGCGGCGAAGGGCACACCCATTTCAAAGGTCTCGGCGAAAGCGGCGAGGGCCTGTTTCTCTGAAGCCCGGCGACTCCCGTCCTCCAGCTCCACCAGGGTCTCGCATCCCGCCCCACCGGCCTCGCAGATCACCTTTATCTCCCTGCGCCCTGTGAGGCTCGCCTCGAAGGAGAGGCCCGTCACACCGGAAATGAATGTCTTGTCCAGGTCCACCCGGAGGAAGAGACGCTCCTGATCGAAACCATAGTGGAGGCCCCTGATGACGGAGAGGGATTCGTGCATGGCCACACCGTGCCCCTTGCCCTCGATAAACCCCGCCCCGAGCCATTCGAAGTAGTTCGTTACCCTGCCGTCGATAACGGGTTGGAGGAAGTTGGCAGGTTCCCGGGCCGGGCGGACTTCCCGGTCCTCGATGATGACGGGGATGCTCAGGTGGTCGGGGGGGCGCTTTCCCAGGAAGCGGTACACGTTGGCCAGGTTCTCCCGGAAAAGAAGGTCGAAGATCTCGTCGTTCTCCGAGGTATGCTCGTCTCCGTACCACCAGAACCAGTCGCTGCCCTCGGCGATATAGATCGACTCCCAGGCCTTCTCGTTGCTTCGCCCCGGGTCCTCCTGCTCCAGGAGTTCCCGTGCCTCTCCGAGGAGGGTCCATCCCTGGTTGTCCTCAGGGTGACCGATCCAGATGGAGAAGTTGTGGTCGATCCAGGAACCCGCAAAGATATGATAGAGGGGCGCCGGCGGTTCCCCTCCTGCGAGGTATTCTGAAACGGTGGTGGTCCGGATTTGCGGTTCCCTGAGGAGGGCGTCGTAAAAGAAGCGGAGGAAGTCCCACCCGTCGTTGCGGTAGTGTTCCCAGGCATTCTCCCCGTCCATGGCGATGGTCACCACCGGTTTCGTCACTTTTCCCCGGACCGACTCTCCGGCCCCCTTGATCCTCCTCACCAGGTCGGTTGCCGCCTCTTTCGGGTCAGCCTTCGAATAGTGGAAGGAGATGAGGTCCGAGAGCTGCTTGTCCCGGAAGAGGAGGTTGATACCCCTTCCCTCCCGCTCAAACCGAAAGGGCCTGTAAAGCTGTTCCGGGAAGGGAAGACGGCCGTCTCCTCCCGCCCTCGGTTCGATGCGCAGGCTCCGGAAAAGGATATCCTCGTCCGTCACGAGCCATCCGACGCCCTCTTTCAGGTAAAGCTCCAGGGCGCCGTCGCTGACCGAACCTTCAGGGGGCCACATACCCCCTGGCTCATACCCGAAGACCCTCGCAAAGAGTTCCTTGCCCCTTCGGATCTGGGTCAAGCCGTCTTCCGGACGCCGGAAAGGGCGCTTGGGCAGACCGCAGCCCGGCATCGCCTCCCTGGCCACGTCCGAGTCAACCAAGAGGGGAACGATGGGGTGATAGAAAGGCGAGGTGGAGAGCTCGATGGTGCCGTTCCGGGCAAGCTCGCCGTAGAGGGGCACAATACCGTCCAGAATCTTTCCCTGGATGCGCTCCACCACCACCTTGTCCTCTTCGCTGAAAAACATGCCCTTTGTCCTCAGGGCCTTCAACTCGTCATAGCGCCGGTAAAAAACGGGATCTATCCAGGCGAGGAAAAAGAGGACCTGGATGTCCCGCAACTCGTCGTCGGAAAAGTAATCCTTGATGGTGCCCACCGCTTCCTTCGGGTAGTAGAAGCCCCTTTTTTTGAGCAGCTCGTAGTACCGGGGGAAAGGACGGATCATGTTCTCCCAGTTGGCGTTGAAAAAATTGGTGAGCATGAAAACCTTGTCCTCCGCCGTCAGTTCCCTGGGCTTCTTGCGGAAGACCCCCAGGTAGACGTCTCGTGCGTCTCCTTCCAGGTAGTCGAAAAGCTGGAGGAGAAGACTCGGCACCACGTTGAAGTTCTGTTTCAGCCCGGGGAACTCCTCCAGTATCAGGGCCATGTCGAGGTAGTCCTTGGTCCCGTGCAGGAGCACCCACGGGAGGAGGTACTCTCCGGTGGACAGATTCTTGTAGTAAGGCTGGTGCATGTGCCAGAGGAATACCAGGGAGACGGGCTCCATCAGGCCACGTCCCTGTGCGAAAAGGTCACCCGATCACCGAGCTCGATGATCCCGATGGTACCTTTTCTTCCCGGGTAGCCCCGGTACGATCCAGGGTTGAAAAGGAGGGTTGAGCCCCGCCACCGGGCCAGAGGCTCGTGGGTGTGGCCGAAGATGATGAGGTCCGCATCCCTGAACCGTTGCAGGATCAGTTCCGGCAGACCCACAGGCGACCCCCAGCCGTGGACGATCGCCACCTTCCTGCCCTCCACCTCCTCGATCCTCTGCTCGGGGAGGGACAGGCTCAGGTCGTAGTCGTCCATGTTGCCCCGTACCGCGAGGAGCCTCCAGTTCGAGAGATAGTCATGGATGGCCCGGGAGGTCATGTCGCCCGCGTGGACGATCAGATCCACATCCTGAAACTCCCTGCGCACGGTCTCTTTGAAAGTTTCCGTGACCCTGTCGAGGTGGGTATCGGAGAGGATTCCGATCCTGGTCATTTGTCTAACTGTATACGAAAAGGGGTATCCTGTCAACGTCCGCAAGGACCTTCCCGATCAGATCTGTAAAAACATTTTACACATGGCCCCGATCAGCGTCAAAGGGCCTCCGATGACCATAATTCCCGCTAACATGGTTCCATCAGACCTCCAAAATGAGTTATCGGGCTTCTCTTCCCGAAAAAGGACGGCTCCCGGCCGTGCGCGAAACGGCAGCCCTGTCGGGATTCCTACCTTTTTGGTCCTCATCTCCAAGTATGCGACTTAACAGCGTGGTGGGCGGTCACATGGGGCGAGCCTCCCGGTGTCCCGTCGGAATACTCTTTCGGCGGTAGCTGGTACGGTTCCGATATCGACACCCTCCCCGCCGTGACCTTCGCGTACCACTTCAACGGCCAGACCGATACGGCGGACGACAAGATGGCGTTCCGCCTGCAGACGGAGATCTACAATTTCATCAACGGCGACGGCACCCATCCGAAGGTTTTTCTTTACTCCGATTACGACCCCTCAGTGGCTGGTTTTCAAAGCAGGATGCCTGAGTTCACCTATCCCGGTAACTCGGGTCCCCGGATCTCCGAAAGCGGCGCGATCTCATTCGGGCCTTATGAGGAGGACATCCCCCATACCTGGGTGATCCGTTTCGATTTCACCGCGTACGTGGAGGACTTCGCCAAGGGGGCGCCCACAGGACCCGCAACCGTCCCGGAACCTGCCACCATGTTCCTTCTCGGCCTCGGCCTCGTTGGTTTGACAGGGATCAGGGGAAGGATGGGCACATAGCAGCATCTCTTGCGTCGACAAAAAGGCAGGGCCCTTTGCCCTGCCTTTTCTTTTTGTCCCTCCGGGATATATCCGGCTACGACCTGCAGGCTACCGTGGCACGGCCTTCGGGCCGGGAGAATCTTCCTTGAGGTATGTGAGTCCCGGAGTATATAGTTTCAGGGTGCACTCATCCGGCAAGATGCCTATGACCGGTTGCCTCACGAACCCTCTCCGGAAGGGCCCTTTTGAACCATAACCGTGTGCTCCCCTATCTCGTGCTCCTGGCCGGCGTGGTGATGGTGGCCAATTCGTCCATCCTCGTACGCCTCGCCCAGGGGGAAGACGCGCCCTCCCTCGTGATCGCCGCGTGGCGGATGACGATCACCATGCTGGTGCTCACGCCTGTAGCGTGGGCAAGGAAAGGTGCCGAACTGCGTTCCCTGAACCGCCGCAGCGTTCTGTGGGCCTTGGCGAGCGGCTTGTTCCTGGCCGCCCACCTCGCCTGCTGGATCGCCTCGCTGGCCTACACCTCCGTCGCCTCGTCCACCGCCCTCGTCTGTACCTATCCCCTCTGGGTCGCCCTCATCGGCTCCTTCCTGCTCGGCGAGCACCTCTCCCGCTCCACCCTCCTGGGCCTCGGATCGGCCCTCGCAGGCGCCCTTCTCGTCACCTTCACTGAGGGCGGGGTCATCACCCTTGACCCGGCAGGCCCGGTGATGGTGCACTTCAACTGGGACCGCCTGATCGCGCCCGCCGGGAAGGCCGACACCGCCCTGCCGGGGAATTTTCTGGCCCTGGCCGGAGGGGTAACCGGCGCGGGCTATTTCCTCGTGGGGCGCTCGTTGCGGCAGACTTTGTCGAACCTCACCTACATCTGGCTCGTCTACGGCTCGGCGATGGTTTTCCTCCTGGTCCTCGTCATGGTCGCCCGGCAGCCCATGGGCGGTTACTCAGGCCGGATGTACCTCTGGGTGATCCTCATCGCCCTGGGCCCTCAACTGCTCGGTCACAGCGCCTTCAACTGGGCCCTGGCCCACCTGTCGGCCACCTTCGTGGTCCTCTCGATCCTGGGAGAACCGATCGGCTCCGCCATTCTCGCCTACCTTATCTTCGGCGAAGCCTTCGCCCCTCTCCAGCTCGCCGGTTTCGTGCTCCTCCTTGTCGGCATCGGCCTCGGGGTCATGGGAGAACAACGACGCCCACCCGCCTCCGAATCCGGTGATCGCCTCTTCCGACCGGGCAACGAATCAGCCGGTCAGCCAATCAACAAGCCTTGAGACCGACATCCGTGCCGGGGGGCTGAGAGCAGGAAGGGGGAAAGGGTGGACGTGCCGGGCCTTCCATAGTCGGTGTAACCATTACGGATTGTGCTTGACCTGTCTTTCGTATCCTGATAAAACTTGAGGGTCTTTTTTGTCCGGCGGCTGTCCCGTCCGGAGACGCCGGATCCACTTCAACCAACCCTGAGAAGGAGGTAACCCCATGTCGCACCGTTTACCCCGGTTAAAGAGTCTGCTGGTACTTATGGCCCTCGTGTGTCTGCTCGCGGCCCTCGGTCCCGGAGCAGGATCGGTTCTGGCGGCCGAGAAGATCATCAAGATCGGCACCATCTTTCCCCTCACCGGCCCGGTCGCCACAGCGGGACAGCGCTGCCAGGCGGCGGTGCAGACGGCCGTGGAGATCATCAACAACAAACACCCTGACATCAAGGTGCCCCTTGCCAATCAGGAAGGCATCCTGGGCGGCCACAAGATCGTCCTTGTCCATGCGGACAGCCAGGGCAAACCCGACGTGGGGAAGTCCGAGGCCGAGCGTCTCTTCAACCAGGAAGGCGTCTGGGCCGTCATCGGCTCCTACAACAGCTCTGTCAGCAAACCTGCGAGCCTGGTGGCCGAGAGGATGAAAAAGATCTTCATGTGCGGCGCATCCAGTTCGGCAGCCCTTACCCAGCGGGACATGAACTTCTTCTTCCGGATGGCCCCCACCGACGAGACCGAGTCCATCGAGTTCGTGGACGTGCTGAAGTGGCTCAACGCAAAGAAGAAGACCAACATCAAGACCCTCGGCATCATCTACGAAAACAGCGAATTCGGCAAGCATGCCGCCGAGGAGGCCAAGAAGGCCGCGGCGGCGGGCGGGTTCAAGGTTGTGGCGGATGTGCCTTTCAGCCCCGGCGCGACCAACCTGAACAGCGAAATCCAGACCTTGAAGAGAAACAATCCCGACGCCCTCTTCGGGGCAGTGCTCGGCGCCGACTACTCCCTCATGGTCCGGACCATGAAGCAGATGGCCTGGCTCCCCAAGATCGCGATCAACTACTGCTCCGGCTACCAGGATCCGGTGATCGCAAAACAGCTCGGACCTGACGCCGACTTCTTCATGGGCTCCACCGCCTACTCACCCCAGTTCGCCGGCCTCATGCCTGCCGTGGCCGCGGTAGAGAAGATTTTCAAGACCAAGACCGGGGGCGTGCCTTTCGACGGCGACAGCATCCAGGAAGCGGTGGCCATGCTGGTCCTCGCCCAGGCCATCGAAAAGGCGGGTAATCTGGACCCCGAGAAGGTTGCCAAGACACTCCATGCCAACACCTGGGATTCCCCTCTCTCCCTGGGCGGCAAGGTAGCCTTCGTCAAGGGCGGCCAGAACATCAAGGCCCACAGTATCGTCACCCAGCTCCAAGGCGGCCAGTACAAGAGGATCTACCCGGAAGAGATGTCCGATACTCCCATCGTCTTCCCCATGAAGCCCTGGAACCAGAGATAAGCACCTAACCTGACCCCTTCCGGGGATCGGAACACCGGTCCCCGGAAGGATAGGTCCTTCAACACCGCGGAGATTCATGGAGACCCTTATCCAAGTCCTGATCGACGGCATGCTGAGCGGCATGGTCTACGCCCTGGTGGCTGCGGGACTGGTCCTGATATGGGGCGTTATGGACGTCATCAACTTCGCCCACGGCGAATACCTGATGATCGCCATGTACGTGAGCTACTGGCTCGGCTTTCTCGCCAAGGTAGACCCTCTCGTCTCGGTCATTGCGGCCGGCGCCTTCATCTTCCTCGTGGGGGCCCTGACCTACAAGCTCATCATTCGTTTCACCATCGGAAGGCCGGGCCTGGTAGCCCTGCTCGCCACCTTCGGCCTCGCCATGTTTCTCAAGAACATCTGCATGAACCGCTTCACGCCCAATTTCCGCATCCTCTCCGGCACCCTGCTCAGCGATAAGACCCTCCAGGCGGGCGGCCTGATCTTCCCCGTACCCCAGTTGGCGGCAGGGATGCTCGCCCTCGTGGTGGTGGGACTCGTCTATGCCCTCATCAACTCCACCCGGTTCGGCTGGGCCATCCAGGCCACGGCCATGGACCGGGAGGCCGCCGAACTCATGGGCATCAACACCGAGCGCATCTATGTCCTCGTCTTCGGCATCGGAGGGGCCTGTGTCGGCCTGGCCGGGGGCATTATGCCCACATATCTGGCCGTCCATCCCGAAGTGGGCTCCATGTTCGGACTCATCGCCTTTGTCTGCGTGGCCATGGGCGGCTTCGGGAGCATACCCGGCGCCCTCCTCGCCGGACTCCTCGTGGGGGTCGTGGAGGCCCTCGCGGGCTTCTACATCGCGCCGGTCTTCAAGTACGTGGCCGTTTTCGGTCTCTACCTGGCGGTCGTGTTCCTGAGACCCAAGGGGATATTCGGATGGTAGGGAACGCACGGCCGAACACCCTGAGGGGAAGAGATATTACCTGGCTCGTTTTCCTCGCCATCCTCGCGGTACTGCCCCTCGTACCGGCCGTCGCCGCCAACTCCCACCGCATGCACGTCATGATCCTGATCCTCCTCTTTGCCGCCATGGCCCAGGCCTGGAACATTGTGGGGGGCTACTGCGGACAGGTATCCTTCGGTCACTCCGTCTTCTTCGGCATCGGTGCCTACGGAGCGGGCATGGCCGTCGTCACCTACCATGGGGCACCGTGGCCCGGGATTGTCGTCGGTATGATCGTTGCGGCAGTCGTAGCGGTGATCATCAGTTACCCCTGCTTCAAGCTGAGTGGTCACTATTTTGCCATCGCCACCTTCGCCATCGTCGAGATCTTCAACCGCGTTTTCCTGGTCTGGGATTGGATCGGGGGAGCCCTGGGACTCGACTATCCCCTGATCAAGGAAGGGGTGGCAAACCTCATGTGGCACAATACGAAAACCGGCTACTACTACGGGGCCCTGGTGATCTTCATCCTCATCTTCGGCGTGGTCCGGTGGCTGGAAGGCCACCGGTTCGGATACTACATGCGGGCCGTCCGGGAAGGCCAGGAAACGGCCGAATCTCTGGGCGTCAACAGCACGTCGGTCAAGCTGACCGCCATGGCCCTCTCGGCCGCCATGGCCGCCCTCTGCGGGGCCTTCTTCGTCCAGTACAACCTTCGCGTCGATCCGCCTATGGTCATGTCCCTTGATATGTCCATGAAGTTCGTCCTCGTCACCATTCTGGGCGGATCAGGCACCCTGATCGGGCCCCTTCTGGGCGCGGCGGTCCTCATCCCTCTGCAGGAGTACACCCGGGCCTTCTGGGGAGGTCTCGGCGGCGGGGTGGACCTGATCATCTTCGGCCTCCTCATCATCATCATGGTGGTCAAGCAACCGGCGGGCATGATCGGCATCATCAACTTCGTGCGCAAGCAGTTCCTGAAGAGAAGGAGCGCTACAAAAGGAGGCACGCCCCATGGCACTCCTTGATGTGCGCGAAGTGACCATGAAATTCGGTGAGCTGGTGGCGAGCGATCGCGTGAGTTTTACCGTGGAGGCCGGGACGATCGTGGGGCTCATCGGCCCCAACGGCGCCGGCAAGACGACCCTCTTCAACTGCATCTCCGGCCTTTACAAGCCCACGAGCGGCCGGATCTTCTTCGACGGCAGGGATATCACGGGCCTCACCCCGTACGAGATCGCACGGAGGGGTGCGGTGCGTACCTTTCAGGTGGTCCGCCCCCTCAAGGACATGACGGTCTTCGACAATGTCCTGGTCGGCGCCTTCCTCAACTGCCGGGACAACCGCGAGGCCGTCGAGAAGGCGACAGAGTGCGTCCGCCTTTGTAACCTCAGCCACTTTCAGGGCAAGATGGCCGGAGAACTCTCAATCGGGGGGAAGAAAAGGCTTGAAATGGCCCGCGCCCTGGCCACGCAACCCAAGCTGCTCATGCTCGACGAGGTCATGGCCGGCCTCACCTCCACGGAGGTCAAAACGTCGGTCGAGGTGCTGCGCCGACTCAAGGAGAACGGCACCACCATGATGATCGTGGAGCACGTCATGGAAGGCATCATGCCCATCGCCGACAAGGTGGTGGTACTGGACGGCGGGGTAAAGATCGCGGAAGATGTCCCCGGATCCATCGTGAACGACCAGCGGGTGATCGAGGCCTACCTCGGGGCCAAGTACAGCCAGCGCTACAAGTCCAGGGAGGAGGGACCCCGTGGCTGATCCCATCCTGAAGGTGGCCCATCTCCATGCGGGCTATGACGGCATCCCCGTGGTACACGGCATCTCGCTGGAGGTAATGCCCGGCGAACTGGTTGCCATCGTGGGCGCCAACGGCGCCGGCAAGACGACCACCATGCGCACCATCTGCGGCCTTGCCCATCCCCTCAAAGGGAGTATCCACTTTGAGGGAAAGGATATCTCCCGCCTCGAGGCGCATCAGACCCTGAAACTGGGGATCAGTTACGTCCCCGAGGGCCGGCGCCTCTTCGCCAAACTGTCGGTGGAAAAGAACCTCGCCCTCGGCGCCTACACGGAGAAGGTGCAGGCCGAGATCAGCCGCCGGGTCGATGAACTCCTCCAGATCTTCCCGGTCCTCAGGGCGCGGGCCAGACAGACCGCCGAGACCTTGAGCGGCGGAGAACAGCAGATGCTCGCCATTGCACGGGGTCTCATGTCCAGACCCAGGCTGCTCATGCTGGACGAGATGTCGCTCGGCCTCATGCCCAGCATGGTGGACAAGATGATGGAGACCATCACCGCCGTCAACCGGGCAGGCACCACGGTCCTCCTCGTGGAGCAGATGGTTCAGGAGGCCCTCGAGATCGCCCACCGGGGCTACGTGATCCAGAGCGGCAGAATCGTCCAGTCCGGCACGGCCCGGGAACTCCTCGATTCGGAAGAAGTCCGCAGGGCGTACCTGGGGATGTAGCGCAAACCCCGTTCCGCATCCCAAGTTCATATCCGTCAGGTTGTTGCCCTCACCTTCACCGTTGACCTCTTGACTCTCGTCCGGAATAGTTGTTTTACGGGAGCATCGGAATCACCTCGCACACACGCGTAGTCCACTCCAGCGGTGCCCTTCGCTCGCGCTCGGCTGCGGAACTTCTGCTTGACGCAGAAGACCGAGCTTCCTTGCCTCTCGACGGTGTGCAGCCGGAGACCCCGCCACTCCCGCAAAGTCTCCACCCACTTTGTAGAAAGGAAAGGGGGCGACCGCTTTGTGGTATCGAAGCATTACCATCTTTGTTAGGATTTGGTGCTTGGGATTTGGTGCTTACCCATGATTTGCCTGTATCATTCCTGCCCGTGCCGGTTTAGAATATAGGTCCCATGGTCACCCTCGTCATTGCCGCCAACCGTATCGGCCCTGTCCTCGGACGTCACCCCTGGGTCTTCTCCCGCGCCCTCGTCAAGGTACCGGAGGGTCTTGTCCCCGGGGAACCGGTGCGCCTCGTGGGCCAGTCGGGCGATTTTCTCGCGGCCGGGTACTTCAGCTCCTACAGCCAGATATCGGTTAGGCTCTGGGGCTATGACCCCACAGAGGAGGTGGACCGGGACTTCTTCGTCCGCAGAGTACAGGCGGCATCCCTCCTGAGGGAGCAGTGCGTTGCGGCAGAGGATACGGACGCCTATCGCCTCGTCCATGGGGAGAACGATCTCCTCCCGGGCCTCATCGTGGACAGGTACGGCGACTACCTGGTCGTCCAGTTCCACACCCGGGGCATTGAACGCTGGAAAACGGAGATCCTGGCCGCCCTGGAAGAGGTATGCAAACCAGAGGGTATCTACGAGCGCTCGGACGTGGCGGTGCGCCACTATGACGATCTCTCGCCTGCGGCAGGGCCCCTCTCCGGGTCCGTGCCCGACCTCGTCGCCATCCGGGAGCACGGCCTCAAGTTTCTCGTGGACATCAAGGGCGGGCAGAAGACAGGCTTTTTCCTCGACCAGAGGGATAAGAGGGCGGCGTTCAGACGCTACGCCCGGGACAAGTCGGTGCTCAACTGTTTCTCCTATACAGGGGGGTTCTCTGTCTACGCTCTGGCCGGCGGGGCACGGAGGGTCGTGAACGTCGATTCCTCCGGACCGGCCCTTGATCTGGCACGGAAGAACGTCATCCTCAACGGGTTCGACCTGTCCTGCTGCGATTTCGTCGCCAAAGACGTGAAGGCCTACTTCAGGGCAGGCAGCGAAGAGTTCGACGCCGTTGTCCTCGACCCGCCGGCCTTCGTGAAGGACCGGAGGAAGAAGGCGGAGGGTCTTTCCGGCTACCGGACCCTCAACGAGATGGCCTTGAGGAGGCTCAGAGCCGGCGGCATCCTCCTCTCCTGCTCCTGCTCGGCCCACCTCACCATGGAGGAGTTCCGGTACCTCCTCTCCGAGGCGGCGGGCAAGACGAACCGGACCCTCCAGATCCTTGAGACCTTCACCCACGGTCCCGACCACCCCCAATTGGCGCCTTTCACCGAGGGGACCTACCTCAAGGCCGTTATCGCCCGCGTCAGCCCCTGATCCCGCCGTCCCACATTCTGGATCTGATTCCCGTTGCCCACCCCTGACTCGAAAGGGCGATTCCGCGCCGCGCATCTCCTCGCACACACGCAACCCTGCCGACCATCCGCTCACGACTTGTCCTTTTTCGCCAATCAACCTTCAGACCCTGCGGGCACCCACGAAGAGATGAAAACGGGCTCGAACGATCCCTTGGGACACGGGAGAGTGGGCGAGAGATAAAAAGAGGGCTTTTCCTTGCACCTTGTATGTTATTCACCATAACAATGTTTCTTTCCATTCCCTTATCTGCTAAG